>JBBRLP010000111.1:0-17706 GCA_038231295.1 Chthonomonadales bacterium
ACACGTCTGCCGAGGGGTCTGTTGCCAGGAAAAGGCGAGATTGGCGTCTGTTTCTGAGTAGAATCGACTCTCTGCCCGCTCCGTAGCATTCTTGATGGGCAAAGCAACCACGGCGACAGCCGACTTTTGAAAAAGGCTCATCAAAGTACTTAATTCGCTCTGGTAACGCGGCAAGTCCTGAAAGAAGATGTCGATGGCTTGCGTGAATTGTGCATAGGTCGCATAGAACGTACCCAAAACCTTCTTCTTGCAGAACTTCCACAACCGCTCGATCACATTCAAGTTCAGCGAATAGGGCGGCAGGTAAACAAAACGTACCCGCTTGCTCGCCAGGTGCGCCTTCACCAGGCGGGCATGGAAGTAGCGAGCATTGTCCACATACACCGTGATCTGGGAGGCGGCGGGGAAAGACGCTTCCAACCGATCTATCCATTCCATCACCGACAGCGCGTTGATCATGCCATCGGTAGCCAGACCGATGTAAGTGCCATCCACGACCGAGTAAGCGCCCAGGACGCTGTAACGACGACGACCCGAGTTAGCCGTCAGGCAAGGACGACACCCCTTCTTGGACCACAACAAACCCGGATGCACATTGGTGCAGGAAGTGCACCGCATCCGCAAAGAGAACGATTTCGCTGGCAGAACGCTCGGACCTGGTTTTTTCCTACTCCTTTTAAAAAAGCCGCCTGCGCCTCCCCATCGGCTTGGGCGGGAACCAGGTGGGCTTTCTGACGGGTGTAGCCTAGACGCTTGAGCAAGTCGCGCATGCCCCGTTCGGAGTAAGTCACCGCAAACTGCTCCTGCACCCAGGCGGCCACTTGCCTGGCCGTCTGAAAGCCGTTTTTGTCGAGTTCTGCGGTGAGTTGTGCGATCTGCTCGGGCGTTCAGGTAGGCCTCGGAACCTCCGGTTTCCAGGCGACAGAGGGCCTCCACTCCTCCTTCCTGGTAGAGATTGAGCCAGTCGGTTATGGTTTCTCGGACGACTTGAAGGATGTCGGCGACACTGGTAACAGGGACAGGCAGCCCGTTGGTGTCACATCGTGGTTGTCTGTGTGTCAAAATGTGATAGGATAGAATGAAGAGTTGGAACAGGCTTGAGGAGTGGTGTATGCTGGGGCGACGGAAAAACCAATCGGGACTGGCGGGAGTAGCGACGCTGGCAGTGGTGGCGCTGGGGATCGGCGCGGCAGGACAGAAGCAGAGCGCGGTGCCGCCTGCCGGCACCGGGCAGAAATCGGCTCCCTCTGCGGCAGTGTCGCCTGCGTTTGAGAGCAAGGTGCGGCCGCTGCTGCTGGCTTCCTGCGTGGGGTGTCATGGCAAAGAGAGTCCGGGAGGCGGGTTGCGACTCGATAGGGCCGTCGCGCCGGACAAGGCGCAGGAGATCGTGCGGCGCATCAAGGGAGAGGGCGGCAAGGCCCGGATGCCGATAGGGCCGCCGCTGTCTGCGGAGAAGATCGCCGTGCTGGAGCAGTGGGTCAGGGAGGGCGCGGCCTGGCCTGCGGGCGGCAAGACCCTCGCGACCCCGAGCCTGATGGAGAAGGGCAAGACGCACTGGGCGTTTCAGCCGTTGTCGCATCCCGCCGTGCCGAAGAGCAAAACGAACAGCGCGTGGGTGCGAAACCCGATAGACGCCTTTATCCTCAAAGGGCTGGAGACAAAGGGCCTGAAACCCGCGCCCGCCGCCACCCGCCGCGAGCTCATCCGCCGCCTCGCTTATGACCTGACCGGTCTGCCGCCCACCCCCGAAGAGGTCAGCGCTTTTCAGGCCGACAAATCTCCCAACGCCTACGAACATCTGGTAGACCGTCTGCTGGCCTCGCCGCACTATGGGGAGAAATGGGGGCGGCACTGGCTCGACCTCGTGCGCTACGCCGAGACCAACTCCTACGAGCGCGACAATCCCAAGCCCAACATCACCAAATACCGCGACTATGTGATTCGCGCCTTCAACGAGGACAAGCCCTACGACCGCTTCATCAAAGAGCAGATCGCGGGCGATGAGATGCCCGATGCTCCCGGCGACGCCCTGACCGCCACCGCCTACTACCGCCTCGGAATCTGGGACGACGAGCCTGCCGACCTCAAACAGGCCGAGTTCGACGACCTGGACGATCTGGTCACCACCACCGGGCAGGCGTTCCTGGGGCTGACCCTCGACTGCGCCCGCTGCCACGACCACAAACTCGACCCCATCCCGCAAAAAGACTACTACCGGTTCGCTGCCTTCTTCCGCAACATCAACCGGTTCAAAAACGGCGGCCCCACCGACGAAATGACCTGCTTCGCCACTCCGGAGCAGAAGCGCGACTACGAACGCCGCCTTGCCGAGATGACCGCGAAACGCGCCGCCAAGCAGGCCGAAGTCGCCGCTATCGAGAACGAGTTTCGTAAGCAGTTCCCGCGCCTGCTCAATCCCGCCGACCTCACCGACCTGCGCTACCGCTATTACGAGGGAATGTTTGGCGCGTTCCCGAACTACGACGCGCTCACTCCCGCCGCAACCGGAACGTTGAACCCCGGCGTCCTTACGCTCGCGCCGCGCCGTCGCGACGAGTTCCTCAGTTTCGTCTACGAGGGAACGCTCAACGTCCCGAAAGACGGCGACTACACCTTTTTCCTCGACAGCGACGACGGTTCGCGGCTGCTGATTGACGGCAAGAAGATACTGGAGAAGGACATTGCGGGCGGGCAGGGGCAGGAGAAACAGGCCAAAGTCCATCTCGCCGCCGGGCGCGTCGCCTTCCGCCTCGACTACTATCAGGGCAACTCCGAGTTCGGGTTGAGCGTCGGCTGGCGCGGCCCCGATTTTACACGGCGTCCGCTCTCCGCGCTGGAGTCCTGCGACGAACGCGGCTTTCCGACCCTGCTGAAAGAGGAACTGCCGATTGTGCTGGGCGAGGCGGCGGTGAAACAGCATGCCGAACTCCTCAAGCAGAAAGCGGAACTGGGCAAAGCGGAAGTACCGGGTGAGAAGGTGCTTGTCGTGACGGAGGCCGGGCCGAAAGCCCCGGAGATGTTCCTGCTGCAGCGCGGCAATCCGGCGACTCCCGGCGACAAGGTGGAACCCGGCTTCCCGCTATGCGCGGCGGGCGGGCCTGCCGTCGTTCCCGAACCCCCTTCCGGCGCGAAATCCTCCGGGCGGCGTACCGCGCTCGCGAACTGGCTGGCCTCTCCTGCCAACCCGCTGACCGCCCGTGTCATCGTCAACCGCGTCTGGCAGCACCACTTCGGACACGGTCTGGTGCGAACTCCCAACGACTTCGGACTGACGGGCGCACGGCCGACGCATCCGCAGCTTCTCGACTGGCTGGCGAACGAGTTTATCGCGCAGGGCTGGAGTTTCAAGAAACTGCACCGTCTTATCCTGACGAGCAATGCCTACAAACAGTCCTCCGCACCCGACGCCAAAGGGCTGGCGAAAGACCCCATCAACGACCTCTGCTGGCGTTTCGATATGCGCCGCCTCGACGCCGAAGAGGTGCGCGACTCCGTGCTGGCGGTCAGCGGCAATCTGAACCTGACCCTGTACGGGCCGAGCATCTACCCGGAAATCCCGAAAGAGATTCTCGCCGCACAGTCTCGCCCCGGCAACGACTGGTACACCGACAAGATGAAGCCGGAAGACCTGAACCGCCGCAGCATCTATATCCATGTCAAACGCTCGCTCATCTACCCGCTGCTCGCGAGTTTTGACCTGCCGGAGACCGACCGTACCACGCCCTTCCGCTTCACCTCCACGCAGCCGACGCAGGCGCTGAGCCTGATGAACGGCCCGCTGCTGAACCGACAGGCCGGGATACTTGCGGAGCGGGTGAAGCGGGAAGCGGGGGCCGAACCCCACGCCTTTACGCGCCGCCTCTTTGCACTCGTGATGCAGCGCGTCCCGACCGAGAAAGAGATTGCGGAAGGCGTCACTCTCCTGGAGCGACTGCAAAAGCGCGGCGCGAAACCGGAGCAGGCGCAGACCTACCTGAGCCTGATGGCCCTGAACCTGAACGAATTTCTCTACCTCGACTGAAAAGCGCGGAGGAAGCGCCGATGCCCGCCTCCGCCGCAAACGCCGCGAATATCTCTGGAAGGCAAGAGCCTGATTCACCGATCGCGATAGTCGCCAGGAGGGACAGCTACCATACTGCCGGGCCAGGGATGCCGCCTTTGGGAGCGAACTTCATCACCTGGGTAATCGCTTCCAGGTCAGTGAGGATGCGGGCGCTCTGACGCACTTCCTGATGTTCCGGGGAGTTGGCAAGTCTGCTGTGTCGCGTCCGCTCTCTGTAGTCGGGATCGGTCAGCAGTCTCTCGACGGACAGACGCGGAAACAGGTAGTGTATCTTCCCATGGTGCAGACGTTTCGCCACAAGCCTGCCCCGCGCCCGCAGTCCATAGACGCTGGACAAACCAATGCCGAGATAGTCTGCCACCTGCCCGGCATCCATCCAATCCGGCATTTCCCCCAGTTCGGCAGCCTCCGCGCAGAGTTCTCGCACCGGCTGCGAGGTACGGCGGGTCTGTGCGATGCGCCGGAACTCGCTCCGGTTCCAGTCGTCTCGATAACGCAGGACACTCCGTTCTGTAACGACACAGCCACCGCCTTTACGCAGGCTTGGATCCTTATACCCCTCCAGTTTCCCCGCCCGCACCTTGTTATGAATCCCGAGCGCACAGCAGTCCAGCAGCCGCGCAGCCTCCCGCACCCGCAGCACAGCCTCCCCTGCCGGGCCAGGCCCGGACGTCCAGCCCTTCGGATAGCGTGGGGGCCGACGGCGCGACGGCAGCCGCAGCCAACCCGCCTTCTCGGGATCAAATTTCAGTTGACACACCTCCCATAGCGAGACGTAGCTCGTCTCAAAACGCTCTGTCGGCCTCTCCTGATGCAGCAGCCCCCGTTGAACCAGCCCGTCCACACTGTCCACCGAGAGGCCCAGCATATCTGCCGCATCTTTGCGCGGAATCCATCCTTCCCGATACAGAGACATCATTACCCTCCTCTCCAGAAGCCCTTCACTCATAGTGTCGCGAGGGAAAGAAATTATGCATCCAAAGCAGAGAGGAGTCAGTCTCAATAGCAAAACGATCCGAGCGCCAGCCAACCTTTTCCCCGTCGAAATGTTAGCCTGCAACGGTCTTTAGAAACCGATATATTGTGTTATAAGCTCTGTAGACAAGTCTCAGAGGATACATATCTTCGCCAGCCTTTCAATGCCTCACCTTACTCACTCATCTTACGCAGGCGGACAGGCAATGGGGTGCAATGCAAAGGGGTTTCGCCCGGTGCAGAACGCAGCGAGTTGGCCGTCAGGTGGTTCGCAAAGGGTTGACACCCCTCGCTACGCGGCTTCGCCGGATCGTCCTTCGGACGAGACTTCCTGCCGTCAGGTTCTGCCTTCGCACTTCACAAACAGGAGGGCGAGGGGGTACGTCCGAAGGACGTTTGGCCGAAGGTCATCCAGCGGAGGAGTTCACTCCGCCGAATGAGAGGGACGTTCATCGGAACGGGGCCACTGGTCGCATTCAGCACACTGTGTCCGAAGGACACTCCGCCGCAGGCGCGTAGCAAGGGGTGTCAACCCTTTGCGCCTTACGCCCTTTGCTTTCCTGTCGGCTATTTGCCTGCCTGTCTGCGTAACAGGATTTTCCTGTACACAATCGCCGCCACATGTTATAATGAAAGAAAAAAGCAGCGGGCAGGAGTGGCGATACGGCAAATATCCGTCCGAGCGCCCCACCCGGTTTCCATCAATACTTTCCTGCGGCGGTGCGCCTCCCAAAAAAGACGCAATCCCCGCATTTTCTCCCCTTCTCAGCGCAGTGAGCGAATCAGGGAAGAGGGCCAGGGGATCAGGCATGAACGGTATCTGTAACAAGACACGACGCGAATTTCTGTGGGAGGCGGGAGCCGGATTTACTGGCCTCGCCATGACCGGAATGCTCACCGCCGACGGCTTTTTTGCGGAGCAGGCACACGCCGCCCCGCCGTCGCCCCACGCCGCCGCCCTGCCGGTCAATCCGCTCGCCCCGAAGGCCCCGATGTTCCCCGCCAAGGCCAAAAGCGTCATTTTCCTGTTCATGTACGGTGGCCCCAGCCAACTTGACACCTTTGACTACAAGCCGCATCTGATCGGGCGCGACGGGCAGACTATCACCGTCCGCAGTTTCCGCGAAGGCAACGTGCCGAAGCAGTTGAAACTCATGGAGCCGCGCTGGAAGTTCAAGCAGTACGGCAAGAGCGGCAAGTACGTCTCCGATCTCTACCCGCACGTCGGGCAGCACGTGGACGACATCGCGTTCATCCATTCGCTCTACTCCGACGCCCCGGTACACGGCTCGGCCATGCTTCAGATGAACACCGGCAAAATCCTCAGCGGCAGCCCCAGCCTCGGTTCGTGGGTCAACTACGGTCTCGGCAGCGTCAATCAGAACCTGCCTGGCTTCGTCGTGATGACGGACACAACGGGCGGCCCCATCTCCGGCGCGAAAAACTGGTCGTCGGGCTATATGCCCGCCGCCTACCAGGGAACCGTGCTGCGGGCGGCGGGCGACCCCATTCTCGACCTGACCCGTCCGGCGGGGATGACCAATGAGATGCAGCGCGACCTGCTCGATTCGCTCGGCCATCTCAACGAGACGCATCACGCCACACGCCTCGACAACTCCAATCTCGCAGCGCGTATCGCCAGTTACGAACTCGCCTACAAGATGCAGAGTCATGCCCCGGAAGCGGTGGACACCTCGAAAGAGACCGAAGCGACCAAAGCGATGTACGGCCTGGATCGGGATGAGACCCGTGATTTCGGCTATCGCTGCCTGCTGGCGCGGCGGCTGGTGGAGGAGGGCGTACGCTTCGTCCAGCTCTATGCGGGCGGTGGCAACACCGACTTCCTCAACTTCTGGGACGCGCACGGCAACCTTGTTGCCAACCACAATCGCAACGCGCTCCGCACGGATAAGCCGATAGCCGGACTGCTCGCCGACCTCAAACAGCGTGGTCTGCTCGACAGCACCCTCGTCGTCTGGGGCGGAGAGTTCGGGCGCACCTCGCATGGCACCGGGGATGGCCGCGACCACAACGCCTATGGCTACACGATGTGGATGGCGGGCGGCGGCATCAAGGGCGGCGTCTCCGCAGGCGAGACGGACGAGCTCGGCATGGAGGCCGCTGTAGACCGCTATCATGTCAAGAACCTGCATGCGACGATCCTGCATCAGATGGGCATAGACCCCAACCGCCTCGGCTATCTGTACAACGGCCTGAATCAGAAACTCGTCGGCGTCGTTCCCACCGAGCCGATCCAATCTATTATCTCGTAGCAGGGGAAGGCAGGGAGGGACCGCCGTTGGCGCTATCTCGGCTGGAGGTTCTGGAAAGCGTTCCCTCGACGATGGAGGTGACGCGGCGGCGTGTGCAGGCGGGCGAGGTGACGTTCGCGAACTTCCTCCCGACTCCCTACTCCGGGGCGCTGGCGCGAGAACAGACGGCGGGGCGTGGGCAGCGGGGGCGCGTCTGGAGTTCACGGCGCGGAGCCAGTCTCTGCGCCACTTTCTATTTTCGGCACGGCCTTGATCTGCCCGCGCAGTTCGGGGCCGTCTCTTTGCTGGCAGGCGTCGCGCTCGCCGAGATGCTGACCGCACAGTTTCCCGCCTCTTCCGCCGACATCGGGCTGAAATGGCCCAACGATCTGCTCCTGAACGGCAAAAAAGCGGGCGGCATCCTCATCGAAACCGCGCAGACTCCGCAGGGAGAGACAGTTGCGCTGGTGGGTATTGGTATCAACGTCGGGGAGGGCGCCTTTCCGCCGGAACTCGCGCACACTGCGACGACGCTTGCGAGCGCCGGAATACCCGCAGTGGATGTCGTCTGGCTGGGCGAACAGATCGCCGCGTCTCTGGCAGCCCAGGCCGAATGTTTTCGGCAGCAGGGCCTCCCGGACCTGCTGACACGCTGGCGTTCCTTTGATCGCACCCCCGGACGGCGCTTCGAGACCGAATACGGCGAAACGACCATTATCGGTGTCGCCGCCGGAATAGACGATACCGGACAATTGCTCCTTCGTCTATCGGGTGGGAGTCTGCTTGCGGTTCGCACCGCCTCTTCACTGCGCGAGACGATTTCGTGAGAAGCAAATCGTTCTGCATTCTGCACCGCAGAGCGTTTATCCCTCCCTCCGGTTCGCTGTGATGTCACATCCCGTCCTGGAAGCCGTTTTCTGAGAGCGTCTCAGAAAAAACCGTTCGCGAAATGCAGCGCCCGTCGGCGAACGGTCAGGAAGGGAATTCACATAATGCAGCTCAAAAATAACAGTCAAGCGGGAGTGACAGTCCGTCTCTCCCGACGCATAAGACGTCTCGCACAAACGCTGTGCATGGCGCTAACAATAATGGCGACAGTTCGGCTGTGCGGAACGGAAACGCATGGGACGCCGACCAACCCACCTCCGACCCCTCCGAAAGCGAACGAAGCGCAGGCAAATCGGCTTGTATCCGCCCGTTGGTTCACATAAACAAGCGCGAAAACACTCCGCCTGCCGCGAAATCCGCGTCCAAAAGCCTGTCTCAATCAAAAGATAGGCTTTTTTTTCTATCCGAAGCAGACAAAATGAAATTACAAGGAGGAATCAAGCCGCAGGCACTCGTATTCTACCCAAACTACCGTGATTTGAGAATGTAAAGCCACTGACGCTGCTTTGTCATCTCTACGGGGTGAGTCGTTGCTACTACCCGTTGGTTCGGTCTCTGTTGCTATTTGTAAGCCAGCACTCGTGTTCCTGTCGCAACTCGGCAGGGACAAAACGAAGCAATAGCCTGCTGCTCAGTCTGCCGATACCTCCTTTCTTCAGGTAGCGACGAATCCTCCCCTTTTTAACAACAGGAGAATGGATTGTCATGTCTACAACCGAGTTAGAAACATCACCCCCCGCACCTTCGCTGCCTTCTGCGAACGTTCCTGGCACGAACTTAGCAAATGGAACAGCGGAATCCGGTCTTGCTGCGCGACCCCAGACGGTTTCCCCCTTTCGGTCTGCCGAAACGTTTGATGCGTACTGCTCTCAAGTGCAGAGTCGTCTTGCAGAGTATGCCGAAAAACGCATCCATTTTCTTCAGGCTGCCTATGATCGGCTGACCCGTCTGATTCAGGCGGCGCGGGATGTCGAGGATGCCCCACTGTACAACGAACTGCTCATGCACCGCATCGCAGTCAAAGAGCTTCTGGAATCCCTGCAAAGTCCGTCGCGGCCTGCAGTCTCCGCTGCACCTGCCTATTCCAGTCCACCTGCCTACTCGTCTCCGGCTATCTATTCGTCCGCACCTTCGGTTTCTGGCCCGCCCCCCGTCCGTCCCACCCCGCCGCCGCCGCGCACTCCCAAGTCGCTTGAAGACGCATCGCCTGCCTCTGCAATTGTGGCGGAGACTGCGGAGACGGAACGGCCCGCCCCGGTTGTCGTACCCCGTGTGTCGCGGCGTCCCTCTCGGCCGCTGGTGGACATCGAGGCCGATGCCATCCGGCTGCGGGCAGAGGTGAAGGAGTGGAACGATCACTTCCCGCTGACGATCCGCAAAGAGCTGAACCTGCCGAACTGTCTGCGGCTGCGGGCGATGGCCTGCAAGCAGCGCAAACTGGAAGAGGAGGCGGGCGAGTTTGAGGTTCCACAGGTCACGGAACTGATGGAAGACATTATAGACCTCATGGATGCGGCAGGCGATATGGCCTATACCGCCGCTCTCGACGATGAACTCGATCCGCGCCCCCATGCCGGGCAGTGGGCCGAGATGACGGAGCGCTATGAGGAGATGGCCCGCGCTCAGGAGGCGTTCGACTGGTGGCAGCGGCACAAGCCCCAGCTCAAAGTGCCGGATGTGCAGGGACTGGCCGAGGCGATTGCCGCCATGCAGCAGCGGTTCAATCGTCTGCTGTTCCGTATCGGCGCGACCGATCCCTTCCAGCAGTCTATGTTCGACGATCTCCGCACCTGGGCGCGTGAGGATCAGTGCTATCTCTATAGCCTCCGCCCCAAAGTGCCGATGCAGGAGCTGATCGAACGCTCGATGACGCTGGAAGCCTCGTGGGAACGCGCCCGGCAGCCGATACTGGAGGAAGAGCGACGCCAGCAGGTCGTGGAGAATGTAGTGACGCTGGTCTCGGAGCCGGAGTTCGGTTCCGACCCTGAAGGCGACGAGCGCCGCCTGCACAACGCGCTGGTCGAATGCCGAAATATGCGGATACCGGCCTCGGATCGCCGCCTGCGTGACGCGCTGCTGCCCTGGGGAGCCTTCCTGGAAGACGACGAACGATTCCGGGAACTGCATCGGGAGATCCAGTTGGAGTGGGAACGCCGCCAGGAGGCAGGACGGCCTGAAGAGATAGAAGAGGAACCGGAAGGCGCGATTGATTCGCTTCAGCAGGAGCTTGCGGCGGTGCGTGAAGTGACACGCGGCAAACGCTGCCTGCTGCTCGGCGGCACCTGCCGGGAAGAGAATCGCCGCAAACTTGAGGCCGCGCTGGAACTCAAAGAGCTGGTCTGGCCCAGCACGAAACCCTCCGACCCGCTGGCCCGTTTCGATACGGAGATTCGGCACTCGGACATCGTCGCGCTCCTGACCCGGTTCAGCCGCAAAGAATGGAAGAACGCTCAGGACATCTGCGCCCGGGAAAACAAGAAGTTCGTGCATCTGACGACGGGCTACGGCGTGTCGCAGGTCGTGCGTCACTTCTACAACCAGATTGCCCCTGAGGGAGCCAACCGCACCTAGTCCGGTCGGGTATGACAGCGTAAAACGTCCCCAGATTGTCACAGAGACAGTCCGGGGAAGTTTTATTGAAATGTGCAAAGTCAGGGGATGGGCGGTGAGGGATTCGAACCCCCGGCCTTATCCGTGTAAAGGATCTGCGCTACCGCTGCGCCAACCGCCCCTGCTGTGCGCATAGTATAGAACGGCTTCCCGGTCTTTGTCAAGAGAGGATTCCTTTCGATACGCGCCATGAAGCGAGAAGTCATCGGAACAGGAACCCCATTCAGGCCGTCAGATGAGAACCGTGCGCTCCGATGGGGCCGCATAGCTCAAAGCGATCAGTTTAGGGCGTTTTCACGCACTGCGAAGACGCCGGTGAGGATATGAATCATGAAAAACGAAATTACGCCGCGCTGCACCTGCGGGACGACCGGACGTATTCACGCCGTCTCCTGCTGTAATGAGCGAGCGAACGAGTTTCTTGTCGAACCCGTCGGCGCGTATCGCGAGTCTCGGCGCGGTTTTCTGGGCCGAATGCTGGCGGGCGGGCTGACCGTCGCCGCGCTGCCGCTCCTCGCGTCTGAAGCGGATGCCGACATCTTCACGCCAAGCGTGAGCGATCAGAAGAAAATGGGCGACCAGGCGGCGCAGGATGTCCTCAAAAAGTACCGCGAGGTGACGGACTCCCGTGCCAGCCATTTCAACCAGGTCGGTCAGCGGCTTGTCAATGCGCTTCCTACCAGTGACCGCAATACCTGGGATTACCGTTTCCACGTCATCGACAGTAAAGAGATCAACGCTTTCGCGGTGCCGGGCGGAAATATGTTCATGTTCACAGGGCTGATGGACAAGATCAAAAGCGACGACGAACTCGCCGCCGTGACCGGGCATGAGATGACGCATGTTCGTAAGCAGCACTGGGCCAAAGCCTACGCTAATCAACAGAAGCGCGAACTCGGCATCGGAGTTCTGCTCGGTCTCACAAAGGCGGGCCGGAGCGCCCAGCAGATTGCGGGTCTGGGCGACCAACTGTATGGCCTCAAGTTCTCACGCAGTGAAGAAGACCAGGCGGATGCGGGCGGACTACAAGACATGGTGGATGCGGGCTACGATCCCCACGGAATGCTGGACCTGTTCCACACGCTTCAGACCGCTTCGGGCAGCAGGGGCGAGCCGCCGTCCTTCCTGAGCGATCACCCACTGACTACGGATCGCATCAAGAAGACGCAGCAGCGAATAGATACCCTCTACAGCAACCGACGACGATAGACGGTTCGGCCTAGGATGCAAATCCTGGGCCGAACGCATAGGAGCGAATGTGCGATTCGTCGGCATTGATCTGGCATGGGGGCGGCGGAATACGACCGCCGCCGTTGCCCTTTCCCGGCATCCCCATAACGGCTCGCTTGACGCAACCGCAGAGGCGGATGCACTTACGGACGACGAGGCGATTCTAGATTTTGTGCGGCAGGCTGACGATGGCGGCGG
This sequence comes from Chthonomonadales bacterium, assembly GCA_038231295.1. Taxonomy (GTDB): domain Bacteria; phylum Armatimonadota; class Chthonomonadetes; order Chthonomonadales; family Chthonomonadaceae; genus JANXLO01. The sequence goes on from JBBRLP010000111.1 coordinate 12,217, forward strand.
GCTTGTTATAGGGATTGATGCCCCGCTGGACGTGCCGAATGAGACAGGGGAACGCCCGGTCGAAGCGGCGCTGCGGCGTTGTTTTGGCCCCTATCAGGCAGGGGCGCATCCCGCCAACCGCCGTCTGTACAAGGGTGATATTCGCGGGGAGCGACTGGCAGAGCGACTATCCGCAGAGTTCTCTATACAGAACGATTTTCACTTCCCACCCGGTGATGGGACAGTGCGCCGTTGCCTGGAAGTCTTTCCCCATCCCGCGCATATTGTGCTGTTTGGCCTTACACGCACCCTCAAATACAAAGCGCGTACCGGCCGCGATCTCGTTACCCGCCATGCCGAGTTTGCGCGGCTTGTAGAGGGGATTCGTTCGCTCGCGCAGACTACGCCCTCCCTTCACCCACCCGATTGGCTGCTTCCTCCGCTGTCCGCCCTCAGGGCTTCCGCGCTGAAACGGTATGAGGATCGTCTTGATGCGCTGATGTGCGCCTATATCGCCGCCTACTTCTGGCACTGGGGCGAAGGTGACCGCTGCACCGTTATTGGAGATAAGCAGACCGGATATGTCATTACACCCACGACGCCTGCTTTGCGGCAGTGTCTGGAAAAGAGGCCTATCGGCTCGGAATTTACAGGAATTTCGGCTTCCGAATCCGAACTGTAGAGCATTCAATTGGCGCGGGGCGAGGAGGCAAGCGGAATGGCGGCGATGGTTTCGCGTGAGGTAGCGGTTTTCGAGAACGCCGAGGCATTGAGCCGGGATGCGGCGCATCGGTTTGTTTCACTGGCGGCGCAGAAGACGCGGCGGGGCGAGAAGTTTACCGTCGCGCTGGCAGGCGGTTCGACGCCGAAACTGCTCTATACCCTGCTTGCTGCGCCGCCGTTTCGGGACGCGGTGGAATGGCACCTGGTGCATCTCTTTTTCGGAGACGAGCGGGCCGTTCCGCTGGACCATCCCGACAGCAATTTTCGGATGGTCTCCGAATCGCTGCTTACAGGCGTTCCCGCCGCACAGGTCTACCGGATGGAAGCGAATGCGCCCGACCTCAAGACAGCGGCAGAGCGGTATGAAACCATGCTTCGTTCTGCCTTCTCCCTCTCCGCCGACAACTCTCTGCCGCGCTTCGATCTGATTCTGCTCGGAATGGGGCCGGACGGTCACACGGCGTCGCTCTTCCCTCACAAGCCTGCCATTCAAGAAAATTCCCGGCTCGTTGTCGCCTCGGAGCCGGGAATGAAACCGTTTGTGCCGCGCCTGACCCTGACCTTCCCTGTCCTGAACCACGCCGCGAACGTACTGTTCCTGGTAGCCGGGGCAGACAAGACCACGACTCTGGCTCGCGTGCTGCACGGCCCACTCGACCCGGAAGGTCTGCCCTCTCAACAGGTCGCCCCGACGAATGGAACCCTGCTCTGGATGGTAGATCAGGCGGCGAAAGGGGAGTAAGAGAGCACGGTCAGTCCTCTTTGCGATACTCCACCGTCACGACTGACGCGAAGCCCCCACGTACATTGAAGTCGCCCGTCACCGTCATGCGGCGCGGTTTGCAGACCGCGACAATATCGTCCAGAATACGGTTGGTAACGGCCTCATAAAAAATGCCCATCTGCCGGTAAGCGTAGAAGTACATTTTCAGGGACTTCAGTTCCAGGCACGTTTTGTCGGCAACATAGTCAATGGTGATGGTTCCGAAGTCGGGCTGCCCGGTCTTGGGGCATACGGAGGTGAACTCCGGGCAAGTATGCACGATGCGATAGTCGCGCTCGGGGCGCGGGTTCTCGAATACTTCCAAAATGGCGATGTGCTGCTCAGGTGTCAGCGTTTCGGGGGACGGCATAGTCACTCTTTCCTGTCTAAACGTTGTCATAGAAAGGCTGTGTACCAATCTGCGGGACGCCGCCTTTCTATTATAGCCTACTTTACGAACAGGCAGAGGCAGGTTACGGCAAAAGGTCGGCGACGCGAAGGAGGAGTTCGGGGGCTGCCAGAGGCGTGACGGTGTCGGTTTCCGAGAAGGTGGTGAGGCTGCGATAGTGGTGATCGAAGGGATGCTCTTCCGTCGGGGCCGGCTGCCGATAGACTTCCAGCGTCCGGTCGTTCAGGTTGACGATCCAGTAGTCGGCAATCCCGGCTTGTGCGTACAGTCCCTGTTTCGTCGTGCGGTCAAAGGCCAGCGTGGTGTCTGAGACCTCAATAATCAACTCCGCTGTCTGCGGATGCGCCGCGATGTAGTCACGTGGTGCGCCCTGCACCACCGCTAAATCAGGCTCGGGGCGATTGTCGCCGAGCGTCAGCGGCAGTTGGACGCGAGTGTGGAAATGGCCGCCCCCCATTGCAAGCAGTGTTTGCAGGCAGAGCGTAATTGTGACCGCGTGCAGGCTATTCTGTGTCATCTTCTGAAAAAGTTCTCCCTCAATCAGTTCCAGCCGTTCCTCTGGGCCGAAGATGCCTGCTTCGGAGGCGTGTTCGAACTCCGCCAGCGTCCAGGCGCGACGCGGCGGAAAATGCCCTGCCTCCGGGCGGTGGGAGAGGACGGACGGGCGGCTGTGTCCGTTCTCGCCGCGCCGTGGGGAGGGCGGATTGGAAGGCGCGGACTGTGTGAGAGGGTTTTCGATCACGGAGACGGGCGGCATGACGGCGCTCCCTTCAGAAGTTACGACTCGTCAGCGCTGTACTTGTCGCGCAGGGAGGCGACGACAGCGGGATCGGCGAGGGTGGTGGTATCGCCGAGGACGCGGCCTTCGGCAATATCGCGCAGCAGGCGGCGCATGATCTTGCCGGAGCGGGTCTTGGGCAGATCGGCGGTGAGCAGGACATCGTCGGGGCGGCAGATCGCGCCGAGTTTCTTCGCAACGAACTCTTTCAGTTCCGCACTGAGGGCGTCGTGTCCAGCGCGGTCGGAGGCGTGTGGGGCCAGCCCTTCCCGAATGATGACGAAGGCGACGGGGGCCTGTCCTTTGATCTCGTGGGCCTTGCCGATGACGGCGGCCTCGGCGACGGCGGGATGCTCGACAAGCGCGGATTCGATCTCCATCGTGCTGATGTTATGCCCTGCGACGAGCATCACGTCGTCCACGCGCCCGAGCAGCCAGAAGTCGCCCTCGGCATCGCGCAGCGCCCCATCGCCGGGGAAGTAGAGGCCGTCGAATTTGCTCCAGTAGACCTGCCGGTAGCGCTCGTCGTTGCCCCACAGGGTGCGGAGCATGGAGGGCCAGGGCTTGCGAATGACCAGAATGCCCTTCTGCCCATCGGGAACCGGATTGCCTTTCTCGTCCACGACCTCCGGGAAGACGCCGGGAAAGGGTTTGGTGGCAGCGGCGGGCTTAGTGGTGGTTAGGCCGGGCAAAGGCGAGATCATGATAGAACCGGTCTCGGTCTGCCACCAGGTGTCCACAATCGGGCAGCGTCCGCCGCCGATATGGGTATTGTACCAGAGCCAGGCTTCGGGGTTGATGGGTTCGCCGACGGAGCCGAGCAGACGCAGGCTGGAGAGGTCGTGCGCGGCGGGATGGTTGTCGCCCCACTTCATGCAGGCGCGAATGAGGGTGGGGGCGGTGTAGAGAATGGAAATTTTGTGCCGCTCGATCATGTCCCAGAAGCGGTCTCGCGCCCCGCCCTTGCCGGAGGTTCCCCAATCGGGGGAGCCTTCGTACATGAACACGCTGGCCCCGTTGGCGAGGGGGCCGTAGACGACATAGGAGTGGCCCGTGACCCAGCCGACATCGGCGGTACACCAGTAGAGGTCGCTGTCCTTGATGTCGAAAATCCATTTCGTGGTAGCGTAGGCTCCGGTCAGGTAGCCGCCGGTCGTATGCAGAATGCCTTTGGGTTTGCCGGTGCTGCCGGAGGTATAGAGGATATAGAGCGGGTCTTCGGCGTCCATCTCCTCGGCAGGGCAGTCGGGGCTGGCGTCGGCCATCAGGTCGTGCCAGAACACGTCGCGTCCGGGTTGCATCTCGATCTCGGCGGTGGCTCCGACGCGCCGCAAAACGACAACGGTCTGGACGGTGGGGCAGCCGCGCACGGCCTCGTCGGTCGTGTTTTTGAGGGGAATGATGCTGCCGCGTCGCCAGTAGCCGTCGGCGGTGATAATGACTTTCGAGCCGCAGTCGTTGGTGCGCTCTTCGAGGCTCTCCGCGGAGAAGCCTCCAAAGACGACGGAGTGGATCGCACCGATGCGGGTGCAGGCGAGCATTGCCACGGCGGCTTCGGGAACCATCGGCATATAGAGGGTGACGCGGTCGCCCTTGCCGACGCCCAGTTTTTTGAGGACGTTGGCGAACTTGTTGACCTCGACGGAAAGTTCCGCGTAGGTCAGAACGCGCAGGTCACCCGGCTCGCCCTCCCACACAATGGCGGGCTTCGCCGCTCGTGGCCCGGTCAGGTGGCGGTCAATGCAGTTGACGCTGACGTTGAGTTTGCCGCCCAGGAACCACTTCGCGTGGGGCGGGTTCCACTCCAGCACGGTATGCCAGGGCTGCGACCATTCCAGTTCCCGCGCCCACTCGGCCCAGTAGCCCTCGTAGTCCTGCGCGGCCTTCGCGTAGATGCTGGGGTCGTTCGCATTGGCCTGCGCCGCGAACTCCGGGGGCGGGGGAAACGTCTTGTCCTGCTGCCACTCGTTACCTGTCGTCATCGAATCGGGTCCCATCTCTGTCTATCCTGCACTGTCAGATTGTATTGGCCGGAGAAAGCCGGGTGGATGCCCGGGAACGTCGCGGCCTATCTTCCGTTTTTTCCACTTTGTGGGGTGGGTTTCCTGCTTCCGACAAAGAGGCGGTTTTTGTCTGAACCATGATTTGGTCCTCCCCCGATTTCGTTGACAGGTAGTTAAGCGGCCATCGCTCCCGTCAGGCGCTGTTGATATTGGCTTTCAAATGCCTCTGGGCTGACATAACCCAGAGAATAATGCCGCCGCTTACGGGTGTACCAAACCTCGATCCAGTCGAAGATCGCTACCTTCGCGTCGGGGTGGGTGACAAACTTGGTCCGGCAAACCAGTTCCTTCTTGAATCTGGCGAAGAGGGCGCAGGTCCTTGAACCGAATCATGCACACCCCACCGATGCCATGCCCCCGATAGAGTTTGGGGCGGAACGGCGCGGGCAGAGCGCGTTGAAGTGCGTCCGGGTCTATCCGATAGTTCAGCAATACACGGAGGGAGATGATCCTCTGGACCGTATCGAGAAAACTCATACGCTGCTCCTCTGCTCCTGCGGCAAACATCTGCAATATGGGTAGCCCGTTACGCCTGTTTTGTCGCTTGCACGTCCTTATTTTACCTGCATCCGATGACGGGGAGTGATTATTGGTCGCAGTATCTATTGCCAACGTAGCCGACCCCATCTATTTTGGGCTCATTGACAAATAGTGGGGTTACCATGTTGAGCAGATTCCCCTCTGGTATTGCTACCGACGGGGATAATCTGGCAAGTTGGTCGGCTCTGCAAAGTGCAGGCTGAACCAACGCGATATCTCGACCCCACTATTCGTC
>JBBRLP010000112.1:0-17636 GCA_038231295.1 Chthonomonadales bacterium
CACGTCTGCCGAGGGGTCTGTTGCCAGGAAAAGGCGAGATTGGCGTCTGTTTCTGAGTAGAATCGACTCTCTGCCCGCTCCGTAGCATTCTTGATGGGCAAAGCAACCACGGCGACAGCCGACTTTTGAAAAAGGCTCAAACCGTGTATTTATTTACTTGAAGGCAAATTCAAGCGAGCAATAACTTTGTGTCTGTCCGCTTTATGTCCGTTTTTTGTCTTTTCCGAAGGCAGTGGACGCGGTTTGAAAAAAGAAATTGAAATCCAGGGCTGCGGCAGTCTCGTCGGTCCGCGCAGAAAGTTTTCTCGATGGTGAACGAACTGGCGCTCTCTGCGTCCTTACTTTAATGCCCTTCCCGTTGACATTCCGGGAAGGGAGGAAGCGTCTACGTGCAGAAATATAGGAAATTCTAGCAACAACCGCTTGACAGACTGTGTCGAATAGGGTTAGGATTAGCAGAGGTTTATTTTCTGTTCGGGGAGGTACTCGTATGCGTTTGTGGAAAGCCGTTCTGCCGCTGATATTCGCTGCGGGGGTTGTTGTGCCTGCAATGGCACAGCGACATTCCAAACAGACTCAGAAGACTGCGGCGGCAAAGGTCACCACGCCTGCGGCGCTGCCGGACCCTCCCGTTCCCGCCAGAGTCGAGTTCCTCCGAGATGTCGCGCCGATTCTGGATCGCGGCGGATGCTCCGGGTCACAGTGTCATGGCAAGTTCGGCGGGCGCGGTGGCTTCCAGGTTTCGCTGCTTACCCTCAGCCCGGAAGACGATTACGAACCTATTGTCTATGGCGGGCGCGGGCGGCGCATCAACTTTACCGCACCCGACAAAAGCCTCCTGCTCACCAAAGCGACTGGCGCCGCCCCGCATCTCGGAGGTCGCCGCTTCGCAGTCGGCTCTTACCAGTACAACACCCTCCTCAAGTGGATCAAACAGGGCGCTCCCTTTACGGAGAAAGACCCCCGTCTGACCACCCTGCGCGTCGTTCCCGATAAACTCCAACTCGATAAGGCGGGAGCGCCGCGCCAGTTGAAGGTCATGGCGACCTACACGGACGGCAGCACACGTGAGGTGACACGGCAGAGCGCGTTCCAGTCCACGAACGGCGCGGTTCTGGATGTTTCGCAGGAGGGGCGGGTCAACGGTCTGCGCTGGGGCGGTGGGGCGGTGATCGTGCGCTATCTCGGCACAGTTTCGGCCTGCTTCGTCACGCTGCCGCAGGCGCGGAAAGGCCCCTACCCGACCGTTCCGACCAACAACACCATTGACAGATATGTCTTCGACAATCTCAAACGGCTGAATGTCGTTCCCTCCCCGCTGAGTGACGACACGGAGTTTCTGCGCCGCGTCACCCTCGACACGCAGGGCCGTCTGCCCGGCCCGGACGAGGTCGCGGCCTTCACCGCCGATGCCGCTCCCGACAAACGCGCCAAGATGATTGACAGCCTGCTGGAGCGGCCGGAGTATGTGGACTTCCGCACCCTGCGCCTCGCCGACCTGCTCCGCGTCAATCCCCGCAAATTCGGCAACGGCAACGGCGCTCTCGCCGACCGCAGCGCCGTGCTGTTTTATGACTGGATATGGAACAGCGTCGCAGAGAACAAGCCCTGGGACAAGTTCGTGCATGAGCTGATTGAGGCGCGGGGCAGCACCTACCAGAACGGCCCGGCCAACTTCTACCGGGTGGAGCGCGACGCGAACGACCGCATGGAGAACATCGGGCAGGCATTCCTCGGCGTCCGTATGTCCTGCGCCCGCTGCCACAAACACCCATTCGACCGCTGGACGACCGACAACTACTGGAATTTCGCCTCGTTCATGGGCAAAGTCAATGCACGGGGCGGCAGACTGAACAACGAGGAGATCGTCGGGTACGACCCGAACGCCCGCGTCGTGAATATGTCGGTGAACGGACGCAACCGGGGCAAGGTCGCGCCCTGCACCTATCTCGGCGAGACCGAACCGGCCAAAGAGACCCCGGACATGATCGCGTCGCTGGCGGACTGGATGACCGACCCCAAAAACCCGTTCTTCGCCCGCGCCACCGTCAATCGCCTCTGGTCCTACTATTTCGTGCGCGGCGTCGTTCATCCGGTGGACGATATGCGGGCCACCACCCCGGAGAGCGTTCCCGGCCTGCTGGACGCGCTGGCGAAAGAACTGGTGGATCACAAGTACGATATGAAATATGTCGTCCGGCTGATTCTAAACTCGCGCACCTACCAACTTTCCGCCATCCCCAACCCGTCTAACCAGCAGGACGACCGTTTCTTCTCGCACTACCTCCCGAAAGCCATGCCCGCGCAGGCGCTGATAGATGTGGTGAATCAGGCGACGGGCGCTCAGGAGAGCTTCGGCTCGTTCCCGGAGCGCTCCCGTGCGGTGCAGGCGGAGATACCGAGCGGTTCGCAGTTCCTGAGCGCGTTCGGGCAGTCGCATCGGGAGTTCCTGGCAGACATTGATCCCAAGCTGGAGCCGAATCTCGTCCAGACGCTGATGATGATCAACTCACCCTATATCGAAGGCAAAATTCGACAGGGAACCACCGTCAACAATGAGGTCGCCCGTTCGGATTCGGACGAGGCGCTGGTCAAAGGGCTGTATATGCGGACATTCTGCCGCGCTCCCAGTCCTGTAGAGTTAAGCAAATCCGTCGCCCTGCTCAAGCAGACGCCGGATCGTCGTGAGGGAGCGCAGGACCTGCTCTGGGCCTTGCTCTCTGCCCGCGAATTCTTTTTCAATCACTAGTCCCGACTTCGACCCTTCTCCCCCAACCCTGGGGGCCGGGGGGCGAAACCGCTCCGTGCCTTACGGAGCATCGGGAAGACACTTTCGGGAGGTTCTCTGGAATGGATTACAACTGGCTGAGTGACTGCGAGAAATTTCATCGCCGCGATATGGTCAAAGTAGGCGTACTGAGCCTGCTGGGCCTATCCCTTTCCAAGTACTACGCGCTGGCAGACGGCGCGACGAAGGCACAGCCCGGCTTACAGCATGGCGCAGGAACGGCGGACTCCGCGATCCTGATCTGGCTGGCGGGTGGCCCAAGCCACATTGACACCTTCGACCCGAAGCCCGATGCCCCTCTTGAGATTCGCGGCAAGTTCAACGCCATTCCGACCAGTGCAAACGGCATTCAGCTTTCTCAGCATCTGCCCAAAGTCGCGGGTGAGATGGACAAACTCTGCGTTGTTCGCAGCGTCACCAGCCCGACCGGAGCGCACGAGATCGGCACGCACTATATGCTGACTGGTTTCCTGCCCCTGCCTGGCTTCGCGGTTCCCTCCTACGGCTCCGTCGCCTCCAGTCTGCTCGGCCCGCGCAGCGCCCTGCCGCCCTATATCTCCATCCAGCAGCCCGGCAGCGAGATGGGCGCGGGCTTCCTCGGCGCTTCGCTCAATCCGTTTTATCCCGGCGGCGACCCCGCCAACCCGAACTTCCGTGTGCGTGATCTCGACCGGCCCGCGAACATGACGGACGCGAAGGTGGAGCGGCGCAAGGAGCTGCGCGAGACGGTGGACGCCGCTTTCCGCCAGCATGAAAAAGGCTCCGATACAGCCCGTGCGGTGGACTCGTTCTACAACCGCGCCTATACCCTGCTCTCCTCCTCCGAGGCCCGCGCCGCCTTCGATCTCTCGAAAGAGAAAGAGGAACTCCGCAACTCCTACGGCCGCAACAACTTCGGACAGAGCCTGCTGCTCGCCCGGCGGCTGACAGAGGCCGGAGTGCGCTTCTCCACCGTCACGCTCGGCGGCTGGGACAACCACTCCAACATCTTCAACTCGCTCGGCGGCGGACATCTGAATATGTTCGACCAGAGTTTTGCGACCTTCATCGCGGACATGGCGCAGCGCGGTCTGCTGCAGCGCACTCTTGTCATCGTCATGGGCGAGTTCGGACGCACCCCGATCATCAACCGCGACGCAGGACGCGACCACTACCCGCGTGTCTTCTCGATGATGCTGGCGGGCGGCGGCGTCAAGGGCGGCACGGTCGTCGGCTCTTCGGACGCGAAGGGGATGGAGCCTGCCTCCGACCCGGTGCGCCCCGAAGACATCGCTGCGACAATCTACCACTGCCTCGGCATTGACTACACGCAGAGCATCGCCTCTCCCGAAGGGGTCCGCATCACCCTGGCACGCGGCGGGTCGCACATCCACAAGGCGCTCATATGAGAACGTTCACAGGGTTAGAGGGGAGCCATCACATGGCTCTCCTTTCCTCAAAGCGCCCCATCCGGTCTGTCCTGCGGGCGGGCGTGGCAGGTGCGATGCTGGCATTTGCGGTCGGGCAGGCGCTGACGGCGGGAGCGCAGGCAAAACCCGCTCCTGCCGGACAGGCTCCGAATGGCGCGCCAGGGGCAGCGAAGGCTGCCGCACAGACGAAATCGCCTGCGACGGCTCCGGGCAAACCGGTCACGCCTCCCGTGACGAAACCGGGCGATCCGGCGAAACCCGGCGGGGACAAACCTGTCGAGACGCCTGTCTCCGTTGTCGTGAAGCCGAATCGTCCTCTGGGGGAGATCACCGCGCTGGCCTATAGCCCGGACGGGAAGCGGCTGGCCGTCGGCACCTTCGGGCAGGTCGTTCTCTACGACGCCTCGAACTGGCAGGTCGTCGGCACGTTTCGACAGGTCACCGAGGGGGTGCGCTCACTGGCGTTCCACCCGAACAGCCAACTGCTGGCGATTGGCAGCGGGCAACCGGGGCTGAACGGCACGACCATCGTCTGGGACACCACGAACGCCGCCAAACCCAACATCCTGCCCAATCAGTTCGACACCATCGAATCCCTCGCTTTCGACCCGGAAGGCAAGGAGCTGCTCATCGGCTCCAACGACAAAAAGGCTCGCTGCCTCACCGCCCTGCCCGGCACGGACGGCCCGGTTCTCGACGCACACAACGACCGGGTGCAGGCGGTCGCCTTCTCCCCGAAAAGCGGCTTCATCTTCCTGACCGGTGGGCTGGACAAAATCGTCAAGGTGTGGGATCAGCAGAAGGTCGTCAACGTCATCAATTTCGACCAGAGCGAGGGCGGCATCACCGGGCTGGCCTTTCTGAACAATGGCAGTCAGTTCGTCGGCTCCAGTCTGGACGGCAAACTCTACTGGTGGGGCGTCAACCACGATGAGCGCAAGAACGCCTGGGGCGGCTATCATTTCCGCACGGTCATGGCGCATCCCGGCGGCGTCTATGCGCTGGGCCGTTCCGCCAACGGGCAGCGCATCATCACCGGGGGTGCGGACAAGATGGTGAGCGTCTGGACGGCGGACAACGGCAATCGGGTGCGCGAGTTCAAAGACTCGCCGCAGCCCGTCTACGCCGCTGCGCTGACGCCTGATGGCAAGACCGCCGTCGCGGGAGGCCGCGAGGGGATTGTCTACGTGTGGGACGTGGAAGCCAACAAACTGCTGTCGGGCTTTGCGCCCCCGGCTCTGCCCGCCCCTCCGACCCCTGTCAAAGCCGTACCTGCGAAAACGGTCGCTACAAAACGTCGTAAATAGGCCGCAACAAGTCCGGTCGAACCATAGCAGCAGACGCGTTTCTTGACCTTCCGAACCACCGACAGAGGAGATACGTAGTGAGCAGCAACAGGCCCCGCTACCGGTCCTTCGTATTCGACAGCGCGCGCTGGGACGGCTTCCAGTTCCGACCGGGCGACATTGTGATCAGCACCCCGCCAAAATGCGGAACGACCTGGACGCAGATGATCTGCGCTTTGCTGATCTTTCAATGTCCAGATCTGGACCGACCTCTCACGGACATTTCTCCCTGGCTCGATATGCTGACACTGAGCAAAGCAGAGGTCTTTGCCCAGCTCGGCGAGCAGGGGCACCGCCGCTTCATCAAGACGCACACACCCCTCGATGGGATCCCTATGGACGATCAGGTGACGTATATCTGCGTCGGCCGCGATCCACGCGACACAGCGGTTTCGATGTTCAACCATATGAGAAATCTCGACATCCCGGTATTCATGGAACTCATGCAAAAAGTGGTCGCGGCGGATGGACTAGATCAACCCAACCTGCCCGGTGGCCCGCTTCCGACAACGACCGAGTCCTACTTCTGGTACTGGGTTGGCGATCCGACGCCGGTGACGGAGTCCAGTTCGTCCCTTCTTTCGAATTTACATCACTACAATGTCGCCTTGAGCGCACATGAAATGCCGAACGTAGTTGTGCTGCACTATCGTGACCTCAAGGCCGACTGCGGAGCAGAGATGCGTCGTCTTGCGGCAAGGCTCGGCATCGAGGTGCCGGAAGAGAAGTGGCCCGCGCTGGTGGAGGCGGCCTCGTTCGAAAGTATGAAGGGGCGGGCCCTTGAACTCGCACCGAACTCTACGCAGAAACTCTGGAAAGAGACCCGGCAGTTTTTCCACAGCGGAACGGGCGGCCACTGGCGAGAATTCTTCGACGACGCGGCACAACAGCGCTACGAAGCGCGGGTCGCGGCGCTGGCCTCGCCGGAAGTCGCGGCCTGGGCGCACAACGGTTGGCGCGGCACCACATCGTAAATGAATACAGACAAACTTATGAAATCACAGACTTTGCACCAATCAAGGCTCCTTTTTGCGGCCCTGCTGGGCCTGCTCGCGACAGCGGCACAGGCACAGGTGCCGCGCATCAACACCTTCTATCCGGTGGGCGGCAAGGCCGGTTCTACGGTCGTCGTCGAGATTCGCGGGTCGAGTCTGGATGGGGGCGGCGTGGTGCTGGTCAACGCGCCGGGCGTGACGGGAACGCTGGTTCCGGGCGGCAACAAAGGGGACGACACCTTCCGGCCCGTCTGGGAGTCGAAGTGCGGCACCTGCCACGAACTGCGCTCCCCCGCCAACCGCAGCCTGACTCCGGCGCAGTGGACGGCGACGGTAGACCGCATGATAAAGGCGCGGCAGGCTCCGATCAATCCCGCCGATCAGCAGAAAATCGTCAAGTTTCTGACGGCTGCCGCCGCTTCCGGGCAGATGGCGGCGCAGTTGAAGATCGCGCCCGATACCCTGCCCGGCCTCTATGAAGTGCGGCTGGTCACGGCAAAAGGAGTCTCGACGGCGGGGCTTTTCGAGGTGGGCAATCTGCCCGAAATTCAGGGCGTCAACGGACGGCGGGAGACCGCGCAGGTCGTCACCCTCCCTATCATCGCCAACGGCACGATGGCAGCCCGCTCGGAACGGCACTACTATCGCTTCAACGCGAAACAGGGCGAGCGGCTGGTCTTCGATCTCAAAGGCTACCGCTACAGCGACCTGACGCAGCTTTTCTTCAACCCGCAGCTCCGCCTGTACGACGCAAGCGGCAAGGAGATTGCGGAGAATCACGGCTACTACGACCTCGACCCGCTAATTGACTGGAAATGCCCGGCGGATGGCCCCTACACGCTGGAAGTGCGTGATATGCTCGGCAGCGGCAACCCCTCCTCGGTCTATCGGCTGCGAATGGGCCAACTGCCCTACGATACCGTTCTCTATCCGCCCGCCGCGCAAATGACTGCGCCTGCCTCTCTGAACGTCATCGGCAAGAACATGGAGGGCATGAAATCGGACTTTACGCTGGCGATGCCCGACCATCCCGGTGTGCAGAGGGTCGGCAGCCCGTATGGGCCACAGGCGATGTACGTCTCCCCGTACTCCGTCATCCGTGCCGAGGCGAAGCCCGCGCAGCCGGTCGCGCTGCCCGCCGCCTTTGCCGGACGCATTGTCAGCGTCGGCTCATCGGATACGTTCACCGTGAAGGGCAGCGGCCCGGTTGAGTTTGAGGGCTATGTCAATCGTGTCGGCTCTCCCGCCAACGTGCGCTTCTCCCTGCTGAACGCCGCCGGACAGACCATGACCGCGACGAACGGCGACAATCGGATGCGGACGACGCTGGAAGCCGATAAGACCTACACGCTGAAAGTGGAAGAGGCGTCCGGGCTAGCCGGGCCGAACTTCGTCTACTGCGTGGAGGCTCGCCCGGCGCATCCTGAAATCGAACTGGTGGTGCATCCCTCGAATGTGACGCTACGTCCCGGCACTTCTGCCGCCGTGCAGGTCGTGCTGACGCGCCGGGATGGCGTCAACGGCGAAATTCTGCTGACCGCGACTGACTTACCTCCCGGCGTCCATGCCACCCCGAAAGCCATCCCCGGCGACCGCAACGACGTGCTGTTCATCCTGACCGCCGACTCCTCCGCCACTCCTGGTGAGAAGCCCTTCCAGATCAACGCCACCGTTGTCGCGCAGGGCGCGGAGTACACCACGCAGGCACAGGCGCAGGATATCTACCAGATGAACAACCAGCCCCACTATGTCCCGCGTACAAGCTGCGTGGTGGGAGTGCGCGGCAAACCCGACTACATGGTGACTTACGACAACGCCCCGATCAAGGTGCATCCCCGCAAAGGCTTCCCGTTCAAGGTCAAGGTCAATCGGCTCAGCGCGTTCAAAGGCCCGGTGCAGATCAAGGTGGAGGGCCTGCCGAGCGGGTGGGTTGCCAACGCCGAGACCATTCAGCCCGACAAGACGGAAGTCTCCCTGCTGGTGCGCCCGGACGGCAACAATACGCAGCCCTTCTTCGCCCGTGACCAAAAACTCACGCCGATTCGCGCCGTCGTCATCACGAACTCCGACGAGTTCGAGTTCGTCGCCGGAACCGTCGCCGTTCAGCCCGACCCGAACTTCAACGTCAAAGACGATAAAGGCGAATAGACACAAGCCGGTAAAGAAGCGCCTGCACCGCTTGCTGAGGCTCAATATTCCCTTACGTAGTTGAAATCGCTTGGCTAAAGCCTGTTTCTGATCGTCCGCAAGTTTAGTGAGCAGGGAGCCAATTATGCAGTCTTTGTCTTCGGGAGAGGTGGTGGAGGTAGAAAGATTCATGCCTTCGTTTTACCCGATCCGCAAAAGTCAAGTACGTTATTTGTCGGAGTATCTAATCACTATTTCAAAGAGCGTCTTTTGATGTCGTTGATAAAGATGATAACCAGAACGACAATCAACAGAAGGAGCGATGTGCCACATACGAAAACCAGAGCCCACCAGAAAGGCCAGTGGAGCATAGCGCATACTACCCAAGGTACTAACCAGAACATTATGCCGGTCAGAAAAAACCAGTCAGGTAATTCACGCATATCGTGTCCCGCCTGTCCTACGGCAACCTACCGGCCTCTCCTGCTCCTTTTCCATCAATGCCTCGAAGCGATAGGCTAAATTCTCTCCATAGTTTCGAGAACAGATGTGTTCGATAGCTTCTTCCCCAGAATAGCCCACTGGAAAGTAAGCGAAACCATGCCCATAAACGACGCCTGAATCATCCATCATGAGCCAATAATCATCGTCGTTACATGACCCAAGATCGCACCCATCTATGCAAGGAAAAAGTACGAATAGATATTGACTTGCCTCTCTTGCCCAAGCTTTAGCGATATTGCCTCTGCCAAAACTCACATTGAACTTCAGTTGTACAGTAACAGTCGGTACAATTGGATGGGGATAGTTGATTACAAGATTGCCAAAACGTCGCATGAAATCTCGTGCGACGGGATGGACAGTATAGCTTGCCCCTATCAAGAGGGCTTCCCATTCTGTCATATCGTATTTATACTCTTCGCTCCACCCTGCCTGATGCAGAAGAGCCAGTGTATTGTTATAAAATTCGAACATCTCTCTGATCCTACCTGCGAGTTTTCTGCTATCGTGATCGCTTCGCCTGCCTGCCATTCCTGCCCTGATAACAGAAGCATGATCCTTCCACCCCTTCGCTTTGCACCTCTCTCAGTTTCGACTCAGGTTGCGCTTTCTGGATGCACTACAGGGTATATACATCAATCGGAAGCCGAAGGGGAAGATATGGTTAAATGTCTCTCCCTCCTCAATACTCTCTAGAGTAGTCCGAATGCTCAGGCGAGGTCTTTGCCGGTGGAGGTGGGGACGAATTTGCCGTGCAGGACGCCCCGCGCACTCGTGAGATGGCCCGCTATGTGAACGACGTCGGCGCGGCGACCGCGCAGCACGATGACCTCCAGGCAGTGGTCGGCGGAGAGATGAATGTGCAGCGCGGTCTGGGCGGTGTTGTGGTCGTGATGCTGAATCTCGATGAGGTGATCGCTCAACTGCCGGGTACTGTGCTTGTAGACGAGCGTGACGATCCCAACCATCTCGCTGTCCGGGTCTTCGTCCTGTTTCCAGTGCGCCTCCACCAGCGCATCCCGCACGAGGTCGCGCACCGCCTCCGAGCGACTCGTATAGCCCAGCGACTTGCGCCACGTATCCAGGTCACGCACCAGCGCGGCAGGCATGGAGACGCCGAACCGCAGCAGGCCGTCGCTCTCCGCTGTCTCCTGCGAAGCTGCTTCCTTCCCCTCTTCCTCCGGCGCACTCTCGTTTTGTGGATTCATCGCTCTTTCCGTTGACTTCCCGGCGTGTGCCGTCTATAATGATGTATGAGGCAGAACTTCCTGCCGCCGATACTGCTGCCTGCTGGAGGTACTCTCGTGAATTCCCGTCCACTCTCTCTGTGTCGCCGTGTCTCGTCGGCAGCCCTCGGCCTGCTTCTCTGCCTCGCTGTCGCTCCTGCTCAGGCGCAGCGAGCCGATTCCAATGTTGGCGAGTTCGCCGCCAACGTCCGTCAGTCGGTTCGGCCCCGCCTCACCGTCGTCATCTCGATTGACCAGTTCCGTGCCGACTATCTGCGACGGCTGACCCCGTTTTTCCTGCCTCCGACGCAAGGCAAGCAGGTAGGTGGGTTCCGCTACCTGATGACCGCAGGCTCCTACTTCATAGATGCCCGCTACGCGCACTTCCCCACCTATACCGGCCCCGGCCATTCGATCATTATGACGGGCGGCTATCCCTACAAGACCGGAATCGTCAGCAACGACTGGTTCGACCCGATTACTCACAAAGGCATCTACTGCGTGGACGACGATACGGTGACGACGGTCGGCCCCACTTCCGCGCCGAAAAAGACCGTCGGCCCCAAAAACCTGCACTCGACAACGGTCGGGGATGAACTCAAACTGGCGACCGGCGGCGCAGCCCGCTGCGTCTCCATCGCCCTCAAAGACCGTGCGGCCATTCTGCTGGGCGGGCATACTCAGGACGCCTGTCTCTGGTTCGATCAGGGAACGGGCAAGTGGATCAGCAGCACTGCCTACTGCAAAAACGGCAGCCTGCCGGACTGGGCAGAGCGCCTGAACGCCGAGGCCATTCCCGACAAGACACTCGGAACCACCTGGCAGCCCCTACCCGAACTGACCGAGCAGGCAATGCGGAATTACGTCCTCGCACCGGACCTTCCCGGCAGTCGCGAACCCTACGAGATGGGCGTCACTTTCCCGCACAAGATCAACGAGTACCTCGACGCGAACGACCCGACAAAAAAGCGCAAGAACTACGCGGGCTTCACCCTTACCCCGGACGCCAACGCCTTCCTCTTCACCACCGCCGAGCGGGCGGTACTGGCGGAGAAACTCGGACAGAACGGCACGACGCCGGATATTCTGACCCTCAACCTCTCCACCAACGACTATGTCGGCCACGCCTTCGGCCCCTATAGCCCGGAGGCGCTCGACCTGACCGTTCGGACGGACCGGCAAATCTCCGAGTTCCTCAATTTTCTCGACACCCATATTCCCGGCGGTCTGCGGAGCGTGGTCTTCGTCGTCACCGCCGATCATGGCGTCGTGCCTATCGTCGAGAACCTTCAGGCGCAGAAAATAGACGCGAAGCGCGTTCTGGACTCGCAGATAGAAGCCGCCATCAAACGGGCGACCGACCCGTTCGGCGCTGGCCCCTGGATCGGAACGAAGACAATAGATGGCGTGGAAGTAAAGTATGGAGGCTATGTCGAGCCGTACATCTACCTCAACCCGGACGCCATCAAACAGGCCATCACGGACGGTAAAGCCGCTTCCCGCGCCCAAATAGAGGCTGCTATCGCGGAAGAGGTCGCCCAGATTCCCGGTATCTATGCCTGCTATACCCGCAGCCAGATACTCGACAACCGCCTGCCCCGCACGGACATCGCCCAACACATTCTCAATGGCTTCCATCCGAAGATTTCCGGCAGCCTCGTCGTTGTCACGGAGATGCTGGCCGTCACCGACAGCGGCAGGCCCGGCCCCTACGCCACCACGCACGGAACGCCCTATATCTATGATACCCACGTTCCCATTCTCATTGCCGGGCCGGGCATCCGTTCCGGTGTCTGGGCCGATCCCGTATCCCCCGCCGACATCGCTCCCACGCTCTGCGCTCTGCTCGGCATCGAAGACCCTTCCGCCTGCGACGGCACGATTCTGAAATCCGCCCTCCGCTAAAAACTACTATCGTGGGAACCGCCTCCCCAATCCAGCGCGTGATTACTCATAACAGTGCAAGGGGAGGAGTTCTGAACGCAGGAGGAAGTTGAATCGCCGGTGTCGAAACGAAAGGCTATCGAAAGTTTTCCTTCACACACGGAAGCGCACCGACTCAATCACTTCCGGGAGGCCGTTACCATCAATTCTCCGTCTACTCGCTGTCCGCGCCGCCTTCAGCCCCGACTGCGTCGGCTCGGCTATCGTCTATTTCCTCTTGCGCTCGTCATTGTGGGCGTAGGCGTCGCGCTGCGTTCGCACTCCGCGCCGAACAATCCCCCCCATTCTACGGCCCCCGCGCTGCCTCCTCCGGTCTCCACACCCGCCAGTCCGTCTTCCCCCGCACCGGGCGCGTCGGCGCTTCCGCCGGAAGTCTCCTTAGACTCCGCTTCGCTGCCTCAGCCGGACGTGCAGGCCGTCAGCGCGATCTTGATTGACGCCGTGAGCGGCGAAGTCCTGTATGAGAAGAACGCCGACGAACGCCGCCCGATGGCAAGCACCACCAAGATCATGACCGCGCTGCTGTTCTGCGAGAGCGTGAAGGAAGGCGAAATCGTCAGTGCCAGCTCGAAAGCCTGCCAGGTGAAAGAGAGTTCGCTGCATCTCAAGCCGGGCGAAAAACTGACCTCCAACGATATGCTCTGCGCGATCCTCATGCGCTCCGCCAACGACGGGTGCGTGGCGGCGGCGGAACGGGCGGCGGGCAGCGAGGCGGTCTTCGTCGCGAAGATGAACCAGCGGGCGGCGGAACTCGGCGCGACCAACACCCACTTCATGAACCCGCACGGCCTGCACAACAAACTGCACTATACCACAGCGAGAGACCTGGCGCTGATCGCCCGAGCCGCCATTCAGCAGCCGCGCATTCGGGAAGTCGTTTGCCTGGAGAAGTGCAAGATCGTGCGATCCATGAACACCCGCGATGTGACGATGCGGAACCATTCGCACTTCCTCGGCCACTACGACGGCGCGGACGGCATCAAGACGGGCTGGACGATTCCGGCAGGTCACTGCTATGTCGGCTCCGCGACCCGCAACGGCTGGCAGCTCATCTCCGTCGTTCTGAAAAGCCCCAACTATGTCCACGAGACGGCAGAGATGATGAACTTCGGTTTTGGCAATTTCGAGCGGCATGAGGTCAATCATGCGGGAGATATAGCCGGGGACTGCACGGTTCAGAACGGTATCCGGCCCTCGGTGGCTGTCACCGTCGGACGGCCCTTACAGTTCGTGACCCGCAAGGGCGAAGGCGCGGAGTTTACCCGCCATGTGACGCTTGCCCCCACGCTGGCCCCGGTCGTGGCGGGAAGTGCGCTCGGTTCGCTGGAGGTTCTGGTGGGGGGGAGACAGGTCACTTCCAGCCCGCTGGTCGCCCTGAACGCCGTTCCGGTCGCGCCGCCTGTCGTCAAGGCGGCAGGCAGTTTGTGGGGGCGATTTGTGGCAATAGTTGGCATTTTTGCGGCAGGTCTGGTATCCTTACGGTATGGGACAAGATTCAAAACAAGATTTACCGCGTCTGCAAAAGGCGCTCGCCGCCGCCGGAGTCGCCTCGCGCCGAGCCTGCGAGACGATGATTACGGAGGGTAGAGTCTCCGTCAACGGCAAGGTCGTTCGGGAGTTGGGTACGAAAGTGGACCCGCTGACCGACGAGATTCACGTGGACGGAGAGCCGATTGTCGCGCCTGCCGCCGTCAAGCCCGTCTACATCATGCTCAATAAGCCCGTCGGCTATACCTGCACCGTCAGCGATGCCAACGCCGAGCGTACCATTATGGAGCTGATCTCGCAGGTGGAGGAGCGCGTCTATCCGGTCGGACGGCTGGATGTGGACAGTTCCGGCCTGCTGCTGCTGACCAACGATGGCGAGTTCGCCAACCGTCTGACACACCCCCGCTTCCACGTGCCGAAAGTCTACCGTGTGCGGGCCAGAGGCTTCGTAGACCGTGAGGCCGCGAATCAACTCGTTGAGGGGATTGACCTGCCCGACGGCAGAACCGCTCCGGCGGAACTGATGTTCGTCGAGTACGATGCTGCCACGCAGTGTACCATTGTAGACATCACGCTTTTCGAGGGACGCAACCGGCAGGTACGGCGCATGATGGAGGCCGTCGGCAATCCCGTGCGCGACCTGACCCGTGTTCGGTTCGGCAGTCTGGGCCTGAAGGGGCTGAACCCCGGCACCTGGCGCAAGCTGACCGAGACGGAGGTCGAGGAACTCCTCGCTCTGGCGAAGCCGACTCCCACGCCGCCTCGTGAAGAGCGCCGAACCCCGCAGAAGCCCCTGCCTGCGCCCGGCGGCATTGTGCCGCTCACGCCCGCGCCGCCGCGCCCTGCGCCCCGCCATAAGAACGATGTCGCCCGTGTGCCGCGCCGTCCGCTCGGGGACGCGGCCCGCAACTCTTCCGCTCGCGCCAAATCCGTGCCGCGCACAGACCCCGACTCCGGGCCTCCCTCGCGAGGAGCGCGTGGCCGCGCCCGTCCGCCTGCGCGTCCTTCCAACGGCGCGGTTCCGCCTCCCGCTGGCGGCGGAGGCTTCCGCCCTCCGGCACGGCCTGCCTACGGTTCTAACCCACCGCCCGGCGCGTCCGGGTTCCGGCCTCCGGCCCGACCTTCCTACGGCTCCAATCCGCCTCCCTTTGGCGCAGGACGGCCCCGCCCGCAAAATGGTTCTGGTGGCCCGCCTCCTCCCCGCTCCGGTAACGGACGGCCCCAGGCATTCAAACCGGGTTCGGGACGACCCTCCACGCCCCGCCCGCCCCGAGGCAAGCCCCGATGAAGGTGAGAAACCTGGTCGGGCTGCTGTTCGCGCTGGGAATGGTAGGGCTGGTCTACTGGCGCCTGCAAAGCGAGCCGCATCCGATCAAACGGACGCCACCCCGAACGTCGAACCAGAGCGATGTCCAGGCGGAACTCGCGGCCCTGCCCGCCACCTTCCCCCTCGCGCTGACCGATTCGGCAGGGCGCGTGGTGTCCCTTTCCGCACCGCCGCAGCGTATTGTCTCGCTGGCCCCAAGCTGCACGGAGATGCTGTTCGACCTGGGCCTGGGCAGCCGCGTCGCCGCCGACACCACCGCCGACGATTTCCCCCCGGAAGCCGCGCAGAAACCGCATATCGGCGGCTACAGCGACATGAGTGTCGAGCGCATCATCGCGCAGAACCCCGACCTCATCGTCGCCGACAATGGCATCAACAGACAGATCATCGCGCAGTTAGAAACCGCCCATGTGCCGCTGCTCGTGCTGGAAGCGCACACCGTCCTGCAAGTCTACGATACCCTCCGCATCCTCGGACGCGCCACCGGGCAGAATGCGGAGGCCGAAAAGAGCGTCGCGGACATGAAATCCCACTTCGATGTGATTCGCAAAACAATCGGGATGGCAGTCAGCCGTCCTAAAGTTCTGGTCATGTACGGAACAGAGCCGATCTATACCTCCGGTTCCGGCACCTTTATTGACGATATCATCGGTATCGCGGGCGGAAAGAATATTGTCGAGCAGCCCGCGTCGCAAATCGGCACCGAAGAGGTCGTGCTGGCGCAGCCCGACGTGATAATGTGCGACGACTCCATTAAGGACAAGGTCGCGCAGATGCCCGGCTGGAAAGAGCGCGTTCCTGCCGTAATACACTCCACCTTTTTCACTCCCTCTCCCGAGGCGACTCTCGTGCGGGCCGTCCCGCGCCTCACCAAAGGCGCCGAGGAGCTGGCCCACTTCCTGCACCCGGAGCTTTTCGACGCCGATGGCAAACCTGCTCCGCACTCCTCTCTTCCAAAGCCATGAATTCGCCTCGCCTGCTCCGTATTCTGCCGCTCGTGCTGCTGGCTGCCGCCCTTCTCGGCGCAATCCTCACCGATGTCTGGACAGGCGATAAAGTCGTCGCCCGCGACGTGACGCCGGGCCGCGTTCTGACGGTACTCATTTCGCACCTTCCCGGTATGTCTGCACCCCGCGATCTCAGCTATGTGGATACGATTGTCTGGACTATCCGCCTGCCGCGTGTTCTGGGCGGCGCGATAATCGGGATGCTGCTGGCGATGGCGGGCGTGGCGTTCCAGAGTCTGCTGCTCAATCCGCTGGCCGATCCCTATTTCGTCGGGGTGTCGTCCGGCGCAGGTCTGGGGGCGGGGATAGTCACTCTGCTCGGAGGAAGCGGCCTGCTGGCCGGTTTCGCGCCGACGCTGGCAGCGTTCGTCGCGGGGCTTGGCGCGGTAACGCTCGTCTATGCGCTGGCGCGGGTGAACGGCAGAGTACCTGTCCAGACGTTTCTGCTGGCGGGCATCGTCGTCGGCACCGCCCTCTACTCCCTGACCAAACTGACCGTCTCGCTGGCTTTCCGTTCCGGGGATGCGGCCAAAGCCTCTGCCATACTAACGCAGCTTCTGGGGTCGTTGGGCCATCTGGGCTGGCGGGATGTCGGCCTGCTGCTGCCCTTCGGCGTGGCGGGCGCGATTGTTCTGAGCGTAAGCTGGCGGGAACTGAATATGATGGCGCTTGGAGAAGAGAGCGCGGCGCATCTGGGCGTGGACACCGAGCGATTCAAACGGCGGGTACTGATCGCGGGAACGCTGGTGACGGCGGCGGCGGTTTCGGTCGGCGGCATCATCGCCTTTGTGGGAATGGTGGTTCCGCAGATGGCGCGGCGGCTGGTGGGGCCGGATCATCGCCGCCTGTTGCCGACGGCGATGCTGCTGGGAGGGCTGGTTCTGGTCGGGTCGGACTGGCTGTCGCGGGTCTATCTGGAAGGGCTGGACATCGGAGTCATCACGTCGCTGCTCGGTGCGCCCGTTTTCTGCTGGCTGCTGCGGCGGCGTATGACGACGATGGGCTAAACAAAAAAGAGGGGCCGAGAATTTCTCGGCCCGGTT
The DNA here is from genome assembly GCA_038231295.1 of Chthonomonadales bacterium. Taxonomy (GTDB): domain Bacteria; phylum Armatimonadota; class Chthonomonadetes; order Chthonomonadales; family Chthonomonadaceae; genus JANXLO01. The sequence goes on from JBBRLP010000112.1 coordinate 17,202, forward strand.
TTGCGTTCAGGAAGAGTAGTGTCGGAACGATTCGACCCTAGCTCTATGAGTCGTGTAGGCTGCCGAATCGGAATCTTCACGCAGCAACTGGCGGCAGTGTTCCGAGAGTTTCATAAACGCGGAACGCTGTTCCGGGGTTAAATCCCCTGGAGTCACAAGCATAATATCGAGCAGGCCGATCGCCTCCTCTTCGGTCAAGCAGAGGGTTTTCTCCATAAGGGTTCCTCACAGCGATTAACGAAAACAGAATAATTGCCGGATGCCGCAGAGGACAGCCTGTATAAACGAATAATAGAGAGCCTTTTGCAAAAGTCTTTGAACGTTGATAAATGAGAGTTAGCACTCCCTGTCGAATTTGGTTTTGCCGATCAAATCGAGAAAGGAGCGCTAACATGAACATTTTAGCAGATATCTGGGACACAATCTGCAAGACAC
>JBBRLP010000113.1:0-17149 GCA_038231295.1 Chthonomonadales bacterium
CGGCACTAGGGTAGAGCAGATAGTCTCCCAAATATCTGCTAAAATCATCGTGTTAGCGCTCCTTTATCGATTTGATCGGCAAAACCAAATTCGACAAGGAGTGCTAACTCTCATTGTTCTAGGACATTTGCAAAAGGCTCACGTATCTTGCCATTCAACTGCTCCAGGCAGTCAAGCACAACGATCGGCCTACGGTACTTCGCTTGCTGGAACAGGGTGTCTCTCCGAATACGGCAGATACTGGGGGGTATACTGCGCTCATCGAAGCAGCAAATCAAAAAAAATTGCCTTTTGTTCGCCTCCTTCTTTCTCATGGTGCAGAGGTAGATTTAGCCTGGCCCACGGGTGTCACAGCACTCTTGATGGCCGCCAACCAAGCGAGTGACAACATCGTTAAAGTACTGCTCAAAGCGGGAGCCTCCGTACATACCAGAAATAGCCATAATGCAACCGTATTGCACTGGGCAGCAAACGGAGATGTTCCTCTCTCAATGCTTCGTCGCCTGATTAAGGCTGGCGCCGACGTAAATGCTACGGATAACGACGGTATGACCCCGCTCTTGGAAGCTACGTCAATGTGCAAATTGGACTGGGTTAAATACCTCCTGAAGCAGGGAGCGGATATTACCGCGCAAGATCGCTATGGCTGTACGGCTATGAGTTACGCGCTCGCTAAATCTCCTGGGAGGAAGCATGATCAACTTGTGCAGTTACTACAACAGGCAGGAAGAGTACCGGGAACTCCATGGGAAACGCGATTTGAAACAGAATCCTGAAAGAGTTAAACGGATATGCCTGAAACATCATTAATCATGGGTTGTATTCTGGCTCGTAACGAGGAGAACCGGATCGAGGATGCTTTGAAATCACTGCTGGGCTGGACGGATCAGATCATCGTCAGCGATAACGACAACAGCCGTTCACGACCCAATAGCAAATCTTCTGCCTTCGTAGATGGGAAAGCGCAGCGCCACAAACCAAAACGCCCCTCTGTCCAGACTGGACGGAGGGCGTTTGCATGGCGGAAGATCAGGGCTGCTTTGGCTCTTCGATGATCTCGACGGGGCCACCGGGCTGTGCCTTCTCCAGTCCCGTCAGTACCGGCCCGATATGCTTCCAGAGGGCGGCGGTGAAGCGCACCAACTGTTGCCGCCGCTCCTCGTCCGTGCCGGGCGACTCCTGCGTGATGCGGACGAAGTAGGACGGTTTGCCCGCATCCCCGTAAAACATCTGGCGCAGAATGGCGGTACGCGCCTCCGGAGCGGTCTTGACGATCTTACCCTCGACGACATAGAACATCATGAACTCAAACCGGTCCACCTCTTTGTTACGGTGATACTGGCTCTCACTTAGGGCGATCTGAGGCAGTCCCGGAGGCGTTCCCGGCAGAACCGGTATCGTGAGCGACCCTACGTCCTCCAGAACCGCGTCGCTGCCCAGCGAGCAGGTATGCGGATCGTGGAACGTCTTACGGCCGTTGCCCGCCGTGATGAACAGGTTGATATGCGAGCCGTCGGAACCGCCGTACTCGCGATTGATGACGCGCAGAGGGGTCAGCACCTCGTTGACCTCTTTGGTCAGTTTGTCGCGGTATGGCGAGGGCGGCGTGGACCAGGAGTAAGCCCCTTCGGTCATTTCGGTGGGCACCTGGGTTGTCGCGATAGGCGGCTGCGGATGAAGGCCACGCGCCAGCACCGGAGCGATCAGCAACGCCATCAGCAGAAAGGCGTTCACTCCCAGCACCAGAGGCGCAACGCGGCGCAGTTGTTCGCCTTCCGGCCGCCAGGCCAGCACTACCTGCCACCAGGCCGGTTCGATTTCCGCATCGGCGTCCTCGGCCTCCGCTTTCGCGTCGTCTTTCGCCTGCTGCTCGTCGTTCAGCGGGATGCCGAGGAAGCGTTCGCAGTTCATAATGCGGGCGAAGTTAAAGAGGAACAAGAAGGCCAGAGTGAGGACGATAAAGCCGCTGTAGTCGTGAAACACGGAGGCGGCTTTTGCGCTGACCAGTTCGCCAACGACGCCAATCAGAGTGATTCGCAGCGCGTTGATAAAGAGACTGAGCGGGATCGTCACGAAGAAAAGCGCCCAGCGCTTCCACATCGCGCCCTCGACCAGATAGGCGAACGCGGCGGTAAAGGTCAGCAGCGAGACGAGCGTCTTAAACCCGCTGCACGGCAGTTCGACAGACATCAGATAGTTGTCCATCTTTATCATGGCGCCCTGCTGTTCGGCATGGAGCGTCATGAGGTTGAGGAACAGACTTGCCAGTTTTGCCGAGAGCATCTGGATGGGAAATGCGATGGAGCCGATCAACTGATCGGGGATCAGCGGCATCATCATGACCACAAAACAGAGCGGAAAGAGCAGCAGGCGCGTTTTGGCTTTGCCGAAAAGAATCAGCGAGACCGCGAAGACCATGATCCAGAAGGAGAACGATTGAAGCATGGTGACATCCAGGCGTTTGCCGACCAGCAGCAGCAGCATGGCAGGCACGACAAGCCACAGCCCGCTCCAGGAGGGTTCCGAAGGCGCCTGAGCCAGCTTCTTGCGGTTCCGCCAGATCATAACGGCGACGAAGAAAGGTACGAAGATGGCGTGTGCGTAGAAACTGCCGGGCGCGGTCCACTCCTCCCACCACCATTGAAACGTCGGGGTGTAGAGCAGGATACTCAGCACGATCCCAAGTGCGATAGGTACAAGAGAGAGCAGCGGCAGGGCTGGCCGCGTTGTCGGAATATAGTCCTCATTCATAGTGCTGTCTCGGTCCATAGTCCTCCCCTTAGCGTCCACTCGGAGCGGCCTGTGTGCGGGCCTGTTCCGGGAAGAACAGACGCTCGATCTGCGGCCTGTCGCCGGGGTCTGTTCCCTCGAACTTGGCATTGGCCCAGAGGTTGGCGAGCATCTCGGCGGGCGGGCGGGTGCGGCGCATCGCGACGTTCATTTTAATGCGATTGAGTGTTTTGGGATCGTTCAGGTCGGCTTTTTTGCCGGGGAAGATATCGAGCATCTTGACGACGAGCCGCCGTGCGCCCTGCTGTCCCAGATCGCCGGGCAGCATCACTTTGACCTCACGCGGGATCATCGTAAAGACTTCCTTGTTCATTTCGGTATTGTACGCCTGCACAAACGTAAATTTATCGTCATCGCCGATATAGACGACCTCACGAGGGAACATCTGCATGATCGTCTTCGGCCCGACTGGCGGATCGTTCTTCTCCATCAGGCGGCGTATATCTTCCATGTGAACCTCGTTGAGGATGGCGGCGACTTCGGTATGCGCTTTGGAAGGGGCATCGTAGAGAGCGGGATGCGCGTTGTACTCGTCCTTGACCTCCTCTTCGGTGACAGAGACGTTTTTCGCAAGCAGTTTCTGCTGTTCCAGTTGCTGCTTGATCTCCTGTCGGCTCTCCTCCGCCAGCCAGGGACTGGTGGCAATGCGCGAGGCGAACTGCCAGTCGAGTTCTCGTTTCAGATTGTACTCGTCGGTGACATCCTGTTCCGAGGGAGAGACGCCCTGTTTGCGGGCCTCCTGGTCTATAAGCATTCTCTGGACCATCATCGCCTTATAAGTCGGCCCGAACTGTTTTTCCAGATAGTCGTCCATGTCGGCTCTGGTGACACTCTCGGAGTTCAGGGTAAAAATCGTCTTCTTGTTGCGGTAGCGCATCCAGAAGACGGCATTGAGTGCCAGGGAGATCAGGAGAACAAAAACCATGATCGGTTTTAACAGGCGCATAACTTCATCCTTTGTACGAACCGGCCTTCAGGCGGGCAGAAAAGACCGGAGAAACGGCTGACACAGTCCTACTTAACTACGGATACGTGGGAGGTCTCCGTTACAGCGGACAGGGGCAAAGACGGGAATCCGCAGGGAATTCGTCACTAGCAAATATTATAACACACTCTTCCCGCGAACCGTATCGCCGTGCATCTGAACCTGTGTCTTTTGCGGGACATTGGGCCGGACGGATAAAATCGGGAACCCGCAAGAGCCTCGCCCGTCAATACAGATACGCGGGTATGCACCGCGCATGAAAACACGCACGAGATCTGCCGAACCTATTTCTAGCCAGCCTTTTGCAAATACAGAGGTTTCTCTATGAAACGCACTTCTACGGGAATATTCCCGCTGTGGATAATGGGCTTAATCACACTGGCATTGCTGCTGGGCGGCAGCGTTCTTCTGTGGGCATGGGGGACAGGCGTCCTTGCCGGAACGCTCTGGCTGGTGTTCAGTATCGCCCTGTTCGCACTGGCTCTCTTCGGACGCCCCTTGATGCTGAAACTGCTCGGGGGCAGAATGTCGGAGGAGGCGCTGGCGGCAGGCTGCTGTGACAGGCGATGGCGGGTACGGCGTCCGGACGGAACGGTCCTCTATGTGGAGGCGCACGGCCCGGAAAACGCTCCGACGATCCTGCTCACACACGGCTGGGGCCTGAACAGCACCGTTTGGTACCACTTCCGTAAACATATGGTCGGACAGTTCCGCCTGGTCGCCTGGGATCTGCCGGGTCTGGGGCGCTCCACGCCGCCGAAAAACGGCGACTATAGCATCGAGAAGATGGCTGCAGACCTGGAAGCTGTGCTGGCGACCTGTGGAGAGCGTCCTGTCGTGCTGCTGGGCCATAGCATCGGCGGAATGATTACGCTGACGTTCTGCCGTCTCTTCCCTCAGCACCTCGGCAGCCGCGTCACTGGTCTGGTGTTGGAAAATACGACCTCTACCGATCCCATCAAGACGATCTATGGCAATAGCCTGCTGATGGCTCTGAAGCGCCCGGTGCTGTGTCCATTGCTCTATTTGCAGATTCTGCTCTCTCCGCTTCTGCGGGCCGTCAACTGGCTCAGTTATCTGATAGGCACGGCTCACCTCATCACGCATCTCACGCAGTTTGGCGGCGAGGAGACGCCGGAGCAGTTGGAGTTCGCGACCCGATTCGGTCTGCAAGACTCTCCAGCGGTGTTGGCACGGGGCATTCTGGCGATGTTTCGTTACGATGCGACCTCGGTTCTTGCTACGATACCCATTCCCGCACTCATCTGCACGGGCGGACGCGACCGGCTGACTTCGGTGGAGGCAGGCAAAACGTTGCTGGCGCAGATTCCGCTTGCTCAGGAGATTCACATCGCGCCTTCCGGGCATCTGACATTTCTGGAACACAGTGAGCCGTTCTGCCAGGCCGTCGGCGCTTTCGGGAAGGCATGTCTGCTGGCGAGCGCCGCCTGACATCTATGTGTAAAATGGGTTCTCCCGGCTTAAATTCCTGCCGTGCGTGGGGAACAATCGCAAAAAGCAGCCCGTCCTATTTCCGGCTCCACGATGAGCTACCGACAAGAAGGAGATTGAACCGCCAATGAAACTCGAGACGTTGAACGATCTGTATGTAGAGGAGTTACGCGACCTCTACAGCGTGGAAAATCAGATTTTGAAGGCGCTACCCCAGATGGTCAGCGCCGCCACCTCGCCCGAACTGAAATCCGGCTTCCAGGCGCATCTCAAGCAGACACAGGAACACGTTTCCCGCCTGGATCAGATTTTCGAGAATATGGGCAAAAGCCCGCGTGGGAAGCACTGCAAAGGCATGGAGGGCATTCTCGAAGAGGGCAAAGAGCTGCTCAAAGAAGATGCCGAGCCGGAAGTCCTGGATGCGGGCCTCATTACCGCCGCGCAGCATGTCGAGCATTACGAAATCGCGGGATACGGTACGGTTCGCACGTATGCGAAACTCCTCGGTGAAACGGAGGCGGCGAGTCTCCTGCAAAAGACGCTGGACGAGGAAGAGCAAACAGACAGAAAACTCACCCAACTCGCAGAGAGCCACATCAACCTCCAAGCAGTCTAAAAACGTTCGTTACGGGAATGAACCGGGGGCTGGTAACGATAGAATTCTATCGTTACCAGCCCCTTTGTGTTTTGCCTTGTTGTCATGTAGTGCCGAGAGGCTGAAGCCTGCCGACGACAGCCGAAGCCTTGGACGCAGAACTTCAGTGCGGGGCGGCAGCGGAAGGGCGCTCGGCGGGCGTAAATCCGCGCAGACGCAGGGCGTTGGTCACGACGGAGACGCTGCTGAGGGCCATTGCGGCGGAGGCGATCATCGGGGAGAGCAGCCAGCCGGTGAAGGGAAACAGCAGGCCCGCCGCGATGGGGATACCCAGCGTATTGTAGCCGAAGGCGAAGGCGAGGTTCTGCCGGATATTCCGCATGGTGGCCCGCGATAGTTCGATAGCGTCCGCGACGCCGTTGAGGTCGCCGCGCATCAGCACCACGTCGGCGGCCTCGATAGCCACGTCCGTTCCTGTGCCGATAGCCATGCCGATGTCCGCCTGCGCCAAGGCGGGCGCATCGTTGATGCCGTCACCCACCATCGCTACGACCTGTCCTGTCCCCTGCAACCGCTTGATCTCCGCCGCCTTATGCTCCGGCAGAACCTCTGCCAGTGTCCGCTCGATGCCGACCTGCCGGGCGACCGCCTCCGCCGTGCGGCGGTTATCGCCCGTCAGCAGGACGACAGTAATGCCCATCGCTTTGAGCCGCGCTATTGCGGCAGACGCAGTCGGCTTGATGGGGTCGGCGACCGCAAGGACTCCTGCCGCCTTGCCGTCCATCGCGACCAGCATCGGAGTCTTGCCCTCCCTTGCCAGCCGCTCCATCTCCGCAGCAAAGTCTGAGGTGTCTATCGTGCGTTCATGCAGGAGCGCCGCGTTGCCGAGCAGAAGGGCATGACTCTCCACACTGGCCTCCACGCCACGTCCGGCAAGCGCCTGAAACTGCGTCGCTTCAGTCAGTTCGATCCCGCGCTGCTGTGCGCCTGCGACGATAGCCCCGGCCAGAGGATGTTCGCTGCCGCGCTCGACCGAGGCCGCCAGTCGCAGCAGTTCCATCTCCGTGACACCCGCCGCCGTGAGAACATCGGTTAGAGCGGGCTTGCCCGCAGTCACCGTTCCCGTCTTGTCCAGAACCACCGTCCGTACCCGCTGTACCGTCTCCAGCGACTCCGCATCCTTGATGAGGACGCCTAGCTGCGCTCCGCGTCCTGTCCCGACCATAATCGCCGTCGGTGTAGCCAGCCCCAGAGCGCAGGGGCAGGCGATGATCAACACGGCAACCGAGGCGAGCAGGGCGTGCAGGAATTTCGGCTCCGGCCCCAGCAGAAACCAGCCCGTAAACGTCGCGACGGCAAGCATCAGGACCACCGGCACAAAATAGCCCGTAATCACATCTGCCAGCCGCTGAATGGGCGCACGGCTGCCCTGCGCCTGCTCCACCATTCGCACGATCTGTGCCAGGGCGGTATCCTTGCCGACCCGTTTTGCTTCCATCGTAAACGCGCCGCGCTGATTGAGGGTCGCGCCCGTCACCGATGCGCCTACACTCTTCTCTACCGGCAGGCTCTCGCCCGTCAGCATCGACTCGTCAACCCACGACTGCCCCGATACCACCACGCCATCCACCGGGACTTTCTCGCCGGGCCGTACCAGCAGACGGTCGCCCACCTGCACCCCGGAGAGCGGCACATCCGTCTCCTGCCCATCCCGTACCAGCCGCGCCGTTTTAGGCTGAAGGCCGATCAGTTTTTCGATGGCGGTTCCGGTGCTGCGCTTGGCGCGTGCCTCCAGCAGACGCCCCATCAGGATCAGCGTCACGATGACCGCCGCCGTCTCGAAATAGACGCTGCTCTCCACGCCCCGCGCCGCGAAATAGCCAGGGGCGACTGTGACGGCCAGGGAGTAGAGGTAAGCCGCGCTCGTCCCGACGACAATCAGAGTGTTCATGTCGCTGGCCCGCTGCCGTAATGCCGCCCATGCCCCCCGGAAAAACCCGCTTCCGGCCCAGAAGAGAACCGGAGCCGTCAGAAGCGCCTGCGCCCAATTCCACCAGGGCAGCATCGTCCAGTGCATCGGCAACAGCCCGACGTGTGGCCCCATGCCCATTACGAGCACCGGAATCGTGAGCGCGAGCGAAATCAGGAAGCGGCGCAAGAGGTCCTGTGCTTCGGTGGCTTTTCTGCCCGGCGTTGTCTCCGCACTTTCGGACGACGGCCCGAAATGATCCATCGTTGCCATGCTAGCGTCGTAGCCCGAATCGGAGACAGCGGCAATCAACTCCTCCGGCTTCGCGACCTTCGGATTAAACTGGACAGCGGCCCTCTCCGCCAGCAGGTTCACTGTCGCTTCCTGAACCCCCGGAACCCGCAGGATCGCCTTCTCTACCCGCCCGACACAGGCCGCGCAGTGCATCCCGGAGATAGTCAGATCGCAGCGCTCCAGTGTTGGCGTTCCAACGTCGCCAGAGGAGGCTGCTAAAGACGGCATGACGCCACTTTTCCCCGATACGGACTGTGCCGAGGGGGTCACGATCAACTGGCCCCGATACATATTCATCCCGCAGGCGAAGGCGTAGGCTCCGGGCTTATCCGGCGTGAACTCTATAGTGGTTGTCTGGAAAGCAGGCAGTTCCTGATTGACATTGAAATCCGGAAAGATCACGCGCTCGGAACATCCGACGTTCTCCTGACGATCAAACTTCAAGCGCACCGGAACCCCGGCCTGCACCTGAATATGGTCCGGTTGGTACGTCCCCTCAACCCGAATGATGATCTCCTGAACACCCGCTTTCGTCTCTGCGCGTTTGCCCTCTTTCGGACCAAAAAAGAACCAGACCAGGAACGCAATCAGCCCCACGCCTCCGGTCAGAACCGCTATCATCTCTGTAGTCATCGCTTACCGTATCCTTTTGCCCGGTCTGTCCGGGCCTACTTCTTCACATCGAAGTCGAGGGCTTTGGTAAACGGTTTGTTTTTAGGAGGCGTGACGGTGAGGGTGACGCGCCACGGCCCTTTCATGGAGAACTCGACGGGAACCATATAGTGTCCATCCTTGCCCTCCTGTGCCTTCGGTCTGTTGACGCCCATGTTCATGCTGGTCATCTCCACCGCGCCTGTCACCTTCGCGCCAGTAACGGGTTTGCCGTCTGAATCGAGCAGGGTCACGTCCAGCGTATTCCTCCCAACGACGGGCGCAGTGGGGGCCGCATTGATGAGGACTTTCCAGCCTGCCACGGCAGGCGTCTCCGTCGCCATTTTCATGCCCGTCGCCGGTTTGGGAGGCATCCATTTCGTTTTTCCGTCCACGTTAAAGTCGAGCATCGTATGGACAGCGCTGTTCTTGTCGGCCTTGCCGTCGTTCATCAGCATCACCCGCCAGGGGCCTTTCATGCTGAACTTGATGGGAATAGCGTAGTGACCGTCCTTACCCTCCGTCGCTTTCGGGCGTTCGGTTCCCATGTCCATGCTGGTCATCGCGACCGTCGCCATGAGTTTTAGCCCGGTCACAGGCTTCCCAGCGGCGTCCGCCACCAGAACATCCAGCGTGTTTTCACCGGGCGCAGGCGGATTCTGGGCCAGCGTGACGGTGACGGGCAGGCTCTGCGCGTCCATTCCCATAACGCCCGGCTTCTTCGGCTCCTCCATTTTCATACCGGGCTTCATCGCGGCCATCCTCATGTGCTCCATGCCCGATCCGCCTACCATCATCTGCGTCATCATCTCCGCCATGTCGGACTCCGTTCCGAAGCCGAGGATGTCGTCCCAGTTCTCGTCTCCCTTCACCGTCACTACGCCCGCCTCTTTGAGGCGCGGCATCTCCTTCATCGTCCCGGTGTGGGAAGATTTGGCCTGTTTCTCCTGCGCTCCCACCAGGGCCGCAAGCAGCGTCATACTGAGCGCCAATCCGATGCGGACGGCAGTGTTTCTCGCGGATATGCGTCTGTTCTTCATCGTTTTCTCGCTTTCTTTCAACTCATGCGCCTCGCGCCTAATCAGGCAGGTACTGGTGCTGCAAGTTCAGCAGGGAGCGGCGCGGCCCCAGATGCTTGTTGAACGTATTGGTGAAGTTGAAGACGAATCCGATCTGAATCGAATGCTCGTCTTTGACACCGCTGTAGGCGGCGGCGTAAGCGGACTGTCGGTTCTGATACTGATATTGCAGCACCAGATCGAAGCCGCTGCCCAGCCGTTTCACTCCGGTCAGGGCCAGCCCGAACGTATCGGCATGACGCACTTTATCGTAGGTCTTGTAGCCTGCGGTCAGTGAGACCTGATAGCCGGGAACGCCGAACGGGCTATGCAGATAGCGCAGGCCGAGCGCAATTGTGTTGCCGTCCGCCCGGAAGGTATCGGTCACGCTGCCAAAAGCACGGGTATCGTTGCCGAAGGCGTAGTAGTCCTGAAGACGCAGGTCAATGCGATCCACCGGGTCGGGCGCGATGTTGTAGACGAGGCCGCCATACAGTACATTGGACGCGCCGCCTTCGCCGCTGCCGAGCGTCCGCCGCTCGAAGCCTGCTCCCCACAGCGGCACCTTTTTCAGCGCCGCCAGCGCATCCAGCTCCTGGTATTGATAGGCGATGCCGTAGGAGTTGATGCCCCCCTGCCCGACGGTAGAGGGCGTGGTCGTGATCAGATTTTGCGCGTGAAGGTTCAGCGAAGAGCGCAGACTGCTGTGCAGAATAACAGTCGCCTGATTGCTGTAGCGATGTTCCTGCACATTGCTGCCGTCCGAAAACGGGTTCAGGACATTGACGAACTCGTTCAGATCGTCGCCGCGAATGGTCGGGAAGTCCACGAGACGTGTGCCGGTGTCCGTACGCCCGATAGCCGCGTCCAACTTTCGGCTCTGAAAGTTCAGATACAGTTGGTGCAGGAACGCATCCGTGCCGCTCGGCGAGCGGTTCGATTCCGTCGAGGTCAGCCCCACCACAAAACTGCCGACGCCCGTCTTGCCGGAGAGCTGCTGCGAAACGCCCAGAAGCAGCGCCGAGTCCGAAAGGTTGATACGGCTGTTGCTGGAGCGTACGCCGTTGGACAGCGTTGTACGTGGCGAACTCAGTTGGAGAGTGCCGATGCCTGTGCCGTCCAGTTCGATCTGGGGCGCGATGCTCGGCTGTTCGGGAATAGGCGACTTCTGCGCCTGTCCGTGCGCCATTGCAGGGAGAAGCGCGGCGGTCAGCGCCAACAGCGCCACGCCCGTTCGGTTCTGTTTCAATCTGTCACTCCTTATCTGCATCGTTTTGTTCCTAAAAAACGGATGCGCTCGCACGCAACTCACGAATCGGTCGCGATGATCTCTTTGAATTTGAACCCTGCCGCTTCCGCATCCTCATACATCAGCATCGTCATCATGCCGCCCGGCGACATTCCGTTGTTCATCAGACTGATGTCGCTGTGGTCATGGAAGTGCCATCCGCCGGGATTCGTACCCTGAATGATGATGTCCGCTGTGCTGCCGGGGAAGACCGGAACGGTGTTCATGCGGACGGGCGATGCGAGTGGCGCACCATCCACGCACACGTGCCAGAAGTCGTGACCGTGCAGGTGCATATTGTGCAGCAGTATTCCGGCGTTGATGAGCCGAACACGGATATTCTCGCCCCGCGTGATATGCATGTGTTCCGTCATCGGGTAGGGTCTGCCGTTGATGAAGAAGAAGTTCGGCTCAACGCGCATGGGCGGGCCGGTGCGACTGCGGTGGTAAGGCGGAGTCCATCCCCCCCTCACGGCTTTCTCGAACTCCTCTTTGCTCGTAAACCATCCCATCATCTTGCCGCTCATCTTCGACATGAGTTTCGACGAGCCGTTCATAGCGTCCATCGTCACGCCCATCGCCAGCATCGCGTTCATCTGCTCACGCAGGAAATCCGTGTCCACCTCGCTCAGGACGAGCGTGTATTCCCGTTCGTAGGGGAACGTCTGCTGCACGATGTCCATTTCCGCAGGCTCGACGATGAGCGAACCGTAGAGTCCCGCCTGAATGTGCATATTGGTCATGTTGTGGCAGTGGTAGAAGTGGGTGCCTGCGGGCTGTGCTCTCCACAGGTACGTGAACTTCTGGTTATAGCCGACGGGATACTGCGTTCCGAGCGGCACCCCATCCATCTCGCACGGAACGTACATACCGTGCCAGTGGATGGTATGAAAATCGTGCGTTTTGTTGGTGAGGTTGACCTTGACCCAGTCGCCCTCTTTGACGCGAATCTCCGGGCCGGGCATCGTCTTGTTGAACGTGTAGAAATGATGCTCTTCCATCGGTAGTATCTCGATCTTCTCGACGGTTATCTCGATGTTGAACTCGTGAATTTTATCGCCCGGTTTGGGCATCGCTCGCGGGTTCCACTTTGGGGCTGTCTCGTTAATGACCATTTGTGACGGCCATCCGCTGTGGCGGGTATTTTCCACCGGTACAACGGGCGTGCCGGTTTTGGGCGCATTGGGATTGACTACGCTGCCCTGCGCCTGCGCGGGCTGCGAATCCAGCCCCGCCCCGATGCCGAAGGCTCCCGCCAGTCCTGCCAACTTCGACAGGAATGTGCGCCGTCCGACTTGCTTCGTCTCTTCTTCCATCTTTGTTCTCTCCTCAACACTTGTGGCGGCAGACTGAACCCTGCCGCTCGGGGCCATCCGGGTCGCCCAGCGGTATGCATTGTTGGCGTGAACAAGCCACGGGGTGACGGAACAAACCTCACGGACGGTCATTCCGACTCGCGCAAACCTATGGCGCAAATGAACCATCCCAGAACTTGTTCACGCCAACAATGTGGGTCTGCGGATAAGGGCGTCATTTTGGCGCGGCGGCGGCCTTCTTTTGCGCGTCCTGAACGCGCACTTCGAGGCCCGTCAGGAACTGTTCCGGGTTCTTGTCGAACTTGGGTTTGCATCCGGCGCAGCAGAAATAGTAGCGGGTGTCTTTGTAGTCACTGTAGTCGGAGGCTTTGGTGTAGGACTCTACAATCTCGTCGCTGACAGGGCAGTAGAGAAGTTCCTTTTTGGGAGCGGTGGCGTACTTCTTCGGCTCTTTGTCGAAGGTCTTTTTGTTGTCTTTGCTGGCAAAGAGGTAGCGCACACCGTTGTAGTCGCTGTGAACGGTCGCTTTCTCCGCTTCGATAGGCGTGGTGGCGACGGGATCGAAAAGCGACAGACCGAGGAGTTTGCCCTTGCTCTTGTCGTCTTTCAGGAATTTGGCCTGATCCTTGTCGAACTGCGGCTTGCAGCCGTCGCAGCAGAAGTAGTACCGGACGCCCTTGAAGTCTGAGAACTGCGTCTCTTTGGTCACAGCGGCAATCGGATTGTGCAGCACCGGGCAGATGGTGACGGGCTTGTCCTCCGCACGAACGACGGAGGCAGGGAACAGCACGGCAGCGCAGGCAAGAGCCGCCACGAAAGTGCGCCGAGACGCACGAAGGGTCTGGGAAAACATGATTTTGTACCTTTCACACGGATGGAGTTGATTGGGCAAACATCTCTGACTGCGGTCAGGCAGACAGAGTCAGACTCATCCCTGGAAAGGCGGCGCACGAGGTGAGGAGGAAGAACGAACCGCGTCCTGAGCGGACTGGTTCGGAGCGGTGACAGGAAGGATAGGTCGGTCCGCGACCCGTGCAAACGTTCCCGGTGCAGAGACGAGGATAGCCGGGAAAAACGGTTCGACGCTGACCAGAGGCGCAGGAGCGCTCTCCGGGGCCGGGTGCAGGGCGCAGGAGCAGTCGTTGACGCCGCAGTGACTGCGGTTTACCGTACCTTGCAGCGGTTTCTGAGACGCGGTATTGCAGGCACACGCGGCAGGATGCTGGACGCAGCAGGAGTGCGTGGCGGTGGCCTGCATCCCCTTACACTCGGCGACAACAGGCGAACCGGTCGCCAGCGTTGGAAACGCCAGGATCAGCATCAGTGCCAGATGTCGAATTAGTTGCTGCGTCGAGTTCATAGTCTTCCTTTACGGAGGACAGCCCAATTTCGTTACTCTTCTATTCTACCATAGCCAAAAACATAATGCCGGATAACGGGCGGACAGGCTACTCAACCGGCAACATCAGCCCCTTTTCTGGCGCTTCGGAGAGCGCGGGCGGCGTCCGGGGCGGCAGAGCCTTTCCCATCAGGAAATCGGTGATGGCGGCATTGAAGGCGCTTGCCTCCTCGTCGTGGGGCAGCATTCCGCTCTTCTCGAAGATTCGCAGATGAGCGTTCAGGTTGCGCTCGAAGAAAGCCTGTGCGTCTTCGACAGGAGTCTCGGTGGCATGACGGCCCCAGGCAATGAGAAGCGGCTGCTCAATCTCCGGGTAGATCTCCGTAATGTTGCAGGTCAGCAGACCGGACAGGAAGGAGCGCAACGCGTACTGCCCGCCGGGCTGATGCGCCGTGCGGTAGTAGTGGTCTACAAGTGCAGGCGTGACCCGCGCCGGATCGAAATAGAGGTTCTGGCGCATATAGGACTCGATGTAGGCGCGGGAGGCGATGCCGTTGTAGAGGCTTTCGCCATACGCGGGAATGTTGAAAACTCCAAAGGCGAGCGGGCTGAGAACGGGCAGCGGGCGCAGCAGCCGTTCCAGTCCGGTCGGGCAGACCAGGACGAGCCGTTCAATCAGCTCCGGGCGCAGCACGGCAAGTTTGACCGCATACGCGCCGCTCAGAGAGCTTGCCAGCAGATAGGCGGGTTCCTGCACGACATCGCGCAGGAAGTCGAGCAGGGCCGTGACATACATATCGGCGGTATAGGCGACGTTCTGACGCGCCGACCTGCCGAACCCCGGTAGGTCAATCGCGTAGACCTTGAAATGCTCGGAGAGAGCGTCGAAGTTGTGCCGCCACTCATACGACGACTCGCCTGCCCCGATGCCATGCACCAGCACCAGCGGATGGCCTTCGCCGCGAACCTGATAGGCGATGTGGCCCAGCGGCCAGGCATACTCGCCGCTGTCACCGGGCAGCGCAGGCTCCAGCGGACGGCGGCGCGAGGCGATGGCGAGATTGACGACGGCGGGAATGGCAAACGCGGCTCCGGCCCATAGAGCGATGCGGGCGGCACGGTTCATAACGCTTTTCTCCTTACACAACAAGCCGTTCCCAGGCCGCGATCGTGAGACTTGGCGCATGTCTTCCTTATGAGGACAACACGCAGCCCTGCTCAATCACAGCATGGGAACGGCAGCGGAAACAGATTCAGAACGCTTCGGCGGCGGTCGCGCCGTATTTGCGGAGCAGGGCTTCGATCTCCATCTCGGTCAGTTTTCCGCTTACATTCACGCTCAGCACCGGGTAACCGGACTCCAGATGGGTGTGCAGCAGACGGGCCTTGTCCTCAGGAACGCCCAGGTCGGTGAGATAGCCGAAGACGCCGCCTGCGATACTGCCTGCCGCGCCGGTCGCGGCGGCAAGTCCGGCGACGAGCATCCCCGTCCCGGCCACCCAGCCGATGCCGGGAACGGCGATGACTGCCAGACCGAGCAGAATGCCCAGTCCCACGCCAATTCCCGCTCCGCCCACGGCTCCTCGTGCGGCGTCCGCGCCGGTAGTCGTAGAGATTCCGGTGGCGGCGCCGGGCAGTTCCTGGTTCATGTCAATCACGTGATGACGGCCTTCGGAGCGCAGTCTATCCTCCGAAGTATCGCCCGGTACCGCGATGATTTCGGGAGCGGTAGGGGCCGGTATCGGAGCCAGCGGCGGCGCGACGGAGACCGCATTGGGAGAGATCGGCAGAGGCGCATCGGGAATCACGGCTCCCAGGGCGTCGTAGTGGTAGCCCGGTCCCCCGCTGCCTGTCTGCATGGCGCGTACCTGAACCGCCGAGTCGGGCAGTACCGGAAGCGTGGGAACGGGTGGAACGAGCGATTCCGCATTCGCCAGATCGACCTGACCGGGCAACGGAACCTGTGCTGGCGGCACGGCGTCCACGGCCTGCGTCAGCGGCATCTGATGCGGAATGGGGTGGCCTGTGGCGTCAATAGGCACACGAACGGTCGTGTGGGGCAGAATGAAACTCAGGTCCTGTTTCGCGACGCCGTGGTCGAGCAGTGCGCCTGCTGCCTTTTCGGCGTCGTGTTCCGTCGGGAAAGTCGCGTAGATCGTATGTGCCATCGGGGGTATTCTCCTCGGTCTCAGATTCGGGCGTGGGATTGCAGAAGGGGGCGGCGCTTACAGCCAACCGTTCCTTTCTGAGTTTTCGCGCTCATGCCGAAGTGACGGCTCGCAATCGGGCGAGGTTCCCGAAGATTCGCGAGCGGAGAGTTTGACGTGGTCTGCGCCATTGCGGGAACAACTCGCCCGCCTCATGCGTTATCCAACGGAGTGGTCACCGGGGACAAATATCGCATGCGTGTGCTGCGCCTTGTCGCTGAGTAGGCCGAATGATTTCGGGCGTACATCGTTTCGCCCGCCTCTTAAAGGAGCAGAACAATGGAAGAGAACTGGCTGGAAACCTTCAAAGGACAACACGTAACTATCATCACCCTGCTGGGCAGCGAAGAGCGCACCGATCCGGGTACGCTGCTGCGTATCTCTGACGGCTGGGTCCAACTGGTCAAAGACAACGGCGAGATGATCCTCGTCCCGACCACCGCCATCCGCATCATCAAACTTCTGGACATGACGCAGACCACCCCCGGTCTGCCCATCACCAACCAGACCCCTATCAATAACAAGGTCTATGAACCCAACGCACAGGCTATCTGATCTGTCTGGGTGTTGGCCCTCACCCCAACCCCTCTCCCCAAAAAGCCTGGGAGAGGGGCCATCTTGTTTTATAATGACCCAGGAATTCGGACAGCGGTTTAAGGTGGTTGGCTGTGTCACAATCTGAGGACACGAGGAGACAATCAGGAAGACACGCACGACCTATTCCGCCGATTTCAAAGCCAAGCTGGCGCTCGAAGTCATTAAGGGAAACCGCACTCTCGCCGAGATAGCAAGCGAGGCCAAGGTTCATCCCAACCTGCTCACCCAGTGGAAACGCCAACTCCTGGAGAGCTTGCCTACCGCCTTCTCGGACAAGCGCGTCAACGAGAACAAAGAGCAGGAAGCCCTCACCGAATCAACTCTACCAGCAGATCGGACAATTCAAGGTAGAACTGGACTTCCTCAAAAAAAGTCCGGACGTCTCCTGTTGAGTGTCTGAGGCAGCGTGTCGAACCCGATCATCCGACGCTCTCGATTGGTCGGCAGTGTCAACTGTTGGGTCTGTCCCGCTCCAGTCTCTACTATATCGTGCAGCCTGCTTCGGACTGGGAGGTGCGGGTCAAACATCGGATCGACGCGATCTATACCGAGCAGCCCTTCTATGGTTCGCGACGCATCCCGTTCCTGCTGGAAGAGGAAGGCTTTGA
>JBBRLP010000114.1:0-17004 GCA_038231295.1 Chthonomonadales bacterium
CGTTTGTTCGCTTGGAAGCGATCCGCCTCAAGACCGGCGTGAGCTGGTATCAAACCAAGCTGGACATCATCCGGGATGCCGTCAGGCGCAGTTGCAGAGCAGGCAATTTACTGGAAGCAACATGTGCGTAACTCCTATATATAGTAACTCACCTTACGCAGCCGAGCTATTTCCCGGCTCTCACGTTACGGCGGAGTGAACTCCTCCGCTGGCTGACCTGCGGCCAAACGTCCTTCGGACGTATCCCGTCCCCACAAAGGGTGTCGAGTGCGACGGCGAGACCAGACAGGTTGGACGTTTCCGAAGGAAACTGGGCCGCAGGTCATTCAGCCGAGGAGTTCACTCCACGGATGATCAGCAGAATAGCTCGGCTGCGTAAGGTGAGATAGTAAAATGCTCCGCTAAATAACTGGTGGCCAAACGTCCTATGGGTGTTCGCAATGTAAGCGCACAGGGCATATCGTAGGAATTAATTTTACTCGCTCGGTGCGGAGGATGGGCCGGGGGCGAGGATGTCCAGGACCTGCTGGAAGCGGTGCGTTTCCAGAGAGGCGAAAAGCGGATGCCGGGAGAGTTTGGCGCGGGTCAGGGCCGGACTGGTGAGGCCGCAGAGGAACCGGGCGGACTGACGCGCTTCGCCGAGGGCTTCCGGATGGGCGGCGCGAAGCCGGGCGAAGGCGACGGCGTCCCAGGATGCAGGCAGCGGCGGATTCGGGTCGGGGGCGGGCAGACGCTGCGGTTTGCCGGTCACGCAGAAGGTGCAGTGGCCGCAGGGTTCCGGGCGGTTCTCGCCGAAGTAGCCGACCAGCGCATTCGTCTGGCAGCCCTCATGCTCCACCAACTCCAGCACCTGACCGATGCGGGCAATCTCCTTGCCCTCGCGATTCAGAAACCGCTCCATCAGCGCGGCGACCAGCGCCTCAATGTCGGGGTGAGGCTGAAGGCGCGTGTAGCGCTGGCGAATATCCGAGGCCCGCAGTTCCACCAGACCGCGCTCCTCCAGCACCTCGACGGCCCGCACGATGCGCCGCCGTTCCTGCCCCAGCGTCTCGGCGAGCGTCGTGGGATTGATACCGTACCAGATGCGGCCCCGCTTTGCCAGCTCAAAAACCGACTCGACCAGTTGCGCGGCTTGACCGGAGAAGCAGGCGGTAATCTCGGTGACCGGGCGCAACGGACGCAGTTCGTAGCCCGCATAGAACGGCGTTCCCTGCCGCAGCACCCCCATCAGTTCGAGATAGGTCAGCACGGTTTTGAGGACGAGCGGGCGCAGGTCGTGCCGGTTGGAGAGGTCGTACTGACTGACGTGAAACTCCGCGCTTTCAGCCTCTTCCTCTTCGGCTGTTGGAGCGGGAACCAGGAGTTCCAGCAGCAGGTTCCGCAGAGCGGACACGGTGGGTGTGTCGCCAAACGCGAAGTTTTCCAGCGTCGGCACGTCATCCGGGCAGGCCAGCAGCTCCACCGTCGAGCGTTGCCCGTCCCGTCCGGCGCGGCCTATCTCCTGACTGTAGCTCTCCAAACCCTTCGGCAGATTGTAGTGATAGACGTAGCGCACATCGGCTTTGTCTATGCCCATCCCGAACGCGATAGTCGCCACGACGACCGCGCAATCCGAACCCATCCACCACTCCTGCACCTCCGTTCGCTGCTCTGTCTCCATGCCCGCATGATACGCCCGCGCCGGAACGCCCTCGGCCTGAAGAAAGCTCGCAATCCGCTCCGCCGTCTTCTGCAGGGTCACGTAGACGATGCCGGGGCCGGGCTTGCGCGTCTTCAGGCGTTTCAGCAACAGAGCGTCCCGCTCCCCGGCCAGCACCGGCGTCAGGCTGAGGTTCAGGTTGCCGCGATAGAAGCCTGTCACCACCGCGCAGTCCGGAGGAATCTGGAAAGCGGTGCAGATGTCCTGTACGACGGAGGGAGTCGCCGTCGCCGTCAGCGCCAGCACCCGCTCGACGCTGAGTTCCCGCGCCGTGTCCGCCAGTTTCAGGTAGTCGGGGCGAAAGTTGTGGCCCCATTCCGAGATACAGTGCGCCTCGTCCACTGCGAACAGCGCGATAGGGATGCGGCGCAGCGCGGACAGAAATCGCTCGTTGTTGAACCGTTCCGGCGCGACGTAGAGAATCTGAATCGTTCCTGCCTCCACGCCCGCCATCACGTCCCGCGCCTCCTGCGGACCAAGCGATGAATCGAGCCGCGCCGCCGCGATGCCCCGCGCCTGCAAAAAGTCAATCTGATCTTTCATCAAGGCGATAAGCGGCGAGACGACCACCGTCACGCCCTCGAAGGCGAGCGCAGGCAGTTGATAGCAGAGCGACTTGCCTCCCCCTGTCGGAAACACGGCGAGCGCGGCCTTTTTGCGCCATAACGCGCTCATGACGGCCTTCTGACCGGGCCGAAACGTTTTCAGCCCGAACCACTCTTCCAGCAGTTTCTGTGGATTGATCTCTGCCATTCGTCCTCTCACTCCTGTTCGCACAGTCTCGTCTTCCTTCCGCAGCCCGGAAGGAAGAGGCGAAAACATTCAACGCCTGTCTACCCTATTATAGCGCATTCTGAACTCCATCTGCGACGTTTTTTCTTTGTCGCCGTGCGAACGGGCAACGCGCAAAAAACCCTCTCCCGATAGTCGGGAGAGGGCTGTACGAGAGGATAGGTCGCGATCAGTTAGCAGGAGGTGGGGGCGGGCCATCGCCGCCGGGTCCACCGCCAGGGCCACCCTGTCCGGGGCCGCCCGGCCCCCCGGGACCACCAGGGCCTCCGGGTCCGCGCTGCGGACGGGGATGATCCTTCAGGAACTTCTCGATAGTCGCCTTCTGCGTATCCGTCAGTAGAGCCTGAACCTGCTCCTGCGCCTTCTGTCGGGCGTCCATCATGGCCTGCCTGTCCTGATCCTGCATGGCCGCCTGCATCGCCTGCTGCATCTCTTTGCTGATGCTGAGAAGTTTCTTCTTCTGCGCGGCGGTCAGTTTCAGGTCGCCCAGCACGGGCGGGGGAATGCCTTCGCTCTGGAGCGCCTCCAGCAACTGCATCACGCCGGGGAGCGCGTCCTTCTGCTCCTGCGTCAGAACCGCCTCGATCTTTGCAGATGTCGCCTTGTCCAACGTCTGCATCTTCTGCATAATGGCCTGCATCGTCTCGCGGTCAGGCGGGCCGCTCTGCGGATCGAAGTGCGGCATCAGGGCGTCACGGTCTTTGCGGTACGCGGCCTGGATCGCCTTGATCTTGTCCGCCTGCGTTGCGGTCAGTTTCAGTTCGGTGGCAAGGATCTCGACGGGAACCGTTGCGGGCTGCATACGTCCCCCGCGACCCATCATTCCCGGCCCGCCAGGGCCACCCGGACCACCCCGTCCACCGGGAGGCGGACCGCCCTGCTCCTGTGCGTGCGCCACACTGCCTGCGAGTGTCAGAGTCAGCAGCGAGAGAGCCGCCACTCCGAGCCGAAGCGTACCGATGTGAAATTTCATTTTCGATCTCCTGAAGTGTAGGGAACAGGATGAGAAATCCCGTTCACGGATGGAAGTCTGTGTGAATAGACGGCGCTTCTCTAAAAACGTATTGCAGCGCGGGAAAGCCATCTTCCTATGCAGATGAGAAGAGGATACCGCCACAACATGAAAGCAAGATGAAAGCAAAGCCGGTGAAAAAGTTATTTTTCGGTCGTCACTTCCCGCCGCCCCAGGCGGCTTTGGCGAAGGCTTCCAGATCGTCGTAGCGGTTCTCCCAGGTCGTGTACATGACCCCGGTGATGTTGGGAACCTCTTTCGCGTTGTCGAGCCAGGCGCGTATCGCCTGCGGGGGGCCGTCGTAGTAGCCTGCCAGTATCTGCGGATGCCCGCGCTTCGCGAAGAACGCCATGCTCTCCTTCTGCTTGCCGGAGTTCCAATTGACGATCGTGACCTCCTTCGCCAGCCCCTCCCACGCTCCCGCCCACGTCCCATTGACCAGATAGTATTTATCTACCGCGTTGTGAAACGGGTCGAACATATCGTTCCAGACGTAGATGTCGGCTTTCGGATTGGCGGCACGAATCATACCGATGCAGCGGCGGGCGTTGTCGGCGAGCATCTGACCGGGCGTCAGATGGCGTTTGCCGCAGTCCTCGCACCAGTTCGCGACCCGGAACTCGTCGTGGCTCATAAAGTAGCCTGTGGGATGCAGCAGGTTGTTGACGCGGGTCAACTGATCTTGCAGGAGGGCGTAGATTTTCGGGTCGCTAATGCAGGAACAGGTTTCGTCATTGTAGATATTGAGGGAGTGATAGAAACTGACGCGCAGAGTCTGCCCCTCTTTCATGCGTGAACCGGGCAGAAGACGAATCTGCGGGGGCGTGTGGGTGAATTCGTAGTTGCCGGGAAACGGCACATTACCCAGGCGTTCGTCCGCGACAGGCGCGTAGTCCTTGCCCTCCGTGTAGAGCGTGCTGTCCTCTGAGCGCACGGTGAGCGGGCAGCCGCTGCGCCGCAGCACATTCAGCAGCCCGACCTCTTCCAGCTTCGCGTCGTCGAACCAGATTTTGCCCGCTCCGCCGCCCCAGCTTCCGAGATAGAGGCTGATCTTCCCGTCGTCCAGGGTGTTGAAGACGGTCTGGTACTGTTTCCAATCCTGCGTCGGCTGGAGGCTCCACTTGTCGTAGTTGAGGACGCGCCCGCCCGGTGTGAGGCCCAGCGCACGGGTCTCGTTCGGCCTGTCAAAGCCCTGCGTCTTGATCCAGACGCTGAAACGATACTGCCGGAACGGATGCAGGGTCACGGCCTGCATGATGCGCCCATGCCCGTTCTGCGGGTCGCCTTTGCCGATCTCCTCGAAGCGCAGTGACTGCTTGCCGCCGTGCGTCACCGTTGTGTCCGGGAAAGAGTACTTGCCTGCGCCGTCCTGAAAGTCCCACCCCGCCATCGCGTCGCCGTTAACCGTCTCGAAATTTCCGTTCTTGATCTCTGCCTGGGATACAATGTCCGCCGCGCCGTTCTGCACCACGAAGGAGGCGTCGCGCACCGGCAGGCCCTCCGCCAGATTGGGGTCGTGGGCGAGCAGACCGTTGGCGTAACCGATGGGGAAGACGCAGGGAATAAGCTCCAGACCGAGTTCCTGCGCGGTCTTCTGCACCGCCGCCATATTCTTGAAATAGTGCTGGGGAACTTGTTCGAGGACGTTGAACTTGTAGTCGGAGAGAACGATGCCGTTGTAGCCTGCCGCCTTCGCCCGCTGCATCAGTTTCTGCACGACTGCGACATTGCTCTCCACCTGGAGATTGTGCATACACCAGACCCAGCGGTGTTTCAGGCGCGTCTCCTGCGCCTCTCCGCGCCCTCCACACAGCATCAGCGCCAGCGCCGCGCAGGCGAACAGCCGTCTCCATATCCTCATCTCAGACTCCTTTGCTCACTGCAATGATTGGGGGTCATTGCGCCGAAGACGTGCGGGGTTCCTTCTGAAGCCGATAATCGAGAAGCAGCGCGAGGAGCAGGCCAATCGCATAGTCGAGCAGATCTGCCCAGGAGAAGACGGCACCCAGAAGGAGATGCCCCGCCGTCGTGGCGCGAAACGCGACAAGCCAGGGGAAGGTCAGCAGCTTGGCACACTCGATGCAGACGGCATAGACCGCAGAGACACCGAACAGAAACACGCCGGAACGCTTCGGGAACAGCAGGGCCGCGAGCCAGAAGATCAGGACGGCCCACAGCACATCGCCGGTATTCTTATGCAGGGGAACCGGCAGCCACGCATCGAAACGCCGGGAAGCCAGCCCCAACGGCATCGTTATCAGAGCCAGAAGGACATATATGTGGCGCTTCCGTGTCATCCATCCTCCTGCTCCTGATCGAGAGCCTTTGGTAGACTATCTCCCATGTGGCCCTTCTAACGGTTGGTGCGAAAACGCTCTGGGATGCCGTACCCTTCGGAATGAATTCCGGGGCTGTGGGCCTTCGGCCAAGTGTCCGCAAGCGGACACCCAATCCGCCTTGTTTTCGGTTCTCCTACCAGTCCTTACAGACAAGTACACGGTTGAGCCGAAAAGACGATGATCAGATAATGTGACCGCGAAGCGGTCACTTGGCCGAAGGCCCACAGCCCCGGAATTCATTCCGAAGGGCAAAATGATGGGCAAACCAACGTTCGACACTCGTTCTCAACGCTCAACACTCGCGCTCGTCACGCGCTCGATACTGGCGTCTATGGCCGATCACCCCAGAAATCCTTCCGAAGGGTACAATTGCAATTGGTCATCTACCGGGGTTTCATCAGGGGGAAGAGCAGGACATCCCGGATGCTTTCGGCTCCGGTCAGGAGCATCACCATGCGGTCTATCCCGATACCGAGGCCGCCGGTCGGAGGCATTCCGAACTCAAGAGCGCGGAGGAAGTCTTCGTCCATGGGCTGGGCTTCGGCGTTCCCGGCGGCACGCTGCGCCATCTGGCCCTCGAACCGTTCGCGCTGATCCAGCGGATCATTGATTTCGGAAAAGGCGTTGCCGAGTTCCGCCGTTCCGACGTAGACCTCGAATCGCCGTGTAAGGGCCGGGTTGTCGGGGCGCTTTTTAGCGAGCGGGGAAGTCTCGGTGGGGAAGTCCGTGATGAACGTCGGCTGAACGAGATTGGGCTGCGTGTAGACCTCATGCAACTTCTCGATGAGGCCACCTAGCGTCGGCTCTTTGCTCAGGTCAATGGGCGCATTTACAGCACGGCAGGCGGCCTGCGCGGCCTCCAGCGTGGTCAGGCTCTCCGGGGCGATCCCGGAGTACTGCTGAATGCCTTCCAGCATGGGCAGGCGTCGCCAGGGGCGGGCGGCAAGGTCTATCGTCTGATCTTTCCAGGCGAAGGTGGAGACTCCGTTGACCTCGGTGCAGATGTGGACATACATCTCCTCGACGAGTTCCATGATGTCCTCAAGATTGACATAAGCCTGGTAAAGCTCCATGAGCGTGAATTCGGGATTGTGGTCGCGATCCATGCCCTCGTTGCGGAAGACCCGCCCGATCTCGTAGACCTTCTCGAAGCCGCCGACGATGAGCCGCTTGAGGTAGAGTTCGAGCGAAATGCGGAGTTTGAAATCGTGATCGAGGTCGTTGTGATGCGTCAGGAAAGGCCGTGCCGACGCGCCTCCCGCCTCCTGCTGGAGGAACGGCGTTTCGACTTCGAGGAAGCCCTGGCTGTCGAGGAAGCGGCGCATCGAAGAGACGATGCGGCTGCGCTGCGTCAGGACATGGCGCGATTCCGGGTTGGCAATCAGGTCGAGATACCGATACCGATAGCGGTCTTCGACATCGGATAGCGCGTTATGTATCTGCCCCTCCGCGTCCAGTTTGCCAAACGGCGGCACACGCAGGGCCTTCGAAATGATGGCGAACTCCTGCACGTGGATGCTGATCTCACCGGTCTTCGTGCGGAAGATATAGCCCTTAACGCCGAGGAAGTCGCCGAGGTCGGCCAGCTCTTTGAACTGTTCGTAGGGAGTTTCTCCGACATCGTTGAGGCGAACGTATATCTGTACCCGCCCCGATTCGTCGGCGAGATGCGCGAACGCGGCTTTGCCCATGTTGCGCCGGGTGACCAGACGCCCCGCGAAGGAGACGGTCTGATTCTCCTGCGCGGCGAATTTCGCTTCGTCGGTTATCTCTGCGGCTGTCAGGGTGCGCTCGTAACGCTCAACCGCGAAGGGATCGCTGCCCAGCGCCCGCAGCGCCTCCAGCTTACGCAGCCTCTGCCGATAGAGTTCGTCCGGTGACTCGTGTTGTTCCTCTTGCTCGCTCACGAAGCGGTGACCTCCCGTTGTTGTGCCGCGCCCCGGCGAGTTTTCGCCAGGGCGCGGGGTTTGATCGAATGACAATGCCCGAAGTTCGGGCGGGCTATTTACGGATGCTCTCGATGCGGTAGCGCAGAGTGCCGTTCGGCACCTGTATATGCACGACCTCACCGACCTTTTTGTCCACCAGAGCCTGCCCGATAGGCGTCTCATCGGAGATCAGGTCGTTGTCGGGGTCGGCCTCAACCGAGCTGACGAGGGTCAATTCCCACTCGTCGTCGTTATCCAGATTGGTTAACTGAACGATAGAGCCAATGCCGACGTACTCGGTCGGAATATCGGCCTCTTCCAGCACCTGCGCGATCTGAAGAACACGCCGCAGGTCGGCGATCTGTCCTTCAACCAGGGCCTGCTCATTCTTGGCCCCTTCGTATTCGGCGTTCTCGGTGAGGTCGCCATACTGCTTGGAGTCGCGGATACGCTCGGCGACTTCGCGCCGCTGCACGTTCCGCAGATAGTCGAGCCGCTGCTCCAGCTTGCTTCGTCCGCGTGGAGTCAGAACGATCTCCAGTTCCTGCGACATTCCCTCTTCTCCTGTCGTCCCCTGTAGGCGTTTTCGGGCAAACGTAACCGTCACAGACAGATACGTACAATGTGACTGGTTTTGCACCCGAAAAGTCGCAGAAACGGACGGGACAGAGCGCTAAAAAGTGCCGAGAGCCTTCTGGTCCTCAGCAGCAGTGGTTGTGAAAGCCGTTTCCGCCTGTTCGTAATTTGCCGCCTAGAATAGCACACAAACAGCCGCTCTGTCAATCCAAGTGCGTGGATTTGCAGTATAATGTTGTGGGACATCCGGCAGGCGGCGCGAGGGAACAGTATGTTTGGGTTGATGATGCGGCTTCGGCTGCTGAGCGGGCGGAATACAGCGCGGGAGATGTGGCGGCGCAATCCGCTGTTGTCGGTGGCTGTCAGCCTGCTGGGAACAGCCCTGTTCGGCGCGGTCTATGTGGGATTTCTGCTCTTCTTCGGGATCGCGAACCGCATCAACGTGCTGAGCGAAACGACCTATCAGGTTTTCTATTTCCTGTTTCTGTTTCTGCTGGCAGGCGCGGTGCCGTTCGTCTCCGCGACCCTGCTCCAGTCCTCCGACTACGCCCTGCTCTATTCGTCTCCGGTGCCGCCCCGTGCCATCGTCGCGGCCAAACTGCTGGATGCCACGGTCGTCAATTCGCTTCAGTTCTCCATTCTGGGCGTTCCGGCGATTGTGGCCTGCGCGGGCGCAGTCGGCCTGCCCCTGTGGGGATGGGCGCTGGTTCCCGTACTGGTGGCGCTGTTCGTGCTGCTGCCCGCGCTGCTGACGGCCTTCGGCCTACTGTTGGCGCTGGCCCTGCTGGGGATGCGGAGGCTGCGGGGGGCGATTACGCTGGTGAACGCGCTGACGGGCGCGATTGTCTGCCTGACCATCGTGACGGAGATAGGGCATCAGGGGCTGGGCAGACACGGCTTCGGACAGATACTGAGCGGGCAGGCGTCCGGCATCATGGAGCCTTCCGCAACCGCGCACCTCGCGCCTTCCGCCTGGTTCAGCACATTCCTGCTGGCATTGAGCGAGGGCAGGGGCGGCGAGGCGCTGCGGTCCGGCGCAATCATTTTACTGGCGGTCGGCGGGCTGTTCGTGGGCTGTGTCCTGCTCGGCAGTCGGCTGCTGTCGGCGGCGAACGTCGCGGAAGAGAACGAGGGCGGCTCGTTTCACGGGGCGGAGAAGACGACGCGAACTGGCTGGCGCTGGTTCTTTTCGTCTCCGGTCGTCGCGCTGCTGCGAAAGGATTTCACCTATCTGCGCCGTGACAGCGTCCTTCCGGCCCAGCTCGGAATGCCGCTGATCCTGTTCTGTATCCCGTTTGTCCTGGCGACGCAGAACCGGGAGTTCCGCAGCACGGACGAACTCTATCCCATTGCTGTGATGATGACGGGCGTGATCGTCTTCATGCAGACGAGTATTCTGTCGCTCTCGTCTATCGGCATTGAGAGCCGGGCGTTCTGGATTCTGCGTGTCTCTCCCAACTCCGGGGGGGCGATGCTGACGGCGAAGTTCTGGATGAGTACCCTGTTCTGCGGAGGTGTCGGTATCGTACTGACCCTGATGACGGGCCTGCTGCTGCGCCTCTCCCTTGTCGCGGTTCTGGTGCAGTTGGGTTTTGTCGTTCTCTGTACGGCAGGTCTGTGCGGGCTGGGTGTGGGTCTGTCCGCCGCTCTGCCGCGCTTCATCTATGAGAACCCGGCCCACCGGGTGAGCGCGTGGGCGCTGATCCTCGGCTTTTTCACCACGACGGGCTATCTGCTGGCGACAGGCGGGATTTTTGGACTGGCCTATCTGTTCGTGACACAGACGGAATTTTTCGCGCCGTTCGTCGTCTTTTCGGCAGCAGCCCTGCTGTTCCTCGTCCTTACCGTGTGTGCGATTTTCATCCCGCTCCGCATCGGCGCACGGCGGCTGGAAAGGTATCCGTGGGAGCATTGACGCCACCCGAACTCGCGACTTCACCCCTGCCATCCGGTGCTTCGGCCTCCCTCCGCGCACGGCGTCTATGGATGCTGGCGGCAGGCTTGCTGGCGCTGGCAATAGCGATGGCGCTGCCGCCTCTTCTCGCCTGGCAGCAGATGGGCGAACGCCGCGCTCTCAGCCTCTCCAATCTCCGGCGTATCGGAACGGGCGCTCTGCTCTACGCGCAGGATTGGGACGGCAGGCCGGTGCCGGTCGCGGAGAAACTGCCCGATGGCTCCTGGCAGACCTGGCCCGACAGTCTTCGGTCCTATGTCGGGACGACCGCCAACTTTCAGAATCCCGCCAACCCCACCACGGAAGCCACGCATCATCCCACAGTCGGTTATCCCGTCCATGCCTCCTATGCGCTCAACCACCGCCTCTGGAACACCTTCTCACGAGGGCCGTTCCCAATGGAGAATATCGAACTGCCGGAACAGACCGCAATGTTTGTGGAGGCTGGCCCGTTCTGGCACAGCCCGAAACATCCCTCTTCCACAGATACCACCGCCCTTGCCCTGCTCGACTACGGCGATATGACCGACCGTGTGGACGGCCTCTGTCCCTATCCCTCCACCCATGACGGACGCCTGGCCGTCGTCGCGGCGGACGGTCACGGCATCCTTCTCACCGTTGAACACTATCCGAAAAAAGGCCGCCACGATACGCTCTACGGGCGCATCGGTGGCAGCCTCTACAACTGGAATGGCGGTCACCCCAACGGCGAAACCGACCGTCCTCCCCATGAGTAGCCGAACTCTACGGCTCGGCCACGCTGAACTGATTGGCTCCTCTTATGCAGGAGGGCGTGTTGTCGTGGCAGGAGGTGTAGGGGTGCGGGGGCGCTGCTGCGTACCGACTTCCGCCTCTCCGATGACCGTGACGCGGTCCGGCACCGCTGCGTCCGCGTTGTCTACCGCGTCCACGATTGTCTGATGCACGTCAATCGCGCTCTCCGCCGCGCCCGGCTCCGGGCCGCCCCCCTCCATCTCCTGCACCCGTGCATGAAGCTGCTCTCCGGCAGGCACTTCGATAGACTGGGCCAGACGGGGGAAAATCACCTTTAGCGCCATCTGAATGACGCCCGCAACCGGCACCGCCAGGATCATGCCGACGATACCGAGCAGGGAGCCGCCGATAAGCAGCGCGACGATGCTGAAGATAGGATGCAGGCCGACCTCGTTGCTGACGATGCGCGGCGTGATGATCTGGTCAAAAATCAGGCTGTGCAGCACGATGAGCAGGCCGATGATGATTGCCATCATCTGTAGGCTGATCTCCCCCGAACTGATACACGCTCCCCCGACCATCACATAGGTCAGCACCGGGCCGAAATAGGGAACCACATAGAGCAGCCCGGCAATGGCGCCGAGCGCGATGGCATTCGGCACCCGAAACGCGAACAGCAGCGCCGCTGTCGCCGCCGCGTTCAGCGCACAGACGATCAGCAGGCCGCGCAGGTAGCTCACGAAGATCGTGGTGATCTCATTAATCATGTTCTGCGTCAGGCCGCGCTGCTCGTGAGGAACGATCATCAGCAAACGCGCATAGATGATGTGGAAATCTTTGAGGGCGTAGAAAGCGACAATGGGGATGACGACAACCCAGAGCAGATTCGACATAATGCCTTTGGCCGCATCCCCAACATAGGTGGAGGATTTGCCAAAGGCATCGCTTATCTGAGCGCTGGCCCGCAGAACCGTCTCCTCCAGAAAAGGAGAGGCATGGGCTTTCTTCAAAATGCGGCGCAGGGACGCCTTCGTCTGTGACTCGTTCTCCCCGCTCGGAATATAGGCGCTGATGCTTTTGGTCATCGCCATCGTCTCGGTGATGACCGCAGGAATCGTGAGGGCAAGCGCCCCGCTCGTCACCACGAAAAAGGCCGCGAAGATGAGCAGAGAGCCTTTAAGACGCGACCAGCCTCGCGCCTCCATACGGTCTACCAGCGGGTCGAGAACCAGCGCGATCAGAAACGCGATGAGCAGCGGAAGCCAGACCTCCCGCACGAGATAGGCGAGCCAGAGAGACACCAACAGGCAGACGCCTATCAGCAGGTTGCGCCGCAGGCGGGCGGGGTCAAGGGAGCCAATCCGAAGTTCAAACATGGTCTGCTTTCCTGCCGATGCGGCCGAGGTAGATTCACACGCCTAAAAGAATTTGCGCCAGAACGGTTTCGGTTTGGTATGATGCTTTACCGCTCCGCGCAACATACCCACAAAGCGGGTAGCGAGATAGACCCCCGCCAGCGCCGTACCTACCCCCAGCACCTGATTGGTGGCCGATTTCGCTCCGGCTTCCGCCTGCGACATCGTTTCGGAGACGCGCAGTTCGATAATGTCCAGGGCGTCTGCGGCATGACCGACCGTATTGGCGGCGATATCGCCCAGGTCTTGAATTTCGTCATGAGTGTCCTGTAGCAGAGGGGACAGTTTCCCCAGAATGCTCACGAAGACAAACCCCGTTGTCAGCAGCGCCAGCGTCGCAAAGACAAATGCGAAGCAAGTGAGTACGTACCAGCTTATATGCGGATGCATTCCGTCACCTCTCGTCCAATGGCCCGCCGTTACGAACCAGACGGCAATAGTTGTAGAGTCGCTCATGCGGACGGCCTGAATCCGTCTACGCTATTTCAGAGGACGCATCGCCTCTTCCGTTTGTTCCCTGTTCGCTGTCTCTGCTCTCGCCGCTGAATCAAACAAGGGAACCCTGTTGCAGCATTCACCGTCTGCTGTTGGACAGGCGTCTTTCAGCGCTTCCATCCATTTCCGGAGGAGAGATCATGTTGTCAGTTCGTGACGATGGTGCAGCAAGAATGAGTTGCCAGGGCGATCATGCCGCAGAATTTGAACAGCTATTTCACCGTTGTTATAGCCGGGCTTACAGCGCGGCCTACCGGCTCATGGGCAACTCCAGCGATGCGGAAGACCTGACACAGGAAGCGTTTCTGCGAGTCTGGGCCGCGTTTGACCGTTATGATCGCACCCGACCCTTTGAAGGCTGGCTGTTTCGCATCATCTCCAATCTTGCGATTGACCGCTGGCGGCGAACCGCAGGCATGACGGTCTGCTCTCTGGATGCAGCAACGGTCGGTTCGGGATCGCGATCCCGGGGCGGACGTTTCCCGGAGAGCGAAGGAGGCGCGACGCTGCTCTCCTGTCTTGCTGATGAGCGCCCGAGTGTCCTCCCCGAACAGTCGCTGATGCGGGCCGAGACAGGGCGCAAAGTTCGCAATGCGCTGTCCGCGTTGCCCGGTGACTACCGGCAGGCCGTCGAGATGGCGGATATCAAAGGCTATAGTTACGAAGAGATAGCGGAGCATGTCGGATGCCCGGTCGGGACGATCCGCAGCCGTCTGCATCGAGGCCGGCAACTGCTTCGCCAGAACCTGATACAACTTCACGGAGACCAGCTATGAGTGACAATATTCCCGGAAAGAGCGATCTGTCCACGCAGGTGGCCCGCGCCCAGCGCGATCTGGCGGAGACAGCCGCAACGACCGAACATATACGCCGCGAAGAGGCGGAAGAGGTGCGGGATGTCGCCCTTGATGTCGCCGCAACTCAGGCGGCGCATCGTGAGGTGGCGGAACTGGCCGCACGCGCCGAAGCTTATAATCGCCAGCAGGCGGAACTCGCCGCGACGAATGCACGCATGGCCGCCAATCAGGCGCAGTTCGTCGCGGCCCAGACGGCTACGGAGAGCAGTGTGCTGCGCGAGAACCTGGCAGAGGAGCGTAAATCCGCTTCCAACGCCAATTTTGGGCTGATGATGCTCTCTATTCTCCTGCTACTCGGCCTCATTGGCGTGGGAGCTTGGTATTTCAGCACCCAGAATAGCGCAAACAATACCGCGGCGACAGGCGCAATGACGGCCTCCACTGCTACAAGCCGACCGAGCGATGTCACCGCGCCTGCTCCGCCGCCTGTGGCTCACACGACACCTGCGCCTATCATCACCGTGCAGCCCTCCACGCCGAATCCGCGTCCTTCGGATAGTGCAGCGCCCGCCGCTTCCGGCGGAATTGGCAGCAGCGACGCGAACATTCCGGCGCGAAGCGTCGGTCATACCGATACCGGTACACCAACTACGGGCAGTTCCAGCATAGGCAGCGCCGATTCCAGCGCTGGGAAGAGTGACAGTACAACGCCGCCCGCTTCGGACCCCGGAAATTCCGGTACCGACAAAACGAGCAATCCGTAGTTCTGCGACTTTCGTTTACGAAGAGTGCAGACGTTCAATATGGGGACTTCGGCTCCCCGCGCATACTAGAAACTACGCGGGAAGGCACGACCCGCTGTCGGCCTTCTCCTTCGTTTTCTCACAGGAAGAGGACACAATGAAACCATCCAATACGTTCACAATAACACCCCTGCCGCCAGCCAACCGGCCGGGCCTCCGCTCTGTCTGTCGCATCGGCCTCAGTGTCAGCGCCCTATTGCTTCTGAGCGCCGGCAGCGTGCTGGCGCAGCGCATCAATGTTATGGTCAACGGGCAGCCGGTTCAGTTTTCCGGTCTGGGGCCGCTCCAGGTGCAGGGCCGCACCCTCGTTCCGGTACGCGGCGTCCTGGAAAAACTCGGGGCGGAAGTCGCCTGGGTTCCCTCCACCCGCTCCGTCATCGCCACAACACCGACTATGGATATTGAACTGCATCTGGGAGACCGTCAGGCGACGGTCAACGGCAAATCCGTGACTCTGGACGTTCCCGCGCAGGAGATTGAGGGCCACACAATGGTTCCGCTGCGCTTTCTGGGCGAGGCGCTCGGCGGCACCGTCAAATGGAACGACGCCACGCGCACGGTCACCATTGTAACGGACGGTCAACCCCACAACGATATCAACCCGACTGGCAATCCGGTTATCAATCCCCCTGTACAGAATGCGACTGAGCCGAAAATCGCTCATGTGACCTTCAAGGCGGACGACTGGTACGGATGGACTCAGCCTGGTCATGGGGTCAATGTGGAGATGACAGGAACCCAACATGGCGAAGCCAGTTTCCGCATTCCTGGTCTGACAACGGCGATTCCAATGCGCGAGACGGAACCCGGCAAGTATGTCGGCAGTTGGACCGTCCCGACAACCAAAGACATTCAACTGCGAGACGCCTCCATCATTGGCGAACTCCGCAGCGGCGGCAAGGCTTCGCCTGCCATGCAGGCCGAAGGCCATCTCTCCGTAGACTCCAAGCCTCCGACCATTCTGGACCGTCTGCCGGAGCCGGATGCCCGGGTTACCACAGGCCGCCCGAACATCACCGTCGCTTTTGAAGATCAGGGCAGCGGAATCTGGCCGCCTTCCGCACATCTTATCGTGAACGGAAGAGACGTGACCAAAGAGGCCCGTGTCACCGGGAGTTTTATCTCCTACACTCCGGTAGATCCCCTGCCACCCGGTGAGACTCGTGTGCTTCTGGCAATCAACGACAAGGCCACCAACGAGGCCAAGACCGAATGGAAGTTCGATGTGATTGCCAGCG
This sequence comes from Chthonomonadales bacterium, assembly GCA_038231295.1. GTDB lineage: Bacteria > Armatimonadota > Chthonomonadetes > Chthonomonadales > Chthonomonadaceae > JANXLO01. The sequence goes on from JBBRLP010000114.1 coordinate 15,763, forward strand.
ATGGCAATGCGGGCATCCGGTCGGTCAAGAACAACGCCGGGAAGACGCTGGAACCGGGCGATGTGCTGCATGTCGAGATGGATGGACTGCCTGGCGGTCGAGCGACGTTCAGCCTGGGCAATATCAAGGGAGTGAAGCTGAACGAGGCGCCAGCCGGGCACTACGCCACTGACTACACGATTCGCAAAGGCGATGATGTGCAGACTGCCACGCTCACGACGCACCTGACCCTCCCGGATGGGCAGAAGTTCACCCGGCAGGCGGAAAAGGCGATCAGCGTCAATACTGGCAAGCCCACGGCTCCGCTCATCACCTTCCCGACAAAAAACGACCCGATGAACAGTCCGCTGGTGATTCGCGGCAAGGCCACTCCGCACACGCAGGTACGTGTGAAGGTGGACTATTCGAGCAAGGTGCTGGGACTTCTCCCGGTACAGGGAACGGCGGCGGATGCGGTCGTGACCGCAGACGGCAATGGCAACTGGAAGACAGACCCGATTGACCTCAAAAATCTGTTCTCCAACCGTAATGTGGACTATACGATCTCGGCGACCGCCATCAACGCGACCGAAGAGAAGTCGGATACCACGCAGTTCCGCTTCCGCCTGCGCTGATACGGGGCGAACAAGCCTCCTCTGGGAAGAGCCAACGGCAATTTGCTGTTGGCTCTTCCTTATTTTTGGTCTCTCAACCTCCTTGCCTCTCCCGCGACTGCACGGTGTAATGCATTTCACTGCGAATCAGTGGCGCAATTCACACGCCGAGCGTGCATAATAGGGAACAGATCGAGTAGCGGTGAGGTCTATAAGGTGTTTCCAACTGGAAACACTTTCATACCTAATCATCCACTGGCGAAGTGGGAGATCCGCTTCGCGGACGGGCGCTGCTCTTTTGCGCCCGTCCACCTGTAAAGCCCTGGACTATATCGGTCCAGGGCTTTACAGTATGGGAGAGCAGATTGGGCGGCTGGTCGTATACAGAACCAGAGTCAACCGACACCGCCTCGCGACGCTTTCCACCGATGTTTTGTGAGACGGCCCGATAGATTGTAAAGGGGAACCGCCCCCAACCCCCGATTCCGGGGGAGAAGGCATTTTTATTCTTTAGAGCCTTTTGCAAAAGTCTTTGAACGTTGATAAATGAGAGTTAGCACTCCCTGTCGAATTTGGTTTTGCCGATCAAATCGAGAAAGGAGCGCTAACATGAACATTTTAGCAGATATCTGGGACACAATCTGCAAGA
>JBBRLP010000115.1:0-16695 GCA_038231295.1 Chthonomonadales bacterium
CCTTGTGTTGGCCGGTGCGCAGGATGATTTCGAGTTGTTGCCGTTGTTGGGGAGTGAGGGTAAGGGAAGTGTGTTTGTTCATACCCTCAGTTTACCCGACAGTTGCGCCGCATATAAAACTTCAGTTAACTAACGACTAGAGTGGCATCGTCCTGCGACGGCCCGATGTTGTTGGTTCCCGCCAGGAGGACAATCACTCTAGGGTTGACGCCATCGAGTTCTCCGTTCTCCAGTCGCCACAGAATATTCTCGATCTTATCCGCACCCCATCCGAAATTGCCCGCGTTCCACCCGAAGAAGTTTTCGTTCCAGTTCTTCAACAACTCCGCATACTGAGGATCGCTGGCTCCCCAGCGACGTATGATCGAGTCGCCCACAAAGTAGACATCTATTCCGCCTTTTTTCGCCTTCTCAACGAGCTGTGCATGGGCGAGTGCAGAGTTAGGGTCGGTCCGGGGGGTGGGTATCTCTGTTGAAGAACGTTCCTCCCGGGCGGTCTTTCCGCCGGCAGGAGGGTTCGCCTTGATATAGCGCGGCACCCAGTCGAAGAACGCAGGCCAGTTGGGCGTCACATCGTGTCCGCCTTCGTGCTGCCGCCAGGCGAGTTCGCCACCGATCAGTGTCTTGACCGGAGGCATGGGGTCGGTCAGATAGTCTCCGGGGGTGCCGAGGTCTTTCTTGCCGAGCAGACGGTAAATCGGCCCGGCGAGGATCGCCGCCATGAAACTCCCATGCGCGTCTACCCATTTGGCATCCCCGCGCTCTACAACGCCGTAACTGATGAAGCAAGGACGTGGAGCGCAGAGAGCGATCAACTCATGCGAGTCAACCGGCAGGTCTGCGGCTGTCTTCGCCGGGTCGGAGGCGCCGTATTTGATGAAGTTCCCCGCCATCCAGTAGTATTCCCCGCCCGCAAGGTTCTCGACGGCCTCGCCGAAGAGATGCCGATGCAGTTTGACGCCGCCTTCTCCCGAAGACCCGATCAGCCCGACGGCGATGCGCGGCTCAAACGCTTCCGTCACGATGGCGGCTTTGCCATACCGTGAGAGGCCCTCGATACCTACCTTTTTTGGCTCCACTCCGGCGTCCCGGTTCGCTTCAAAGTAGTCCAGCAGGCGGCTGACGCCCCATTGCCACGCCCGCAGCGCTCCCCAATCGTCCGGTTTTCTCGGCTGTCCCTTGTTGGTCAGGCCGATGATGCCAGTTCGCAACTGGCTGTTGTCGGGCTGGATGCTCGTCGGAACGATGCTTCCATAGCCCCATCCTTTGGAGATCGCAAGGGCCTGCCATGCGGGGACGAAACCCGGCCTGCCGAAGCCGAAAGCGAACTCGATCATCATCGGCACCGGCTTCTTGGTGTTTGCCGGAACGGTGAAGCTCGCCTGGATGTTGACTGCGATCTGTGGGTAAGCGCTGTTATCCACATGGCCCACCAGGGATTTGGTGACGATAGGGATGCCCCCGGATTCCCCGGTTTTGGTAGCGGTCACTTCCCATGTCACTTTCGGCACGTGCGCCGGAATGCGTCCGTACACTTCGCGCTCGAAGTCCTCCTGGATCTCTGCCCTACGCTTCGGCCACTGTTTCGCCCGGGCCACACGGGTTCCATCCTTCATCCGCAGCACGTCCGGCATACTGTCCTTATAGGGATTCGCTTTCGCTTCATCAAAGGTGGACTGGTCGTTGGGGTTAGGGCCACCCCGAATGGCTTTGATCCCCAGTTGCTCCATCATATTTTTATGATCGTCATAGACCCCCTGTGCAATGCCCGTCTGCAGGGAACCGGTAAGGAGAAGGAGAGGGATTATGAGCGCCTTAGTTGTGGTTGGATTCATGACAAGCCTCTGACGAAGTGAATGTAGTTGTTACACAGAGAAAATTGCTGTACTGTCAATTATACCACTATTGAAACACAGGAACCCCTGCTTGCCCACGCCAGCCATCGGGCGATCCTCTCCTCCAAAGGATTGTTCCACGTCAGGGCAGTTTTTTGAGCATATCGTGGCAGACGGTGGCGGCGACGCGGCGGCCGTAGCCGCCGTTTTCCACGATGCAGGCGAAAGCGTAGCGGGGGGTAGCGCGGTCGGAATAGGGCGCGAAGCCGATGAACCAGGAGTGCGGTTCGGCGTCGAACTGACGGTTCTGCGCGGTTCCGGTCTTGCCCGCGACGGCGTAGGAGAGGCCGGAGAAGACGCCTGCCGCCGTGCCACTCTCCGTCACGCTGTGCATCATCTGCTGAAGGCTGGCGGCGGTCTCGGAGCGCATTGCCTGGGTGGAGGCCGGGACACTGGGATAGATCGCCTTCGCTTTGCCTGTGGGATCGGTCAGGCCCGCGACGAAGTGGGGAGAGGGCATCCGGCCCTCGTTGGCGACGGTGGCGGCGAGACGGCCCATCTCCAGCGGGGAGGCCAACATCGCGCCCTGCCCGAACCCGATCTCCGCAAGGCCCGCGTCGAAGCGTTCGCCTTTCGGAGTGCGGCGGAAGAGCAGCTTATCGCGCAGAGTCGTCTGCAAGGGCATCGGGCCGACCGCGACCGCGAGATTGGCGAAATAGATATTCGAGGAGACCCGGAAGGCGGGAGCCAGCATCAGCGGCCCAAATTTCGGATCCCCCTTGTCATCGTGTACTACTCGCGAATAGGTCTTCCCGCCCGCCTGCCAGCGGATCGTGTCCTCCTGATTGCAGACCACCTCGAAATGCCGCGCATCCGTCAGCGTATCGAGGGCGCAGGCGGCCGTCGCGACTTTCAGGGTCGAGCCGGGCGGATAGAGTCCGTCCGTGGCGCGGTTCACCAGCCAGTGTTCGCGCTCGGCGTCCGGCCCTTTCGCCAGCGCCCGAAACTTCTCCGGCGTCAGGCCATTGGGGTCGAAGCTTGGAATCGTGGCGGCGACCAGCACCTCCCCGGTACGCGGCGCGATCAGAACAAAGGCGGCGCGATCTTTCGGCTGCCCGGTCTTCAGGTCTTTGAGCTTCGAGGTCGTCTGCCAGAGAACCGCCTGTGCTGTGCGCTGCATCTCGCCGTCCAGAGTCAGGCGCAGGTCACGTCCGCGCCGTGCCTCGTAGCCCGGCAGGTGACGACGGCGGTAGTCGGTGAGCAGTTCCGCGTAGTGCGTGAAGCCGCGCAGGTCGTTGTTGTACGCCTTCTCAAAGCCGAACGGCCCGCCCACCCCCGGATCAAGGTAGCCGACCAGATGCGCCAGCGCCGGACCGAACGGATAGAGCCGTCCCCGCGCTTCGGCCAGCCGCCGCGCCGCGTAGTCGTCCGTCACCGTCTGCTTGATCTCACGGTAGCGCGACGTCGCGACGACACGGCCTTTGCGGTCGTAAATGCTGCCCCGTTCGATCTCATGCTCCACCGCCAGCAGACGCGGGTTCAGATGCGGTCGGCGTACGCCGTCCGCGTCCGGCGTCACCACCGAATGGACGGCGATGGCATCCGCGCCCCAACCCTGAAGACTGCCCAATCGCCACACGCCCACCCCGCCAAGCAGCGCGATTCCGAGCGCCAGTGCAAACCGATGCGCCGCCTTCACTACCTCCGGGCGCGGGGCGGGCCGTCCCACGCCTCCCGAGGGCGGCGCGGAGATGCCGCGCAGCAGCCCGATCAGCACGAAATCGGCGACCAGAGCGGAGTTTCCGTAGGAGAGGAAGGGCAGCGCGATACCCGTCAGCGGCAGAAGCCCCGTCACCCCGCCCAGAATGAGCAGCGTCTGCAAGCCGAACAGCGCGGTCAGCCCGAAGGCCAGCGCCCGGTCCAGATCGTTGTTGGCACGGAGGGCGATGCGAAGGCCGCGCCAAACCAGCGCCCCGAAGACCAGCAGCACCAGCCACGCCCCGAGCAGACCCGTCTCCTCGGCCCAGCTCGCAAACGCCAGGTCGGAGCCGCCACGCGGGATCAGCCCGGGCATTCCCAGCCCCGGCCCGCTGCCGCCCCAGCCGCCCGACCCGAATGCCCAGTACGCCTGCCCCAACTGCATCCCGTTTGGATGAAGATTGGCGAACGGATGCTGCCACATATCCACGCGGGTCACGAAGACGCCGATATGCCGCCAGTAGCCGAACAGCCCGCCAAGCACCAGCAGCAGAGTGCCCAGAGAGACGAAACTGCTCCGCCCCGTCGTCAGATACAGCACCGCGATGAACGTCGCGAACAGCAGCAGGCCAGGGCCGAGGTCTTTGATGACATAGAACATCGTCAGCGCGAACAGAAACATCACGACGACCGGGCCAAGGTCCTGTCGGCGTGGCGCGGAGAAACCCCGCCATGTCTTCGTCTCTACCGAACCCGGTGCGGCTCGCCCGCCGCGCTCCGCAATCAACTCGGCCCGGTCGGAGAGATAGGCGGCGAGGAAGAAGACCAGCAGCATCTTGATGATCTCGACAGGCTGAAACCCGAAAAGATTCAGTTTGACGCCCTCTGGCCCGCGTCCGAAAATCATCAGCCCGCCCACCAGCGCGAACGCCGCCAGCATCCAGACATAGAGGTAGTTTTTGATACGCAGCCTGGCTGGCGGGGTCAGTTTCGCCGCCAGCAGCATCGCCACCAGACCGATGACGATACCGATGAGGTGATGCTCATACACGGCGTACTCGCGCAGGGGGTCTTTCAGGCTGAACAGCATCGCCACGCCGAGGCCGCAGAGCAGCAGGGCCAGCGGCACCAGAAACGGATCGCCGCCGACTCGCATTCGTCCGCGCAGCCAGGGGGGAACGAAGAAGACAGCCAGGGCCAGCGCCAGAACACCCAGGTAGTAGTGCCGAAAGACCGTTTCGGGCGTCCGCACCAGCACATATTTCAGGCCGAGCGAGCGGGTATCGGGATCAAGCAGGGGAGCATGGCGGAACCAGTTCGGGGAGAGTTTTCGGGCCTCCGACGCAGGCGCACCGGCAGTGACGGGAACGGGCGGCAGGGCGGCAAGCGCATCGAGCAGGCGGCCCCGATAGGCGGCGAGGCGGCGGGCGACCGGTGGCGTGACGCCGAGCGCGGTCGTCAGTTGTCCGGCAGTGGCGGCGTCCAGATGGCCTCCGGCGAACTGCGGGGCGAGGCGCGTGGCCTCATCGGGCGGGAGCAGGGGCAGTTCCCAGAGCAGTTCCGCACTGCCAAACCCACCGAGACGCGCTCGTGAGGCCACAATGCGTACCGCGATGTCCGGCTCCAGCGTCAGTGTCCGGGCGAACTGCTCCGCCGTCGCCTCGTTGACCAGTAGTGCCCCCGCAGGCGGCTCACTGCGTTTGCCCAGATAGACCGCGACCAGAAGCGGCAGCAGCACAAACAACAACACGGCGATGGTCAGCACGCCCTCGACCTTGCGCCCGGGGTCACGTAACGCCAAGTTTCCGTACTCCTCCCTGCTCGAAGCCAGGAAATTCTATGTACATCCGTTGTCCTGTACAGCAGAGATACGCACACAACCGCCTTATGGCTTCACCAAATGCAGAGAACGGCCTGCGCTTCCGTTCCTGTGCGAACCTCTCAGTGCGGCGCGGCCACTTCGATCTGTGTCTTCTCGCGGCGGTCGTAAGGAATTTTCAGCGGCAGCCAGAGGTACCAGTGCTGCTGAGTCGCGTTCAGTATCTGATTGCCCTCTCCGATTTTCCAATCCAGATGAATTGAGACGTGTTCCGGGGGCGGAGACTGTGCCGCTTTCAGCATCTCCGGCGTATAGGCGGTGAGCAACACGGAGAAGTCCCGCAGGCTGTCGGGCGTCTCCGGCAGACGTAGTGTCTCCAGAAAGGCGCGGAGCAGAGGAATCATTTTCGGCGAGATCGGCCCGTCCGTCTGCGCGGGCCGGTTCAGAATCTGCGTCGGAACTGCCATCGGCAGGGGCAGAGAAGTGTCAGTGACTGCCTGAATCAGCCGCAGCATCTCATACACTCCCTCCTGACGGTCCAGATTGAGCAGTGCCTCTTCCCCGGCTGTCGGGGCGCTTTCGAGAACGCCGTTCAGCCCGCTGATCTGAGAAGGCGTCAGGTCAAGCAACTGACAGAGGTCGCCGTAAGTCGGTACGCTCTTCTGCCGGGCCAGTCGCCGCGCCATTTCGCGCATCCAGGCATCGGGAACTTCGTAGCGCCGCTGGGTATACCAGTCGCGTTTCCGCAGCAGAACCGTCTGATCCAGCCCGTCGCCAACCCACCAGAGATAGCCACTCGGACGGCACAGGGCGTCGAGGGCAGAGGTGGGACTGTCTGCGACGGGCGGGGCAGCCTGGAGATCGTGGATAAGCGCGGGACTGCGGAAATAGTCGGCGAAAATGGGACAGTGGGAAGACTCGGCAAGCGCCTGAAGCCGGTCAATCCAGGTCGTCTTTTCGGATGCTTTCCGAATCAAGTCCACCGCTGGAAGGACTGCCTTCTCCGCGACCTCTTTGCGCGTATAGGGATTGCCGTGCGGGGGCAGAAGCCACTGCTCCTTGCTCTCAAATCTGCCCATCGTCATATAGGTATTCGCGCCCAGGATCACCTGCAATACCTCGGCGCTCAGTCCGGCGTTGTTGGTGTGGGTCAGCCGAAAGCGCAGGCCGCTGCGCTCCAGAACGTCCGGCGAATCCATGACGATGTGGACTTCGGGAAACTGCGCTCGCTGCGCCTCGTCCAGCACTCGGAGGGTGGTGAGGACTTCGCCGAAGGCTTCGCGGGCCATGATTTGCTGCGTGGGCGTCGAGGAGGCAAACGAGACGTTGAGGAAGCCCTGAGCAAACAGACTGTCTTTCTGATCCTGGCTCAACTGCCCGTAGAGCCGCGTCGCCTGACGGCCATGCGTCAGCCGGGACTCGAAGTTCTGCCGTATAAAGTCTTTGGCGGGGCGCTTGGCCGTCTGCTCCGGTGTCTCGTCCAGCGCCTTGACCTGTGCGTCAAGCAAAGCCTTCATGCGCGTGACGACCTGCTGTTCGAGACCGTCTTCGTAGCGCAGGGCCTTCGAGCGGCGCACCAGCAGATACCGCTTCTGCCCGTTGGCCAGGTCAATCGGCTCCCAGGAGTCGTTGAACAGCGCCGCCAGGTCGGTCAGCGTCGCTCGGAGCGGACGGGACGGACTGAATACAACGACCTTATCGTCCGCCACCTCCCGCGAGGCTTTGAGTTCGACGCCTGTCTTCTTTGCCAGCAGCGCCAGCAGGTCGCCGACCGGAATTCCCTCTACCCGCACAGACACCGCCCGATCAAGACGCCTGTCCTGCGCCGCCAACTCTCCCGGCACAGGCGCTGTTCCCTGCCCCAGAGCCACGACTGGCGCGAACAGCGCCATGCCCATAACCGCACCCCGAACCGCGTTGAGAACCGACATCCTAACCACCTCCCGGAACGCTGCTCCCTCGCTAAACTTCCCATTCGACGCAAGAATTCGCCCGCAGGTTACATCTGTCTTCGTTGACGCAGGAAATTGCTTTCTTGCGTCGAACTCTGATTCTAGCAGGTCGAATGAACGGACAAGCAAACACGATACTTATTATGATCGGGTGGTGAGAATACGTGAGCAGGAAAAGGCGGCAAGTCAATGTATCTCAAAGAGGCTAGAATATTTAACGTCCGCTCGCTCAGACATATCGACTGGAAAATTGATGATATGGCAGATGCACCAGGTTGGCACGTAATTTTGGGTGATAACGGTTCGGGCAAATCATCCTTTGTCCGCGCAATTGCCTTAGCTCTGGTCGGCCCACAAGAAGCACAAGCATTACGCCAGGATTGGAATGACTGGCTTAGCAAGGATCAGATGAAAGGAATAATCCATGTCGTCCTTGATCCTGATCCTGATCCTAACTACGATATGTACTCGGGTCCAGGAGCAAGGCCAAAAAATTTATATGAGTCCGCAGAGTTGAATCTGACTCGGAAACCTGATGGTTCCGTCATTCTGACACCTATGTCCACAACAACAGTTAAGCCTGAACGCTCCGTATGGGGAGGAAAACGTGGTTGGTTTTCCGCCGCCTACGGCCCCTTTCGACGTTTCTCCGGTGGAGACAAGGACTTTGAAAAGGTCTTTTACTCGAACCCCAAACTTGCGCCACATCTTTCAGTTTTTGGGGAGAGCGTCGCTCTGACTGAAAGTATACAGTGGCTGCAAGATCTCAAGTTCAAACAACTGGAGAACAACCCCGAAGGACAACTGCTGGATAAGATTACACATTTCGTCAATCAGCCGGATTTTTTACCACACAAGGCACGTCTCGTAAGCGTCACGTCTAAAGCCGTCGAATTTGTTGATGGAAATAACTGTACTATTCTTGTTGATGAACTTAGCGATGGGTATCGCTCCATCTTGAGCATGACGTTCGAGTTAGTTCGCCAGATGACGAAATGCTATCAGGATAAAGACATCTTCTCAGAGGATTTTACCAAAATCGTGGCACCTGGAGTAGTCTTAATCGACGAAGTAGATGCACATCTGCACCCTTCCTGGCAACGGCAGATCGGCCTATGGTTTCGTGAACATTTTCCCAGAGTCCAATTCATCGTTACGACCCATAGCCCGTTTGTCTGTCAGGCAGCAAGTGTCGGAACTGTATGGCGTTTGCCAAAACCAGGCAGTGATGAAAAGGCAGGTATAGTTACCGGCACAGACCTGGATCGTCTGTTGTATGGCAACGTATTGGATGCCTATAGTACGGAGATGTTTGGCACTGGAGAGACGCGATCTCTTGAATCCAAACAACGCCTTCAAAGACTGGCGGAACTCAATATGTCCGAGCTACAGCGCGACCTTACTGCGGCCGAGCGAAAGGAAAGTGACGCTCTGCGAGCGACCATGCCAACTGCCGCCCACACGCTTAGAACAACCGCAAACGGCATAAAATGATTGGGATAGCGTCCGTAAAACTTCCTGAAGATACTCAAGCGACTCTGGAAAGATGGCAGCGGTTGATTGATGCACAGCCGACCTATACCGCTCAGGTCCATGAAGGCAAACGTCTGTTTGAACTGCACCGCAGCAGCGTTGCCTTCCGTCCGGTTTCAAAAGCATTGCGTGAGCTGTGTGCGGGCGCACGGCGATGTCATTATTGTGAGGATTCTGCCGCAACGGACATAGAACATATCTGGCCGAAGGCGTACTATCCCAATCTTGTCTTTCAGTGGGAAAACTACCTGTTCGGTTGCCAGCGTTGCAATCGTCCCAAGTCAAGTATCTGTGACGTCTACTTAAACACCACAGGACAGCGTACCTCAATTCCAAAATATGTAAAAGAACATGGGGGACCGCCAGAGGCAGGAGTACCGGTACTTATCAATCCGCGGACCGAAGATCCGATGAGGTTTATGATGCTGGATTTACGAGACACCTTCTTCTTTATACCGACCGGACTGCCCGCCACTATGGAATGGGAGAGAGCAAAACACACCATTGACCTCTTGAAGTTGAACGAGGCAGACGTTTTACCCGAAGCCCGCCACGAAGCCTATGAGAACTATATAGCCCGGCTGGAAAAGTATACCCTCCGTAAAAACAATGGGACAACCGCCCAATCACTTGCTCCGATAATGACCTCTCTGAAGAAAATGGGACATCCCACTGTATGGCATGAAATGAAACGACAAAGGCTACATATTGTTGAACTCAACCGTCTCTTTACCCTGTCCCCGGAAGCATTGAGTTGGTGACATCACCCAGCGTTTCAAGGTTTACGCTCAAGATTTGAAAGCACACTACCGCTGGATAAGCATCGAAGACATTTTCCTCAATCCCTGTCTACGCAAGGCATAAAAAAGCGAGACAGGCAGAAATGCCTGTCTCGCTTCGCGGAGTTGCGTCCTGTGGCTAATGTACGTTCAAGCGACCGGTGCCGACAGCGACCAGGATACTGAGGCAGAAAAAGACGATGGCGATATTACGGGTATAGAGGGTCAGCCGCTCCTCTTTGCCTGCCTTGCCTTTGAAGGAGGAGGTCGCAGTCGTGCCGATCTGCCCGGTCAGGCCGTCATTCTTGCTCTCCTGCATCGTCACAATGGCGATCAGGGCGATGCCTGTCAGCATCTGCAAAAAGGCCAGTACCCAGTATAAAACTTGATTGAACGTCATCTTAGTTATGAATTCCTTCGGTGGTAGTGAGAGGCGGAGGCATCAGCTGCCTTTCCGCATCTCCTCTTCGACGCGCCGACGGACTTCGGCTTCGCGCTCACGCTCTTTGCGGAGTTCGTCGTCGTTGTCCTCGTGCATGCCTTTTTTGAACTCTTTCATGCCACTGCCCAAGCCGCGCATCATCTCCGGGATTTTCTGACCCCCAAAGAGCAGCAACAGCACAACGCCAATGACAATCCACAGCGTCGGGTTGGCAGGGTTTGCAAAATAGTACATCGGTACTGTCTCCTTCGTGGGACTTCGTTCGACCGGACAGACGCGCCCTATGCTTTAGGCAGATCGTCCTTCGGCTCGTCCTGCATTCCCTTTTTAAACTCTTTCATGCCGCTGCCCAGGCCGCGCATCATCTCCGGGATTTTCTGGCCTCCGAAGAGCAGCAAAGCAACGACACCGACCACGATCCAGATCGTAGGATTCATAGGATTCGCGAAATAGTACATGGATAGGTTCTCCTCTAAAGAAGGGCGTTAGTCAGCAGCCTCAACTGCGCGGCACGGTAGAATCCGCCGGGCGCGGGGTGATCGGTTTGGGCGTGGCAGGCTCCGTCGCCGCAGGCGTCACGCCGTATTCCGCTGAGGTGTCCGCAAAAGCGGAGGCCGCGAAATCGCCACGCGGCGGTTCGGCAGGCGTACTGGCAGAGGCCCCGTGATGCAGGTCTTCCTCCGGCACAGAAGCAAGGGCAGGCGGATCGGACGAGTTGCCATAACTGTCGTAGCGCGGCGGATCGTAGGTCGGCTCGTAGCGGTTGGTGTCCATACGGAAGGTGTCCGTCAGCTCGCTCGTCGAGCGTTTGAACTCCCGCAGGGCGCGTCCCAACTGGTTAGCGATCTCCGGCACTTTCTGCGGCCCGAAGAGCAGCAGCACCGCCACAAAAATCATCCCCAATGCGATGGGGCTATCGAAAAATGCGAAAGGCATTCTATTCACCTCGACTACAGATTACAAACCCATTAACTTCCGGATAGCGTCTCTGATCTCCGGCATCTTTGGAGGCCCGAATACCGCCAGTATCAAAACGAAAATCGTCCCAAGAACGAAGGGACTATCTGGAGTGATGGGCTGCATCCTGTCCTCTTGAATACAGATTAGACCAGCGCGTTCAGTTCGGTACGCTCCGCCAGCGCGACAATCGCCTCGCGGGTGCAGAAACCGGCCCCGATGACCGCCGCATTCGCCGCTCCTGCGCCCGTCGCCAGTCGCAGTGCAGTAACCGGATCGGCGGCAGGGCGGTTCTGCGTCCACTGCCACAGGAACGCCGCGAGAAACGAATCCCCGGAGGCCACCGCGCTGGCAAATTCGATGGCGGGCGGTATGGCGAGCCAGCTTCCCATCTCCGTAACGAGCATGGCCCCCTCCGCCCCAAGCGTCAGCGCGACAACGGCGATACCGCTGTGATGCAGTTCCTGCGCGGCGGCCCATGCCTCCGCACGATCCCTCAGCGGCCTGCCGAGGATGGCTTCCAGTTCCGTACGGTTCGGCTTGACCATCCAGGGTTTCGCCGCCAGACCTTCCCGCAGCGGCGCTCCGCTCGTGTCCAGAACGACAGGGACTTCCCCTTGCCGCGCCAGGGCGGTCAGTTCTGCATAGAGCGACGCCGGGGTGCCCGGAGGAAGACTGCCGCTCAGTACGACAAAGGAAAATCGCTCCTGTGACAACAGACGCTTGACGCGGTCAAAAAGTTTTAGAATCTCCGTAGGCGACACTTCCGGGCCGCTTTCGTTGATCTCCGTCTGCGTTCCGGTGGACGGGTCTATCGCGGCGATACAGAGCCGCGTCTCCCCCTCAACCGTCACAAAATCGGCGGGCATTCCTTCGTCTGCCATCGCCTGCGCCACGATGCGGCCCTGATTTCCGCCCAGAAACCCCGTCGCGACGGCCTCGCCTCCGAGCGTTCGATAGACCCGTGCGACATTGATGCCTTTGCCGCCCGCGACCGTATGGGTCTGCGAAGGCCGGTTGACGACATCGAGTCGAAACCCTTCGATCCGATAGGTCTTATCCACCGCGGCGTTGGGCGTGACCGTCAGGATCAATCTGCGCTCCTAAACCCAATTGAAATCACTGCTCGCGCACCCATGCGCCATCTCCAAAGAACAGCGCCAAACCAGTAAATTCGTGCCGTTCCGACGGCCTCTGTACGCCATGTCGAAAAATACGTCTGCCTTGACCTTGACAGAATTGTACCACACCCCGTATAATTTGGCAAGAACGCGCAGGGTTTTCCCCGCTCGTTGCTTCACGGTTCGCCCAGGTGGTGAAATGGCAAACACGCTGGCTTCAGGTGCCAGTGCTCGCAAGGGCTTGGAGGTTCAACTCCTCTCCTGGGCATATAGAGAGTGGTAAAGGTCAGTCACCTACGGGACTGACCTTTTGTTTTTAGCCCTCTTTTGTCTGCCTGTTCTCGATTCAACGGCCCCGCCGAACGCTCGAGATGACGGGTAGAAAAAAGCGGTGTGACAGGAAAATTTCCGCTTGCGGTTTGGAGAGAGTCTGTGCTATCATAGCCGCATTCAACGCAGTCCTGCGCCGGGAGTGTACGGTGTTCAGGTGGCTGCTATGGACGAGACCCCGCAATAAGAAAAGCGTGAAGTGAGTGCTGTAGATGCGTTTTGCTTGCCGGGGCCTGACCAGTTTGTCCTCTTTATCGCTCGGAGAAGCGGAACCAGTACGGAACGGATTTCAATACAAGGAGAACTTCGATGCCCTATTCCCACAAGAGCAGCAAAAACGGCACGACCTACTATCTCTACTCCAAAGAGACGGAATCACGCGGCGGCAAGCGAACGCTACATTTTTTCAAGAAGGAACAGACTACGGACAAAGACGTTATCCCGGTGGAGGCGGTGCCTGCGGGCTATGTGGTGACAGAGAGCGCGAAGACAGGGCTGCCCCTGCTGAAGAAAGCCGGAGCATGAGTACTTCGCACACCGACAAACGCCCGGACCCGGAAGTCCAGGCCTACTGCGTCCATTGTCGAAGCAGCCGCCCCATGCTGGGCGCAATCCAGGTCTGTAATCGTCGCGGCGGACGTGACCTCAAAGGTCACTGCGCCGTCTGCGGCAAGTCCATGTACCGTCTCGGTGGCTGGGATTCGGTCATCGCGGCAGCGCAAAAGGCAGCACAGTCAGCGCCTCTTTCCGTCCCAAATGAGGATTCGTCCGGTGCCTGATGCCAGACCAAGACCCATCTGTTCTGGCTCTGTTCAAAAGTGACAACATCGGTTTGAACCCACAAAATGCGACCTCTCCACTACCAGAGGTCGCATTTCGTGCGTTCAGAGCGATAGACTGTCGCTCTAGGAACCCGATTCATCCCCGTCGTGTCGCATCTAACTTTTCCTTTCGTCCTGCCTGTTGTCACGCCGTACCTATGTCTATGTCATCCGTGTCGCGTCATGCCGGACAGCCTCAGGCTTCTTCCGGCAAAACAAGGCGATTCAGATCTTCGATAAGCGATGGGCCTGTCGGCGCCCAGCCCAGCCGTTCGCGTGTCTTTGTATTCGAGGTCGGCGAGTCAAGCATCATAAAATGACCAAGAAATCCGAAGTGCAGACGCGCTTCCTCCGGCGAAATCGAAACGACTGGCAGGTTCAAACGTTTGCCGAGCGCTTCGGCAATGTCCTTAGCAGCCACGCCCTGCTCGCCAACGGCGTGCCACTTCGATCCTGTGCTGCCCTTTTCAAGAGCCAGCCGATAGAGCCGTGCGGTATCGCTTAGGTGCACCGCTGCCCATCGGGAACTGCCATCGCCGACATAGGCCGATACCTTTTTCTCCAGGGCGGTCTGGATTAAGAAACTCACGAGTCCCTGCCGGTGCGTGTCGTGAATCTGGGATAAGCGCACGACAATTCCCCGCACGCCTTTTTCGATGGTTCCCAGAGTGGCTTCCTCGGATACCCGGGGGAATCGGGAGGCGGGCTTCGTATCGTCCTCATCAAAGGGCTTTCCGGTGGTGAGGTTGTCTACCAAAACGCCCGCCGTACCGAGGAACGGTCGCCCCGAACCCGCGAGCGCTTCCCCCATTGCTTCGATGGCGCGTTGATCTTCCTCACAGTTTGCCTGAATCTTTGAAAAGTCATGATTGAACGCCAGATGGATAACGGCATCGGCCTGAGAGGCGCCTGCTTGCAGGCTCTTGATATCCTCAAGTGTACCGTAATGAACGTCGGCCCCAGCCTTGGTCAGCCTTTCGGCGCCTCTCTCCGACCGCGTCAAACCCAGAACCGTGTGGCCCGCCTGGATCAACTCAGGGATCAGGGCTGAACCAATGAAGCCGGTGGCTCCTGTTATGAATACTTTCATCGCTTTTTCCTTCGATACTCACAGACGTCCGATTTCCCGCGCTCGGTTGACTCACGCAGCGACGAATCGGTATAATGGAGACAGTCTCCCTTTATTATATTACCGGAGGAAGTCTCCGTTTGTCAAGCGCAGTTCTGTCATAATCCCATGAAAATCGAAAAAACATCCGTCAATGCCGAAAAACTACCGTCCTCCCGAAAGCCCAGGTCTGACGGTCAGCGAAATAGAGAGTTGATCATTCAAATCGCTAAAGAAGCTTTTACCCGGCACGGCGCGGGCGCGAGTCTCGATGACATCGCGAAGCAGGCAGGCGTCGGTGCGGGCACCCTCTACCGCCACTTCCCTTCACGAGAGGCGCTCCTCGGGGCTGTTTACCAGGCCGAGGTGGAGAAGCTCGCTGAGGCTGCCAATCAGTTCTCCCGGGAGTTATCTCCAGAGGAAGCTATTCGGGCCTGGCTTCACCTGTTTATTGAGTACCTTGCCACCAAGAAGATTATTGCGGCCGCATTGAACGGTCTTGTGGGCAGCAGCCCGGTGTTTGAAGAGAGTATGTTGAAAGTTCGGGGAGCGGCCACGACGATCTATGATCGGGCTATCCAATCGGGCGATGTTCGACCGGATATCAATCCCGTAGATCATATTCTGGCGATCGTCGGCGTCACCTTCTTTGGACCGAGCGAAGACTGGAAAGCAAGTGCCACACGCCTGGTAGACATCCTGCTGAGGGGGTCACGTCCTTCCAGCTCTTGATAAGCGCTCTCCCCGGTCGTGAGAAAACCATACTGCCTAGATTTTTTGAGAGACACAGCGGGTATTCGTTGAGGCGTTCGCCATAGAGGGTGCGGGCGCGGACTTTGCCGTAGAAGGTGGCGAGTTCGAGGACGATAAGGGGGTGACGTAGTCGGCGCGGCGGATTTCGATGCGTACACCGATGGATTTGCTGCTTCATCTGTTGCGAATAGTGCGAATAATGGGTACAATGGAGTGAAGATGATCTTCTCAGGAGTACCTTATGCCTAACGCTATTGAAACCATTCTGCCTACCGACCAGGACGCTCGTCTTGCTCGCGAGTTTAGCGTACTCTTTGCCCCGCTTGTCGCTCAGGAGAGAACGGTTCATCTGCATTTTAGCGGTACGAACCAGGAAACAGATTTGGCGCTTCCTTTATCTGTGATGCGCGTTCTTCTGGGAGTTTTGCAGGAGATGGGCAAGGGCAAGGGCGTCTCCATTACTCCAGTACAGAAAGAGTTTACCACGCAGCAGGCTGCCGACTTCCTACAGGTCTCCCGCCCTTATCTGATCGAAGAACTGCTGGACAAAGGCGTTCTCCCCTATCGAAAGGTCGGTAATCGGCGACGCATTCGTGCGGAAGACGTGCTTCGCTACAAAGCAGCCGAGGAGCAGGAAATCGCTCGGCGTGAAACCGTGATGTTGGAATTGATGGCAGAGACCAAACGTCTGGGCCTCTACAAATGAGTGCCTTTTTCAACGCCAATGTTCCCTGTACCTCGTCAGGATACAGGCCGGAATTTGGAGGCAACTGTTATGACATTAACGATTGACGTTACGTCTCGTGAAGAAGTCTGGTTAACGGATCAAGCCGAGCAACTTGGGTTGCCGCCTGCCGAAATCGTCAAGCGCCTGATTGACGCGCAGTTGCCGCCTATCGCATCGGAAGGAACGGAACTCATTGCCCCTCGCATGAATGCAAAGAGAGTGGCGGCTATCGCGCTTCTGGACACCTGGATTGCGGAAGGTATCCATGCGGATGCAGAGACAAAACAGCAGGCCGACCAGGAAGTGGAAGAACTGAAGCGCAACCTGAACGCCAATCGAGCGGGAACAGGGGAACATAGACTATGATACTGCAAGTGACTGTCAACCTGAATACCGACGAGCAGCAATTCATTCAAGCACAGGCCTAAAAGCAGGGACTAACATTCGACGGCTATGTGCAAGCCGTCCTATCCCGACTTGCACATCCAGCCGATCCCATGGCATTTCGTATGTTGCCTCGTGAAGAGCGCAATCGTTTGCTAGCGCTTCAGGCGGAAGATGCGGCGTTGCTGTACTCCACTGATTTAGCCCGCCCTCTCGCAGAACGAGAACTGACCGCCTTCAGTAGCCTGGAAGGAGAGTCAATCCTTAGAATCCGCTCCCTAATCCGCTGCTATAGAGTAAGCGTCTAATATTTGCCACCTTCTCAGGTGGTCCGTAATTTTGTAGAATGTAAGCATCTCAAATCGGAGGTGCCTTCCATGACTGCCAGAGAAGCCTTGGCCCAAGAGTGGCGCGATCGTCTCGAAGATTTTGCGCA
>JBBRLP010000116.1:0-16629 GCA_038231295.1 Chthonomonadales bacterium
AGCATCATGAGATTGCGGTACGCAGTCACCAGAAAGTGAAGGCTCTCAAAAGTGCGGTGGACACGGCGCTGATCAAGAAAGCGAACGCTCTCTTGGCCGCCCAGATAGAAACTACGAACGAACTATGTCCGGCTACTTAGCTATACGGGTTTTCGTACTCTTACCGGTAAAGGTAAAGGTTATCAAGCCGCCACTGTGCCTGTCGTTGAACAGGGCACTGCCTACCATCTGGCGATCATGTTTAAACATCCCCACGATGAAGAAGTACATGTGGAAGTCAAGGCTTCTTTAGGAAAAACAACGGGCTCGTCTATGGACACACTGTCAGGGGCTGTGCATATCGCCTACACCGCTCCTATCACAACTGCGGATAACCCGATGATTGAAACTATTTCCATCATCATAACAAAAAAATCCGCCCTTACTAAAGTCTACCGCATGGACACGTTCTATATGTTGGTGGTATTTTAGCGCTTCTTTTTGCGGGGCGTCAGAAGGCACTCTCATACCACGCACGGTTGCGTGAACAAAAGATGCAGCCATACAAAACGTAGGCACTTTGTAACTTGAAAGGAACGACTGTGAATCAAGAAACGCAACTGACTGAAGACACTAGTATTCATGTCCCCTTCGGCTTTGACTTTATTCCCGTAGGAATCATACCTGTCGGAAATGGCGCAGGAACAGACTACGTTGTCAGCGGGAGTCCATTCAATCTCGGTGTCATGCTGGATCACGAACCAGGGGCAAATGATACTGTCGGCGTTACCGTCACATTCTCCACAATCCTTGTTACCCACCCGCTCTATGGGGAGTTGTCGGTGCAATTGGGCGTTGTTCCGACTGACGACCCTGTTGAATTCTACTGTGCAGGGCAAACTCTGGGGTCTTATACACTCTATAACAACACCCAACAACCTATTCCCGTCATGGTGACCGTCACAGCGAAGAATTCGTACGGTGATCTCGGTGGAACGACGCTCAACACTCGCTACTTCACATTGATGGTGAAACCGTAGCCTTCGATTAGCCCTGAAAATCGGCTGAACGACCCGACCCGAAGTTCGGTAAAGCGGCGCTCAGGCGAGCAACGCTTTCAGGCGGTCGGAGAGGATGCGGAAGGAGAAGGGTTTGCGGACAATTTCGACGACGTTGGCCGGGAGGTCGGCGGGGTCGGGGTCGTGGCCGGTGGCGATGAGAACGGGCAGAGACGGGTGGGACTGTGCGAGGGAGCGGGCGACCGCGATTCCGTCCATGTCCGGCAGAGTCATGTCCAGTACAACTAAATGAACGGGCCGTTGCGCGAGAAGCGTCAGGGCCTGCTGTCCACTATGGGCTTCCAGAACCTGGAAGCCCTTTTTGGTCAGGGACTGCCGGAAGAGATCAGTCAGCAGCACATCGTCGTCCACGATAAGCAGAATGGGCAGTTCGGGCGCAGCAGGCTGTTCCATGCGTTCCTCCGTCGTGAGAGTCGGGCGGTACATGGAACGACATTCACGGCAAGCCCTGGAATTTCCTGCCTCTTCTTTTTTGCTAACGTCGTTGTGGGGCGTTCGCGTCCGGGCGGAGAATGTCAAAGGCGGTTTCGCCGGTGGAGAGCATCTGCGCCAGATAGGGGCCGCACAGGCCGCACCCGCCGCCGCACCCGACCGCCGCCGTGATTTCGGCGACGGTCTGCCAGCCCTCCTGTCGGGCCAAGGTGTGCAGTTCGGCGAAGGTGTGCGGATAGCACAGACAGGCGCGAACGGGCTTCTGCGGGAGCATGGAGCGTTCCTTACTGGCGCGTGAACAGGGCGTCAGTCACCTGGGTCTGCTTGAACGCCTTGACGTGTCCGTCCGCGAACACGATGTCGGCGAATCCCTGATGCGTCACCGTCTGTGCGGTCGAATTCACGACCTTGCGGTTGTCCACATGGCGGAAATCCATCGTCGGGTTGCCATACCAGGAGGAAGGCGGGTCTACGCCTGCGGTCTCCTGCATCGTCCCGTCCCCGCCATACCAGGGCGTATTCAGATAGCCCGAATCCGAGAACATCACCTTGTCCGCCGAAGAGCTGAGAGAGGCCAGCGTCGCGGGATTGAGTGGCGGAAAATTGAACGTTGTGTAGTAGTCGGAGCCGAGATAGCCCCAGTTGTAGCCGTAGCCGTTGCCATCCCCGAACTTCGCCTTGCCTGACCAACTCGGGCAGCGCTGCACCTGCCCGTTCTTCATGTAGGGATAGAGCAGGCCCTTGGTCTTGTCCCACCCCGTCGCCGTCCGCAGCCCGAACCAGTACTGATAGCAGGTGAAGCCCTGACAGTCGGCATACTGGTAGAGGGGATAGGTCTCGTCGTAGTCCTGCACATACATGAGGGTGGCAATCCCGATCTGGCGCAGGTTGCTCTGGCAGCTTGCCTGCCGCGCTTTCTCCCGCGCCTGGGCGAAGACCGGGAAGAGAATGGCGGCGAGAATGGCGATAATCGCGATCACGACGAGCAACTCGATGAGCGTGAACCCGGACGGGCGGTGTTGATTCCGATTTCTTGAGGACATAGTCATAGTTTTCCGGCTCCTTCCACCGGGCGGCAGGCACAAAAAAACCATCCGCGAGGGCGACCTTTGGTCGCATCCTCGATTCGGATGGTGATGATAGCGCGAAAAAGCGCCCACACTGCCCGCGCCTGGGACTGTGAAGGCCCTGCGGACAACGTGTTTCATCACCCCCTTTCTCTCGAAGAGGTCAATGTGACGTGTCGCAGGCGGGCATTCGGACTCGGAGATTTTCGAAGATCGAAAACTTCACACCGTAGCGGGACTGTGCCGGATTCGCACCGGACTTCCCCCGTATTTCAGTCGCGGCTTAGGAGCGCGACCACTGCGACGACAACGCGATAAGATTATTCACTCAGTATGGCAGGTTTCCGCCTGCCTGTCAATCTCCGGGCAGGGAAAGAATCTAGGCCCCGTAGATGTTCATGATGCGAGAGAGCAGGGCGAGCGATTCGGCCTCCGGGCGCTGGAAGGCGTTGCGCCCGATGATGGAGCCGTTGCCGCCGCCGTCCTGGACGCCCTGAATCTCTTCCAGCAGTTTCTCGTCGGTCTCGAACGCTCCCCCGGAGAAGATCAAAATGCGCCGCCCGTTGAAGCAGCACTGCACGACGTGTTTGATGCGCTCCGCCAGTGTCGCGATAGGGATTTTCTGCGTCTCGTAGACTTTCCGCGCTTCGGGCTGTTCCAGATGCGCGGTCGGGATTTTGACCTTGATGATGTGTGCGCCCAACTGCGCGGCGATATGCGCCGCATAGCCGCAGACATCAATCGCGGTCTCGCCCTCTTTGCTCAACTGCGACCCACGCGGATACGACCAGATGACGACAACCAGCCCATGCCGCTTGGCTTCGTTCGCCATCGTCCGTATCTGCTCGTACATCTCCAGGCGATGTTCGGAGCCGGGATAGATGGTAAACCCAATGCCGACGCAGCCGAGGCGCATGGCGTCGGAAACGCTCCCGGTCAGAGCCTGCATCGGGTCTTTCTCGTTCATCAGCATATCGTGGTCGTTGGCCTTGAGAATAAGGGGAATCTCTCCGGCGAACTCGCGTGCGCCCGCTTCCAGAAAGCCGAGTGGAGCCGCGTAGGCGCTGCATCCCGCCTCAATAGCGAGTTCAAAATGGTAGAGCGGATCGTAGGCAGGCGGATTCGGGCTGAAACTGCGGCCCGGCCCATGCTCGAAGCCCTGATCCACCGGCAGAATAACCATTTTGCCCGTTCCGGCCAGTTTGCCATGATTCAGCAGGCGGGCCAGATTGGTCAGTGTGCCGGGATTGTCGCTCCCGTAGTTAGCGAGGATTTCGCGTACACGCGGTGTCATAGTTCTGCTCCTTCGCGGCCTGACGCAGGCATCATGCCAGAAAACGTCCATGCGGCAGGTCGGCATGAGGACGCGGTATGCCCCCCATTCGTATACTTTCTATAACGCACCGACCGTGCTTTGAGTTCGCGCAAGGAGAAACCGATGAGAGCAGAACGTATTCCACCGGAGCCGGGTCAGGAATCGGTGTGGGACTATCCCCGTCCGCCCCGTGCCGAAGAGGCGCATCGCCATATTCAGATTGTTTTCAACGGCCTTGTGATTGCTGATTCACAACGGGCGTGGCGGGTTCTGGAGACCAGCCACCCCCCTGTCTACTATCTTCCCCCGGAAGACGTGCAGCTACAGTATCTCACCCGCACGACTGATCGTTCTTACTGCGAATGGAAAGGCCATGCCGGATACTATACCCTCACGGTCGGCGACCGTGTTGTGCCGAATGCCGCCTGGTTTTACGCCGATCCCACCCCGAATTTCGGCCCGATTCGCGGCTATATCGCCTTCTATCCGGGTAAAATGGATACCTGCACGGTGGACGGTGAGACAGTTCAGGCGCAGTCCGGCGATTTTTATGGTGGCTGGATTACAAAAGAGATCGTTGGGCCATTCAAAGGCGATGCAGGCACCTGGGGCTGGTAGTTCGGCAGCCCTCTGTAAAGTGCAAACGTTCGCGGGAGGGGAACTGTCCGTGAAATTCGGCATCGTTCCGGGGTACACCCCACGCTTTGACAGCAAAAAAGGAGAGTAGTATGGCGGAGCCACAATCGAATCTGCACGAATACGACGCCTATATTCGCAAGAGTTTCGCCTCGGAGGACGTGGTGCTGGAGACGACACGCGCCAATATGGAGCGCGAGGGAATTCCGCGTATCAATGTTTCGGCCAGTGAGGGCAAACTCCTGCATCTGCTGGTGTTGATGAGCGGCGCGAAAAGGATTCTGGAGATCGGAACGCTGGGCGGCTACAGTGCGATATGGATGGCCCGTGCGCTGCCTGCCGGAGGGAAACTGATTTCGCTGGAGATTGACCCCCACCATGCCGATGTCGCCCGCCGCAATATCGAGGGAGCCGGACTGACGGCGAAGGTCGAGGTGCGGGTCGGCCCCGCGCTCGCGACGCTCACGCAGATGAAGGCGGACGGAGAAGCGCCGTTCGATCTGGCGTTCATAGATGCCGACAAGGACGGCTATGTGGACTATCTGCACAAAGTCGTCCCGATGGTGCGGGAAGGCGGGCTGGTTCTGGGCGACAACACCCTGCCCGATGCCGTCCTGAGCGAGACCGCCGACAGCGGCACGAAACGCTACAACACCGCCGTCGCCGCGCATCCCGACCTCGTCTCGACGATTGTGCCGGTGCTGCGGCTACAGGGCATTGATGGCCTGCTCATCTCCATCAAACGTACCCACGCCTGAAGAACGTCGAGGCAAACCGAAACGATCAGGCAACGCGAAAAGGTTCTGGAGATCGGAACCCAATGCGCCTTACCTCCAGGATAGCTCCGGTTATTCTGGAGGTAATTTCTTGTGAACCCCTGTAGAAGCCAACCTTTTCCCTCTCTGCCTGCATCCTGCACTATGATGAAACCGGAACCAGACGAATTAGAACTGGCGATACGCGCTCGCAACGGAGATCAAGCAGCCCTGGCGGAGCTGATCGAACGCTTGCGGGTGGTACTCTTCGCGCTCGCCTACGCCGAATTGCGGCACTTCGAGGACGCCGAGGACGCCGTGGCAGCCGCGCTATATCATATCTGCTGCCACGCCGCGGAGCTGCGCGACCCTGCTTCCATGCGGTCCTGGATGTTCACGATTGTACGCAATGAGACGCACCGGATGCGGCGGGGCAAGATGGCTGTCCCAACTTCTCTGGACGAAGCGACAGCAGTGGGAGTGGATGACCCTTCTCCTCTCTTGCGGCTCGACATCGAACACGCCCTGCGCCAGTTGCCACGCGACCAAGCGAATGCCCTGGGGCTTTTCTATCTGCGTGGATGGTCGCTTTTAGAAATCGCCCGACATCTGGCTCGGCCGGAAGGAACGATCAAGTACTGGCTCCATCAGGGCCGTCAACGTCTGGCAAACGAGATGAAAGGATACCTCCCCATGAAACAGATCGGAAAGGCTTGTATTGTCGCACCGGAGATCACCTCCGTCCAACTTCGATGTCTCACCGACGCACTCAAAGCCGCAGGATGGACAGACATTCACAACATCGCCGTAGTCTCTGCTCTGGACGACCTTTTTCACATGAACGCATCGCCAGGAGAGTTGATGACCCTCCAGGGCAGCCGCATAGAGATCAGTGATGAGGGGAAAAGCAAACGTATCCTGTATGAGAGTGCGGACAAACAGATTCAAATCAACGAACTGTTCTCCGATCAGGGAATCATCCGTCTGGTGGAACCGCTTATGCGCTGCGACATCCTGCTCCTAGGTGAACGGATCGCCGGACGCTCGGCGTTTGAATTCATGACGCTGCTGCGTGCCATCGCGCCCACTCTGCCCGTTTGCCTTTTACTGGAACCTCCCGTTTCCGATCTTACCTTTCTGTCCGGCTGGGTCAGCGGTGTCGCTAAAATCCACACACTGCGCGACCTCTACTCGGAGAATCAACTTCGGGATGTCCAACGTATGTTCACAAGCCTGCGTACGAATAGGGAACGGCAAAGCACGCCGGGTGAGAGTTCGTAAATTTATAACCTGGAAATCTGGATTCCCCCGCTCAGGTCATAAGAGAAGCCCGTCGTTGATACAACGACGGGCGTGAAGGTCGGGTGCAAAAGGGTGCGGGAACGTGTTCGGTCAGTGTCCTCCGTTGCTGCCATTATGCCCGTTGTTGCCCCCACCTCCGAGGTGGATGGTGTGGCCGAATATCGTAATGGAGCCTCCGCCGCCGTTGTTCTGAGAACTGGTGTTGTTTCCCTGCGAGTTGAACTGGTTGCCGCCGCTGCCGGAATGGACGCCGTTCGGGGAGAAACCGAAGCTCGAATAGCTGGAATGTCCGTTGGCGCTGCCGCTGGAGTAGCCGGAGGGGGAGGGCGGCAGGAAAGAGGGATCGCCGCCGGTCAGGGCGCGAATCAGATTCTCGACTCCCACTTCCCGCACATCAAAACGCTCTTCGCCCTGACGGGGCGGCGGCGGAAGGACTGCTTCACCGGGCAGGGGTTCCGGCAACGTGGGCGATGGCTCAACCTTCTTCGTGAAGCGGAACAGCCCGTCCTCGTACCGATACTCCACCGGAATGTTGCTGACGCGCATCAGGAGGTCGAGCGCGGTCTTGAACTTCACTCCGGTCAGATGCCCGCTGACGAGGGCGTTCTTCACGTCCGGGGAGATGACGAACTCCGCGTCCACGCTCTTCAGCAGTTTCGGCAGGACATCCACAAGCCGCCCGCTGTCCGCATCCACACTGACCTTCTTGTCGAAAAACTTTTCCGGGCCAGCGTGTGTCGTACCGGCGTTTGCGCCGCTGCCTGCCGTCCCGTTCGTTCCGCCCGGCATTCCCGCAGGCGGGGTCTGCGCCACAGCCGCACCGCCCGAAGCCGCCAGCATCAGTGTCAGTATTGCCCGCAAATGGGTGCCGTGTTGTGTTCGCATCCGTCCGCTCCTCCTGCTCTCATGCAGACCGTGAAACCTACCATAACCGCATTATAACACAGTTTTTTGCAGCGCGCGAATCCGGAGCGTTTGACCGGTCTCCGGCGTTGTGATATACTGAAGATCAGGGAACGCGGTCAATGCGGACTGCGGCGCCCGCAGAAGGAGACCGCCTGCTATGGCAAAACGCGACCGACCGGAAATCATCTTTCCGAACGATGATGAAGACGAATCCCTTCCACGCCCGAACTTCCGCAAAATCCTGCTCACGCTCGGGCTGCTTCTGATACTGTTTATCCTCTATCACGATGCGGTTCCGCTCTATACCGACTGGCTCTGGTTCCAGGAGGTCGGCTATTCCGGCGTCTTCACCACTACCATTCTCGCCAAAACAACCCTGTTTGTGCTCTTCGGGCTGCTCTTCTTCGCGCTCTTCTATGGCAACGCCCTACTCGCCCGGCGAATGGCCCCGGAGCAGGCGGACCGGTTTCTTATGGAGCGATTCGGTCCGGCGTGGGGACAGTCCCTTCAGAAGGCCATCGGCTGGCTCCTCCTCGGCATCGCCGTCTTTCTCAGCCTGTGGGCCGGACGGCTTGCCGCCGACAACTGGACACAGTGGCTGGAGTTCCGCAACGCCGTCTCCTTCCACCGCACCGATCCGGTATTTGGCAACGACGTGAGTTTCTATGTCTTCCGCCTGCCCTTCCTCAGTGCCATTGCCACCTTCACTCTGACTTCGCTCGTCATCACGCTGATAGCGGTGATCGTGATCCATGTGGCCGACACGGCCATCGAATCTTTTGCCGGTCTGCCCGATGTCAAAGGCGGCGTCCGCACTCAACTGCTGACCCTCGTAGCGGCGATTGCGCTCGTGCAGGCGTTCGCCACTCGCCTTGACGCCTACGATCTGCTTTTCCACGACAACGGCATCTTCACCGGCGCAGGCTACACCGACCTGCACTACCGCCTGTTCGCGCTGAATGTGGAGGTCGGCCTGCTTATCCTGACTGCGCTGGCCTGCCTCCTGACGCTGCGGCGTGGGCCAGGGTTCCGCTGGCCGCTTATCGGCGCGGCCTCGTGGCTCGGCGTGGTGCTGCTGCTCGGCAACGTGGTTCCCGCCATCGTTCAGAAGACCGTCGTCGAGCCGAACCAGTTCACTCAGGAGCAGGAGTATCTGCGCCGCAACATCGCCTTCTCGCGGCAGGGCTTCGGGCTGGAGAACGTGCGGCGTGTGGACAACTTCCCCGCCGACAACAGCCTGACCGCCGCCGGAATCCAGGCCAACCGCGACACGCTGGACAATGTGCGCCTGTGGGACTACGAGTATCTCGGCAAGGTCTACGCGCAGTTGCAGTCCATCAAGCCCTACTATAAGTTTGAGCAGGTGGCTGTCGGCGATAATCGCGCCTACAATATAGATATAGACCGCTATCTGATTGGCGGCAAGATGCGGCAGGTGATGCTGGCCGGGCGCGAAATGGACACCGACGCGCTGCCCACCGCCGCGCAGACCTGGCAGAACCAGCGGCTCGGCTACACGCACGGCTACGGCCTTGCGATGAGTCCCGTTAACCGCATCGTGGACGGCAACCCGGACTACTTTCTCTCCGGCCTGCCCGTCACCGCCTCCGCGCAGGCTCCCGAACTCAAAGTCACTCAGCCCGACATCTACTACGGTCTGCTTGCCCACGACTACGTGTTCACCGACGCCGCACAGCAGGAGTTCGACTATCCCGCCACCGAAAACGCCAGCGTCGCCGGTTCGCAGGATCGCTACACCAACTATCGGGGTAAAGGCGGCATCCGCATCGGTAATTCGGAACTCCGCAAAACCGCCTTCAGCATCCGATTCGGGGATGCCAACGTCGTCCTCGCCAAAAACTTCACCGACAACACCCGTGTCCTGTTCCACCGCGACATTCGCGACCGCTTACAGACCATCGCGCCCTTCGTGCAGCAGGACACCGACCCCTACCTTATCGTCAACCCGGACGACGGGCGGCTAGTGTGGATGGTAGACTGCTACACCCTCTCGGACAAGTATCCCTACGCCACGCCGCAGGAGATGCAGGTCAATCCGGTCACCTTCGTCGCGCCGAACTATATTCGCAACAGCGTCAAGGCGACTATAGACGCCTACGACGGCACCGTGAACCTCTATCTCGCCGACCCGAATGACCCGATTGTACAGACCTACAGCCGCATCTTCCCCGGCCTGCTCAAGCCGCTGTCCTCTATGCCGAAGGGCCTGCTCGCCCACCTGCGCTACCCCGAAGACCTGTTCCGCTTACAGCGCTCCGTCTACGCCTCCTACCATGTGGACGACCCACGTGTCTTCTATCTGAAAGAGGACGCCTGGGCGATTCCCGTCGAGCCGAACGCCGACCAGAGTCCGGTTGTGAAGCGCGGCGACTCGGCGGTAGATCAGCCGCCTGTCAGCAATCTGAAGCGCATGGAGCCTTACTATGTGATTATGCGCCTGCCGGAAGCCCCACCAGGGCAGACGGAGTTTCTGCTGATGAGTCCGCTCGCGCCGATCAATCGCGAGTCGCAGAATATCCTCGGCTGGATGTGCGCCCGCTGCGATCCCGGCCACTACGGCGAACTGGTTCTCTATCGCTTCCCGCAGTCGGCGTCGGTGGCAGGGCCGTCGCAGATCGTGCAGCTTATCAACAGCGACCGGGTGATCTCCCCGCAGCTTTCGCTCCTGCGGCAGGGTGGCTCAAACGCCAGCCTGGGCAACATTCTGGTGATTCCGGTCGAGAAGTCGTTGCTCTATATCGCGCCGCTCTACGTCGAATCCAGCAGCCAGACCAACAAACTGCCGCAACTGCAAAAGGTGATTGTGGCGTTTGGCGGGCGGGCCGTTATGGAGGACACCCTGGAACGCGCCCTCGCGGCGCTCTTCCCCGGCGGCGAAGCGGCCCCGACCGTGCCGGAGAACCCGAACAACGAAACGCAGCCCTCCGGCCCTCCGTCCAGTATTCCGGTGGCGGTTCGTTCACTGATTGAGAAAGCGTCCACACAGTATGACGCGGCGCAAGCCAAACTTGCCGCCCGTGATCTCGTCGGCTACGCGACCGCCATGAAGGAGTTTGAGAAGACACTCGCCGATTTGCGCCGTGCCACCAAGACCCACTGAAATGCCATCCTGTGAGAAAATAACCGACTATGCGCTTACCGCTTCTCTCGCCGCTGCACAACGCCGCTATCGCTGACAGCCAGAACTGGCACGACAACCCGTTTGTGAACCGAGACCATCGCCGGGACATCAAACGCAAACAGCCCTTCAAACTCTTCGCCTGGATGGTCGGGACGATGCTGATCGTAGGCGGCTTCGGGATGTGGGGCCTCTGGGCGCTGATGCGTAGCAAGTTCAATATCCCCTGGTTCCTCGGCGGCGACCTGGGAACGGCGCTGTGCATCCTGATCGTCGGGCTGCACGTCTGGTTCGTGGCGGGAGCCTCGCAGAACCGGGCGACTCTGATGCTGGCGCAGGAGGCGCACAAGGACACCCTCAACTCGCTGCTGCTCCTGCCGATGACGCCTTTCCAACTGCTGCTTCAGGTGGGGGTCTATCCCTGGCTGGTGGGAATGCGAACGGCGCTGGCGTTGCTGCCGCTCTATGCGCTCTGCGTGGGGCTGGACGGCATCTCCTGGCTGGACCTGGGGATGCTCTATGTCGTGTTCGGGCTGGTTTCGGTCTCGTTCCCGCTCTGGCGTCGTCCGATCCTGAGCGAGACCGCGCTGGTGGGTTCTCCCACGCAGGCTTCGACCGGGACGAACACCGCGCTGGCGCAGACGGCGATGGGAACCGGGCAGCCGGGAACCGCGACGGGAATGCAGTCGAATCCCAACAATGGCGCGGGCGGCTGGATGGTGCTGTTCTTCATGCTGCCCATGTTCTTCGCGTTTTTCGCCTTCATCGGCGGGCGCGGCCCTGCCGGAATGTACGACAATCTGCATCAGTATTTCCCCGATTCGCTGCTGAAACTGATGCTGCCCTCGATGCTCTCCTGGCCGCTGCTGATCGCCCGGGGGCTGATTACGCCGCTCGACTGGTTCGGATTTCCACTTCCCCCGCTGCCGTTCGCCCTGGTCTTTTTCGTCCTTGCCCGTTACCTCCAGATCGTCCGTACCAGCGAGTTCCTGAGCGTTGGTACATTCCGCGACCTCGCGCAGCAGCCGACCTACCTGCCGCGCCGCCTTTTGGAAGGGGCGGTTCGCATCGCGCAGATGTTCGTGGTGACGGGCTATCTCTGGAAGTGGGCGGTGACGAACGGCGGCCTCGGCTTTCTGGTGCAGACCAGTCTGAAAGGCAATGTTGCGACCGGGCTGACGGGCTTCGTCTATCTGTTGCTGTTCGTGACAATCTTTCGGGGTCTGTACCGGGTGAGTCAACTCGGAACCTGGCAGCGCGGCATCAAGGCGGCGCGACCTGCCGTGCGGAAGGTAGAAGCCATCACGGCGGTGCGCTATCTTGCCGCGCCGTTCGCCTTCTTCCTGCTGTTCACGCTGGTTTGTGCGCTGTTCGCCCGCGTCAATCCCTTCCTGCCCCCACTGCTGACGCTGGCCTATCGGATGCTGGTCATCGGGCTGTCGGGAATGCTGCTCTGTTATGGAGCCAGCCGACTCTTCGGGCAGATGGGGCCGGTGCTGGGAATGGCGGTCGTCGTAACCTGGGTGATTGCGCTCTCCGGCTATCACCTGACCATCGTACAGCCGCTGGCCTATTTCAGCGCGACTCTGGGGATGCTCTATCTGGGCCACGCCCCCTGGAACCCGCTGACGGCCCTGTTCGCGGCGCAGACCGTCTGGTGGCGCTGGCCGGTGGAGAACGCGGCGCTGGGCCTGATACTGGCTCTGACGGCGGTGGCAATGCGGGTTCGTTTTACGGCGCACATGCCGGAAAACGTGCAGCAGGTGCCGCTCGATCCGACCCGTGTGGGAGAGGAGGCGTTCTCCGATCCGCCGCTGACCCTGAAAGGCGAGAAGCCGCCGCAGTCGGATACGCCGCTTGCGCTCCGGCTTATTCGAGGCGTCCAGAGCGTCTGGGATAACGGCGTGATGGTCAAGGAACTGCGGGTGCGGCTGCGCGGCAAACTCGAAATCAGTACCGTTCGCGCCTCGCTCGTCATTCTGATTGTGGCGACGCTGACGCTGCATCAGGGCCTGCCGGTGGTCGCCGAGATATTCGGTGGGGCGATGGGAAAAGAGCTGTTCGGTAAAACGACGACCGGTGGCAGTATTCTCTCCCTGTTCTATCTGGTTCTGCTGTTTCGGGCGCTGGTGGCGGGGTTCGCAACCTTTCAGGCGTTCATCGTCGAGCGCGATAAGTCCACGCTGGGCTTCCTGCTGCTGACTCCGATGAGCAATCTGGGAATTGTGGTCGGCAAGCTGGCGGGGATGCTTATCCCCGGCGGCATCTTCCTGCTGACTATCGGGGTATGGACGCTGATTCTGAGCCTGATAAACCTGCCGGAACTGGGGCCGAGAACGCTGGGGGTCTGGGGTGGGATGATGCTCTCCGCGCTGGCGCTGGTGCTGACGCTGGGAATGCTGACGATGGCGATTGCGAGCATTTTCCCGAAGATACCGACGCAGTATGCGGGCTGCATCTGGGCGGTGTTGTTTCAGGTGATCGTGCAGGGGTCCATTCATCTGGGCCGCTTCGCCATCGGCTTTATCTCGACCCTGAACCAGGCGATCGGGCTGGGTGGTATGGGCCTCTGGCTGCTCTCTCTGGTCATCGCCGTGCTGCTCACGACCCTGGCGACGATTCTCTCTGTCTACGGAGTGCGCCGAATGCGCTCCAAAGACCTGACCTTCGCGGGCGCAAAGCGGGAGAGCTAATCAAGGCGATGGAAGAGGAGGCGCGGACAGTCGCGCAGTTACGGGCGCAGATGGGGGCGAAATTTCCGCTGGTGACGGCGGAGATCGAGGTCGGGGAACGCCTGTGGAAGGTGACGGCGGTCCAGAATCAGGACGCCCTGCTGGACAATGCCCACGATCTGGAGCATTTTCCTTACGGTTTTCTGCTCTGGGAGTCGGCGGTAGGGTTGGCGCGGCATCTGGAGGCGCACCCGGAAATGGTTCGCGGCAAGCGAGTGTTGGAACTCGGAGCAGGCGTCGGACTGCCGGGACTGGTGGCGCAGTCGCTCGGCGCGGAGGTCTGGCAGACGGATCATCAGCCGGGCGCGTTGTCGCTGTTGCGGATCAATGCCCACGACAACGGCCTCCCCGTCCCGCAGACCTTCGTTGCCGACTGGCGCGACTGGCAGCGCCCGGAACGCTACGACATCGTTCTCGGCGCGGACATACTCTATGAACGCGCCATGCACTTCTACCTCGAACAGCTCTTCCCGCGCCTGCTCACCCCGGACGGCGCTCTGCTCATCTCCGACCCCGGACGACCGCAGTCCTTCGAGTTCATGGCAAAGCAGGAGACCGCTGGCTGGAACTTCTCCCTGGAAACGCAGCCCGTCACTCTCGTCGAAAACGCCCGCGTCGGTCGTCCCGTCGAAGTCGCCCTCCTGACCGGCTTCCCTCCCCACACAGGCTCACTGCCGCGCAGTTAAATTCTGACCATGTTAAGGCGTTGCGTCCATGCCCACCAGTTTCAGGAGCTCCCCTGTTACGCTCTGTAAATAGCGGTCTTCAAGAGTACCGATTTTGCGCTTGAACCGAACGCGATCCAGCGCTCTCGCCTGAAAGACCATTGCGATGGAAGGCAAAGTTAGTCCATTGTCGGCGGAGGGCGGAACCGACACTGTCGCGGGAAAACGCAGAGCAGACTGTTGTGAAGTAAGCAACGCAATCAGAATAAGCGGCGATTTCTGCCCGTAGACGGCGTCCTGCAAGACAATCGCCGGGCGTTCCCCTGACTGTTCCCGCTCGTTAGAGAAGGGCAAGGCCACAAGCCATATCTCACCGCGCTCCATCCGTCTGTCCCATTTCTTCCCGCTCAAAGCGGGCAAAATCCTCCTCCGAAGCCCGATCTAACGCATCAAATTCCTCTTGCAGTGCCATGGGAATAGGCGGGAAGTGCGCTCCAAGCGCGTCCAGAATCAGACATTCCGGGGTCTGTCCGCTGCGTGCAGCCATCTCCTCGACGGCGCGCGCCATGCTCTCCGGGATGGCAATCGTCAGGCTCATAGGTTATACCAACCTCTTTCTGCATCGTTAGCCCCATCAGGCTTACAAACTCTCTTTACTATACCATCCCCTCCCTTTTCCGGGGTGGAAAAGGGAGGGGATGTTTGCGGTCAGGGGCGGCGGGACTTGTAGGCGTTGATGAGGCCGTTGGTGGAGGAGTCGTGTGTGTGGATTTCGCCGGGGGCTTCGAGTTCGGGCAGGATGGCTTTGGCAAGCTGTTTGCCGAGTTCGACGCCCCACTGGTCGAAGGAGTTGATGTTCCAGACGATGCCCTGGGTGAAGATTTTGTGTTCGTAGAGGACGATCAGGTTGCCGAGGGTGCGCGGCGTCAGTTTCTGGAAGAGCAGGGAGTTCGTCGGGCGGTTGCCGGTGAAGACCTTATGAGGAATCAGCTTTTCGAGGGCCTCGCCGCTCATGCCGGACGCCGTCAGCTCGGCGCGGACTTCCGCCTCGGTCTTGCCGCGCATCAGGGCTTCGGTCTGCGCGAAGAAGTTGGAGAGCAGAATCGGGTGATGGTCGCCGAGCGGGTTGAAGGTCTCGATGGGTGCAAGGAAGTCAGCGGGAACGAGTTTGGTACCCTGGTGAATCAACTGGTAGAAGGCATGCTGCCCGTTGGTTCCCGGCTCGCCCCAGATGACGGGGCCGGTGGAGTAGTCGGTGATGCGGTCGCTGTTGCGGTCTACGCCTTTGCCGTTGCTCTCCATATCGCCCTGCTGGAAATAGGCGGAGAAGCGGTGCATATATTGGTCGTAGGGCAGAATGGCGACGGTCTGCGCCCCGAAGAAGTTGTTGTACCAGAGGCCGATGAGGGCGAGCGTGGCGGGCAGGTTCTCCTCCAGCGGAGCAGTGCGGAAATGCTCGTCCATCTCGAACGCGCCGGTCAGCATCTCCTCGAAGTTGTCCATGCCGATATAGAGGGCAATCGAAAGCCCTATCGCTGACCAGAGCGAGTAGCGCCCCCCGACCCAGTCCCAGAACGGGAACATATTCGCGGTGTCTATGCCGAACTTGCCGACCTCTTTCGCGTTCGTAGAGAGCGCGGCGAAGTGCTTGGCGACAGCGGACTCGTCGGGGGCGGAGCGCAGCAGCCACTCTTTCGCGGAGAGCGCGTTGGTGAGGGTCTCCTGCGTCGTGAAGGTCTTGGAGGCGACGAGGAAGAGGGTGGTCTCCGGGGAGACGATTTTGAGGGTCTCGGCGATATGCGTCCCGTCCACGTTGGAGACGAAATGGACGTTCAGGCCGGGTTTGCCGTAGGGCTTCAGCGCCTCCGTCACCATCACCGGGCCGAGGTCGGAACCGCCGATGCCGATGTTCACAATGTCGGTGATGGTCTTGCCGGTGTAGCCTTTCCACTCGCCGCCACGCACCCGCTCGGTGAACTCGCGCATGTGGGCCAGCACCGCGTTGACTTCCGGCATGACATCCTGGCCGTCCACGACGATGGGCCGATTGGAGCGGTTTCGCAGGGCGATGTGCAGCACGGCACGGTCTTCGGTGACGTTGATCTTCTCGCCGTTAAACATCCGCTCTGTCCAGCCTTTGAGGTCGGCCTGGGTCGCAAGAGCGCGGAGCAGGGTCAGGGTCTCCCCGGTGATACGGTTCTTGGAGAAGTCAAACAGAATGTCTTTGAACTGCAAGGTGAACTTGTCGAATCGCTGCGGGTCGGCGGCAAACAGGTCGCGCATCTGGAGTTCGGAGGCGGTCTCATAGTGGGCCGCCAGCGCCTTCCATGCGGGGGACTGCGTTAATGGGGTCATAGGTTAGGTCGCTCCTTTCGTTCCCCTATTCCCCACCCCCCCGCTCCATTCCTCTCTCCATAAAACAGGCAAAGGGTTGACAACTCCTCGCTATGTGGCTTCGCCTGAGTGTCCTATCGGACAAAAGTAAGCGGAAAATAGCGCACACCTTCCGTCAGGGTGAAGGAAGGTGCTATAACACGGGGTGAAGTTGGCGGATGTTCGAGTTAGCGGCTGAACTTTGCGGGGATGCGAAACTTCGCCTGG
Organism: Chthonomonadales bacterium; assembly: GCA_038231295.1. Taxonomy (GTDB): domain Bacteria; phylum Armatimonadota; class Chthonomonadetes; order Chthonomonadales; family Chthonomonadaceae; genus JANXLO01. The sequence goes on from JBBRLP010000116.1 coordinate 16,609, forward strand.
ATAGGTTCAGACCAGGGCAGC
>JBBRLP010000117.1:0-16559 GCA_038231295.1 Chthonomonadales bacterium
ACACGTCTGCCGAGACGTCTTTTGTCAGGAAAAGGCGAGATTGGCGTCTGTTTGTCAGTAAAATCGACGATCAACCCGCTCTGTGGCATTCTTGGCGGACAAACCAACCACGGCGACAGCCGACTTTTGAAAAAGGCTCTGAAGTGGTGGAAAAGGTCGCAGGAGGCCAGACGCATCTCAATGGGGATACGGCTGCCAAACTCGCCGTTCGTCTTCAAACTCGAAGCCTCACGCAAAGAGAACAGGAAGTCTTGCAGTATATCGCGCTCGGCAAAAGCAACGCCGAAATCGGCAAAGCCCTTTTTATCACGGAAGGCACCGTCAAGACGCACGTTAACGGCCTGCTCAGCAAACTGAAAGTCAGCGACCGTACCCAGGCCGTCTCTGTCGGCATCAAGCGGGGCTTTGTGCAGCTATAGCAGCAGCCTGCTGAAAACTGTCTTTTTTCGCCTGCCGGGAGAAATCCCGGCAGGCTTTTTAGAGCGGCAAAGGGGTGTCAACCCTTTGCTGCAACTGGCAGGAACCCAACAGAATTTTGCCACACGTGAAATCTTCTGCTTCCCTTCGGGGAGGCAGATTGTATGTCCGCCTGCGTAATGTGGGTTAGTGACACGCTTGCGGAAAAGGTTTTTTGCGTCGGGGGGATGTCTTTTCCGGGCGAAGGGGAACCGCCGAACAGACGGTTTCGTATCTGCTGATAGACGACGTGTGTCTGCGGGCTAATGTGGTAAAGTTAGGGGAACATCCAACCGAGCGAGTCGTCTGACTAATGGAATAGATCATTAGAACTCGTCCTTGTCTATTGCGTTCTAATTCAGGCTTCCGATATTTTCCTAATTCCCCTATGAAAGAAACGCATGAGACGACGAGAGACGAGTTCCCTGAAGAAGTCTTACGCCAAACAGTGTCCCAGTTGTAAACATCGTCTGCCCGCAAACGTTCACAAGTGCGGGTTTTGTGGTGCCAGTCCCTGGTACTGGCAAGAAGACCGCATTATCTGGATCGTCGCCATGATCGCCATCGTTGGAGGCTGTCTGGTTTATAACTTCGTGACCAACAAATAACACTGGTTTCCCATGCAAACCGCCGTCCGGCCTCGTAAGGGCCGGACGGCGGTTGTTTGTTTGTGGAAGGCTATTCGCTCCGGGCTTCACTCATCATATATTCGCTGGAGTAGTTCGGCGGCTCTTTGGTGATCCAGACATCGTGAACATGACTCTCGCGCAGCCCCGCCCCGGTGATGCGAATGAAGCGGGCGCGTTCCTGAAGCTCGGTGATGCTGTGTGCGCCGAGGTAGCCCATGCCGGAGCGGATGCCGCCGAGTACCTGATGGATCGTATCGTGCAGCGGGCCTTTGAAGGGAACGCGACCCTCGACGCCTTCCGGCACAAATCGCGCATTGGAGTCCTGTCCGTAGCGATCACTGGAGCCTTCGCGCATCGCGCTTTCACTGCCCATTCCCCGGTAGTCTTTGTAGGCGCGGCCCTGATACAGAATGACCTCGCCAGGGGCTTCGTGGGTTCCGGCCAGCAGATTTCCCACCATGATCGCCGAGGCTCCCGCCGCCAGCGCCTTGACCGCATCGCCGCTCCAGCGGATGCCGCCGTCCGCAATGACCGGAATGCCGTGCCGTGCCGCTTCCCGCGCACAGTCGAGGACGGCGGTGAACTGCGGGACACCAACGCCGCTGATGATACGGGTGGTGCAGATACTGCCTGCGCCGAGGCCCACGCGTACACAGTCGGCTCCGGCCTCGATGAGTGCGCGGGTGCCTTCCACCGTCGCGACATTGCCGCCGACAACGGGCAGATGCGGGAACTCCCGCTTGACCGCCCGCAGCGCCTGAATCACCCCACGTGCCTGCCCGTGCGCCGCATCTATGACAATCAGGTCTACCCCCGCCTCGACGAGCGTGGCGGTGCGCCCGATAGGATCGCGCAGCGGCCCGATGGCCGCGCCACAGCGCAGACGGCCCCGGTCGTCTTTGGTCGCGTTTGGGAACTGGCGGACTTTCTGAATATCTTTGATAGTGATGAGGCCGAGGAGTTTGCGGTCTTTGTCTACGATGGGGAGTTTCTCGATGCGGTTGGCCTGGAGAATATCCTGCGCCTGCTCCAGCGTCGTTCCGAGGGCGGCGGTGACGAGGCCGCCTTTGCGAGACTCATCGGTCGTCATGATATCGCTGATGGGCCGCCCGAAGTTGGTTTCAAAGCGGATGTCGCGGTTGGTCAGAATGCCAACGAGGATACCGGTATCCGGCTCTGTGATAGGCACCCCGGAGATGTGGTATCGCTCCATGATGTCTACGGCGTCCTGGATGGTCTTGTTGGGTGGCAGACTGATGGGACTGGTGATGATGCCGTGTTCGGAGCGTTTGACTTTGTCTACTTCCTGCGCCTGCCGTTCTGCCGTCAAATTGCGATGAATGATTCCGAGGCCGCCTTCGCGGGCCATGGCTATCGCCATTCGCGCTTCGGTGACGCGATCCATGGGGGAACTCAGAATGGGAGTACGTAGCAGGATTCCGGCTCCCAGCGAAGTACGTGGGTCTACTTCCGACGGCGTCACATCGGTATCACGCGGCTCTAGCGACACATCGTCGAAACTCAGTCCTTCGCGTATTCCAATTTCCGTCTGAAGCATTTTTCTCACTCCCTCGCGCCATCGTCGTTCAACCAGAGATTGGGACAGTATACCCGTGCGTATTTGCTCTGTCAATTGCTAACGGCTCGCCGCCGCCTTTCCTGTACGAAAACCTGCCAGCGGTTGAACCCCCTGTGAGTTTGACCGGAGGTTGAAAACCCCCGTCATGAAAGTGCAAACGTCTTCCAGACGGAACTGCCCCAAACTCCTGCCTCTCTCTTCGCCTACCAGGACATCCTGACAAGGGAGAGTTTCCGATCAGTTGGTCCGGAGGAAGAAGCGTTCAGACATTCCTGGTTCTCTTGGTGCCTGCGAGGTTTACCGGGGGTTGAAAACCCTGTGAGTTTGGCCGGGGGTTGAAAACCCCCGTCATTAAAAGGCAAACGTCTTGCAGACGGAAATGCCCTAATCCCTTCCTTATCTCTCTGCCTCTCAAAGGAACCTGACAAGCAAGAGTATCCGACGCCTTCGTCCGTAGGACGACCGCTTTTTCCAGCCCGGCACGTTCCTGTGCCGGGCAACGCCTTCCAATCACTATCAACCAACCACGCATTTCCGTCTGCAAGACGTTTGCTTTTTAATGACGGGGGTTTTCAACCCCCGGCCAAACTCACAGGGTTTTCAACCTCCGTCCCGCCCGCTGCCAACCTCCCAGGCAATGGGCGAATCGGTTCAGGGTATAATAAGGAAGCCGATGCTATCGCAAATTTTTTGCGAGCCAGGGAGAAAGCGAAGATGTTTATGACACGCGAAGAGATCGAAGAGAAACTGGAAGAGATTCTGCCGAACGTTACCAAGCCGGGACGCTATACGGGTGGCGAACTCAACAGTGTGACCAAAGATCACGCCTCGGTAGAGGTGCGCTATGCGATTGCCTTCCCCGATGCCTATGAGATCGGCATGAGCAACCTGGCGTGCAGCATCATCTACAATATGCTCAACAGCCGTCCTGAAACGCTGTGCGAGCGTGTCTATGCGCCCTGGCCGGACATGGACAAGGCCATGCGGCAGGCCGAAGTGCCGCTCTTCACGCTGGAGACCCGGACACCGATAGCGGAGTACGACCTGATCGGTTTCGCGCTGTCGTTTGAACTGGCGTATAGTAACGTCCTGAATATGCTCGACCTCGGCGGTATTCCCGTTCACAGTCTCGAACGGGACGGCGGCAAGCCGGACGGCAGCCACTGGCCGATTGTCTTCGCGGGTGGTCACTGCACGTTCAACCCGGAGCCGATGGCTCCCTTTATTGATGTCTTCGTCATCGGCGAGGCGGAAGAAGTTCTGCCCGCGATGACCGCGACGCTGCGGGATTTTCGCGCCCTGCCGCGTGAGGAACTGCTGCTGAAGTTCGCCAACATTCCCGGCTGCTATGTGCCGCGTTTCTATGCCCCGGAGTACGAGACCGCGCTGATGCGGCGCGAACGGCTGGAACGGGCAGGCTGGACGGAGGAGCAGATCGAGGCGCGTTACGACACCATGCCGCGTCTGCTGGCAACGAAACCGCTGCGCCCGGACGTGCCTGCGAAAATCGTGCGGCAGTGGGTCAAGGACGTGGACTCCCTCGACTATCCGACGAAGCCGATTATCCCGTTCATCGAAGTGGTCCACGACCGGATTTCGCTGGAAGTGATGCGCGGCTGCACTCGTGGCTGCCGTTTCTGTCAGGCGGGGATGATTACGCGCCCGGTGCGGGAAAAGTCGCCGGAGAAGCTGATGGAGCAGGCGGCGGAACTGGTCAAGAACACCGGGCATGAGGACATCTCCCTCGTCTCGCTCTCTACCGCCGACTACAGCCGCGTCGCCGATGTCGTGCATGACCTGATTGATCGTTATGCGGGCAGCAAGGTCGGCGTCTCCCTACCGTCGCTGCGGGCGGACAAAGACTGCGTGGACCTGGTGCAGGAGATCAACAAAGTCCGCAAGACGGGCCTCACTTTTGCGCCGGAAGCCGGTTCACAGCGGATGCGTGACGTGACGAACAAAGGCGTGACCGAAGAGAACCTGCTTCATGCCTGCGAGACGGCCTTCTCCAATACCTGGCAGCGCGTCAAACTCTACTTCATGATCTCTCTGCCGACGGAGACGGATGAGGACGTGCTGGCGATTGGCGAACTCGCCTCGAAGTGCGCTCAGGTTGCCCGTCGCTGCGGGGTCAAGAACCCGACGATCAGCATCGGCGTGAGCGCGTTTGTGCCCAAGCCTTTCACGCCCTTTCAGTGGCACGGGCAGGACACCGCCGAAGAGGTGCATCGCAAACAGCAGATGCTCAAACGCTCTATCCGTGACCGGGCGGTCGTCTATCGCCCCAACGACGAGAAGGGCATCCATCTGGAGGCTATTCTGTCGCTCGGAGACCGCCGTATTGCGGAGGGAATCGAACTGGCGTGGCGGCGCGGGCAGGTCTTCGACGCCTGGGACGAGTATCTGAAATACGATGTCTGGATGCAGGCGTTCGCCGATACGGGCATAGACGTTCACTACTTCGCCAACCGGCACAAGGCCTACGACGAGCCGCTGCCCTGGGATCACATAGACTGCGGCGTGACCAAAGGCTATCTCCGCGCCGAGGATGTTCGCGCCCGCAAAGTGCAGATGACCCACGACTGCCACACCGACCCGTGTACCTTCTGCATGGCCTGCGACCGCGCCTACACCGAGAGCGCCAAGGGCCGCAAGAACCCCGACGCCCTGATACAACTGACCGCCGTATAGTCGAACATCGGCAGGAGAGACGGCTGTGGGAACCAAAAAACCGCCCCGGACATGAATTTGTCCGGGGCGGTTTTTTGCGTTGATGCAGGCTAGGCGACGGCGAGGGGTTCTTCCATAGAGGGAAGGGCCTCGTCAGGGATAGTCGGGCGGAAGACGATCTCACCGTTTTCCAGCGCAGCGTAGATGACATCGCCGGAATGGAACGTGCCGCGCAGGACTTCTTCCGCCAGTGGGTCTTCGATCAGGCGCTGGATGGCGCGGCGCAGAGGCCGGGCGCCCATCGTCGGGTCGAAGCCCTCTTTGGCGAGGAGTTCCTTGACTTCGGGCGAGACTTGCAGGCTCATCTCCTGAGTCTTGACCTGCTTGTTGACACGCGCCAGCATCAGGTCCACGATCTGGAAGATTTCGTCCGCCGTGAGCGATTGGAAGACGATTACCTCGTCTATGCGGTTCAGGAACTCCGGTCGGAACGTTTTCTTCATCTCGTCCATGACGCGGTTCTTCATTCCCTCGTAGACACGCTCGCCGGAGCCTTTGCGCTCCTCATCGCTGCGAAGCCCCATGCCGCGTTCGGGGTTGATGGAACGCGCCCCGAGGTTGGAGGTCATAATGATGACCGTGTTCTTGAAGTCCACGATACGGCCCTGCGAGTCGGTCAGCCGTCCGTCTTCCGCCACCTGCAGGAGGATATTGAAGACCTCCGGGTGCGCCTTTTCGATCTCGTCGAGCAGGACGACCGAGTACGGGTTGCGGCGGACGGCTTCCGTCAACTGACCGCCCTCCTCATAGCCCACATAGCCGGGAGGCGCACCGACCAAACGGCTCACGTTGAACCGCTCGGAGTACTCGCTCATGTCTATACGGATCAGGTTGTTCTCACTGTCGAAAAGGAACGAGGAGAGCGCACGGGCGAGTTCGGTCTTACCCGTTCCGGTCGGCCCCATGAAGATGAAGGTGCCCATCGGACGTTTCGGGTCTTTCATGCCGGAGCGGGCGCGGCGCACGGCCTTGCTGACCGCGACAATCGCGTCGTGCTGACCGATGATCCGCTTGTGCAGTTCCTCCTCCATGCGGAGCAGTTTCTGCGTCTCGGCCTCGACCAGGCGGCTGACCGGAATGCCCGTCCACGAAGTCACGATCTGCGCGACCTCTTCCTCCGTCACGATACGGGGCATACTCTCGCGCTTGCTGTTCCAGTCTAGTTCCAGTTCGGCAATCTGCTGTTTCAGCTCTTCCTGCCGCTCCTGAAGGTTGTTCTCGCCCATCTCCCATTTGGAGTTGCTGACAATGGCGTTCATCTCCTTCTGGACTTCGACAAGCTTCTGCTTGGCCTGTCGGAGTTCGGCAGGCGGCAGGGCGTAGAGCAGACGGACGCGGCTGGCAGCCTCGTCAATCAGGTCAATCGCCTTGTCCGGCAGGAACCGATCGGTGATATAGCGATCCGCCAACTGTGCAGCGGCGGTCAGCGCGTCGTCGGTGATTTTGACGTGGTGGTGGGTCTCGTACCGCTCGCGCAGACCCTTGAGAATCTCGACGGCCTCTTCGGGCGTCGGCTCGCTGACCTTGACGGGCTGGAAACGTCGCTGAAGTGCGGCGTCCCGCTCGATGTATTTGCGGAACTCGTCCAGCGTGGTCGCGCCGATGCACTGGAGTTCGCCACGCGCCAGGGCGGGCTTCATGATATTGGAGGCGTCAATCGCGCCCTCGGCGGCTCCGGCTCCGACCAGCGTATGCAGTTCGTCCACGAACAGGACGATCTCGCCAGCGGCCTTCCGCACCTCTTCCATGACGCGCTTCATGCGCTCTTCAAACTCGCCGCGATACTTCGTGCCTGCTACCAGTCCGGCCAAATCGAGCGAGACGATGCGTTTGTCTTTCAGCATCTCCGGGATGTCGCCGGTGATGATGCGTTGCGCCAGTCCTTCCGCAATCGCGGTCTTCCCGACCCCAGGCTCCCCGAGGAGAACCGGGTTGTTCTTGGTGCGGCGGCTCAAAATCTGAATGACGCGCTCGATTTCGGTGTTGCGCCCGACGACCGGGTCGAGTTTCTCGCTGCGGGCCAGTTCGGTCAGATCGCGTCCGAACTCGTCGAGTGTGGGTGTGCGCGACCGCTGCCCCTGTTTCTGCGTCGGCCCGGTGCCGCTGTCGTTGTCCTGCAACGCCATGACTTCACGTCGCGTCCTCTCCAGTTCGACTCCGAGTTTCGCCAGAACCCGGCCAGCCAGTCCTTCGCCTTCGCGAATGAGACCGAGCAGCAGATGTTCCGTACCGATATAGTTGTTGCTCAACTGACGCGCTTCGTCATACGCCAGATCAATCACCCGCTTGGCACGCGGGGTTAACTGCATATCCTGACCGAGGCGTCCGTCTCCGCGTGCGACCTGACGCTCGATCTCGCTGCGAATGCGGCCCAGCGAGACGCCCATTCTATCGAGAATGCGGGCCGCCACGCTGTCGTTCTCGCGCACAAGCCCCAGCAGTAGATGCTCGGTCGAAACATAGTTTTCACCGAGACGGCCTGCCTCTTCCTGTGCGAAGAACACGACGCGCCGCGCCCGCTCCGTAAATCGTTGCCACATTGTTGTGAGTCCCTCCTTCTGAGGATAGAGACGCTTCGCCAGGTCACCAGAGCGAGCCGTCTTCTGTCTTCAGAAACTCTTCCCATCCCGTGTCTGCCGTCTCCGGTGCGCTGCGGGAGTGCTGTAACTATCTTACGATTCAATCACCCGGTTCGTTAATCGCTTTCGACCTGTTCTTTGGGTCAGGCCGGAACGCCATCGTGGCTGGTGCGTTCCCGGAAGGCTGCAATGATTCGGTTGGTGAGGGCGCCGGGCTGACCGTCTCCGATAACGCGGCCATCGCAGGAGACCATCGGGATCACCTCGGCGGCGGTCCCGGTCAGGAAAGCCTCGTCGCAGTTGTAGACATCGTAGAGAGAGGTGACTGTTTCCGTGCAGGTCAGCCCCATCTCCGCTACCAGTTCCATGACGACAGCACGGGTGATGCCGGGCAGTGCGCCTTCGCTGGTGGGGGGCGTGGTCAGTTTCCCGTTCGTCACCAGGAAGATATTGTCTCCGCTGGCTTCCGCGACATTGCCCTGCATATTCAGCATCAACGCCTCGCCCGCGCCGACACGATTGGCCTCCATCTTCGCGGAGATGCTATTGATGTACTTGCCAAGCGATTTGACCTGCGGGTCCATGCACACAGCGGGGGGAACGCGGGTAGAGGCGGTAATCACGTCCAGGCCGCGATCATACAGCTCCTGCGGATAGAGGCGCAGTTCCTCCGTCGAGATGACGATGGTAGGGGGGCTTTTCAGATGTTTCGGGTCGAGGCCCAGACCGACACCGCGAGAGACGCTGAGGCGGATATAGCCGGATACGACTCCGTTGGCGCGAACAGTCTCCAGTACATACGATTGGAGGGTAGCCTTCTCGATACAGAGGTCAATCGCGAGCGCACGGGCGGAGCGGAACAGGCGCGTCAGGTGGTCGTCCAGGCGGAAGATGTTGCGGTTGTAGACACGGATGCCCTCAAACGCCCCGTCGCCGTAGAGAAAACCGTGATCGTAGATAGAGACATGGGCCTCGGACTTCGGCGTCAGTCTGCCGTTCAGATGAACCCACTGTTCCGGTCGCGAGGCTTCGGCCTCCCCCTGTGATGCGCTCATGTCGCTTGCTCCCCGTCGTTCCGGCAGGCTGCTTCCGGCGCTCCGGCAGAGTCACGCCCAGGCTGGGAACGGATGAAGTTTTGGAATAGTATTGAACAGCAGTATACCATACGACAGGTACGATTGCAACGCAGGCGAGGGCCGCGCATCGGCACGGCCCGCGCCCCTCAGAGTTCCTTCGACAAGGCCGATTCGAGGTCGTCCCACAGGGCATCCACGCTCTCCAGACCGATGTGCAGGCGGATGAGCCAGCGCGTTCCCCCGCCGCCGTCTACATGCTTTGCGGGAAGGGCCGAGGGGAGCGCCAGACTCTCGAAGCCGCCCCAACTGCACCCGATTCCGAAGTGCTTCAGGCTGTTCACGACACGATACGCGGCCTCCCTACTCTGGTTGCGGAGGGCGATGCTCATCAGGCCGCTGGTGCCGCGCAGTTGGCGGGCCGTGAGTTCGGCCTGATCGTCGGAATCCATGCCGGGATAGTAGACGGCGGCGACGGCGGAATGGGCGCAGAGGGCGCGGGAGATACTGCGGGCGTTGCGCTGATGCTGTTCCATACGGACGGGCAGAGTACGCAACCCGCGCAGCAGCAGCCAGGCCGCGAAGGGGTCAAGTATCCCGCCGAGCAGCAGCCCTTCGTCCAGAATCAGCTTCTTCATGCGCGACTCATGCCCGGTCACTACACCCGCCACAATGTCGCTATGTCCGCCGAGGTATTTGGTGGCCGAATGAATGGCGAGATCAATTCCGAGGCGCAGCGGACTCTGGAAGAGGGGAGAGGCCCAGGAGTTGTCACAGGCGGTGACGATACCGTGGGGCTTCGCAATCGCGGCGACGGCCTGCAAATCCTGCTGCTTCATCACGTAGCTGGAGGGCGATTCCAGGAAGAACAGGGTGGTGTTCGGGCGGCGGGCGTCGTCCCACTCCTGGGGATCACAGCCGTCAATGAAGGTGGCCTCCACGCCGAAACGGGGCAGATAGGTGGTGAAGAACTGTCGGGTCGGGCCGTAGACCGTCTGCGGCAGAACTACATGGTCACCGGATTTGACGCAGGTGAGAATTGCCGCCGAAATCGCCGCCATGCCGCTGCCGAAGCATCGGGCGCGGTCGCCGCCTTCCATCGCCGCGATTTTGACCTCCGCGATTTCCGTCGTCGGGTTGGAGACTCGCGTGTAGTTGAAAGGTTCGCCATCCAGTCCTCCCGGCGCAGCCCAGGCTTCGCAGTTCGGATAGGTGAAGAGGGAATTCTGGTAGATCGGAGGAACGACGGCTCCCTGATAGCGGGTGCGGTCTTCTCCGAGGTGGGCGCAGATCGTTTCGAAATCGGGCAGGTCTTCCGGGAGAGGGTTGTTCTCTGACATGGGGCTGGCTTTCTCCATCTAGGCGTCTTGTGGGTCTTTAAGGGCCGACTTTGGGACTATTTTACCCGGAATACCCCGCTTTCCCGCACTGGCGACAATCTGCTTGCCTGTCCGAAAACGGCATGTAATCCGTCGGGGAATATGCTACCTTATAACATCGAAGCAATCGCGCAGGAGGCCAGACGATGACGACCTATTTCACCTACTTTGACAGCCCGGTAGAGCGACTGCTGCTCACTTCGGACGGTACCGCCCTCACCGGCCTCTACATGGGCGAACATCGGCATGGCCCGCAGATCAGCGACGACTGGATACCACAGGACGAGGCCCTGCCCTTCGCCGAGACAAAACGACAACTGACCGCCTACTTTGCGGGGGAACAGACCGAATTCGATCTGCCGCTCGCGCCGCAGGGAACGGACTTCCAGAGGCAGGTCTGGCAGGAACTCCAGCGCATTCCCTTTGGCGTCACTCTCTCCTATGGCGAGTTGGCGCGACGCCTCGGCAACGCAAACGCCTCCCGTGCTGTCGGTCTGGCGAATGGACGCAATCCGATCTCCATTATCGTTCCCTGCCATCGTGTTGTCGGCGCGAACGGAAAACTGGTTGGCTATGGCGGTGGCATTTCCCGCAAGGAAACCCTCCTCGCGCACGAAGCCAGGACGCTAAATCCAGGCCAGGGAACCCTCTTTCTACCGAAGGAAGTCGCCTGATGAAAAGGACTGACTCTTAAACAGGGTAAAATTAGGACGGTTTGAATGCTGGCGAAGGGACGGGGTAAACGGAAGTGAAAACCGGATTTCTACATATTGTCTATTTCTGGGTGCGAGAGGGTGGCAGCGAGGCGGATGCGGATGCGATTCTGGCGGGCTGTCACAAACATCTGCGCGGCATTCCCGGCGTTCTGCGGCTGGAAGCGGGGAAGCCTGCCGGAACACCCCGCGAGGTGGTGGACAACTCCTACGGAGTTGGGCTGTTGGTAGAGTTCGCGGACGCGGCCGGGCATGACGTGTATCAGGATCATCCCGATCACCTGACGTTCATCGCCGAATGCAGTCCGCACTGGTCACGAGTCCAGGTCTACGACACCTTGCTCTGAAGTTACCCCTCGGTACGTTCGGCCCACCATCGGAGCAGTATCTGGCGGGCCGTGTCTGTGTCTTGTTCCGGTAGGCGGCCTTCGATGATCTCATTGATGAGGAACTCTTTTGCGGCTTTCAGGTGCGGCCCCGGCCCGACGCCAAGCGTCTCCATGATGGCGTTGCCGTCCAGAGGGCTTACGATGTGGGCGATGTCGGAGAGCGCATTGAGGGCGTCAATCCGTTCGCGGAGTTCGGCGAGGTCTGCGGCCTGCTCGGCGGGTATGTCTACGGCGGAACGGTCGCAGAGGGTCAGAACGAACAGAGCGGCGAGGGCATCCCCACAGTCGCGAATGAGCCGCTTTACCGGCACCTCCGTCCATTCGTGCCGATAGTCGCCCAGGCGCATGTGCTTCTCCACCAGCAGGGTCACCTCGCGTATCTCGTCGTTGGAGAATTTGAGACGGTTCATAATCGTCCGCACTATCTCCGCCCCCACCGCCGGATGACCGTAAAACCGCACTCCCTCGCTCTCCTGTCCGCTGTCCGCCGTCTCCGCCCCTCTCGGCACAGTTCGTGTCGCCGGTTTGCCGATGTCGTGCCAGAGCAGGGCGAGCCTTACCTCCAGAGGCGCGTCGTCCGGCAGACTTTCGAGGGCCGTCAGCGTGTGCGTCCAGACGTCGTACCGATGCCACTCGCCCTGGGTGCAGCCGATCATTGGCAGCATTTCGGGCAGGAACTCCGCAAGCAGATTCGACTCCAGCAACAGCTCCATGCCCCGCCGAAACTTCGCGCCCGGCAGCTTCGCAATCTTCACGAACTCATCCCGAATGCGCTCGTTGGAGATGGTCGGCGGGCGCAGGCGGGCCGACTCCGCTCGAATGGACGCCCAGGTCTCCGCTTCGATAGAGAAGCCGAAGCGGGCGGCAAACCGGACGGCGCGGAGCATCCGCAGAGGGTCATCGAAAAAAGTAATGCGGGGAGCGAGGGGAGTACGGATGATGCCGGAAGCGAGATCAGGCAGGGAGCGTCCGGTCAGGTCCAGCAGTTCGCCTGTATGCAGATTTTCGAGCAGTGTGTTGATGGTGAAGTCGCGGCGCAGAACGTCGTCCTGAATCGTGCTGCGCCGGACCTCTGGCTTGCGCGAATCGATCTGATAGCTCTCCGCCCGCGCCGATACCAGTTCGACCGCGCTTCCGATCTCGTCTCTCTCTCCCACATGAATCATGGCCGTGCCGAACCGGGGATAGAGAACGGGATAGTGCTGCGAAAGGCCTCGCTCGTACAGAAATTTCGCCAGTTCCAGCGCATCGCCTTCCAGCACCAGGTCAAGGTCGTTGGCAAGCGGGGAGCCTAGCGCACGGTCGCGCAGCAGCCCCCCGACGAGATAGAGCCTGCCCTCGTAGGGCGTCCCTGCCGTCGCGTTCCGCATTCGCGTCAATGAGCGCTGTGCCGTCTCTTCTGGGTTTTCGTCCTGTCGTGCCATGCGCTCAGTATACGGCAAGGTCTCTCCGGGGTCAAGGCCGCTAAATCTTACACAATTCCGAGACAAGAAAAAAGGCCGATAGAAACGTTTCTATCGGCCTTCCTCAGCACACGAAACCCGTCTTAGGCGCGGTCAGCGACCTTCTGCACGGAGACGGTGTCCACTTCGAGGCTCGGCCCCATCGAGGACGAGAGCTTGATGCGGCGCAGATACTTGCCCTTCGAGGCAGCGGGCTTGGCCTTGACGAGCGCGTTCATCAGGGCGACGAAGTTGGCCTGCAAGTTCTCGATGGGGTAACTGGCCTTGCCGATGGGGGCATGGATGATCCCGTTTTTGTCTACGCGGTACTCAGCGCGGGTTGCACCTTTGATGTCGCGTACGACCTGACCGACGTTCGGGGAGACCGTTCCGGCCTTCGGGTTGGGCATCTTGGCTTTCAAAATCTGGCCCAGGCGACCGACGAGCGGCATCATATCCGGGGAGGCGACCAGCAGATCGCAGCTTGCGCCGCCCTCTTTCTGAATCCGCTCCATCAGGTCTTCCGCACCGACGACATCGGCTCCGGCGGCCAGCGCATCTGCCGCCTTCTCGCCGCGAGCGAACACCCAGACAATGCGGGATTTGCCCGTTCCGAACGGAAGGTTGGTCGTGCCGCGCACCATCTGATCGCCATGACGCGGGTCTACGCCCAGGTTGACAGCGACATCAATTGTCTCATCGAACTTCGCCGTCGCCAGCTCTTTCACTTTCGCCAGGGCCGCTTCCACTTCATAGACATGGTCTACCGGAAGGGTCTTGTCCAGAGCGAGGAAGCGTTTGCTATGTTTGGGCTTTCCGGCCTTCGCGTGGCGGCGGGCGGCGGTGGAGAGGCCGGACTTCTCCGTCTCTTCGGCGACGACTGCGGGGGCCTTCGTTTCCGGGGCTTCCACTGTCTCTACATCTGCCATATCATTTCCTCCGTGGTCCTATCGGAACGTCGGAGACGTTCCTCCCACATGGTGTATTTGTAACGAACATTCGATTGGGCCGGGGGTTGAAACCTCCCGGAAAACTTAAGGACGGTTGCGCGGGTACTTCTCTTCGGGCAGAGGGGTTAGGGCCATGCCGTCCGCGTTGGGCAGACCGGCTCGCTGTCCTACTCTGGCCCAGACGACGCCCGAAACCAGCAGGCCCCACAGGCCCAGGCCACGCACGATACCTATTGCCCAGTCACGGCCTTGCGGAGAGTCGAACGAGACGCTGCTCAGAGCCTCCAGACTGCCGAAGCAGAGGAAGGAGGCAATCAGGCCGATCCAGACAGAGAGGAAGTAGAAACGCGCCTTGCGTTGATCTCGCCGATGCGCGGCAAGGTGGTAGGGTTGATTCTGAGAGAGTTCGTTCACATGGCGATGTAACGCGAGCCACCCCGCGCTGAGAAGTCCCAGCACACCAAACTTCACGGCTATCGGGAGAAACAACATGATCGTATCCTTTGGGACCGGATGACGACCTTAGCTGATGACATCTACTCCCATGGAGCGGGCGGTACCCGCGATGATCTTCATGGCAGCTTCGATGTCGTTCGCATTAAGGTCCGGCATCTTGGTCTCGGCGATCTGGCGCAGTTGATCCTGCGTCAGTTTGCCCATCTTCTCTTTGTTGGGCTTACCAGAGCCTTTGGCAATGCCGGCGGCCTTCTTGATAAGTTCGGGCGCGGGCGGCGTCTTGGTTATGAACGTAAACGAGCGATCCTCGAAAATCGTGATCTCGACCGGGACAACCGTTCCGATCATCGCCGCCGTCTTCTCATTGTACCCCTTGATGAACTCCATCATGTTGATACCGTAGGGTCCGAGAGTAGAACCAACGGGCGGGGCGGGGGTCGCTTTACCAGCAGAAATCTGAAGTTTGACGACAGCCGTAATCTTCTTTGCCATGAGGCTCCTCTTTCCAATACGAACTCCGGGCGCAGAACATTACCCCCTGCGACAGGCGCAGCGGCGCAATTGGCCCGAAACGAGCCGGGAAGCGGCGATAGAGCCTCGCTTCCCGGCGAAGGTTGACAGTTAAATGACTTTTTCGACCTGCTCGAAGTCGAGTTCGACCGGCGTATCGCGACCGAAGATGGAGATAAGCACTTTCAGCTTCTCCTTGTCCGCATTGACCTCTTCGATCTTGCCGGTGAATTCCGTGAAGGGGCCGGCCACGACGCGCACGACTTCGCCCTTCTCGAACTTGATGACCGCGACCGGCACGTTACCTTCCAGCGCTTCGAGAATGACATCAATCTCTTTCTGCTGAAGGGGAACCGGCTTGGCCCCGGAACTGACGAAGCCCGTGACGCCGGTGGTGGACTTGATGAGATACCATGTGGTATCGTCCAGCACCATATCTATGAGGACGTAGCCGGGGAAGACTTTGCGCTTGACCTCGGTCTTCTTCGTCCCGCGTGTCCGGGTCTCCGCTTCTGTGGGAACCAGAATGCGGAACACCTTGTCCTGAAGGTTCATGGACTCGGCGCGGCGCAGGATATTGGTCATCACTTTGTTCTCATGACCTGAGTAGGTATGGACCGCATACCAGTGTCTTTGCATCTTCTCTCCACCCGTGATCGCCCGGCCCTGAAAGATTCGGCGGACGCTCTCGCACCGGCAGGCTCACGGCTGCGGGCGTCTCTGTCACGACTACTTGATGAGGCTGAACTTGTCTACCAGTTTGGTCAAAATGAAATCGAGGGTTCCCATATACAACCCAAGAGCGGCAATGACACCGATGACGACGGTGGTTAGTCGCCAGGCCTCTTTCTTGGTGGGCCAGGTGGTTTTTTTCAGCTCGACCATCGTCTCTTGAAGGAAGTTGGTTGTGCGCTGAATCTGTTCCGGGCTGACCGGGCCGGAGGGCGTTCCGCTATTGCCTCTGGGTCGCTGTTCCACAGCCATGATTACACCTGTTGTCCTGATAAACCCGCTAAAGTGGTTCACAGGGCGGGAAGCGCACTCCGAACATCTCGGAGGCTTTCCGCCCTGAGAAAAATGGCAGGGGCAGAGAGACTCGAACTCCCGACCTACGCTTTTGGAGAGCGCCGCTCTACCAACTGAGCTATACCCCTACGATGGAAGCAAAACGAGAAAGTGGGAACGTGAAGGCTACCCTGCGCGTTTCCGTGCGTCTCTCTTCGCTATTTGCCTTCGCGATGCGGAGTGTGCTTGCGGCACGTGGGGCGATTGCAGTACTTGCTCAGTTCCAATCGCGCCTGGTGATTGATGCGGTTCTTGGAGGTCGTATAGTTGCGACCTTTGCAGACCGTACACTCCATCGTAACGATGATACGTGACTCTTTTTTAGCCATCTCGATCTATCCGTTCATGACAGGCGACAGAAGCCTGCTTGCGTTTCGGGAGCGAACCGGAGAGAGTTCATCTCTCCGGCCTCTCCACTCTCTACGTCGTCGGGCAGCGAAAGGGTTCACCCGGCCCGACAGCAGTCACTATTCCAGGACTTTGGTAACGACGCCTGCGCCGACGGTTCGTCCGCCTTCGCGCACTGCAAACCGCAGACCCTCTTCCATCGCGATAGGCTGGATCAGCTCGCCCGTAATGCGGATGTTATCCCCGGGCATCACCATCTCC
>JBBRLP010000118.1:0-16055 GCA_038231295.1 Chthonomonadales bacterium
CGCAAAATCTTCGAGACGATCGCGCCACTCTTGGGCCAAGGCTTCTCTGGCAGTCATGGAAGGCACCTCCGATTTGAGATGCTTACATTCTACAAAATTACGGACCACCTGAGAAGGTGGCAAATATTAGACGCTTACGTATATTCGTCTATAGGCATGTTTCTGTCCTTCATTTTTAGAACTCACGAAGTGCCGTGTGACAGAAGTGCCTTTCGCAGGTCACTTCGGTTTAAGATGATATGACTCACCTTACGCAGACGAGCAGGCAATGTGTTTGTCGGACGAAATCGGCGGAGTAAACTCCTCCGCTGACTGACCTGCGGCCAAGTTTCCTTCGGAAACGTCCAGACTGTGAGGGCCACTCTTTGCATTCTACGCATTATGTCCGAAGGACACTCCGCCGCAGGCGCGTAGCGAGGGGCGTCAACCCTTTGCGGTTGCCTGGAAGGTGAGCACTAAATATAGGGCCATATCAGATTGCTGTTCCTACATACGGACAACGCTGTAAAAAGTGCAAAGATAGTGTAGTCATAACTTGCACTTTGAATGTCGCTGATAATTCGTCGCTTGAGTTCTTCCAGTTCCTGTTGGTCCTTCTCTGACAGCGGCTCTCTAACTTCCTCGGGTGTAATAATTTCTGTCAGAACAAATAACTCTTCATCTGACAATTGGGAATGAATGTCTACCGCCGTGAAATCCATGAATTTCATGTCTAGATCGCTCCGTGACCTATGTCCGAGAATCATAGTTTGTGTACCTCGAAACGATGCAGAAGTTAATTCCGACTTGTACATTCCACTTATTGGAATTTCTCCTGAGATAATCTTATATGTGATTCGAAAGCGTCCTGTCTCACGCATTCCAATAACGGCTATTTGGATACGAGTGATATTTTTCAGTGAAGTTATTTGAGCTGCCATAATCGTTTACTTCCTTCTTGGCCAAGGCAAGAGATCACTTGGCTGCTTTTCTTTTTTTGTATAATACATTTAGGCCCGTCATAAGTTCATTTCTCTCGTGCTGTGTCTAACCTTTAGTGATCAGTTCATTATTTCTGCTTCTTGCCGTCCGGGTGGAAGCGCAGCCAGTAGGAGAGGTAGACGGGCGCATAGGCGACGAAGTGATCCCAGGTGCCGGGCGCAGCGTTCAGGTCGGGGTACAGGTGCTTGCTTTCGGAAAGGCGCAGCAGCGAAAAGCCCAGCCCGAGCAGACTGTTCAGGGTGTTGGCAAGCGTGTGCCGATACAGACGGGATTCGCGTACCTGTGGCAGGGGCTTGTCGCTGCGGGCGTACACCCAGTCGGGGTCAGGGCTGATATACAGGGCGCTGTCCACATAAGGCGCTTTCAGAACATAGCCCTCGCCGTTCCAGTCTGCCTCGCCCATACCGCAGAAGAAGGGGTTGTGGTCTGCAAGGTAGTACATCCCGTTCGGACGCAAGACGTGTGCGACCTGCGCGAAAACGGTCGTCGCGTCGGGAACGTAGCCGATGGAGAAAGGCTGATAGACCAGATCGAAGGAGGCCGGGGCGAGCGCCGAGAGATCACGCATATCGCCCTGCACCGTTTGAACCGCCCTCTGGTAGTACTCTGCGGCCTGCCGATCTCGCTCCAGTTGTGCGGCGGAGAGATCATAGACGGTGACCTCGGCTCCGAGCAGGGCGAAGGCGGCAGACTGCTGTCCTCCCCCGCCTGCCAGACACAGTACCCGCTTGCCCTCCACCTCCCCCAGCAGCGATTCCGCATCCAGAAATTCTCGCGCCGATTCGGGCGTCAGATCGAGCCGGGGCCGGGTAAACAGGGCATCGGCATCCGCAAGCGACTGCCAGCGTTCGATATTGTAGCGGGCGACTTCATCCATTTTTCTCTCCCCTTAAAGCAGGACGCGGATACGCCCAGGACAGGAAAAGCGCTCATGGCTTTCCGTCGTCAGCCTCACTGCTGTTCCGCCAGAGTAAGCCACTGTTCGACAGCAGCCTCCATTCGCGCCTTCCATTCCGGCGTCTCCGAGGCGGCAAAACGATGCAGAAAATCCAGCGCCATCGTGGCAGAGTAGAGCGCCAGCGTCCGCTCCTGTTCGGCATCCAGCCCCCACAGCCGCTTGAGTTCGTCCACGTAGAACAGCGCTCGCATCCCCACGTCACTGACAACCCCCGTCGCCGTCAGCGCCAGCCAGTAGAGCGGGTCTCCGTAGCAGACACAATCGAAATCTATCAGCCCTTGCAGGACGCCGTCCTGGATAATCACGTTCTTGACCGTGATATCGTCGAGAAAACAGAGGGGCGGGGCCGTACGCAACGTCGCCTCTAGCTCCCGGTACTGGCGCTGAACACGCCGCTGACATTCGGCAAGAAGCACATCGGTTTCATGGAGAGTCGCCTCGGGCTGTATCAGTTCCCACCAGGAGGCGTAAGGCCCCGGTTCGCCGATACCGACGTAACCATAGCCACTGCCCTGCGGCAGCGCCGTCACGCGGCGCTGAAATTCGACAATCTGCCCGGCAAGCTGCGTCATCTGTGCAAAGGTCATCGCGCCCAGCGCGTACCGCAGATCACATCCGGGTATTTTGTCAAGAATCATCCAGGCGAAGGGATAGCGTGACAGGGTAAAATCGGCGGCGATTACTTGCGGTACGGGCAGCCCCAACGCGGAGAGTATCGCCAGATTGCGCTGTGTTGTGGCGAAGACCTTTGGGTCTGTGTTGGTCCGCACCATGACGGAACGTCCAGGCAGGGCTACTGCGTAGGTGACGCTGCAATGCCCGAAGGGCTGATGCACCACCGAAAGAGGCTCCCTGCCAAACATCTCGGCGACAAGCGCTGTGATCTGCGGTTCGTTCATGTTTTCCTGGGCCGGTGCGAGAGTGTGCCGACCTATTCCGGGGACAGCGGATCAACGACCAGATTGTCGCGGTGGATGATCTCTGCGGAGCCGCGATAGCCGAGGATAGCCTCAAACTGATCGCTGTGCAGCCCGACGACACGCCGTACCTCCGAAGCAGCATAGTTGGTCAGGCCGCGCCCGAAGACACCGCCACCCTCTACGCAGACCTCGATAAGATCGCCGACGGTGAATGCGCCCGACACATTCACGATGCCCGCCGCCAGCAGACTGACGCCGTTTCGCAGCAGGCGTTCGCGGGCGCGGGCATTGACGGTCACGGAGCCACGCGGGCGGGCGCTGTGCGCGATCCAGCGTTTGCGGGCCGAGAGGCGGTCGGAGTCGGGCAGCGGCAGGAACGTGGTGCCGACCGTCTCCCCGGCGAGGACTTCGGCGACAACGCGCTCCCGTCGTCCCCGCGCAATCACCGTGCGAATACCGGCGGAAGTGGCGATACGCGCCGCCTCCAGTTTGGTACGCATCCCGCCCGTTCCCACCCCGCTCGTCGAACTGCCCGCCAGCGCCGTCAGTGTCTCGTCCACCCGTGTCACCGTGCGGATAATCGGAGGCGAAGGCGCGTCTGCTGTCGGCGGTGTCTCGTAGAGACCATCCACATCGGAGAGGATCAGCAGCAGGTCGGCCTCCACCAGCGTCGCTACCAGCGCCGCCAGCGCGTCGTTATCGCCGAACTTGATCTCGTCCACCGCGACGGTATCGTTCTCGTTGATGACCGGCACGACCCCCATCTCCAGCAGCGCGAGCAGGGTGTTGCGGGCATTCAGAAAGCGGCGGCGGTCGTCGAGATCGTCCCGCGTGAGCAGCACCTGGGCGCTCTCCACACTGCGCCAGGCAAACGCCTCCGTATAGGTGTGCATCAAGCGGCCCTGCCCGACTGCCGCCGCTGCCTGCTTGAACGGCAGCGTCTCCGCGAACTTCGCGGAGACCTCCTGCATCGCCCCCAGCGCCTCTCGCCCCGCCCGAATCGCCCCCGAAGTCACCAGCAGCACCTCCCAGCCCTGCTTGCGCTGCGCCGCCAACTGCGCCGTCAGGTCGGCGATAAAGGCGCGATCTATCCGCCCCTGCGCGTCCGTCAGCGTACTCGTTCCTACCTTCACCACCACGCGCCCCACACCCATTGCCTCGTCCTCTTTTCCGTAAAACCAGTCGCCCCTGCAAATTCCCCAAACGCACGAAAACTCCTGCCCTGCGTGGGGAAGAGTTTTCCTCTGACAGTTCCGTTTTGTCAGCAAATACCAGAAACGTAAAACTGCTTTTGACAGTTAGCAGGAACTTATTTTTACTGTGCGCGTCAATCTATTATATCAGAAGAGTGTTAGTGAGTGGTAAAACCACGTCTTGGAGAGTTGAGGGGCAGGAGGCCATGATGTTGCGCTGGAGTTCACAAAGAAAATTGGCTGTCGGTTTCGGTCTGGCGCTGGCGCTGCTGCTCGTCAACTCTACCATATCGTTCGTCAACCTGCGTCACATTGTGGACAACAACATGCGCGTGGCGCACACGCACGTGGCGCTCGCCGAACTTCAGGACGCTCTGTCCACCGTCAAAGATATTGAGACCGGGCAACGAGGCTATGTCATTACCGGAAATCCGCGCTATCTTGAACCTTATGACGCCGCTGCACAGCGCTTACCGGAACGCCTGACACGGCTGGATGTGCTGCTCATCGAACCACAGATACGCGCCTACCTGCCTGAACTGGAACGTGAGATCAGCGAGCGGGTTGCCACAAGCCGACAGATCATCAACACAAGACGCAGGACGGGATTCGGGGAGGCAAGTCGCCTCGTCGGTTTGGGAACCGGCAAAAACCAGATGGACGGGATTCGGCGTACCATCGCGCTCATGACGCATCTCGAGACGAAACTGCTGGAGCAGCGCGAGGCCGAGTCGCAGGCCAGTATACGTCGCGCTCTGCTTACCTTTGGCTTCGCCTCTCTGGTCAGTCTGACCCTGCTCGCGCTCGTCTACTATATGATCGGTCGTGACGCGACGCAGCGTAAGCACGGGGCCGAAGACTTGAAGGCCATCGAGACCTTCTCCGAAAACATCGTGGATACCCTGCGTGCACCACTCCTGATGCTCGATACCAACCTGCGTGTCGATTCCGCCAATCGCGCCTTCTACCAGACCTTTCAGGTCACGGCACAAGAGACCGAAGGCCACTTGATTTACGAACTCGGCAACGGGCAGTGGGACATTCCCGATCTGCGGCGACTGCTCGAAGATGTCGTGCCGAAAGGCGCCGTGTTCAACGACTTTGAACTGGTACATACCTTCCCGATTATCGGGAGGCGTGTGATGCTGCTGAATGCACGCCAACTGAAGGCGGGCACCCACCGCGAACTGCTTGTCCTCGCGATGGAAGATGTGACCGAACGCCGCCGCGCCGAGGAAGAGATCGCCCGGGCGATAGAGACCGCCGAGGCCGCAACCAAGACCAAAAGCCTGTTTCTCGCGAACATGAGCCACGAACTGCGGACCCCGCTCAACGCGATCCTGGGCTACTCCGAAATGCTTCAAGAGGAAGCGACCGATCAGGGCATCGAGGGGTTCGTTCCCGACCTGGAAAAGATTCAGGTGGCAGGCAGACATCTCCTGTCGCTCATCAACGACATTCTGGACCTCTCCAAGATAGAAGCCGGGAAGATGGACCTCTATCTGGAAACCTTCGGCATTTCGCAGTTGATTCAGGAGGTCACGGAGACCGCCGGGGCGCTCATCAAGACCAATGCCAACACGCTGGAGGTGCGCTACCCGGCAGACCTCGGCACAATGTACGCCGACATCACGAAGATGCGGCAGAGCCTGCTCAACCTGCTGTCCAACTCCGCCAAGTTCACCAAAGAGGGAACGATTACGCTGGAAGTCTCCCGCGAGACGATGGAGAATCGCGAATGGATCTGGTTCCAGGTAAAGGATTCCGGCATCGGGATGTCGGCGGAGCAGTTGGTGAAACTGTTTCAGACCTTCACACAGGCGGATGCTTCTACGACCCGCAAGTTTGGCGGTTCGGGCCTCGGACTGGCGCTCACGCGCCGCTTCTGCCAGATGATGGGCGGCGATGTGACCGTCAGCAGCGTTCCGGGCGAGGGCAGCACGTTCACAATCAAAATTCCTGCCACTGTCCGTGATATCGAAGCCACGGCAGTCGTGTCGGTTTCGGATTCACGCCCGGCGCTGACCTCCGGCCTGCGCCCCGAAGCCGGGCCGCTGCCTAAGCCGGGCAGCAGTGTGCTGGTCATTGACGACGACGCGACTCAGCGCGAACTGATGCGCCGATTTCTCGACAGCGAAGGATTCCACGTCCAGACCGCGAACGATGGGGAGGAGGGGCTGCGAATGGCGCGTCTGCTGTTGCCGATTGCCATTACGCTGGATGTGATGATGCCCGGTATGGACGGCTGGACGCTGCTCTCCGTTCTCAAGGCCGATCCGGTACTCAGCGGGATTCCTGTCATAATGTTGACGATGATGGATGACAAAAAACGGGGCTACGCGATGGGCGCAGCCAACTACATTACCAAGCCGGTTGACCGCAAATATCTCGCCCAGGTATTGAAGCAGTACCGCTGTCTGACGCCGCCGTGTTCGGTCCTGCTCGTCGAAGACGATACCATCACGCGCCGGATGATGCGGTCTATGCTGGAGAAGTCCGGCTGGAGCGTCTGCGAGGCCGAGAACGGGCGCGTCGCGCTGGAAAAAGTGGTGGCAGAACGGCCCGCCCTGATTCTGCTGGACTTGATGATGCCCGAAATGGATGGTTTTGAGTTCGCTGCCGAAATGCATCGGCACCTGGAGTGGCGCAACATTCCCATTGTCGTGCTGACGGCAAAGGACCTCACTGCGGACGAGGTGCTTCAACTGCACGGAATGGTGCATACGATTCTTGACAAGGCCGGACACTCGCGGGACGAGCTGATGCTTCAGGTGCGCGACCTGATTACAGGGCTGGCCGCTCCCCTGCCCCCGTTGCCTTCCCTCGAAGCGCCCCTGATAACGGAAATTCTGCCGGGAGAACCCTATGTCTAAAATACTGCTGGTCGAAGATAATGAGATGAACCGCGATATGCTGTCGCGACGGCTGGAACGCAAAGGCTATTCCGTCGTCATCGCGATGGATGGGGAGAGCGGACTTGCTCTGGCGACAAGCGAAGCGCCCGACCTGATTTTGATGGATATGAGCCTGCCTGTTCTGGACGGCTGGGAAGCGACCCGCCGCCTGAAGGCGTCTCCCGAAACACGGCGTATTCCCGTGATAGCCCTCACCGCCCATGCCATGTCCAGTGACCGTGACAAGGCGCTCGAAGCGGGCTGCAACGACTACGACACCAAGCCCATCGAACTGCCGCGCCTTCTGGAAAAGATCGAAACGCTGCTGACCGCCGTCAGCGAGAAAGAGACCCTGTGAGCGACAAACACTCCCCGTCCCACACCGCCTCGGGAGCGACGCTCTCGCCGGAACTGCTGCATGATCTCCGCACCCCGCTCAATCAGATACTCGGCTACAGCGAAATGCTGATCGAGCAGGCGGAGGAAGAGGCGCAACACGGCTTTGTTCCCGACCTCCAGAACATCCAGGCCGCCGGACGCAATCTGCTCTCCCTGCTGAACAGTGGCAGAACCTCTTCCGCACAGGCCGCACTCGTAACAACACCCTCTGCCGCCTCGAAGAGACCGCAGACCGTCGTCGCGCCGAAAATTGCCGATCCCGAAACCGCGCAGGCGCTGATTCTGGTCGTGGACGACAGCAAGATGAACCGCGATGTGCTGTCTCATCGCCTGAAACGACAGGGTTACGCCGTCGCGGTCGCCGAAAACGGCACCGAGGCGATGGAGCAGATGCGGGCGCAGGCGTTTGATCTGATGCTGCTCGACATAATGATGCCCGGCATAGACGGCTACAATGTCCTTCAGCAGATCAAGGCCGATGAGGCCCTGCTGCATATTCCTGTCATCATGATTTCGGCTCTGGACGAGTTGGACAGTGTGGTGCGTTGCATCGAGATGGGCGCGGAAGACTATCTGCCCAAGATGGCCGACCCCACCCTGTTCAAAGTGCGTATCAGCGCCTGCCTGGACAAGAAGCGGGCGCGGGATCGCGAGCGGGCGCTGTTCCTCCAGTTGGAGCAGAACTACAAACGGCTTCAGCATCTCGAAAAACTGCGCGACGACCTGACCCACATGATCGTCCATGACCTCCGCACTCCACTGACCTCACTGCTCACGGGAATGCAGACGCTGGAGATGGCGGGCGGGCTGGATGAGATGCAGACGGAGATGGTCGGAATCTCGATCAGCGGGGGGGAGACACTGCTGGGGATGATTAACAGTCTGCTGGATGTGGAGAAGATGGAATCCGGCACGATGCCACTCGACTATACCACAGTAGATGCCGCCGCGCTGGTCGCCTTCGCCACCGGCCAGATATTATCACTGTGCAGCCAAAAAAACCTCACGTTGACCACCCACCTCGCTACTGGCTTGCCTGCCTTCCAGGGGGATGAAGGCAAACTGCGCCGTGTCCTTGTCAACCTGTTGGGAAACGCCATCAAATTCACCCCGACAGACGGGGTCATCACCGTCTCCGTTGAACGCGATGAACAGACGCCCTGTCTTGTGTTCTCTGTCCGCGATACCGGCGAAGGGATTCCTGCCGAAGCGTTCGAGCGCATCTTTGAAAAGTTCGGACAGGTGGAGTCGCGCAAAGGCGGACGAACCATGAGTACGGGTCTGGGGCTGACGTTCTGCAAACTGGCCGTCGAAGCGCACGGCGGCAGCATCCGGGTCGCAAGCGCTCCGGGAGAGGGCAGCGTCTTCTCCTTTACTATCCCCCTCTGAGAGGCATGGTTTCAACAGGAAGGTAGTGTGATAGAAGAGAAGTGCTGCACTGCCTGATGAGGCGAAAAGGATGTCCGTTACTGTCGCGGCAGATCAAGATAGCCGCTTCCTGTGCCGCTCTCGTCCGCCGCCGATTGACGCCCGGTTATCCCATATCGTATACTGTGTTCAGTTCACTCTTCCTACAGGAATCGCCTGCATGACGACCTTTGATGCGTTTCTCCCTGCATTTTTCTCCGTCTTTACACAG
This sequence comes from Chthonomonadales bacterium, assembly GCA_038231295.1. Taxonomy (GTDB): domain Bacteria; phylum Armatimonadota; class Chthonomonadetes; order Chthonomonadales; family Chthonomonadaceae; genus JANXLO01. The sequence goes on from JBBRLP010000118.1 coordinate 8,985, forward strand.
CCACAATTCCGAGGGAACGATTTTGCCGCCTATCTCCAGAAGCCTGCCCCTCGCCGGACAGGAGATGAAGCGTCCATTGTGGACAATGCCATTGTGGGGCCGCTGCTAGGGCTGCTGGGCTACGCGCACGGGGAACAGGTCTACAATCAGGGCAAGAAGTTCGGACGACCGGACTTCGCCCCGGAGACGGACGATTACGGCGTCTGCTTCGTGGTGGAGAGCAAAAGCACCGGGCTTGCACTGAATCTGGATACGACGGACCCGGAGAGCCATCTTTCGCAGCTTATCGGGTATCTGCACGGGTTTGGTATCCGAAGCGGCTGGCTGACCAACGGCAGACGGATTACTGTCTGGGAACTGAATAACAGCGGGCAGCCCCATTGCCTGTGTAGTCTCGAACTGGGAGAGGCGCTGAGTGCATGGGCACAGGGTGGGCGCGAGGCGCTGCCTGCGGATTCGCTCCAATCGCTGCGGGTTCTCTGGGAGCAGTTCCGCAGGGAGGCCTTCTCGGATTGGGAGCGCATTGAGAGTCAGCTTGCCCTCGACGCCGAGGAGTGGCTGGAACAGGCGCTGCCCCTCGGTGGAAATCCCGCGAACCAGGAACTCCTGGTGGGAGCGGTCAGAACGCTGCTGCAAGACTTGCAGTCGGATGCCGCCAGTCGGCTCAAGGGGCATCTCGACAGATACGACATCTATGAGCGCAGCAGTTCTCTGCTGCGGGACGACGATACCGAGCCAGCCGCAGAAAAGATGACAAAACTGCGGTCGAACGTGATCGCGGAGATGGACCGGGTTGCGGCTCTCGTCGGGATGGAAGAGGCGGAAATCGCGCACTTCCGCAATCGCCTCTACGCTCTCGAACGTGACCCTTTTGTCGTCCTCAATACAAAGGAACTACTACAGACGACGCTGGAGGCGATCAATGCCGCCCGGCAGCGCAAGTTTGCGGGAGAGAAACGCGCCAGCAGCGGCTGGGCCAGATGGGACAATGGGCTGGGCGCACTGGGAGACGCGCTCGGAGCCTACGGGGATATGGCGTTTGAGTGGCACCGCAGGAAATCGTTCTTCCGTCACGACTACCGCGAGAGCATCGAGGTTCGAGAGAACTACGCGATATGGACGGCCATCGTGCAGGAGACCATGCTGGGCGGTCTGGACGAGGACCAGAGGAGAGCGGAGTTCGCGCTTCAGGCCGCGTATGTGGTTCTTATTCGGATGATGCTCATCCGCGTCTGTGAAGACAAAGGAATCTTGCGGAACCGTTTCCTTTCCAACAGCGGCCTCAAGGTGTGGCAGGAGTGTATCGAGCGGTACTATCTCTTTGCGACCGGCAATCCGTATGAGCATCTGCTGGACATGGCGTTTGAAAACGCGCAGAACATCTACGCCCACTTTTTCACAGGCCGGGAACTGTTCAACTGGTACACACTCTCCCGCGTACGGTTCATCCGTGTGCTGCGGCAGTTGAGCCGTTTTAACTTCGCGGGCGTGGACTCCGACCTGATCGGCACCATCTACAACACCTATGTCGAGCGGCCGGAGAAGAAGCAGAAGGGGCAGTACTACACGCCGCCGGAGATCGTGCGTTACATTCTGGACGAGACGGGCTATCTTCCCGGCCCGGAGATCATCGGGCCGAACAAGCGGCTGATAGACCCGGCCTGCGGCAGCGGCACCTTTCTGGTGGAGGGGGCCCGGCGGCTTGTCGCCGCCTACAGCGCGGTCAGTCACCCCAACCCGCGCCAGCTCATAGACCAGGTGCGGAACAATCTCTATGGCTTCGATCTGAACCCGTTCGCCTGCTATCTCGCAGAAGTCAATCTCCTCATCCAGGTTCTCGATCTGGTGAAACTTGCGCTGGATGGCAAAACGCCGCCCAATCTGCAAAGGTTCCATGTCTACAACGCGGACGCGCTTGCTCCTTCGAGCGGAGTCGTGCAGTTCGCACGCTCCAACACATTGATGGCCGAAGAGATTGATGTCGTTGATCGCATCAAGGGCCGTCAGGAGGAGTACGCCGCCGGGTTCGGGTGGGTCGTCGCCAATCCTCCCTACGGCGCGGGTCTCACTGAAACCTACAAACGTTCCCTGCGCGAATGGTGGCCTTCCGTCTTCTATGGCGTACCGGATACGTATGTTTTCTTCTTTGCGCTCGCGCTGAAACTGCTCGGCGCGAACGGTCGGCTCGGCTTCATCACCCCGAACACCTACCTGATGGGAACCAATACCCCCAACTTACGCGAACATCTGCTGACAGCGGGCCGAATTACGCAGATTGTGGACTTACCAGCTGGTATCTGGAAAGATGTGAACGTGGACTGCGCCCTGCTGTTCTTGTGCGTAGAAGCAGACGCGGAAAAACGCAAAGCGCAGCAGACGCAGGTCTTCAGCATGGCGGTACGTGACACCCTGGAGAAATTGACAGCGAGGGAGTGGCAGGAGACCTTCAACCAATCCCAGAGTGCATGGATGGAAGACGCGGGACACGACATCAACATCCGCTGGACGCCCCTGTTGACACAGATCGAAGAGGTGTGCCGGGTTGTCATCAATGGTGGCCCCTCTACGAAAATTTATCGTATCGGGGATGTCATTAAAACAAGTAGAGGTGTCGAACCTTACCATTCACGCGAACAAGGAAAATCAGGAATTTTCATTAAAACACAGCGAGAGCTAAGTCAAGAGGAAAAGCACTGGAAGCCTCTTCTAGACTCCAGCAGTTATATCGGACGCTATGAACTTCGCTGGGGCAAAGGACGACCGCATTTGAATTATGGCAAATGGCTCTATCGCTCCTACGATCCAGTCTATTACGAATCACCGAAATTGCTCGTGCAGGATATGAGAAACCGGGCATTACAGCGCCGCCTCGTTGCGACATATGATGCTAAAGGATTTTACAATCGCCATAACTTCAGCAACATCATTGCTCAGGACGCGGCATACGACCTCAAGTATATTCTCGCGCTGTTCAATTCGTCTCTGCTGAATTACTGGTTTGCACGGCAGTATGATAATGTCCACATTAACCCGTCCTACTTCCGCACCTTGCCAATCTATCCGGCGGCCGCGGAGATACAGGCGGAACTTGTGGCGATTGTGGACGAACTGCTGGACAAGAACGCCGCGCTGAACGTCCTGCGCGAACAGGATATGGTTATTCGCACACGCCGCAACGGAACCCGTGAGGTCATGGTTCCTTATGACGTGCTATTGAAGCAGATGCAGGAGAAGGACAGGCGCTTTCCCGTCTATTCGCTGTTTGATGCGCGAGCGGCAGGACTGCTGCGTCTGCCGGAGCAGTGCGATCCCGAAGCGCAGATCAGCAGGGTCTTTACGCCGGACAAATTCCCCGGTACCGTCGTGCTGCGCTCCGGTCAACTCTGGCTGGAAGTGGACGACGCGGACATTCGGCGCTATCTGCTCAACTATCTGGCCCGCCCGCAATGGAAAACCCGTTCCTGGGAGGAGATATGCACGGAGGCGCTCTTGCCGGAACCGCCCGGTGCGCTTGCAGCCCTGTTTGCGGAGGAACAGAGGATCGTCGGGGAGATCAACACGACCCTCGACGCCATCGCCGCCGCCGACCTGAAACTCGATAACCGCGTCCTTGACCTCTATGGGATTACCGACCCCGCTGACCGGAGGCGTATTCTCGACAGCGCCCCTGCCGCCGAAGACGCAGACGCCGAAACCGACTTGCCCCCGGAACCCGAACCCGACACGGATTGAGTGCACAAGTCTCTGCCGGTGTGTCTGGTTTGACCGTCGAACCGGAACGAATGTGATAGAATACAAGCAGAGTACTGCCTGCCTGATGAGGAGAGAACCATGTCTGTTGCTGTCGCAAGCCGACCGCCGAAATCGCCCGATGCCGAAGCGCTGCGGCGCGAACTTGTCGCTATTCTGGGCGAAGAGGGCGTACTGACCGGAGAGACCGAGCTTCGCGCTTACGACTGTGATGCCTACGCTCCCGAAAAACGCTACCCGGATGCCGTCGTCCTGCCGACCGATACCGCGCAGGTGGCACAGGTCGTGAAGCTGTGCAATCGGCTGAACATTCCGTTTACGCCACGCGGCGCAGGCACGGGGCTTTCGGGCGGGGCGACCGCCATTCAGGGCGGCGTCATCATCGCCACGACACGCCTCAACAAGATTCTGGAGACGGACGTTCCGAACCGCCGCATGATCGCGCAGGCCGGAACCGTCAATGTCTATCTCACGAAAGCGGTGAAGGCGGACGGCCTGCACTACGCCCCCGATCCCTCCAGTCAGGGAGCCTGCACGGTCGGCGGCAACGTGGCGGAGAACGCGGGTGGGCCGCATACCCTCAAGTACGGCGTCACAACCAACCATATCACCGGCCTGACAATGGTGCTGCCGGATGGCGAGATCGTGCATCTGGGCGGCAAGGCGGAGGACTCGCCGGGCTACGATCTGGTCGGACTGGTCGTCGGGTCGGAAGGCACGATGGGCATTGTAACCGAGGTGACCCTGCGCCTGACGCCTCTGCCGCAGTCGGTGCGGACGCTGCTCGCCATTTTCGAGACCGTAGACCAGGCGACCCAGACGGTTTCCGACATCATCGCCGAGGGCGTCCTGCCTGCCGCGCTGGAGATGGTGGACACCTTCATCATTAAAGCCTGCGAGGAGGCGTTTCACCTGGGCTTCCCACTCGATGCCGAGGCGGTGCTGATTATCGAAGTGGACGGGCTGGAAGTCGGGCTGGACGGCGAGGCGAACCGGGCGAAGACGATTGCCGAGCGCAACGGCGCCCGCGAAGTCCGTCAGGCTTCGACAGACCTGGAACGCGCCCTGCTCTGGAAAGCCCGTAAGCAGGCGTTCGGGGCGCTCGGTCGGCTCGGCCTCGCGATGGTCACGCACGACGGCGTGATTCCCCGCACCAAGTTGCCGGAAGTCCTGCGCGAAGTCCGGGCGATTGCGGCCCGGCATGGCCTCGAAGTTGGCAACGTCTTCCATGCCGGAGATGGCAACCTTCATCCCAACCTGATGTTCGACGAACGCGACCCCGAACAGGTCAAAAACGTGATGCACGCGGGCCACGAAATTTTGAAACTCTGCGTGGATGTCGGCGGCTCCATCACGGGCGAACACGGCATCGGCGTGGAGAAGATGGATGCCATGCCCTGGCTCTTCTCCGAACTCGACATGGACCTGATGGAGCGCATCAAGCACGTCTTCAACAAGAGCGAACTCTGCAACCCCGGCAAAATCTTCCCCTCCGCCAAACGCTGCTGGGAGACCGATCACGGCCCCAACATCGCCCAACGCGCCGGACGCGGGGCCGCCGTCTAGCCCACTGTACCGAACGGAACGCGAACTGCGTCTAATACACTGTACCACTACCCGCTTCGTTAGAGGAGTATCCGTGCCATGAAAATCGCTCTGCCGTCGTTTTCCCGTCGTCACCTGCTGCAAGGGTTCGCCATTGGCGCGGCCACCTGTTCGGCCAGGGGCGCGTTCGCCGATGCGCTTCTGCGTACCCCCGCCCAGACCGAGGGGCCGTTCTATCCCGATAAGATGCCCCTCGATACCGACAACGACCTGCTTGTGGTGAACGACAATCTCACTTCGGCGGTCGGGACGGTGACGCATCTGAGCGGGCGGATACTGGATTCGCGGGGCGAACCTATCCGCAATGCGGTCGTCGAAATCTGGCAGGTGGACAATACCGGCTCCTACATTCACACCAACGGCATGAACCCGGAGAGTGGCGGCAAGCGTGATCGGAATTTCCAGGGCTTCGGGCGGTTCCTGACGGCCTCCACCGGCGAGTACTATTTCCGCACCATCAAGCCCGTCCCCTACCCCGGAAGGACGCCGCATATCCACGTCATCGTCAAAGTGAAGGGGCAGGAGAAGTTCGTCACCCAGTGCTACATCAAAGGCGAGCCGAAGAACAGCACGGATGGCGTTCTCACCGATATTCGCGATCCGAAGGCGCGAGCGTCCGTCATCGTCCCGTTCGTTCCTATCAAAGATTCACGGGCCGGAGAGGTCGCCGCGAAGTTCGACATCGTCCTCGGCTTCACGCCCACTGCCTGACTAGCCACAACGGAACCCGCACTCAAACAATTGGAGTAAGTAACTCACCTTACGCAGGCGGGATGCGACGGACTGAAGTCCCCGCTATCTGACCTTCGGCCAAGTTTCCTTCGGAAACGTCTAGGGTGTGAGGGCCATCGTTTGCGCTCAACAAATCTTGCCGCACCGTGTCTCGTCCGAAGGACGATCCGGCGAAGCCACGTAACGAGGGGTGTCAACCCTTTGCCTGCTCTCGTCTGCGTAACAGAAAAATAGCCGCCCCCCGGCCCCCAATTCTGGGGGAGCAGGCAATTTCATGCGATAGGATGCGCCCGCGCATGGAAGGCTGTCTGGAAGACAGAAGGGAGTGTCTTGTATGAGAGCGCTATACCTGCTGGCGATTGCGCTTCTGCTGCTACCTCTGCCGCATCTGGTAACCGGACAGACTATGGCCGATCCTCCCTTTGTCCGCAAATGGACGGCGTTAGCCGGGGAGTTTGTTGTCATTAGCGGGGTTCGCGAAGGGGTTCTCTTCTACCATAGCCGGAAGGGCGCGGGAGCGCTCTCTCTCGCCACCGGGCAGCCGCAGTGGGCCAGTCTTGCAGACAAAAACGTCACCGCAGCCGCGCTGCAAGGACAACGCCTCTATGCCCTCACGCAAAGTGACTCGACTACAACTCTGCATGTGATAGAGGCCGCATTGGGGAAGGCGCGGGTTCTCGCCACTCTCCCCGTAGAGGCCGATCTTCTCCGCACCGACTCCAAGCGCATCTACATCCTTGACCGCGCAGCCAGACTGTGGGCCTATCCTCTGAACTCCGGGACGGCTCTCTGGTCACGCCCCCTGAACCCGTCAAAATCGTCGCTAGTGGGTCACTTGCCACGGGTAACTGCTCAGGGGTTAAGGTCGGGGATGAGGGGGTGTCCTGAGAAAACGTCGTGGAGGGCGGACAACACCTTCTGACCTTGCTTACGCAACGTCGAGATGTAGCCGCGAACGCGATTGAAGTCCTTCGCACCCTCCTC
>JBBRLP010000119.1:0-16023 GCA_038231295.1 Chthonomonadales bacterium
CTCTTGGGAGTTGGTAGACATGGGCGTTTCCTGGTGGCTGAATGGGTGAGATCAAACAGATTACCAGAAAGCGTGCAAGGACGCCAACTCCTCTCAAATGAAACGGAACGCACCCAATTGAAACAATGGCATGAAGCGCGGTCGTATCGGTGCGGGTGCAGCCTTTAATCGAACCAGTCTGGAATTGAAACTCATACTGCTACGCCCGTCCTTGCCAGCAGATAGGCCGCCTTTAATCGAACCAGTCTGGAATTGAAACGGCAATGCGCCCGACGCTGCCAGGGCGTCCATCTGTGCGCCTTTAATCGAACCAGTCTGGAATTGAAACGCTGGACGCTCGGACAGCCGCCCGCACCAGACACCACCTTTAATCGAACCAGTCTGGAATTGAAACTACTGCTTCGGGGTTAGCAGCGTAACCCCGGCAAGAACGCCCTTTAATCGAACCAGTCTGGAATTGAAACCTGTGGTACGTTGCGTGTCGGGATGCTGCCCACGCGCACTTTTAATCGAACCAGCATCAATTGGCCCTGACAGCTCGGACGCATGCAACAGGGCAGAAAGTCCTATCGCCGGGAGTTCACTCCGTCGCATTCACCCCGTCCGTCGCACCTATCCATCCACATCAGGCCCTCTCGTTTCGTGGTAACGAGAGGGCGAGGGGTCTGCAATCAGGGTAATGCTTTCCTCCGACAGGTCATCGTTCAGACAGGGTCTTACTCCTGTCCATCCCATTCATCCTGTCCCAAAATCTACCCCTCCCGGCCTCCGAGAACAGAGAGCCGCCAGACAGGAACTCCCGTTACCAGATGCCCGGACTGCCCTGATAGTCGAACGTATGCCAGGGATCGTCCCAGCCGTTCACCTTCATCGTCCAGGCGACCGCCCGCGCCTCTCGCGTTTGCTGCGCCTTTACATACCGTTGCCGCCCCGCCTGGTACCTGGGGTCCGCCAGCAGCGCCACGATGTCCGCTTTCCGGTGCAGATAACGCCAGACAGGATGCCCACTCACGTCGAGACCCGTCTGCCGCACAAAGCCGATGCGCCCGGCCCGGCGTAATTTCCTGAGCGTAGAATCGCATATCTGCATCCAGTCCATGACCTGCGCCGTAACCAGCCAGGCCTCCTCCGGTTCCAACCCGCTGCCCTGCGAGCGGTAGTTTCCACGCGACCGTCTCACCATCGCATTCCGCTTCACCCGCTCCGGCCAGTTCCGAAAACACTCTATCACACGCCGGGGGAACAGATAGCGACTGCCCGGCTGGCCCGGATGCTTCTGCGCCGCAAACAGCCTGTGCGCCTGCACATAGCTGACCAGCGTACTCGGACTGATGCCCAGCGACTCTGCCGCCTCCCGGCAGGTCAGCATCTCCGCATCCGGCTGCCCCAGACCTGCCTCCCGCAGACGTGCCACCCGTGCACACCGCGCCGCCCGCTTCTCCAGCCGCCGCACCCACTCTGGCTCCAGAGCCATCGCCCACACCTCCTCCTCACGATACCAGAACTTCCGCCGGGGCGTTCGCCCCTCGAAAAGCGTCAGCCCCCTCTGCCGCGCATACCGCGTGACTGTACCCGGACTCAGCTTCCAGATCGCCGCCACTTCCGCGCACGTCAGCCAACCCTCTCCCTCCGGTAGTCGCATCGCCACATCCTCCTTCCAGCGTCCTCACCTGTAGTGCCGCCAGACCGAAGAACTATGCAGCGAAAATCGCTCCCTCTCCGCAAACCGCCGCGCCAGCGTCGGAAGGAGATTGACCACCCGCTGCAGAAACACTCCCCGACACCGAAGTCGGGCGCTCCGGCCCACAGGGAGCCAACGAGATGAACACCACAGACGAAATTCCCGTCGAGACGATCTTGCCCTTTCTCGTCTCCAACGACGCTATTGCAAACCCCGCCCTCCTGCGCGAAAGAATGCAGCGCGACGGCTACCTCTTTTTCAAGGGCCTGATCTCCCTGTCCGACCTGCGCCGCACACGCGCCGACATCCTCGCCCTCTGCGCCGAAGCAGGCTGGCTCGTCCACGGCACCGACCCCGACGCAGGCATCGCTGCTCCCGGCCTTACCCACACCGAACCGCAGCCCGCCTACATGGCCGTCTACAACCGACTTCTGCGCGGCGAAGCCTTCAACGCCCTTTCCCACGACCCGGCCCTGCTGCGCGTCCTCGGCGCCCTCTTCGGCGAAACGCCGCTGCCCCACGCCCGCAATATCGCCCGCATCATCTTCCCTCAGAACACCCTCCACACCACCCCGGCCCACCAGGACTACCTCCACATTCAAGGCACCGAAGAGACCTACACCGCCTGGATACCCCTCGGCGACTGTCCCCGCGAACTCGGCAGCCTCCTCGTCCTGCCCGGCTCCCACCAGAGCGGCGTCTACTCCGTCCACAAAGCCTACGGCGCAGGAGGAGTCGGCATAGACACCGACGCTATTCCCGCGCCCTGGGCCGGAAGCGACTTCGAGGCGGGGGATGTCCTCCTCTTCCATAGCCTCACCGTCCACAAGGCGCTGCCCAACCTCAGCCCCGACCGCCTCCGGCTCTCCGTGGACTTCCGCTACCAGCCGCTTTCCCATCCCATCGCGCCCTCCTCCCTCGAACCCCACTACCAGCAGCAGACCTGGGAAGAGATCTACGCCGACTGGACCAGCGACCGCTATCAATACTACTGGCGCGGTCTCCCCCTCCGCCACGCCGACAACGACCCCCGCGTCCTCGCCGTCCGCGAAGCCGCCCTGAACACCACACCCGACACAGGAGAAACCCCGTGAAGATAGGCATCAACCGCTGGACCATCCCGCCCCACCACACCCTCGCCGAAAGCTTCCAGATGGCGAAACAGGCAGGATTCGACAGCATCGAGATCAACATCGCCGAAGACGGTGAACTCCGCACCGACAGCGCCGAGGCCGAAGTCCGCGCCATTGTCGCCACCGCCGAGCGCGTCGGCATAACTCTCTCCAGCCTCTCCACCGGCCTCGGCTGGCGCTACCCCATCACCTCCCCCGATGAGAGCGTCCGCGCCAAAGGCATCGAGGTCATCCGCAAATCCCTCGAAGTCGCCACCTGGATGGGCGTAGATACCATTCTCGTCGTCCCCGGCATCGTCAACGCCGACATCCCCTACGATGCCGCCTACGCCCGCGCTCAGGAAGCCCTCCGCGCCGTCGCTGCCGACGCCGAGTCGTTCAAAGTCGCCGTCGGCGTCGAGAACGTCTGGAACAAGTTCCTTCTCTCCCCGCTCGAATTCGCCCGCTTCCTCGACGAGATCAATAGCCCCTTCATCGGAGCGTATTTCGATGTCGGCAACGTCCTGCTCTACGGCTTCCCCGACCAGTGGATACGCATCCTCGGCAGCCGCATCAAAAAAGTCCATGTCAAAGATTTCAAATCCAACATCGGCAACATGAGCGCGTTCTGCAACCCCCTCCAAGGCGACGTACCCTGGGCGAAAGTCCGCGCCGCCCTCCAGGAAATCGGCTACGACGAATACGTCACCGCCGAAGTCGAAGGCTACAAAGTCCACCCGGAAATCGGCCTCAAACACATCGCCGAATCCCTCCGCACCGCCTTCCCCTCCTGACCTCTGCAACTTACTTCAGCCAGTAAAAAGCCCCTCTCCCTGGGAGGGAGAGGGGCGAAGGGGAGAGAAACCAGAGCGGCTAGGGAGGAGGCGGAGGGGCGGCGAACTTCTGCGGCTTTTCCGTGGTCGTGGTAATGTTAGAATTGGTATTCGTCGCCGTTCCCGGCTTCGCGCTGTCCGTCTCCTCTTTGCTTCCACAGCCCCAGAGCAGCGAGGTGGACGCCAGAGTCGCCAGAGCGAAAATCGCGACGATATAGCGTTTATCTTTCTTCACGCGGATTTCTCCTCCCTATCTATTGGTAACGAAGTCCCAGTCCGGGCGGAAATAGGCGCTGTGGCAGCCGTCAAACCAGCGACCATTCGGCAGACCCGCCGCCGTGTACTGACTGTACGGATCGTTGAACAGGTCCGTGCTGGCCCCTGCGGCCGCGCCGATCTTCTTCCACTTGGCATGGCCGTCCGTATAGGTGAAGACCATCCCGCCCGTATGCACGTAGGCCGTATCCACGAAGCCGAACCATCCGCTTCTGCCGCCATTCACATTCTGACAGGCGCCGGTATTCGGGTCGTAGGGCTGGTACGAACAGGCTCCCGGATTCGGGCAGCGCAGAAACGGGTTCGGGGCCTGGAAGCCCTTGATGTATCCCTTGCCGAGGCCCTCATGCAGCAGAGGCAACTGCGCCGGAACCAGTATGCCTGCCTGCGGGTAAGACATCAGCAGACCATTGTAGGTCAGGGTGAGCGTACCCGGTTTGTTTGTGCCGCTTGCGCCTGCGACCGCTCCCAGATCGAGCAACGTCGTCGCGGACGGGCAGACACCCACCTGCTGATTCTTCACATAGGGCTGAATCGAGTTGCCCCAGTAGGCTCCGTACACATTCTGGGCTGCCGCGCTCGTCGAACGCCAGTCCGCCGGCGTGTCTCCCACGAATGGCCCCCAGGTCGTCGCGCCCCCCGAACCGTACCAGGCCCCGGCGTTCCAGCCATAGGCCAGCGGAAACATTTCGTCGTAATCCTGTATATACATGAGCGTACTGGTTACGAGCTGTTTGCAGTTAGAGAGGCAGGATGTCTGACGGGCCTTCTCCCGTGCCTGCGCGAAAACGGGAAAGAGAATGGCGGCAAGAATAGCGATGATGGCGATGACGACGAGGAGTTCGATGAGAGTGAACCCTGCTCTGCGTGACGTTCGCATAAGAGAAACCTCCTGTTCCGCCCAAAGGGCGGGGATACGGGTGATAAATGGCACAAGGCGCCGCAGCCTCACGAACGAACTCCACTGTCCGTATCCGGTGGATGTGCTTCTTGATTGTATCTTAATTCGCGACCTCGCACTTATTCAAAATTGCGATTTTCTTGCAATGCTTGCTAAACAGCACAGACACAAAAATTTGGGGCCGTTTCCGGCCCCAGGGAGGGTTTCATTACTCACGTTCTCTGATGGGAACGCACACCTTCAAAATTGGTACGGCACGTGAACACCGTCTATAAACAGTATAACCGCAAATGTCTCCGCACACTTCTCGAAAATTGCCATCTTTGCGGGGTTAGCGACTCAGGATCATCGCTCTTTTCACTTCGGGACCCATCTGTACCGTAGGGCCGATCCGCATCTTGCCTTTCAGGGAGAGAACGCGGCGTTCGATCTCCTCCGGCGTCAGTGTATCGGGATAGGAGTAAGTCTGTGCGATGCCCCGGTAGAGTTCTGCCCGACGCGCCAGACTCAGATGATTGATGCGCTCCATGATATGCGGCCAGTCCGGCTCCATACCTGCCTGACGGGCGATGCGGGCGCGGCGGCTCTCTTCCCGATCCTCCTGCACCCGCGACAGTTCTGTGTAAAGTGTCTCCAGAGATGCCTCCTCCGGTAGGGCCAGCATCCCATTGATGCGCTGCAGGACAGCGTGATTCGTCTCCCGTTCCTGCTGCTGCCGATAGAGGCCGGCGGCGATGAAAAGGCCCATACAGATCATCAGCGTGGTGGTCAGAATCCAGGAACGGGATGACAGCACAGAGTTGGTTGGTGATTTCATGGAATCCATCATGACGTACAGGCTCCCTACAGGGTTAGATACTACACGCAGGCAACGACAGAAACCTGCGGCGTCAGTACTCTCCGGTCGGTTTCTCGGTTTTCGGCGCGAGCGCCAGTCCGAAGGGCTGGCTGCCCCCTGAGTTGACGGGGGGCTTCGGCGGTGCAGTGTCAAATCCTGTGGCGGGGAGGAGGATGCCCCGCCGTGACTGCATTCGGAACTGTTCCGGCGAGAGGCCGGTACGGGCGCGGAACAGCCAACTGAACGAACCCAGACTCTCGAAACCGAGCGCGAAACAGATATTCGTCACCGAGGTATCGCTGAGGAGCAGCATCTGCCGGGCGCGTTCGATGCGGCGGCGCGTAAGATACTGATGCGGCGTCTCCTCGAACATCTGCTTGAACAGCCGCAGAAAATGGTGCGGTGAGAGACACGCCTGCCGGGCGATCTGCGGAATCGTCAAAGGCAGATGCAGGCTGGCCTCCATGAAGTCGCGGGCAAGATTGAGGCGGGAGTAGAGTTCCTCACGGGTGCTGGCGCGAACCGCGGGAATGCGCTCCATTTCCCGAAACACATTGCGATGCGAATAGAGCAGACCTTCCAGCAGCAGACGAAACTGCTCTTCAAACCACCCATAGTCTTCCCGATAAGAGTCTCGACATCGCGCCAGCCGACGCAGCACCGGGGTCACAAAGGCATCATGGCGATAGGTCTTCTCGAAGAAATGCACTTCGGATGTCGCTGTCTCTTCGGGAGTGTCCAGCAATCTGTCGGCAGGAGTGATGAGACTGCGAAGGGTCTCTTCGGCGATGCCCGGAACGAAATTGACGGTATAGCAGCGCACCAGGGTCTCGGAGTCGATTTCGCTGGCAAAGGCCGTCCCGTTGTTGAAGACCATATAGCCGGTATCGTCCACGGCATAGCGTTCTTTGCCGACATCGAAATAACGCAGACCGTTCTCGGTCCAGCGCACGGAGAGAACGCTCGGTCCGGTTGGGCTGATCTGCTGCTGACGCTCCCAGGTCACCAGCATATTCCTCGGAAGGCTCAATTCGATCATGCCGCCCGGCGTCATGCACACTTCCGCCGGAGAATCGAGATACACGTCCGGCGCACACTTTGGCACTCTTGGCGTCAACTTCATGTGGTTCCCCTGCGAGGTGGCAGCAGCGCCCAAATCCAGTACACAATCGCGCTGAAAAGTGTTCCTCTTCAGTATACGGAATCGTGTGGGCAGCGGCTTCTTGAAAATCGTCTATTCACTTCTATAGAGACAGGCAGAGAGCCAATGGATAGCGTCTCGCTGCAAAAGAAGTCTGCCCTAGCCACGGAAAGGTAGACAGCTTCGTCCCCACTACTCTTTTTGACGGGCAAAAGGGGGAAAGGGTATTTATCGAAAATTGCTCAGTTGGTGGGAAGTGGGGTGGACTTACGCGGCGCAGCCTGGCTCCAGAGGAAAAGCGAGAGGGCGATCACAAAGCAGATAACGGCATTGATGCGAATGGCTTCCTGGCCGCCGAAATGTCCGGCCAGAAATCCGATTTCCAGTCCGCCAATGGGCATCAGGCCCTGAAATACCAGGGAGTAGACCGCCATAACGCGCCCGCGCAGATCGTCTGGCACTTCTTCCTGGACGCGGGTATTCGCGCTGATGGCGAAGACGATCATGGAAAATCCGCTCCAGACCAGAATGAGCAGGGCCAGATGGTAGAGGGGCGCGACAGCAAACGTAAACAGAGCGACACAGAACATCATCGCGCCGCCATAGACGACGAAGCGGCGCGGCAGGCGATCCCCGACGAGGGTCAGCGCGACACCGCCGAGTGCCGCCCCGATGCCGTTCACAGCGGTCATTACGCTGTAGCCGCCTGCTCCCTGATGGAAGTGGTCTGCGAGCATCGGGTAGAGCGTCGAAGCGGACCAGGCGAAGATGCTGCCTGCGCCGATGAGCAGCACCAGCCGCAGCACACGCGGCTCGGAGCGGATGTAGGTGAAGCCGCCCCAGATGGAGTCCGAGCGCTGGCGGCGAGTGAAGGCGGGGAGGCGCATCATTAGCAGCGAGACGATGACGGCTAGAAAACTGAGGCCGTTGAGGAAGAAGCAGACCGATGCGTTCGTTCTGACCAGCACGACGCCAGCCACCACCGGGCCGATAAAGCGGGCCAGATTGAAGCGCAGGGAGTTGAGCGCGATGGCGTTCGACAGCGCATCCCGTTCTTCCACCATATCGCTGACGAACGCCTGCTGCGCGGGCATATTGTAGGCGTTGACGATGCCGTTCATTCCGGCGAGCAGGGCGATATGCCAGGGCTGAATGGGGAGCAGGCGATTGGAGGCAAGGAGCGCGAGGACGAAGGCCAGCAGCATCGCCGCGACCTGAGTCCAGACGAGGACCGTGCGGCGGGGGAAGCGGTCTGCCGCCTCTCCGCCCTGCATCGCGAACAGCACATAGGGAATCGCACTCGCGCCGGAGATGAGGCCGAGCCAGCGGGCGGAGTGCGTCAGTTCCCACACGAGCCACTGCTGCGCGACCGTCTGCATCCAGGTACCCGCCACGGAGATAAGCTGCCCGACGAAGAACAGTCGAAAATTGCGGAAAGAGAGAGCGTAGAGCGGGCCGCGTGTTTTGACAGCCGGGGCGGAAGCCACTGCCGCGTCTACCTCGGCCTGCGTCATCGCGGCGGTGCGCGGCGAGGGAGACAGAGAAGACGTGACAGTGGGTTTTTCCGCCGCCGATTCACTCATAGCGCAGCGCCTCAATGGGATGGAGCGCCGCCGCCTTGCTCGCCGGATAGATGCCGAAGAAGATACCGACGCCCGCCGATACCACGACCGCCGCGATGATTGCTGTTGAACTGACGATGGTGTTCCATCCTCCAATGGAGGCCAGCAGCATGGAGCCGCCCACGCCGATGCCGATGCCGATGAGACCGCCAATCAATGATAGAATCGCTGACTCGATGAGAAACTGCATCAGGATATCACGCGGAGTCGCGCCGATGGCCTTGCGGATGCCGATCTCGCGGGTGCGTTCGGTGACGGAGACCAGCATAATGTTCATGATGCCGATGCCACCGACAATCAGTGAGATGACGGCCACGATGGAGAGCATGGAGGTCATGGTCGTAGTGACGCTCTGCTGCCGCTCCATCAGGTCAGTCTGACTGCGGATATTGAAGTCGTCGTTATCGGGGAAAGGCGGCGGCAAGTGGTGCCGGATTCGCAGGAAGGCGGCGATCTGCTCCTGGGCCAGCGGCATCATCTCCGGGCTGATGCAGCGGATGCTCATAAAGTTGATATAACGGCGGTTCAATACGCGCCGCATGGCGGTCGTGATGGGCACGACGATGATGTCGTCCTGATCCTGCCCCCAGGCGCCTGCACCTTTCGGGGCCAGCATCCCCAGCACGGTGAAGTTCTGGCGATTGACAGCAATCGTCTGGCCCGTAAGATCGCGTTTCGGGTCGCCCGTCAGTTTTTCCGCAACGGAGACGCCCAGGACGCAGACCTTCTGGCTGCCGTCCAGCTCCTCCTGGGTGAAGTAGCGGCCTTTTTCGACTTCCAGATTGTTAACGTAGGGATAGTCCAGCGTGGAACCGGCCAGGTTCGTTGTGGAGTCTTTGCCGTTCAGACGAATCTGCACGTTGTCACGCACCTGGGGCGCAACCGCGTCCACAGTCTTCTTGAAGTTGTCCGCGATCAGGTGAGCGTCCTGAAGCGTCATGCTGCTAGAGCCGCCGCCTTTGGAACCGGCCGTGGTGACGGCGTTGATGCGGATGCGACTGGATCCCGGAAAGATGGTGAGCAGGTTGGTTCCCAGGGAGTTGACGGTCTCGGTGACGCGCTGTGTCGCGCCCTGCCCGATGGCGACGACGATAATAACGACAGCCACCCCAATGATAATGCCGAGCATAGTCAGAGCAGAGCGCATCTTGTTACTGACAAGGCCGCGCAGAGAGACGCGCAGGCTCTCGTATAGATTCATCCGGTCAATCCTCCGACGGGCTGTACGCCCTGCAAAGCAGCGGCAATCGCGGCTTTGCGCTTCAATTCGCGTTCTCGCTCTTCCGCCATCTGCTTCAGCACGTCCACAGCGGACAAACGATCCAGAACAGGTTCGTCATCGAGTACCTGTCCGTCCTTGATATGCACCAAACGTTTGCAGTGCTGCCCGATATCCGGCTCGTGGGTGACCATGACGATGGTGCTGCCCTCTTCGTTCAGTTCCTGGAATATCTGCATGATCTCTTCGCTCTGCTGGCTGGCAAGGTTTCCGGTCGGTTCGTCAGCGAGAATCAGGCGCGGCTCGGAGGCCAAAGCACGGGCGATGGCGACACGCTGCTGCTGCCCTCCCGAAAGCTCGTTGGGGCGATGGTCAAGGCGATTGCCAAGCCCGACCCGCTCCAGAGCGCGAATGGCCCGTTCGCGCCGATCTTTGCGCTTGCCGTAGAGCATCGGCAGTTCGACATTTTCCAGGGCGGTCGTGCGTGCCAGCAGGTTGAAGCCCTGGAAAACGAAGCCGATTTTCTGGTTGCGAATACGGGCGAGTTCGTACTCGTCCATATCCGCAACCTCAATGCCGTCGAACAGATAGGAGCCGGAACTCGGGCCGTCCAGGCAGCCGACGATGTGCATCAGCGTGGATTTCCCCGATCCGGACGGCCCCATGATGGAGACAAATTCCCCCGGATAGATGTCCAGATCGAGGCCGTCGAGCGCCTGTACGATCTGGTCACCCATGACATAGGTCTTCACGATGTCGCGCAGACGGAGCATTGGCTGCGATTGAGATGGGTTCTGCATCGGTATGGTTCCCTTAGTTTCCGCCACGTCTGCCACCGCCACCGCCCGCCGGTTTGCTGGGGCCAAAGGGCGAGGCGGGCGCGTCTTTCTTACGTCCATCATCCATTCCGGCGAGAACGATGGTATCCCCTTCATTGAGACCTTCGCGAATCTCCACTTTCTGGCCGTCACTGCCGCCCGTTTTGACTTTCTGCGGAGCCGCGGCTTTCTTGCCGTTCACGATTTTCAGGACGTTCACGGTGGAGCCACGTGTGCTGACCTTGACGGCTTCGGCAGGGACCAGCAGGACGTTCTCGCGTTTACCTGTCTCGATGGTCACGCTGGCGGTCATATCTGGTTTCAACTGGTGCTTCGGATCAGTGATGGCGACCGTGACATCGTAGGTGATGACGCCCTGCTGAATAGTCGAACCGGAGGCGATTTTCTTGACCACACCGGGGATGACTTTCTTCGGGAAGGCATCTACACGCACTTCGACGGGCTGGCTGAGTTTGATCTTGCCGATGTCGGTCTCGTCCACGAAGACATCTACCTGCAAGCGATTCAGGTCGGCGACGATGATAAGGGTAGGTGCGCTGAGGCCCGCCGCCAGGGTCTCGCCCTGCTGCGAGGCGAGCTGAAGGACGGTTCCTGAGATGGGCGATTTGATGACGGTCTTCGCAAGCTGGGCTTTGTAGTAATCTACCTGCCGCTCAGCCGCCGCCAGAGCGGAGGCGTTCTCCTGAATCTGCTGCTTTTTGATGACATCCTGCGTGGTGTTGCCAAGCGCGGTGCTGAGACCCGCCTGCGCCTGCCGAACCTGCGCCCGGGCATTGTCCACATCCGCGCTCTTGACGGTGTTGGAGTAGGTTCCGGCTTTGGCCGAATCGAGCGCCGCCTGTGCTGCCTCCACATTGGACTGCGCCGTCGCGACCTGATCCTGCGCGGCCTGGAGGTCGGCTTTCACCTTCTCCTGCACAAGCTGAATATTCTGCTGCGCGGACTTGACCTGAGACTGCGCCACCGTCGCGGTCGCCTGCGCCGCGTCCACGACGCTGGCCGCAACGAAGCCTTTGGCGAGCAGCCCCTGCTGACGTTTGAGGTTGAGATCGGTGTTCGCGGCAGTGGCCTGCGCCTGCGTCAGCCCCTCCTGCGCGTTGGAGATTTGCAGGTCGTAGCTGGCCTTGACCTGGGCGTAGGTGGACTGCGCGGATTTCAGGGAGGAACGCGCCGAATCCAGCGTGGTGGTCGCCCGGCGGATGTCGTTCGGCGTCTGCACCTGCTGGAGACTGGACGCGGCTTCGGCAGAGGCCACCCGTGCCTGGGCGCTCTTGAGAGCCGCTTTGGCGTCGGCGACCGCGCCGGAACTCTGCGTTTTCTGCATGGACAGCCCGGTCTCCTGTTCGAGCAGGCGTGTCTGGGCCGAACTGGCATTGGCCTGCGCCTGCGCCAGTTGGGCCTGAATATCGGGCAGATCCAGTTCGGCGATGGGCTGTCCGGCAGTGACATGGCTGCCGACATCGGCGTAGAGCCGCTTGATGGTTCCGGTGATCTGCGAGCCGATTTTCACCTGAGCGCCGGTCTGCGCGGTCACGCTGCCGGTCGCGGAGACGGTCTCGACGAGATCGCCGCGCTTGACGGTGTCGGTGAGCATTTTGGCGGTCGGGTCTTCGGCGGGATGTGTTTTGGTCCATCCCCACCAGCCTGCGGCCCCCAGCACGGCCAGGGTCACGACGACGGGCAGGGTGCGGGCTGTGCGTTTCGCTTTGCGTTTCGCCGTGGTCGTGACGGACGACGGAATGGATGCCATGGAGTCTCTCCTTGATTCAATCAAATTCCTACTGTCGTTCCCTCTGGATCGCCTCACCATCGGTGAAGCGGGACAGGGTCTCTTCTACGGTCGGCAGATCGGAAGGACGTGTTGATTTCGCGGCGGTGGCTGTGGGCGGATGTGCGGAAAGGCGATTTCCTGCCTCCTCCAGCACACGCACGGCCTGTAAAAACTCTCGACGCTCCTGCGGGGCCAGCAGTTCCCACAGATGCTCGTAGCGGGCGCGGCGGCGACTGCGCCGCGTTCGCACCCACTCGCTGCCTTTCTCGGTCAGGCGCAGGCGCACGATACGGCGGTCACTGGGATCGCTCAATCGTTCTGCCAGGCCGTGATTCACCAGCCGGTCGGCGGCCTGCGTCAGCGCGTTCTGGCGCACGTTGAGCCGTTCGCTCAGCCGTCCCATCGTCTCTCCCAGATTGGCCTCTCCAGGGTTTTCGGTCTCCCGGTAGAGGCTCTGGGCCAGCCGCATCTGCGCGAGTGGGAGCTGGAGCAGTGGCATATCCAGATTTTCGGTGTCCATCAGCCGCCGCATGATTCCGGTCAGAGTGCGCTCCAGCCAGACGAGTTCCTGACCGTCGGGAAACGCGGGTGGGTCGGCGCTGGAAAGGGATACCTCAGTTGGAATCACGGGCAGGGTCACCTTTTTCTCCTCGGTTCGCCGGAAATGCGGACAGCAGCCTCTCTGTCCCATTCGTGTCGTTCTTCTTCCCTGGTAATACGAACAGCCCCGTGAAATGTTCACACATATGAAGTATTTTTGCGACAAAAGCCTTTTCCATTCTTTCCGCACAAGGTTTGACGACAGGAGGCTATCCGAGTTACGCCATGATTGCGTTTTCTCGGCATCGTCTGCATACGCCGACGGTCGAGGAGATGCAGGCGCAGAAGGAGAAAGCCCGCAAGAACGCGCAGGCCGCCGACAAAGGTTAGATGATCCAGAACGCACAGAGTGATGGGTGTCGCGATGCCCGAGAAGGAATCGCTTCGTCTGCGTCGAATAGTGCAGACAACCAGGCACCCTGACGCTTGTTGACACTCAGTACCCGCTCTCCTGCCTCTGTAAAGGACGCCAGCAGATGCCCCCCATCCTTCCCGAAACAGACGAGGCATTTTACATCTCGGGCGGGACAATGCCGCCCGATGCGGCTTCGTACGTCAAAAGGGATGCCGACGATGCGCTCTATCGCGCCCTGCTTGCCGGCGAAACCTGCTACGTCCTCAACAGTCGGCAGATGGGCAAAAGCAGCCTGTGTGTGCGTACCATCGGCAGACTGCAAGAGGCGGGAGTGCGTACCGTTTTCCTTGACCTGACCAAGTTCGGAGGCAAGAACAACTCCGCAGAACAATGGTACGGCGCGCTCCTCATCGAAATAGGCCGGGAACTCAACTGCCGTCCTGCCTTCACAACGTACTGGAAAGAGAACGCCAACCTACCGTTCGTGCAGCGCGTGTTCAGCGCCCTGACCGAGATCGCCCTGCCTGCCGAAACGTCTCCCATTGTCGTGTTCGTGGACGAGATTGACACCACGCGGACGCTGCCCTTCGACACGGACGAGTTCTTTGCCGCGATACGCCAACTCGTAGTCGGGAGGGCGACGAACGCCGCGTTGAAGCGACTGTCGTTCTGCCTGTTAGGAACCGCCGCGCCACAGGACCTCATTCAGAATACCGACATCACGCCCTTTAACGTCGGCAAGCGCATCGAACTCAGCGACTTCACGCCGCAGGAAGCCGCGCCGCTCGCAACAGGGCTGAATCACGGGGAACAGGGCGGGATTGGGGGAAATCTCCTGCAAAGGGTATTGTTCTGGACCAACGGCCACCCCTACCTGACCCAACGCCTGTGCAGCGCCATAGTAGACGCCCAACACCCAACACCCAATACCGGACACCCGACACCCAAC
Organism: Chthonomonadales bacterium; assembly: GCA_038231295.1. Taxonomy (GTDB): domain Bacteria; phylum Armatimonadota; class Chthonomonadetes; order Chthonomonadales; family Chthonomonadaceae; genus JANXLO01. Next base: position 14,138 of record JBBRLP010000119.1, read on the forward strand.
GTCGACTCTCTCTGCCACAACCTCTTCCTGTCCCACGCGGCGGCGGAAAGCGACGACAACCTGGCGAATGTGCGTAACCGCCTGCTCAAAAACGATCTGGACACGGCTTCGCTGCTGACGTTGTACGGACAGATACGGTCGGACAAGCGCGTACCGGACGACGAAACCAATCCCCTGTGCACGTTGCTGAAGTTGAGCGGCGTGGCGAAGGTAGAAAACGGCCTGCTGCGGGTGCGTAACCGTATCTACGCGACGGTGTTCGATGCGAAGTGGGTGACAATCCACATGCCGGACGCCGAAGTGCGACGTCAGAAGGAGGCGTACCGCAGAGGCGTGATGCGAACGGGCGTGTGGGCGGGAGCGATTATCACGCTGTTTGTCTGTCTCGCCGCGTTCGCCTTCTCCAAAGCCAACGAATCCCGAAGCAATGCAAAAGAAGCCGGAAAGCAAGAGAAATTGGCAAAGCAAAATGCCGGGAAGGAAGCCTCTGCTCGCGCCGATGCGGTCAAAAATGCACAGACGGCACAGAAGCAAACTCTACTCGCCACCCAACGCCTACAACAAGTGCAGAAAGCCAACGCTGACACCCAATGGGCTCTCACGAAGGCACAGCAGAACGCCATAGAAGCCAATAAACAGGCGCATATTGCTTCCGACAATGCCCGTCGCGCCGAACAAGAAAAGGGCAAGGCCTCCAATGCAGCGCGACATGCCCGTAAAGCCGAACAAATCGCTATCGAACAAAAAGACAGAGCCAACCGCAATTTCTATAACGCCAACATGAATCTGATACAAAGAGAGTGGGATAATAACAACATTATTCGTGTATTGGAACTGCTGGAATCAATGCACAAAAACTACTCCCATGAATTCGAGTGGGGTTATTGGAACCGAAAGTGTCATCTGGATAGGAACACCCTCAAAGGGCATACGGAGAGCGTCAACTCTGTGTGTTTTTCTGCCGATGGCAAGAGGATTGTAACGGGTAGTTGGGATAGCATGGCGAAGGTGTGGGATGCGCAGACTGGTCAGGAAACCCTCACTCTCAAAGGGCATACGGGCGGTGTCACCTCTGTGTGTTTTTCTGCCGATGGCAAGAGGATTGTGACGGGTAGTTGGAATAATACGGCGAAGGTGTGGGACGCGCAGACCGGTCATGAAACCCTCACCCTCAAAGGGCATACGGGCAGCGTCACCTCTGTGTGTTTTTCTGCCGATGGCAAGAGGATTGTAACGGGTAGTTGGGACAACTCGGCGAAGGTGTGGGACGCGCAGACCGGGCAGGAAACCCTCACCCTCGTAGGACATACGAGCTACGTCACCTCTGTGTGTTTTTCTGCCGATGGCAAGAGGATTGTGACGGGTAGTTGGGACAAGACGGCAAAAGTGTGGGACGCGCAGACCGGTCAGGAAACCCTCACTCTCGAAGGGCATACGGAATACGTCCACTCTGTGTGTTTTTCTGCCAGTGGCAAGAGGATTGTGACAGGTAGTAGGGACAACACGGCGAAGGTATGGATTTCTGATCCGGATGCAAAGTAGGCTGTAAGGGACGTGTATTTCATTGCACCGAACCTCTATAAATATTCTGTGGTAGCTCATAAGAAAGTTTTAGCAAGCAAGAAGCGCTTATCCCGGATCGGTGCAAGCCAAAACTTATCCTATGGAAAAGTTTTTGGCGAGACGCAGGAGTTTTCTATTCCAACGCAAAATTATACTGTGCTGGCAGTAATTGATTTGGATAGACGTAAGCGTCTAATATTTGCCACCTTCTCAGGTGGTCCGTAATTTTGTAGAATGTAAGCATCTCAAATCGGAGGTGCCTTCCATGACTGCCAGAGAAGCCTTGGCCCAAGAGTGGCGCGATCGTCTCGAAGATTTTGCGC
>JBBRLP010000120.1:0-16003 GCA_038231295.1 Chthonomonadales bacterium
CACAGGCAACTTGATGGGCAAATAGCCGCCCCCCGGCCCCCGATTCCGGGGGAGAAGGCATTTTCATGCGATAGGGTGCGCCCCGCGCATGGAAGGCTGACAATGGTAAGCCTCTGACCGCTTCGTCCGCAGGACGACCGTTTTTCTAGCCCGGCACGTTTCTGTGCCGGGCAACGCCTTCCGAAACCTGCCAACCAACAGGGCATTTCCGTCTGCAAGACGTTTGCTTTTTAATGACGGGGGTTTTCAACCCCCGGAAAACCAAGGCAGGGAAAGGAACAATCACTGAATCCTATCCCCAGAGGCCACCGACGCTTTCCCTCTGGATGCTTTCAACACCCGGCCAAGCATCTTACGGCGTGGAGGCTCCGGTACTGCGCGGGTAGCGTTCGGGCGACTGGGCGGCGGTGTAGCCGAAGATCGCGAGGGCGCAGACGCCCTGCTTTAGATCGTCTGCACGGACTTTGTCGAACGTGTCCGATTGGGAGTGGTGCGTCAGGCTGTACTCGGCAGGGTCCTGGTTGAAGGCGAAGGCGGGAACGCCCGCGTCGTCGAAGGAGGCATGGTCGGTGCCGTTCATCTTGTTGGGGAGCAGGTTGGGTTCGTCGGTGAGCAGTTTCAGCGATTTCAGCATATCGAACTGCTCGGCGAGCATCGCACGATCCTCAGCGCGGCCTTGCAGCCAGGCTCCTTTGACGCGGCCCGTGCCGGTGTCGTGAATGAAGACCACATCGAAGTTGGGCATCTCGGATTTATGCGCTTCGACGTAGGCTTTGGAACCCATAAGACCCTCTTCCTCGCCCGTGAATAGGACAAACCGCATGGTACGCTTCGGGGCAACGCCGAGCATCTTGATAATCCGCGCCGCTTCCAGCACCGCCATGCTGCCTGTGCCGTTGTCGGTGCTGCCGGTGCCGAGGTCCCACGAGTCGAGATGCGCTCCGAGCAGGACAACCTCGTCGGGCTTTTCGGAGCCTTTGATCTCCCCGACGGTGTTGTAGACGATAATCGGGCCTTCGACGAACTTGCTGGTGATATTGACTTCGACATGGATGGGATTGCCGCGCTTGAGCATCCGCTGGAGCATGGCGATATGCTCATGCGAGACGAAGAGGGACGGAATGGATTGCGCGGAGGTCCAGCTTCCGGTCATGTTCAGCAGGTCGTGCGGCTTGCCGGAGTCCTGAAGCAGAACGGCGGCGCCCTCTTTTTTCAGGAACTCATTACGTGCCTTGCGGAAGGCCAGAGACTGCGGACCGGCCCCCTGGCGACGACCACCGGGAGGCGGCTGACTGGGCGCCTGTCCGGCGGGTGACTGTGCTGGCGTGGGCGAGTCGGTTCCCAGAAAGGTTTTATCCTCTCGATGGGTGCCAGGATCGTCCGGGGCGAAGGCAGGAATGGGCGTTATCTCCTTCACGTCCGGCAGTTTCGGATTGGTGGAGGTATCGCTGCTGAGGAGAATGGCGTTCTTGAGCTTGCCTTTATAGGCGGCGAGATCGGCTTCGGTGCGCGGGTTGAAAAGGATGACGGGGCCGGTGACTTTGCCGTGTGTGCCGGGTGTCCAGGCAGTCTGCGCGGCCTCGACTGACAGGCCGTTCTCGACGATCTTCATTTCGACTGCGCCGCGCTCCCAGCCGCGTGGAATGGTGTAGGATTCCAGGTGGACATTTTCCAATCCGTACTCTTTCATCTTCTCGGCTGTCCAGTCGTTGGCGCGTTTCAGACGGGTGGAACCGGTGAGGCGCGGGCCGATCATATCGCTGAGGTATTCGAGATTGGTCATTACATCCGAGTGGTCGCGCTCGGTGATGATGAATTTATGGGCGGCCTCTTTCGGGTCGCTGAGGTCGCCGCCTTTGCCGCTGGCTCCGGCAATCAGGGAAGCGGGAACGAGGAGGGCGAGCAGCAGGCTGGTGCGTCGGCTGCGGGCATAAATGGAGTGCATGAGTTTCCTCTCTCTGTGAAAAAAGTGACGCTTGTTGAGCGTAAAGCGGTTTTTCGGCGTCTCAAGCAGAAAGTCCTGCCCTGCGGACGGACATTGCACGAAACGCGGAAGGATTTCCGGGGGGGATAGACGAATCTTAGCGTCATCTGTCCGGCTTTTGTGTCGTCTGCGGCGATAGGAACGGCTCGACATCCCCGGGAGGTCAACGTGGAGACACGCTTCAAACTTACGCGCCTTGTTCGGACTCAGTCCTCCGAGATCTATCTGGTTTGGGACGGAGAGAAGCGGGTCGGGCAGGTGGATGTGCATTTCGCACACGATACCATTCACGCAACGGTCATCTTCGAGGCCGATCTGACGGTCGGCGAAGAGGAGGAGCTGCTTGCTCAGATTGACGATGATGTCGTGTCGTCGTATCTGCCGCGTTTCGAGCGTGAGGATTTCGTGGCGCACGTCTTCCGGGGCGAAGAGATCAGCCGCTATACCGACTGCTCCGGGGCGATAGACGACATGGAAGACGAAGACGAACATGAGGAGTAAGCGCCTCCGTCCCGCGTGATCCTGCCATGCCGAAAACCCTCTCCACACCACGCCCCCCGAAGCAGGGCGCACCGGAACCTATCGCCGCGCTCAATCGCGTCCGCATCCTGGAACTGCGCCAGCCCTGGACGGAGCGGGAGCCTCTGGTGGACGTGCGCCTCCACTGCCCCGAAGTCGTCTGGACGGAACGTATCTGCCCCTACCTGCGTCTGACCGTCGCGGAAATGGTGAACAGGGCGCAGGCATCGCTGCCCGCAGGCTATCGGCTGCGGGCGGGAACTGCGCTCCGCACCCTCTCCATGCAGAGTGGCGGCTGGGACGGCTATTTCCGGCGAATGCAAGAGGAGCATCCCACCTGGCCCCTCTCCGCCCTGCGCCGCGCCACCAACAAGTATTTCGCCCCTTACGACCAGAAAGCCCCGCCCGGACACTGCACCGGAGGAGCCATTGATGTCGGTATCAACGACCCGGACGGCAATGCGCTGGACATGATCGCCCCCACCAAAGGCTGGGAGGCCGCCTACACCTGGTCGGATCTGCTCTCGCCCGAAGCGAAGGCCAATCGAATGCGGATGATCGAGGCGATGCTGGGAGCCGGATTCTCCAACTGCCGCGACGAGTACTGGCACTACTCCTATGGCGATTCGGCCTGGGCTGTGCGCGTCGGGGAGAGAGAATGCCCTTACGGCTGGTCGCATCCTCCGGTCGCGCTCGAAACCAACTATGAGGGCGCGTCTGCCATAGACCTCCACTGCGAAACTACCCGCGACACGGGCGGCAAGCCACTCTCTGCCGAAGCCTCCTGCGCCCTCTCCGCCGATGCACCGCTGACCGAAGAGGGCCATCCCCGTTTCTCCGTCGGCCTCTACTGGGCGAATGGCATTCCAGTCACCCTGCATTTGCACTGGCCCGCTTGCCTTCCTTTGCCGACGCTCTACTGCGGAGATGGCAAAGAGGAGGGCGATCCGCTCCCGGATATCGAGCGCGTCGGCGACACGCTTACCCTCCTCCTCACCCCCACCCACGACCGCCGTATCCTGACCAATGTCCCGCCTATTCCTGCGGCGGAGGAGAAGGCAGAGTAGTAAAAAAAGGTAGGCTCTTATGGAATTAGAAGAGGCGCTTGAGCAGCATTTTGGTCATACGGAGTTCCGGCCCTTTCAGGAGCAGATTATTCGCTCGGTGCTGGAGGGGAAGGACACGCTGGGAGTGCTGCCGACCGGAGCGGGGAAATCGCTCTGCTATCAGTTGCCTGCCCTGCTGCTGCCGCGCCCGACGCTCGTGATCTCGCCCCTCATCGCCCTGATGAAAGATCAGCTCGATGGCCTGCCGCCCTCCGTCTATCCGCAGGCGACCCTCCTCAACAGCAGCCTGGACAGGGAGGAAGCCGAACGCCGCATCGAAGCCATCGCGTCCGGGCAGATACGGCTGATCTATGCCGCGCCGGAACGGCTGCGTCAGCAGGGGTTTCTGCGTCTGCTGGATACCGTCGGGCTGTCGCTTGTTGTGGTGGATGAGGCGCACTGTGTTGGCGTGTGGGGCCACGATTTCCGCCCGGACTACCTGTTCATTCGCAAGGCGCTGGAGCGGTTTGAACCCGCCGAGCCGGATGACGAGGACCTGTATGCGCCTGCGGAGCCTGCCGTGCGGCCTATTCTGCTTGCGTTGACAGCAACCGCGACGCCGGAGATGCAGGACGAGATCGGCAATCAGTTGGGACGGCCCCTGACCCCGATTATCGCACCCGCGTTTCGACCCAATCTGCGCTTCGAGGCCATTCCCTGCGCCAACGCCGACGACAAGATGAAGCATCTGGCCGAACTCTGCCGGGAGATTCCGGGGCCGGTGATCGTCTATGCCAACTCTCGCGACCGGTGCGAACGGCTGGCCGACTTTCTGCGCCGTCAGAAGCTTCCGGCGGGACACTATCACGCGGGGATGGAGCGCGACGAGCGACAGGCCGCGCAGGAAGCCTTCATGCTCGACAAGACGCGTATCATAGTCGCGACGGTGGCGTTCGGCATGGGTGTGGACAAGCCGAACGTGCGGCTGGTCGTTCACTTTACGCTGCCGGAATCGCTCGAATCCTACACGCAGGAGGCAGGGCGGGCGGGGCGTGACGGCAAGCCCGCTCGCTGCGTCCTGCTCTACGCCGCTTCGGACAAGGCCAGTCTGAGCCGCTGGAAACGGCAGGAGGACGTAAAGCTCGAAACGGTGCGGGACGTCTATCGGGCATTGCAGGCCACGCTCGGCAAAGGGGAAGGGGCGGTCTCACCGGAGGCTCTGGAGGCGGCCATTACCGCAGGCGCGGAGGCAGAACCGGGCATTGGAACGAAGGTACGGGTCGCCATCAGTCTTTTGGAGCGGGTGGGACTGGTGCGCCGTCATGCGGATTCCGGGCGAGAGATGCGCGTCAAGATGCTTCGCGCACCCGCCGAGGCACGCGCCGAACTCGACCGCCTTCTGGTGGTCCGGCAAACTCATTCGGAGGCGCGATTGACGGAAGTCGTTGCTTTCGCGGAGGGAACGGGCTGTCGCCATGTGACGCTCTCCCGCCACTTCGGGCAGGAGCTGGAACCTTGCGCCACGGCCTGCGACAACTGCCTCGGGGTGGAGCGGGAACGCCCCTCCGCAAAGCCGCTGCCGCCGACCGCCGACGTTGTTCCCGACTACGGTCAGGCCATCCTGACAACGGTGCGCTCCCTTCCCTATCCCCTCGGACGTACTGGCCTCACGAAAGTTCTCACCGGAGCCGCCGACAGTTCCGTCAGTAAAGAGAGGTGTGAGGGCTTTGGCGCACTGGCTGGAATGACGCTCAAATCCGTGCTCGAAAAGATTGACTCTCTGACTGAACGCGGCCTGCTCCGCCTGACCACCGATACCGAGTATCTCCTGTTGCGTATCACTCCGTCCGGAAACGATGCCCTGCGGACCAAGCAGCCACTCCTGCCGAACGGGTTTTTCACGCCGGTTCCGCGTCCTGCCCGCCTGGTCTCCGAGAGCAGCGCTGAGTTTGTCGCCTCTCCGACTGTGAACAATGACGAAGACGACCGTTTTGAGCGGTTAAGGGCATGGCGGCGCATTGAGGCCGAGCGTGTTCAGCTTCCGCCCTACATGATTTGCCATGATAGCACCCTCCGCGCCATCGCCCATCTCAATCCGCAGTCCCTTGAAGCCCTTGCCTCCGTTCCCGGCATTGGCCTCGCCAAAATAACCTCCTATGGAACTGCCGTCATTGAACTGCTCCACGCCGGGTAGACACGAATCATTTTCGTCCACCAGAGTTTCCGAAGCCGATCTGCCCCCAGGCACGATGTCCAATACGCATTGCGAAACGGACGCCATCGGGGTTTTTGTTACGGGCACACAGAGAGGCTGCTTCGCCGTCTGAGTCCATCTCATAGTCGCCGGTTTCGATGTCTATCACCAGATATTTGCCGATGTTTTCAGACTCCAGAATCGGTTTCAGACGATTGGCATATATCTCTCTGCCGAGCGATGCGATCTGCTCGGCACTATAGTGAACGTGTCCCATAGTCGTGCTTTCCCTTCCTCAGATACCAGATTATACCACCTCGGTTGAACAGGTAGACGTGACGTAGTCCATCCCTATATCAAGCGATCCGCATGGTCAGGCCGCCGTCTATGGTATAGGTCTCTCCGGTGATGTAGTCGTTGGTGACCATCTCCAGGATTAAGGTTGCGGCCTGTTCCGGGGTGCCTTCGCGGTGCAGGGGAATCCGGTTTTCAAGGTTGTTCTTCTTGACGGCCTCCGGCATCTGGGCATGGAAGGCGGTGCGGATAACGCCCGGCGCGACGCAGTTCACACGGATATTGTCCTCGGCCAGTTCGTAGGCCAGTGCACGGGTCAACTGCGGCAGAGCGCCCTTCACGGTCTGATACGCCACATTGGTCTTGATGCCCCGGATTCCGGCGGTGGAGGAGATGAGCAGGATAACGCCCTCTCTGCGCTCCTTCATTCCCGGCACGGCGGCGCGGCAGAGATGAAAAATCGGATGGACATGAACCTCGAACGCGGCGTACCAGGCTTCGGGTGTCAGCGCCAGCAGTCCGCCATTGACCGGGCCACCGGCAGAGTGGATCAGCACGTCCACCTTGCCGTACTTCGCTTCCGTCTCCGCGACGCATTTCGTCGCCTCCTCCGGCTTCCCGATGTCCGCCGTGAGAAACAGAAACGGGCTGCCGATCTCTTCCAACTGCTGCAAGGTCTGCTGCGCCTCCGCGTCCCGATGCCGTCCCACCACGACCACGCTCGCCCCCCGCCGCGCACACTCCAGCGCCGCCGCCGCCCCGATGCCCTTCGTTCCCCCGGTAATCAGACAGACCTTCTCTTTGAGTTCCATAGCCTTCGCCTCCTTCGCCTTGTGTCATTCGGTGTGCTTGTTCACGAGAAGGCCGTCACTTTCCTGTCTCTCCTGCAATATCTGTCAGACGGCTGCTCGTCTGCGGAGGCGCTGAGGTATGATACAGACAACGATTTTCTGGAGCAGGTAGGATGCCGTTTCGACGTACACAAACGCAGAATCTGCGGATTCTCAATGCCATTGCGGAAGCGCTCAACAGTGCGCCGGACGTGCAGCAGGCACTTCAGAGGACGCTTGCGCTCGTCGCGGAACTGTTGGGGCTGGAAACAGGCTGGGTCTGGCTGCTGGATGAGGAGACGGGCGCGTTTTTTAGCGCCGCCGCGCAGAATCTGCCGCCTTATCTGCTGGAGCCGGTGCGAATGACGGGTCGCGCTTGCTGGTGCATGGAGAGCTTTCGGAATGGAGACCTGACTCCCCGCAACATTCGCATCCTGTCGTGCAGTCGGCTCTGTGCCGCGCTGGAAGCGCCTGCGGGCGGCGGGACAGGCGGACTGCGCTACCATGCCAGTATCCCCCTGACGTTCCAGAACAAACCACTTGGCATCATGAATCTCAGCGGCCCGGAGTGGCGGCGACTGACGAAAGACGAACTCCGCCTGCTCGGAACCATCGGGTATCAGGTCGGGATCGCTATCGAGCGGGCAAGGCTGGCAGAGGCGAGTGTGCGGCTGGCTCGTGCCGAAGAACGCGCCCGAATCGCCCGCGACATTCACGACACGCTGGCGCAGGGTTTGACCGCGATTGCGCTGCATATCGAGGGAGCCTTGCCCCACATCGAGACGCAGCCTTCCCGCGCCCGCGAACGTCTGAATCGCGCTCTGACAGCCACGCAGGAGAGCCTGGAAGAGGCGCGGCGGTCGGTACTCCATCTTCGCGCCACGCCGCTTCTGGAGAGACCTTTGGCGGAGGCGCTGGCAATCTACGTGCGGGCCTATACGTCGGAAACGGGGATACGTGTGTGGTACCGGAGGATGGGCGAGGCGTCTCTGCCACCGGAGTTGGAGACGGAACTGTTTCGGATCGCACAGGAAGCGCTGACCAACGTGCGCCGTCACGCCAGCGCCGTCTCGGTCGCTCTGGTCCTGCGGCAGGAGGCTCACCGGGTTCGGCTGGTGCTGCACGATGACGGGGCAGGCTGCGACACGACCATAGCCTTCAGCACCGGGCAGGGAATAGTCGGAATGTACGAGCGGGCGCGGCGGGTCGGGGGCGTCTGCCGAGTGCTGAGTCGCCCCGGACGCGGAACGACTATTGCCGTTGTGGTGCCGCTGCCGGAGACCGCACCACCGGTTTCCCCGATGCCGAATCGCAATCCCAGGAAGGAGAACGTCCCATGATTCGTATTGTTGTCGTGGACGACCACCCGATTGTGCGGCAGGGACTGGTGGCAGTGCTGGAAGACGAGGCCGATTTCCAGGTCGCAGGCACGGCAGATACCGCACAGAACGCGGTGACGCTTGTCTCTCAGATTCAGCCCGACGTTGTCCTGCTCGACCTGGAAATGCCCGGCACAGGAGGTATCGCGGCGATACCGCTGCTTATGGCAGCATCTCCCCGGTCGCGTGTGCTTGTCTTTACCGCCTACGAGAGCGAAGAACTGGTGCTGGGAGCCGTTCGAGCAGGCGCGGCGGGCTATCTTCTCAAAGGCGTTCCTGCCGCAGAGATTGTGCAGGCCGTCCGTATCGTGGCAGCAGGGGAGGTGTATCTTGACAGACGTGTGACCCGCCATCTCATGGCGCAGGTTTCCGCTCCGGTGCGTTCTGCGTTCTGCCTGACAGGACGGGAATCGCAGGTTCTGCAAGGGGTGGCGGAAGGACTGCCCAACAAACAGATCGCGCAACGACTGGCAATCTCGGAGCGAACGGTGAAGTTTCATCTGGCTTCAGTTTTCCGCAAACTCGACGCGGAGAACCGGGCGCAGGCGGTCGCTGTCGCCGCACAGCGCGGGCTGCTGTAACACCTGTCCAAACAGACAGGGAAGCGGCCTGTCCGCACAGACGTTGCCGCCAGAGGCGAAACGGGTTACAATGACGACATCCCGCGACGAAGCAAAAGGAGTCCGAACATGACAACGCACGAAGCACGCTGGCTGGCTGCCGCACCACTGGACGCGATAGCGGAAGAGGGGAGTCTGGTCGTTCAACTCGAAGACCAGACTATTGCCCTCTTCCGGCACGAGGGCGCACTCTACGCCATAGATAACCGCTGTCCGCACATGGGTTTCCCGCTCCATCAGGGCAGCATTCAGTGCGGCCTGCTCACCTGCCACTGGCACCATGCCCGCTTCGATCTCGTCAGCGGCGGCACGTTCGACCCATGGGCCGACAATGTGCGGGCCTATCCTGTTCGCATCGAGGAGGGTCAGGTCTGGGTGGATGTCGCGCCACCTGCCACCCCGCCCACGGAGCGCTATCGCGCCCGCCTCGCCGATGGGATGCGGCAGAACCTGCGCCTACTTCTCGCCAAATCCCTCATCGGCTTGCAGGCCGCCGGTGCGCCCGAGACGGTCGCGCTGGAGGTTGGGGCGGACTACGGAACCCGTCTCGCCCGCAACGGCTGGGGTTTCGGCCTCACCATCCTCACGGCAATGGCGAACATTCTGCCTTACCTCGACCCGGACGACCGGCCCCGTGCGCTCTATCAGGGCCTGACGAACGTCGCCGGGCAGATCGCCGGACAGTCGCCCGATGTGCCGCTCGACCCTCTGCCCGGCACCGACCGTGACCCGGCCCTCCTCAAACAGTGGTTCCGAGACTTCCTCGAAGTCCGCAACGCCGACGGAGCCGAACGCACTCTCGCCACCGCCATCGCCGCCGGTCATCCCATGCCCGTCGTGGCAGAGATGCTCTTCACGGCGGCCACCGATCACCGCTACATCAACGGCGGACATACTCTCGACTTCGTGAACAAAGCCTTTGAGATGCTGGACCTCATCGGCTGGCACCACGCGGGGCAGGTGCTGCCGAGCCTCATTCCCAATCTGGCGAGTGCGTCTCGCAGCGAAGAACTCTCCAACTGGCGGCATCCCATAGATCTCGCGCAAATGCTCTGGGACACCTTCGCTGAACTGCCCACGCTGGCAGAGCGCGGACGCACGGCTGGCCCCTGGGACGGACGCACGGAACTCGTCGAACTCCTGCTTCGGGACGATCCTGTTGCTGTCGTCTGCGCTTTGAAAACGGCGCTGGAAGAGGGAGCGTCGTTGGAGGCGCTTGCCGGAGCCGTCGCTTATGCCGCCGCCCGGCGTATCGCGCAGTTCCGTACCTCCAACGAGTTTGGCGACTGGATCACCGTTCTGCACACCTTTACCTACGCCAATGCGGTCCATCAGGCGATGCGTCGCGCCCCGTCTCTCGACCTCCTGCGGGGCGTCTTCGATGCCGCCATCAGCCTCTATCTCGACCGTTTCCTGAATATGCCCCCCGCGCCGCTGCCAACTCCCACCGGAGGCGCAACCCCCGACCTGGCAAACCTGCTGACCCTGATGAACACGCAGCAGCAGGTCAACGAGGCCGCCCGTCTCGTCTCCGACTGTCTCACCTCCGGCGGTGATGAGACCGCGTTGCTTGCCACTCTGGGCCACGCCCTGCTGCGCGAAGACGGCGAGTTTCACTCTTTCCAGATGGTTGAGGCCGGTTTCCGGCAGTATGCCGACCTGCGCGGCACGGAGGAGGGGCGTGTCGTTCTCATCGCCGTCGCCCGCTACCTCGCTGCCCACTCACCCACCTCCCGCGCCAGCGGCCAGACCTATCAGATCGCCCTCCGCCTTCAGCGCGGCGAATCTCTCTACGCCGGATAACTCTTGGAACAGAGGAGACCTGCCCCCATAGGGATCATGATCGCAGTATCCCAAACCCAGCCGGTACACAGTGGCATTTCCGGGCCGGACTGTGTTAAAATTCTCGTGTGTGGTCATTCAGATCAATCGGCTGTCCTGGCGCAAGTTCGCGAAGCGGCAGAATGCATGAAGAAACGCCGATGGTTTTATGTTCCTGCTCTGGAAGGAGGACCTGATGGTTCCATTGTTCTTTATGCAGTTTCTATTTCTTACGACTCTCGTGGGACGCGCCGGTTGTCCTCTGCCCGCGCAGCCTGCCTCTACGGATTCTGTTTCGCGCTATACCGTGCAGGACATCGGCTCTTTGCCGGTCGGCGATCAGTGGCTACCGACGAGTATCAACGATAAAGGTGTGATTGTCGGGGTTGCCCTGAATGGCCTGGATACGATGCGCGAGAAGGCGTTTGTCTGGCGGCAGGGCAAAATGACGGCTCTTACCGGTTCAGGCGGCGCCAGTTACGCACGAGAAATTAACAATCGGGGAGATATTCTGGGAGAAGCTCGCGGCGCGGACGCTGCCACGCGCCCTCTGATCTGGCCATCCGGTAAAGAGAAGGCTCCGCGCTGGCTGTCCGATAAGAAAGCAGGCCACGCTTACTCACTTAACCAGAAGGGAACAGCCCTTTTCAGCGAAGGCGAGACCTTTCTGTTCTGGCCGTCTCGAACCGCGCTCTCCCTCAAAGCGCCCGAGGGAAAATTCGTGTCTCTGCCTCACCTGAACGACCGTGAGGAGGTTGCAGGGAATTTCGCCCGTTTGGGAGGAGAGTTCAGCGCAACTATCGCCGAGCAGCCGTTTCTCTGGCAGGCAGGCAAAATTACGCTGCTGCCGACTCTGGGCGGACGAAGTTTCTGCATGGGTCTCAACAATGCCGGAGTGGCTGCCGGCTGGACGGAAACATCGGAGAGGGTTCGCCATGCCTGTGTATGGAAAGAAGGCGTACTTCAAGACCTCAGCCTGCCAGAGTTCCGAACCAGCGAAGCCACCGCCATCAACGACAGCGGGATTATTGTCGGACACATCTACACGCAGCAGATCGAAATGCGTGCCTACCTATGGAAGAACGGCGAGGCGATAGATTTGAATACACGAATACCCGCAGACAGTGGCTGGAAACTGAACTACGCGGACGGTATAAACAATCGTGGACAGATCATCGGCAGCGGCTACTACAAAGGCCATCAGCACGGCTTTGTGCTGACTCCCTCAGCATAAATGTCAGGAAGCAGAGCGAAAAACACGCACACAGTCGCGGCGAAAAGACTGATTCGATATGCAGGAAGAAATTGCGGGCTTGCGCGTGTTATAATAGCCTATAATCCATTTTTCAGGTGATGTCATGCGAGGCGCGATACAGTCGTTCTGGATACGAATAGGGTTGGCGGTTGTCGGGGTCGGGTTGTGCGGTGGAGGAGCGCAGGCGACTCCTCCACAGATACACAAAAAAACGCCAACGGTCGTTTCTCCTATGTTGACGCGGGTGGATTACGACCGGGATGTCCGCCCCATTCTGTCGGAGAACTGTTTCAAGTGTCATGGTTTCGATCCGAATCAGCGTCAGGCCGGACTGCGCCTCGATACGGCCGAGGGCGCGTACAAATTGCTTGCTTCTGGCGCGATGGCGGTCAAACCCGGCAGTCCGGCAGCAAGCGCCTTGATTCAACGGGTACTGGCGGGAGGGGCGATGCATATGCCGCCTGTCAGCACAGGCAAGAAGGTGACTGCCGCACAGATCACCGTGCTGAAACAGTGGATCGCACAGGGCGGAAAGTACGATCCGCACTGGTCGTTCGTCCCTCCGAAGCGGCCTGCTTTGCCAACGGTCAAGAACGCCGCCTGGGCGCAGAACCCTATAGACAGATTTATTCTGGCGCGGCTGGAGAAGGAAGGGCTGAAGCCCTCCCCACAAGCCGACCGCATCACACTAATCCGCCGCCTCAGTTTTGACCTGACCGGGCTGCCGCCCACGCCTTCCGAGGTGGATGCCTTTGTCAACGACAAAAGCAAGGACGCCTACGAAAAAGTTGTGGACAGGCTGCTCGCCAGCCCGCACTACGGCGAACGCATGGCCGTCTCCTGGCTCGATCTCGCCCGCTACGCCGACACGCACGGCTTCCATATTGACAGCCAGCGCGATATGTGGCGATGGCGCGAATGGGTCATAGACGCCTACAACCATAATCTGCCCTACGATCAGTTCGTCTTACAGCAGTTGGCGGGCGACTTGCTCCCCAACGCCACGCTTGATCAGCGCATAGCGTCCGGCTTTAATCGCAACCATCCTATCAACTTCGAGGGTGGGGCCATTCCAGAAGAGTATGCCAACGCCTATATCGTGGATCGCATTGATACCACCGCGACCGCCTTCATGGGACTGACCATGCGCTGCGCCCAGTGCCACGACCACAAGTACGACCCAATCACGCAGAAGGACTACTACCGCTTCTACGCGCTGTTCCACAACGTTGCCGAGCAGGGGCTGGACGGGCAGACAGGCAACGCCGTTCCCTACCTGAAAGCGCCCGACGCCGCACAACAGGCGCAGTTGGACGCCGCCAATCAGAGACTCACCGCCGCGCAACAAGCCTTGAAAACGCGCACTGCCGAGGCACAACCCGCACTCACTGCCTGGGTAACAAAGCTTGCTGCTGCACCTGATAAAATGGTCCCTGTGAGTAAGGGACTTGTTGCCCGCTATCCGTTGAACGAGGGAACTGGCGCGGACATTCACAATGTCGTCAACAATGTCCCGGTCACTCTTTCAGGCAAGCCAACATGGGCGTCGGGGCGTTTTGGACCGGCGCTTGTGCTCGATGGCACTACCACCGCCGACCTTGGCACGAAAACGGGTTTCGAGCGTACCGATAAATTCTCGTATGGGGCGTGGGTGAATCCCGCTTCTATGGAGGCGATGACGGTTCTCTCCTGCATGGACGAAGGCGCTGAATTTCGCGGCTTCGATCTCTACATCAGCGGCGGTCAGGTCTTTGTTCATCTGATTCATACCTGGGACAAGAACGCCATCCGCGTCAACACGAAACCGATCCTCGAAGCGAACAAGTGGACGCATCTCTTCGTGACTTACGACGGTTCGAGCAAGGCGAAGGGAATCACGGTCTATGTCAACGGCAAACCAATGGCTGTGGACATCACTCACGATACCCTGACCGACTCCATCCAGACGACTGTGCCGCTGCGTATCGGCAGGCGCAGCGCCTCCGCTCCCTTCAAAGGAATGCTGGAGGCGGTACGTATCTATCAGCGCCAGGTGAGCGCGGAAGAGGTAGAACAGATCGCAGACTTTGACACGCTTAGCCCGATCTTTGCCACTCCCGATGAGAAACGGACGCCGGAACAGCGTGTCAATCTGACGACCTACTACCTCACGACGCAGGATGAACCATACCGCCGTCTGACCGCCGAACTCGCCGCCGCTCAGAGCGCACGAGATGCCGCTGATAAAGCCATTCCGACCACGATGGTCATGCAGGAGATGGACAAATCCCGCGACACCTTTCTGCTCATGCGCGGTCAGTACGACAAGCCCGGAGAGAAAGTGCAGCCGGGAACGCCGGATTTCCTGCCCCCGTTACCTGCCGGTCAGCCTGTCAATCGCCTGACGATGGCGCGCTGGCTGATAGACCCCTCCCACCCACTGACCGCCCGCGTCGCCGTCAATCGCTACTGGCAGATGCTATTCGGAACAGGACTGGTCAAGACTGCCGAAGACTTCGGGACACAGGGCGAGCGTCCCTCCCATCCCGAACTCTTCGACTGGCTTGCCACCGAGTATATCGGCAGTCACTGGGACACAAAAGCGCTTCTGCGTCTGCTGGTGACTTCGACTGCTTACCGGCAATCCTCGAAGGTGACGCCATTTCTCAAAGAGCATGACCCGGAAAATCGTTTGCTGGCGCGTGGCCCACGCTACCGGCTACAGGCGGAGTTTGTCCGGGATCAGGCCCTAGCGGTCAGCGGCCTGCTGGTGGAGAAGGTAGGCGGGCCGTCCGTGCATCCCTATCAGCCCACCGGGTTGTGGGAAGAGATCGCATTTGGCGGCAGTTTCTCCGCACAGACCTACGTGCAGGATCACGGCGAGAATCTCTACCGGCGGGGAATGTATACCTTCTGGAAGCGCACCTGCCCGCCGCCGTCCTTGCAGGCGTTCGATGCGCCAGAGCGGGAGTTCTGTCTGGTACGCCGCTCCGTTACCAACACGCCCTTGCAGGCCCTCACGCTGATGAACGACCCGACTTATGTGGAGGCATCGCGCAAATTCGCCGAGCGCATCATGAAAGAGGGTGGAGCGACCCCGGAAGAGCGTATCGCGTTTGCTTATCGTCTCGCTCTCTCCCGCAAACCGAAGTTTGCCGAAAGCCAGACTATGCTCGCCCTGTTCAATCAGCAGGCGGTCGTCTTCCGTCTCTACCCTTCCGATGCAATGAAACTCTTGAGCGTCGGTGAATCGAAACGTGATGAGACTTTGAACCCTGCCGAACTCGCCGCCTGGAGTACCATTGCCAGTGTTCTCCTCAACCTGGACGAGACTATCACCAAAGGGTAAATTGGGGCTGGAAGGAACCGCGCATGGCAACACCATTCGATGCTACCATGAAGCACCTTGTGGAATCTCAGCCGGAAGCGTGGTTGGCGTATGTCGGCCTTCCGGTTTTCGGCGCGGTAGTGGAAGTGATTGACGCCGATCTCTCCACGCTGACGGCAGAGGCGGATAAGGTACTCAAAGTGAATAGCCCCGAACCCTCGCTGACACATCTGGAGTTTCAGGGCGGGTATGAGCGCGAGATGGGCGAGCGCGTCCTGCGTTACAGCGTCCTGTTGACGTATCAGCACCGGATGCCGGTACATAGTGTGGTTATCCTGCTGCGTCGTGAGGCCGATGGCCCGGCAATGACCGGGCGCGTCGAGCATCGCTACCCGAATGGCGCTGTCTATCTCACCTTCTCCTACACCATTATTCGTGTCTGGGAGAAGTCGTGGGAGGAGGTTTTGGCCGGAGGGCTGGCAACTCTGCCGTTGGCTCCCCTGGCACAGGGCGCACAGGAACGCTTGCCGGAGGTATTCGCGCAGATGCAGCAGCGTTTTGCCCAAAAAGCCGCCCCTTCCGAAGCGCGTGAACTCTGGGTCGCAACATCCATTAGATACTCCGACGAATAATTTCTTAACACCCTCGTATCGGGTAAAATGCTTCCATGAACATCCAAGCCCTCACGACATTTCCCGAGGACAAAGTCCGCGCCCTCCTCGGACTCACTCACGCCGCCCTCGCAGAACTCCTG
>JBBRLP010000121.1:0-15964 GCA_038231295.1 Chthonomonadales bacterium
AGTAGACTCACGTCTGCATTCCGAAAGGATTTTGAGGCACACGACGCCCGACAGGGGCATTCTGTTGGCACTCAGACCGGCTTGTAGAAAAATTGTTGGTCATTCCAGCCTGTATGGAGAGGCATTTGCCAATGGATCGCTCATCTATGAGGAATAATTCGATTTTAGGCTCTCCGATTACGCGAATGGTGAGTATACCCTTTAGCACAGGAGCAATTATTGCCGACAAAGAGAGCGGAAACTATCTGATCTGTCGCGGGAGGAACCTTTGCTTACCGGAGAACGAGTTACGCTGCGCCCCTTCCGGCGCGAAGATATGGAAACCATGTGCCGCTTTGGGAATGATGTCGAGGTGGAACTGCTCGGTGGGGGCGACCCGCCCCTGCCGCAGACGCTGGAAGCCTGGCAGCGCTGGTACGATGAAAAGATCGTCGCGGAGGCTCCCAAAAAAGAGGCGCTGAATTTCGCTATTGAGGCGGATGGCAAAATGATCGGGTCATGCGGTCTCTGGCGCTTCAACCACACGGATCGTACCTGTCACCTCGGCATCGCTATTGGAGACCGGGAGTACTGGTCGCGGGGCTATGGCCGGGAGGCTATCGGCCTGCTGCTCCAGTGTGGGTTCCGTCTGCACAATTTTCGGAAAGTCTGTCTGAATACCAGTTCCGACAACGTCCGAGCGCAGCGCTGTTATAGGGCCTGTGGGTTTGTGGAGGAGGGACGCCTGCGGCAGCAACTCTGGCGTAACGGACGTTATGAGGACGAAGTCCACATGGGAATCTTTGCGGACGAATGGGAGAAGGGGCAGGCGGCATGACGGGATTGAAGGGCAAAGTCGCGGTGGTGACGGGTGGTTCGCGGGGTATCGGGGCGGCGATTGCGCGGCGGCTGGCAAAGGAAGGCGCGATCGTGATTGTCGGGTACAGCCAGAACCGGGAGGCCGCGCAAAGAGTGGTAGCGGAGATCGAGCAGGCGGGCGGGGAAGCGGAGGCGATACAGGCCGATGTCGCCGACCTCGCTCAGGTTCGCTACCTCTTCTCGGAAACGATGCAGGGCTTCGGGCGGCTGGACATTCTCATCAACAACGCCGGAGTCGCCGACTTCCGCCCCCTGGAAGCGATAGATGCGGAAAACTACGCGCATCTCTTTAATGTCAATGTGCGCGGACTGCTGTTCGCCACGCAGGAAGCCGCACGTCTTATCGGGCCGGAAGGCGGGCGGATCGTCAACATCACCTCCGGGGCCGCGCAGTCTGCGCCCCCCAACGGCTCCGTCTACAGCGCGACCAAAGCGGCGGTCGAAGCGATGACGAAGAGCCATGCGGCGGAACTCGGCGTCCGCAGTATCACCGTCAACGCCGTCGCACCGGGTCTCACACAGACGGATATGCTGGCCGCGAATATCCCGGCTCCCGCCCAGCAGGCCATGATTCAGCAGACTGCGCTCCGCCGTCTGGGAACCCCCGAAGAGATCGCAGATGTTGTCGCGTTTCTCGTCTCCCACGATGGCCGCTGGGTTACCGGGCAGATTCTCGGCGCGAACGGCGGCCTGCGGTGAACCCTTATCGTATCAGGCAACAGAGCAATAGAGGGAACATACCTGGAAGACCAGCCGTCATTTAAGAGGCCGTCGGTCCTCCCTTTACCGGAAAAACCGACGGCCAGCAGAAAGATGCGAACGGTCATGGCCCGCTCTTTCCGTTGCGGCGGAATTCCGTCGCACGTTCTAATACGATAACCCCAGGATTTCGTGCCATAGGCACGAAACCGCTTCTTCAGGAGAGCCACAAGCAGTGCTTGTGGCTCTTTTTTACTGTTTCATCCGGGCGGTTGCAAGGGCGCGGTAAACGAGGCAGCAAAGGGTTGACACCCCTCGCTACGCGGCTTCGCCGGAGTGTCCTTTGGACAAAATACGTTTAAGGCGAAGAGTTGCCCTGACAGCCTGAACGTTTCCGAAGGAAACCTGGCCGTAGGCCATTCAGCGGAGGAGTTTACTCCGCCGATTTCGTCCGGCACATCAACAGACTGGCTGGCTGTGTAAGGTGAGTTACTACGTCATTTGCCTTCTTTCCCCTGAGCCTCTGTATGAAGTCCACATCAGGTGAGGCAGGAACCTGCCTTCCCGGTGCCGAACAGGAAGGACAAAGTAGACAGCGGAAAGGAAGCAACGATGCGATTACGAGGCTTGATGACACTGAGTTTGCTGGCGATGGGAGTTCTGGCGCAGGCGGGACAGGCGGGAAACGACTCGCCGGAGAGTGTGCCGCGCATTCCGAAGGCAGGCGTGGCGGTTTCGGCGGAGGATCGGGCAGAACTAGAAGCGGGGATCACGGCGCTTGGCAAAGAGATTGAGGCGTTACGGGCGAACCTGAAGAGCAAGCCCGCACTGCTGGAGCTGCTGCCGGACGTACAAATCTACCACAACGCGGCGCGGTATGCGCTGACCTATAACGAGTTTTTCAGCCCGAATGAGATCAAGTCGGCGAAAGCGCTTCTCGCGCAGGGCATGGAGCGGGCCGCCAACCTGCGGGCGGGCAAAACCCCCTGGACGACGCAGACCGGGCCGGTCGCACGGGGCTATGTCTCGCAGATTGATGGCTCGGTGCAGCCCTACGGCATCATCGTTCCGGTCACCTTCAACGACAACAAGGCCCGCAAACGCCGTCTCGACATCTGGTATCATGGGCGCGGTGAGACCCTGAACGAAATCAACTTCATCAACGACCGTCAACGTTCGATGGGCGAGTTCGCCCCGGAAGATACGCTCGTCCTGCATCCCTATGGCCGCTACTGCAACGCCAACCGTTTTGCCGGGGAGGTAGACACCTTCGAGGCGATGCTGCACGTCAGTCGGCACTATCCCGTGGATCTGGATCGCGTGGCGGTGCGCGGGTTCTCGATGGGCGGCGCAGCCTGCTGGCTGTTCGCCACCCATTACTCCGGCCTCTGGGCCGCTGCCAACCCCGGAGCCGGATTCTCCGAGACTGCCGACTTCCTGAAGGTCTTTCAGGGGCCGGTGCAGCCGACGTGGTTTGAGCAGAAACTCTGGCATCTCTACGACAGCACCGATTACGCCCTCAACCTCTACAATCTCCCGACTGTCGCCTACTCCGGCGAGATTGATGGGCAGCGGCAGGCAGCGGAGTTCATGACGAAGGCGATGGCGGCGGAGGGGCTGACCCTGACCCACGTCATCGGGCCGAAGGCCGGACACTTCTACGAGCAGAACGCCAAGAAGGATGTGGCGGCGCGGGTGGATGCGCTGGTCGCGAATGGCAACGACATCGCCCCGGAGAGCATCAAGTTCACTACCTGGACGCTCAAATACAACACCCTGAAATGGCTGACAGTGGATTCGATGGGCCGGGAGTGGGAACGGGCGCGGGTGGATGCTGACCTGAACACCAAAGGCGCACTGGCGGTGAAGACACAGAACGTAACTGCTCTCACGTTGACTCCGCCGAACGATATTGACTGGAAGGATCTGAAAACAATCACGGTAGACGGGCAGAGTTTCGGCTGGAAGTCAGGGGCCGTGCATTTCCGCAGGACGGGCGAGAAATGGGCGACCGCGAAATCAAGCAGCGAGGCCCGTCTCGCCAAGATGCACAATCTGCAAGGCCCGATAGACGACGCCTTGATGAGCCGATTCGTCATGGTGCGCCCGACCGGAACCGCCATGAATCCGCAGGTAGGCGCGTGGGTGGCAGGAGAGATGAAGCACGCGACCGAGCATTGGCGGCGGCAGTTCCGGGGCGAAGCGATGGTCAAGGACGACGCGGCTATCACGCCCGCCGACATTGCCGACAGCAATCTGATACTGTGGGGAGACCCGACGAGCAACAAAGTCCTGGCGAAGATTGCCGCGAAACTGCCCATCAAGTGGGATGCGGCGGGGGTGCATGTCAACGGGCAGACCTTCGCGCCCGGCACAAGCGTTCCCGTTTTCATCTATCCCAATCCACTCAATCCGAAGCGCTATGTCGTCCTGAACAGCGGCTTCACCTTCCGCGAGTACGACTACCTGAACAACGCCCGACAGACGCCCAAACTGCCAGACTGGGCAGTTGTGGACATCACGGAGCCGCCTTCGTCGCGCTGGCCCGGCAAAATCGTTGCGGCGGACTTCTTCGGAGAACACTGGGAACTGATGCCGCCGCACAAAGAGCCGTAAAACGAACGGGCGATTTTGCAATTTTTCGCCCGCTAAAGCAGGAGGGAACCGCTTTGATGCCGAATAGCCCGTTTCATAGGCTGCTTCGAAAACGGGCGGGCGGCTTCCCAATGCGCGGGTAACGATCTTTGGCCGCAAGGGAGTAGAAAGCACTCCAACAGGCAGCATTCCGGGCTGTGCCGTGGCAGCGAGAGACGGCAGAAGAGTGAGGATGGAAACCGATGGCGCAAATGGAGATCGAGGTCATCCTGACACGGCAGCTCGCCAGTTATCTCGCGACCCCCATTTTTGTAGTGGACAAGGATGGAAGGCTTATCTTCTATAACGAACCGGCGGAGTCGATCCTCGGTCGGCGTTTCGAGGAGACGGCGGAGATGTCCGGCGCGGAAGTCATTGCTGCCTTTAGCCCGATGGACAGCCGGGGTAAGAAGATTGACGACGCGAAAATACCGCTTCGGATCGCGCTGGCAGAGCGCCGTCCTGCCTTTCTCTGCTTCTGGATTCGAGGGCTGGACGGGGTCAAACGGCAGATTGATGTCACCGCGTTTCCACTCATCGGACAGGCGAATGCGCTGTTGGGGGCAGTTGCGCTGTTCTGGGAGGTGCAGGAGTGAAAGTCACCCTCTGGGGGACACGCGGTTCCATTGCGGCTCCCGGCCCGGAAACAGCCTACTATGGCGGCAATACGCCCTGTGTCGCGGTGGAAGGAAATCAGGGAACGACTCTCGTACTGGACGCCGGAACGGGAATCCGCCGTTTGGGGGGCGCTCTGCCATGTACCCTCAAGCGCGTTGACCTGCTGCTGACACATCTGCACATGGATCATCTTCAGGGACTTGGCTTTTTCGCTCCGCTCTACAACCCGGCTTTGGAAGTGCATATCTGGGGGCCACCAAGCGCACAGTATGACCTTCGCACTCGCCTCATCCGCTACCTGTCGCCGCCGCTGTTTCCGGTCTTACTGCGGGATCTTCCCTGCAAGCTCTCCCTACATGAGGTCGCCGATGGGGATTTCACGATTGGAGAGTTCTGCGTTCAGTCGGAGCTTATCTGTCATCCCGGCCCGACCGTCGGCTACCGCATCGTCAGCGAAAACGCCGTCCTGACCTATCTCCCTGACCATGAACCCGCGCTTGGCGTTCCTGATTTCCCCGCCCCTCCAAAATGGACTTCCGGCTACTCCCTGGCCCATAAAGCAGACCTGCTCATCCACGATGCTCAGTACAGCAATGCCGAATATGCTACGCGCATCGGGTGGGGGCACAGTTCGATGGAACACGCCTTGCGCTTTGCCATCCACGCGAAAGTACGCAGTTTTGTAGCCTTTCACCACGACCCCGCCCACAGCGATAAGGATGTGAAAAAACTGCTGAAAGACGGGGTTGCCGCCGTCAAGCCCTCGTTCCCCGTCGTCGGCGGCGCGGAAAACAAGTGCTTTACTCTGGGCAACAATTCAATCAATCTTTTGGAACAAGAGGAGAACGGGTGAACGGCAAGATACGGGTAGGAATTATTGGGGCGGGGTGGTGGGCGGCCCATACCCACGCGCCCGCTTTGAAAGCGACGGGAGATGTGGAGATTGTGGCGGCATGCCGTCGGTCGGTGGGGCCACTGCAAGAGTTCGCCGAACTGGTCGGAGTGCCGCAGACGTTTACCAGCCATGAGGAGATGCTGGACAAAGTGCGGCTGGATGCGGTGGTGATCTGTTCACCCCATGCCCTGCACGTCGAGCATATAAGAGCGGCGCTGGAGCGCGGACTGCCGGTTCTGACGGACAAGCCGCTCAGTATCCGCGTGGAGGATGGGGAGGACTTGATTGCGCTGGCGGCGGCAAAGGGCGTTCCGCTGGCGGTCTTTTTCGGACACTGCTATGATGCGGCGCATCGGTATGTCGCGCAGGCGATAAAAGCAGGCAGGCTGGGGCGGCTGCTGGACGTAAGCCAGACGGGCTACGCGAACCCGGACGCGCTTGGTTTCTTCGGCAACGCGGAGTTCAAGCCGAACCCGGAGGAGTTTGAGATCGTACCCACGCAGTTCCGCGCCGACGCGACCCTCGGCGGCGGGGGCTATCTCCAGGATGTGGGCAATCACCTTCTGAGTGGAATGCTGATCGGGACGGGGCTGAAAGTCGCGGAGGTCTCCGCGCTTATGGACGACCCGGATCGTGATCTGCGGGCGACACTGACGTTCCGCTTTACGAACGGTGCGCTCGGGACGCTTACGGTCTTCGGCGACGCCCGCCCGCCCTTCGATAACTATTTCGGGACGGGCCGCTTCGCCTATACAGGCGACCTCGGCGCGTTCTGGCGCGACAACGGCAGCCCGCATCTGCGCTATCAGCGCTGGCGCGAGGAGCCTGTCGAGATCAGTCCCGACGAACTTCCCGTTCCCACGAACCCCGACGAAAACTTTATCCGCACGTTGCAGGGCCGCGCCGAACTGATTGCGCCCGCATCGGAGGCTATCGAGTGTGTCCGCGCCGCTGCCGCCGCCTATGAGTCGGCCCGGACGGGCTGCAAGGTCACGCTGCGTCCGGTCGAAAAATGAAGGGCAGAGGGAAGGGATTTTCCACCACCCGCTTCGCTGGAGGTCACAGAGAACACAGAGGTTCACAGAGGAGAAATGCAGAGGGAAGAGGCAGGGGCGAACTCCGCATCTTCTGTTCAGGGGGCGTTGATAGGGGGTTGCAGAGGGAAGAGGGACAGGTGAGGTATGGAGAGAGCACAGGAGGAGAGGGATAGCGGACTGAACCCGGTTCCGGCGGAGCTGCTGGCGTATGTGCAGGAGACGTTTGCGCCGGAGACGGAGGCGCTGCGGACGCTGACGGAGGCGGCGCGGCGGGCCGGAATGCCGGAGGGCTGGGAGATTTCGCCCGATGTGGGGCGGACGATACAGGTGCTTTGCAGAGCGGTGGGTGCACGGCGAGTGCTGGAGTTCGGGACGCTGGCGGGGCATAGCGCGTGGTGGCTTGCGACCGCGCTGCCGGAAGACGGGAAGGTTGTTTCGATAGAGATCAATGCGGACTGGGCGGAGGCGGCAAGGGCCGCATTGAACGCGGTGGGGGTCGGCGGGAAGGTAGACGTGCGGGTCGGAGCGGCGCGGGAGATGCTGGAGCCATTGGAGCGTGAGGTAAGGGATAAGGCCCTGTCGTTTGATATTGTTTTTCTCGATACCGACAAGGCGTACTACCCGGAACTACTGGAGTGGGCGGTGCGGGTGCTGCGTCCGGGGGGGCTGCTGCTCGCCGACAATGTACTGCGCTCCAGTTCGTGGAAGGGACAGACGCTCCTCGACCCGCAGGCCGACGACCCCCGTATTCTCGCGATCCGCCGTTTCAATCGCCTGCTCGCCGAGCATCCGCACTTCACCGCGACGATTCTGCCTCTGCGGGCCGGGGTTGCGGTAGGCGTTTACGAACCACCTACGACGCCCTAATACCCCTTCAAGGGTGAACGGATGCGTGCGCCAATTCTTTTCGCCGGAGTGAATGTTTGGCGTTGATTTTGCCACCGCCGCAGGGACGTTTCGCCAGAGTGTATTGTCGTTGGTTTTCGCTATCGCCGTGGGGGATTTCGCCGGAGTGAACTCCTGCGCTGGAAAGTGCAAGTGGCTGCTTCGCAGGCACGGTGTTCAGAAGGCGAGTGGCTTTTGTCTGAACTTGGATTCGTCGGATTATAGGATTGGTATGATTTCAGGCCACACTGGTTTCCCATTCATCGAAAAATGTGTGCGGCCAAAAACGCTGTTATGCAACGGGAAGACTTATGGCCTCTAATCCTGCTAATCCTATAATCCGACGAATCCAGGTTCAGACAAAAACAGTGACAGCGCAAGAAGTCTCATGGAATCCCCGCAGGCTCACAATCTAAGGTGCCCGCGCAGCGGCCACTTGCTTGTTCCAGCGCAGGAGTTCACTCCGGCGGGAATTTCAAGGGGAGGCCGCACGAACCGCGCAGCGAAACCCGAAGTTGCCCCACTTGGAATTGGGTAGGTCATTGCCGCGATAGGCGCAGCGGAAGTAGTCCGCATTGCCGTTGCTCCACGAACCGCCCCGCAGCACACAGTAGACATCTTCACACCACTGCCAGACATTGCCTGCCATATCTGTTAGACCATAGGGACTGACGCCGTATTTCCCGATTGATGTCGTCCCACCTGCGTCGCCCCCTTTGCTCTTTGAACACCAGAGTTTCGTCATGTCGAACTGATCTCCCCACGGAAACTTTCTGCCGTCCGTACCCCGCGCTGCCTTCTCCCATTCGGCTTCGCTTGGGAGACGTGTTCCCGCCCATTTGCAATAAGCTTGCGCGTCGTACCAGGAGACCTTAACGATAGGATGGTCATCCTTACTCCAGTTCGGATTGAAGCCGCTGGGAGCAATCGGCATTTTATGACTCGTTGCGGCGCAGAAGCGTTTGTACTGCCCCACAGTCACCAGATTCTTGTAGATATAGTAGGCATCAAGGTAGACCTGGTGAGGAGGATTGTCAGACTGGTCGCTGTCTCCCATCGTGAAGGTTCCGGCGGGGATGAGAATCATTTCTGCGCCGTCCTTCGGGTTGACTTTGCTGCCTGGAAGAGTGGTCGTTGCAGTCACTGTCTGAGGCGACGTCGGTGTGACAAAAGGCGAGGAGGATGGGATGGGGGTTGCTCTCTCCCACCAACGCCCTGCGGTCAGGGCAGGAGGAGCCGGAGTGGATAGGGCCGGTGGTGCGGCGGGCGGGCGGGGTGCAGCGACAGGTGAGACAGGGACAGGTGCAACGGGAGCAGAGGTGGGGAGAGTGATGCCTTCAGTAAAGTGGATGGCTTGCTCGAGATCGGGGATGCCACTGAGCGGGTCGTGGCAGGCGCGCTCGAGGATGGCTGCGAGCGCGACAACGGAGAGGTGGGAGTGCTGGCGCAACTCCGCGAAGAGCGGAGAACGGGCAGGATTGATGAAGTCACTCTGTCGAAAGAGCAGATTGTCGCCACTGTGGTAGGCGGGCCAGAGCGTGGGGGTCGTCGCCGTCGCTTGCAGGCTAAGGTAGATGACGAGGGCGGCGAAGGTGTCGAGGCGGTCGTCATAGTCCGACGCGCTCCGCAGAGGGTGCTGATAGTTCGCGTGACCGAGTTCGCTGCTTTGTTCGCCGTGCAGAGCCGGAACGAACATCGCGTCGTAGTCCACCAGTTTCAGGTCACCCGACGATGTCACCAGAACGTTGCCGTGCTGCAAGTCTCCGTGCGCCAGCCGACTGCCGCGCAGACTGTTCACCAGACCCCGCCAGCGGGCCGCGAGGTTGTACAGAGCCTGCGGGTCGTGCAGATGGCGTTCGACGAAGGTGTGCAGTGCGACGCCCTCGACCCACTCCATCTTGACGAGCGGATACCACTCTCCCCGTACCCGAATGCCCTGGGGCAGATAGACGAACCCGACGAGCGGGGGCAGCCACAGCCCTGAGAGATGCCTGCTCAGGAGTTCGTAGCGGCGCTGCTGATCGGCGACTTTGCGCAGGAGGCAGCGGACGGCCCAGCGACGAGAGCCGCAGTGCATTTCGTAGACGCTGGCAAAGTTGCCGGACGCGACGCGGGGCAGTCCCAGGCGGTTGGTCACGACCGTTCCGAGCCGCAGGTCGGCGTCGGTGAAGGCGGTGGCGGGGTTCTGGATGATGTCCTGATAGTCTGAACCAATCGGCCAACTCAACGCAATCGCTCCTTTTGCCTTATGCGGGGTAACGACAAGCGGGGACAATGTTAGCGCCGGGTGGGTTATCGCCAGTAGCGAAGAACTCCGTTACCGCCTGCTATTTCTTCGGTCAAGCTGTCCGTTCCTGCTTTCCCTCAGGCAATGGAACAGGGCCTTGGCAAGCGTGTCGCAAGGGGTAAACCCTCTCGCTAAGGCGCACTTCGTGCGGTGTTCCCTTCGGGAACGGTTTTCGGAAGGCGCAACGCCTGCTCTCTTGCTGCAACGTAAGGAGAAAAGGCATTACTCGTACCTTCTGCCACCTGTACCCGAAGGGTACACCACGCGCAGCGTGCCTTAGCGAGAGGTTTTACCCCTCGTCACGAACCGCCCCGCAGCATGCGATGTTTCTGATTCAAAAAAGATACCTCCAGATGCTTTTTGTGAGCGATTTTCGAGGTTAAGAACTCGTCTATCCCTACGGTATAGTCTGTCGTATCAACTTCGATGTTCAGAAACTCTTCGCCTACTCCATAGCGAGAAAGACAGGGCGGCACCACGCCCCGGAGTGACCACGCAGGTTAATCGGGAGGGCCATGAACGTTTGCGGCATCGGCAGAGTATAGGCTTCCGACGGGAATTTTAACTCCTCCACAATCCAGATTCCCTGACCGAGCAGGGTCGTATGGACTGTCGCGTCGTTCTCTTTGTCCCAGCCTCCGATACCCCAGTGATCTACGCCCAGTCCCCGTACGCGCTTCTCCACCAGCCAGTCGGCGGTGGCAGGGGCGAGTTTCGGGGCTTGATAGAGCCAGAGGTCGGTGCGTTCGCGGAGGTCGCCCCAGCCCGTCGCCATGAGGACGATGTGATCCGGGGGAAGGTCTGCGGGCAGGGCCGCTGCCAGAAGTTCCGGGGTGATCCAGGCTCCCGGCGCGATACCGCGCAGGTCGGCAATGAACGCGGGGCCGGTGAAGGTTTCGAGGGGAAACGAGTCAATCGCCGCGCCGCCCGCAATCTTGTGCAGCGGGGCGTCGAGGTGACTCCCCGTATGGCTGGCAAGCGTCAGCGTCTCCCAGTGCCACGCCGCCCGTTCGTGGTCAGAGGTGACCTCCGAGCGGACAGGCGGATGCGCCGGGCAGTTCGGCCCGCTGTCGAATATCGGCTGGGATAGGTCCATCAGTCGCATAGGTTCTCTGTTCCTCGTTTATTTGCCGCCCAATGCCTGCAAGATGCGCTCGGTGACGCGGGCGGCGGGCATGGGAACGACGTTTTCGATGGTCTCCGGGACGCCCGTAATTGGAAACGCCTTGGGATCGTTCTGACCGCCGGAGGCGGAGCGAAAGCCGTGTTTTGTCCAGGCAAGGCGCTGTATCTCCGGGTCGAGCAGGGCATCATTCAGGCGTTTCGCCCGGTCGTTGAGGGCCATGAGCGGATGACTGCTCCAGACCGTCGGCTTGGGATAGAGGATACGGACGGCCTCTTTGCGACCGGCAAGCGCCGCGCCGTTCTGAAGACTGTAGTCGAGCAGTTGCGACTCGTAGCCGATAATGATCGGTTTTGCACCCATACCGAGGTTGAGGTACTGCTGAAAGATGTCGTCTGAGCGCGTCTCCATATAGCCCTGTGCCTCAAAGAACTTCTGGACGGTCGGCAGCACCTTCGGCAACTGCGCCTCATTCACCACTTCGCCATTGTTCAGCACGTCCGCAAGCAACCCCGCGAACATCGTGCCGGAGTTGCTCTGGGTCGGGTCGGTGGAATAGATGAGAATGCGCCCGTGCAACTGCGCCATCCCCACGTCTTTCCACTGCTGCCCCGCTGTCATCATTTTCACGAGTCTGGGGAAATCTACCACATAGTAGGTCTCTTTCTCTTTGTGGACTACACCCGCTTTTATCAGCGCGTCGGTGACGCTGGCCCACGAGTAGAGGACGATAGGGGAGTTGAAAATGATGTCGGCGCGGGCGAGCGGCCCGCCCTTCTCTTTGTAGAGTTCCAGCGCGACCTGGCTGGACGGCCAGAGAAAATCTCTTTCGGCGGCGTGGGTGTCTTTCACCATATCGAGTGAACCGCGCTGATCGAAGTCCAGCGTCAGCCCATATTTCTGCTGAAGCAGTTGGACGACCTGCGGGTCTTTGAGGAACGCCGCTTTTTCGCTGCCGATGTAGCCTTTGAGCGTGATCGAGTCGGAAGGCGCTCCGTTCCCGGCAGGCATTCCCGGCGTGGAGACAAGCGGGGTCTGTCCATTCCTGCCCCCCATTACGACCATTCCGCCCACGATTGCAAAGACCGTCAATAACAGCAGCAGTCCGACGCGCTGTCTCATGGATTGCCTCCTCCGATACGTTGATAGACCTCGTCCATCTCTTTCATGGTGCGCGTCAGCGACTCGATCTCCCCGGCCAGATGTGCGTCGTCCGCCTGCGTCAATCCCTGATACAACTGCGAAAGGCGGCCTGTTACGTCGCTCAAGAACTCATCCAGTTTCTGTGCCGACTGCGGGGCGGCCTGTGGCGCGGCCCGCGAAGTCTCCAGCCAGCGCTGCGTCAGGGTATGGGCCATCTGCAAGTGTTGCCGGGTCAGAAACAGGCCGGGGTCGGAGCGTTCCGGGTGAGCGCGGAAATAGGCCAGCAAAGCATCTGCCAGGTCACCGGTCTGCATCAGCCGTGCGAAGAGCGCAGGCGGCAGATAACGGCCCATACCGCGCAGTTCCGCAAGCAGTGTCTCCGCCGAAATGACGGGAACAGTGGCTTCCGTTTCGACGGCAGGCGGAGTGGGCATCAGCAGCCGGACGCCGAAATAGACGCCGATTCCGAGCAGGACGCACAGCCCTATCCACGCTGTGCCGAGTATTCCAAGCGTCAGCAGGAACGTCACCGCTGCCGCTACGCCTGCCCATAAATCGGTTGTTCCCTTACCCGATTTCAAATCAGCCCTCCATGCCCTGCGGACACCCTATCGTATAAAAATGCCTGTTCCCCAGAACTGGGGGCCGGGGGGCGACATTCCCATCAGTTGTAGCCTTTTGCGTCGCGGAAGGCGCGGGAAAGATCGCTCTTCCCGTCGAAGAGTTTGCCCTGTGTTTCGGACGAGAGACGCTTGAGCTGCTCCGGGGACGCCTCTCCGAACTGTATCGAGAAGACCGGCACGTCCGTCAGTACGGTCTGCTGACGATGCTGCTGCACGTCGTCGAAACTCGCCCCGGTATTCGATTCCCCGTCGGTCAGCAGAATGATCGAGGGGAAATAGTGGTCACGATCCGCCTGCGCGTGGATGAGATCGAGGCCGCGCAGTATCGGTGTGTAGATGTCGGTGCCTCCGTCCGGGCTGCTCGCCAGGATGTTTGCGGCAAGCCCCTGCATCTTCGCGGGATCGTTGCCTTCGACCTTCCACTCATTCAGGATATGGTCGCTAAAGGTGATGACGACGGTGACATCTTTCCCGGTTGCCTGGAGCAGGCTCTTCTTCGCCCGTTCCTGTTCGAGTATGTTCCGCATCGCGGTCTTCAGTCCCTCTTCCCGTTCGCCTTTCATGCTGCCGGAGAAGTCGAGGCAGTAGACGGTATAGGAGGGTTTGCGGAAGCTGGTCTGGTAGAGGTCAAGGGCCTCCCGGATGACTTCGGCGCGGGGGTACTTGATCGGTGCGAGGAATTTGCTGAGGCTGATGCCCCAATCGGGATTGAACAGCGCCGGGTCTGCGCCTTTGAGTTCCGTGCCGACCGGCCCGGTACGCCGTCCCTGTTTCAATATCTCGGCCTGTACTGCGTCGGAGAGGAGGTATTCTTGCAGTTTCTTGAAAAGGGTGGCCTTCGCGGGATCGCCCTGATCCACGTAGCCCAGCGGCGAATCGGCGATAGCGAGACCATCCGAGGGGTATATGATGACCAGCGGCTCTTTGCCCTGCGCGACCAGCGCCTGGTTCGTCTCGATAATGAGAGACTCATAGTTCACCATCGCGTCGTAAGCGTCGTACTTTTGCAGGAAAAGGTCTTTGAGGAAGCCGGAACTTCCGGCGGAGCGGTTCACGGTGCCGAGGATGCGCCTGATTTTGCTCTGAACCGCAGGGTTCTGGAGATTCGCGGATGTCAGCACATCGGGCTTTCCGGCGAAGGCGTACAGATAGCCGAGATAAGCGGAGGCGCCGCTATTGGACTGTGTGGCGGAGGTCATCATGTAGCGGAGTTTGCCCGCCTCTGCGGCCTTCAATATATCGCCGACCTGCACCTCTTTCCCGATCCATCTGAGCGACTGCGCCACCGACTTCTTGACCCCGAAGACCACTGGCGACCAGAAGATCGAGTGAGCGTCCTTTACCTTTTTCTGGCTGTCTCCCAGGGTGATCCAGAGCGAGTTGGCGGGCCAGACGGCATCCGTCTCCTTCGCGCCGCTCTCCAGCAGGGCCATGATGTCCACAGAGCCGCGATAGTCCATCCGGATATGCACACCGTTCTGTGCCCCAAAGCGTTCGAGGATGGGCTGGAGCGTCTGATTCTCCGACCCCGACACGATGCGGAGTTCCGGCCCCTGTGTAGTCGTCTGCGAGGGATTGACCGCCCC
Organism: Chthonomonadales bacterium; assembly: GCA_038231295.1. Taxonomy (GTDB): domain Bacteria; phylum Armatimonadota; class Chthonomonadetes; order Chthonomonadales; family Chthonomonadaceae; genus JANXLO01. The sequence goes on from JBBRLP010000121.1 coordinate 14,389, forward strand.
GTCCTCCCCGCCGCCTGCCGTCGGATTGTTCGTGCCTCCGCATCCGGCAATCACGAAGATACAGAGCAGACCGCAGAGCGCAAACAGTGATTTTCTCAGCATAGATTCTCCCCAAAACGAAGCGTCCACAGTGACGAGGTACAGCGGTGTTACTCACACTCTTATAGGACGTACAAAAGCCGTCGCGGATACCGCCGGTCTGCGGCAGAAAGATTCAGACCCCCATCCAAGCAAGACTCTTGCTCGAATGGGGGTCTGGTTGGGCTCATCAGGTTGGGCAGACTACTGCGTGAAATCAGCAGCCAGAGCGGCGTCTGCGCTCTACTGGCAGCCCGTCTTGTAGGGGTCCCAGATGCTTGTGGTGCTGCCCGTGACCAGGTCTGGATCGAACACCAGGCGGTCGTAGGGCAGGGCCTTACTGTGCCCGTCCAGGAACATGACGTTGATCTGCACGGAGTGGCGTGCTTTGCCGTTAGTCAGCACGGTCGCATTGGTAGGATCGTCCGGGTTGTTGCTGCCTGCGGTGAAGTTGAACGTGCTGTTGCCGATGTTCTTCCAGTAGTACGGGTAGGTGCTTGTGGTGGGGTCTACGGGAGAACCGGCGACACCGTAAGTTTCGCTTTTGAGGCGGCAGGGGCCGGAACCCGCACGGGGACCGTGCGGCAGGGTGTTGTAGTAGGTGGCATCCACCATACCGACCGTATCGGCCGGGGCGACGATAGCCGCCAGAGAGATGCCGTTGTTAGAGCGGAAAAGATAGTTGCTGACGGCGTAGGAATTTTCGCCGCCATAACTCTGAAATGCCCCTGTCGCCCCTGTCTTATCGTCCACGTTGACCCACTGCTGCACTCCAGACGGACACTTCCAGACATCGTTGTTTTTGATGTAGGGGTTGAGCAGCTGATTGATGAAGATGGCATCCTTCGCGGAAGTGCCGACACGGGCGTCGCTCGCATACGGATTGATGCCCGAACCCGCCGGCCCATTGAAGCGATAGCCGGGAAGGGTTTCGTCGTAGTCTTGAATGTACATGAGCGTTGCCGTACTCATCTGCTTGGTGTTCGACAGGCAGGCAATCTGACGGGCTTTGCCGCGTGCCTGTGCAAAAACGGGGAAGAGGATCGCTGCCAGAATGGCGATAATGGCGATGACGACAAGCAGTTCAATCAGGGTAAACCCCTTGTGCTGCGAACGCATAGATGGCTCCTTCGGAAATAAGGGCGCTCGTTTCGAGCTTGCCCACGGAGAGGACCGCCTTTGACAGACACGGGCGAGTCCGAGGGATGAACGCGAAACCGTCATTGGTATAAATGAAATTGGCCCTAAAAGGCAATCGCTCAGGGACAAACATCAAGTTCACGTGCGATGATTCTAGCCACGTAATGTTAAGGGAATGTTAAGAGAACATTAAGGGAATGTTAAATTTTCATTGTAGGGAGCCTTTTGCAAATGTCCTAGAACAATGAGAGTTAGCACTCCTTGTCGAATTTGGTTTTGCCGATCAAATCGATAAAGGAGCGCTAACACGATGATTTTAGCAGATATTTGGGAGACTATCTGCTCTACCCTAGTGCCG
>JBBRLP010000122.1:0-15870 GCA_038231295.1 Chthonomonadales bacterium
GCAGGCGGTCACGGAGCCGCACGTTCTTTTCGGTTTTGTAGCGACGGACGAGTTCGGCGCGTTGGTCGTCCGTCAAGGTGAGCAGGCGTTTCATGCCTACTATTTTACACCATGAATAAGTCAACCGCCGTTAGTATATTTTATTGCTCGTACAAGTGTCTCGTGAACGCCTGTCATGTTGCCCTTCGGAATGAATGCCGGAGCTGTGGGCCTTCGGCCAAGTGTCCGCAAGCGGACACACAATGCGCCACATTTTCAGTTTGTCCGTAAGACGTTTGAGTCAGGAAGTAACGAAAAAGTAGATGACCATAAGCGGACCCTATCAGTCTGGAAAGTCTGCTTCCCAGATGTCGGTCTCGACATTCGGCCAGAGTTTACCCTCGGCATGATGTTTCTTCTGATGGTGAATGTAGGCGACGACCCGATCACAGTCGCGTGGACTGACGCTGAAAACCCTGTAGTGCTTCTGCCACTGGAAAAACGCTCCTGGTTTCAGCGAATAGGCGATAAGCCGGGAGGACCCGCCTTTGACATGGTGAAGGAGGTCGGCAATGCTGATTGTGTGCGACATGACAACCAGCAGATGAACATGATCCGGCATTCCTCCAGTCGCCAACACCGTGCATTTGTCGTTTCTGCACACTCCCTCGATATACCGATAGACCTGTCGTTCAATCTCGCTGTCAATCAGAGGTCGTCGTTCGTAGGTCATCCAGACGAAGTGCAACAGAGCGTTTGCCTTGTTCCGCGCCATTTGCCTCCTCCCACCTGGTTTCATCCGCCTGCCTCCTGATGCAGGTGGCCGGGCGGCACACACTTTTCCTCTCAGCCAGACACCGTAAGGAGGATGGGAACATCTTCCGGTCTCCGTGTCCGCTTGCGGACACTTGGCCGAAGGCCCACAGCCCCGGAATTCATTCCGAAGGGCAAAAGGATGGGCAACAACGAGCAACGTTCGATACTGGCGTCTGTGGCTGATCACCCCGGAAATCCTTCCGAACGGCAACCCAACGGACAACGGTAATCAACGTTCGACACTCGCGACGGTGGCTGGTTGCCCCGGAAATCCTTCCGAAGGACTATCCCAACGGACATATCACGACCTTTTGCGCTGGCAACTCATTCCTGCCGAAACTTCCGTTCGGCAGCGTCCTCAGCGGCCCGGTTCGGTTGGGCGCGGGATGTGCTGGAGGAGACGCTCGACGATTTTGTCGGGAGTGATGCCTTCGGCCTCCGCGTTGAAATTGGTCAGGATGCGGTGGCGCAGCACCGGCCCGGCGACGGCCGCGACATCTTCCGTCGTGGCATGGTTGCGGCCGTAGAGTGCGGCGCGGGCTTTGGCTCCCAGAATCAGATACTGCGAGGCGCGTGGCCCGGCTCCCCAACTGATGCACTCCTTCACGAACGGCGGCGCATCCGCTTCGTTTGGACGGGTGGCGCGAACAAGCGCCATCGCGTAGCGGAAAACATGGTCGCCGACGGGGATGCGCCGCACGATGTCCTGAAGGGCCATGATGTCCGCGCCGCTCAGAGTCTCTTTGAGCTGGACACTCTGCCCGCCCGTCGTCGCCTTCATGATCTGAAGCTCTTCCTCCGCCGTCGGGTAGCCGACCGTGACCATGAACATGAAGCGGTCAAGCTGCGCTTCCGGCATCGGGTAGGTGCCTTCCTGTTCGATGGGGTTCTGCGTGGCAAGGACAAAGAACGGCTCGGCCAGACGATGCGTCTGGCCTCCAACCGTGACTTTATGCTCCTGCATGGCTTCCAGCAGGGCCGCCTGCGTCTTGGGAGGGGTGCGGTTGATCTCGTCCGCAAGAATCATATTCGCGAAGAGCGGGCCACGCAGGAAGACGAACTTGCGTTCCCGCGTCATCTGGTCTTCCTGGATGATCTCCGTGCCAGTGATGTCGGCAGGCATCAGGTCGGGCGTGAACTGGATGCGCTTGAAGTCAAGGGAGAGGATGCGCGACAGGGTACTGACCAGCAGAGTCTTGGCAAGCCCCGGCACCCCGACCAGAATACAGTGGCCCCGCGAGAAGATGGCGATCAGCAACTGCTCGACGACGGCCTCCTGCCCGATAACGACCCGCCCGATCTCCGCCCGCATGGCGTCGTAAGATTCGCGCAGGTGTTTCAGTCGGGCAAGATCGTCCTGTTCGGCAATCCCGGTGACAGGCGGAGGAGTCTGGACAACAGACATCAGGTTTAGCTCGCTTTCGTAAGACGTTATTTTTTCACGCAGTAGGACAGGGCGATCAGACTGTAACTGGTCACCAGGCCAGGCTGATTTTCCCAGTAGCGGGAGTTGGTATTGAACCAGGAGCCGTCCGGGTGCTGCGCCGCGACAAGTTGCACGGCGAGATCGTTGGCCCAGTCATGTGGCTTGCCGTTCGTATCCACGATGATCTTCTGGCCGTAAACATCGAGGGTCTTTGCCATCGTGTGGTAGTAGTAGTACAGAGACGCATTGCCCATGCCGGGATGTTCGCTGACGGAGTAATGGCCTCGCAGCCAGTCCCAGGCGGCTTTCGCACGCGGATCGGACTTCGAAACGCCGCAGTAGATGTAGCTTTTCAGGCCGGCGTAGGTCATCGCTCCGTAGGAAGAGTGTTTCACGTTCAGGTTCGGGTTGCCCTCGTTGGCTTTGCTGCCGCCCTGCGCCTCATAAGCGAAGCCGCCGTCGTTCGGCCCCTCTCTCACCCACGCCTGATCGTTACTCTCTTTGCGGTTCTGGACGCGCTGGAGGAAGATCAGAGCCTTCTTGAAGACCGGGGCGTTCGCCGGGGTTCCGCTCGCATGAAGCGCTTCGAGGCCGTGCTGGAGGTTGGAGAGGTCGGGATGCGTCTCGTCGCCGGGGTCGTCGCCATAGCCGATACCGCCGTATATCGGGTTGGTCGGATTGATGCCCTCGTCCTCATCAAACTGTGCCTTCTCCAGGTACTTCTGCGCTTTCTGGATGGTGGTCCGATACGCCGGGTTGTGCGTCTCCGCCAGCGCGACCAGCGCGAGACTGGTGTTGTAGTTGGGCAGGGCCATTGCGGGATTGGCGTCGCTGTAGATCGCGCCGCTGGGCTTTACCGAGCGGGTGAGAAACTTCAGCCCCTTTGCGACGGCGGGGGTAGTCAGTTCCGTTCGCCCGTTGCGGAGGAACGCGGAGAGGGCCAGCGCGGTCGTAGCGGGATACTCGCCCCAGGAGCCATCGGCCTCCTGCGTCTTGAGAAGGTAGTCCAGCCCTTTCGCAACGGCCTGACGCGCTTTGGTCTGGGTGGCGTTCGGTGGCCCGGCCTGCACACTGCCCAACAGCCCGGCGAGCAGACCGACCGACAGCGTGGCGGTACGAACGAGGCGATACGGATGGGAAGCTCTTGATATCATAGCTCTGCTTCTTTCGGACGAAACGGAAGTCACTTCACGGCTTCCAGAACGAAATTGATCGTCTCACGCGGAAAGATAAAGGCAAAATCACGCTCAAAACGTTGCTTGTGCAGATTGGAGTGCTTCTGAATGAACCGTGCGAACGCCCCATGCTGCGGGCCGCCTATCGTGACCTCTATCTTCTTGAAATCCACCTTTGAATAGTGGAACGAGTAGAGACTGGTGCAGGACGGATCATAGTAGTCGAAGGATCGCGTACTGAATGAGTGGGTATGCGTCGGGTCAGTGAAGAAGTTCGCACTGCTGAAGTGCGGCACTTCCACATAGAGACGGCCCCCTGGCTTCAAGATTCGGTGCAGTTCTTCGGTAATGCTGATCAGGTTACCCAGATGCTCCATGACGTGTTCAGCGATGATGATATCGAACTCGTTGTCTGCGAACGGGTAGGGCGTCGCATTGAGATCATGGATGACATCGGCGATAGAACGCGGATTGATGTCTATGGCAACCGAGTGTTTCCAGCGTTTGACAGGGCCACAGCCCAGTTCGAGCATCCGCGTAGTCGGGGGAAGGGCTTCCAGTTCCCTTTCAGACAAACAGGTCATAAATTAGCTCCGTAGGGGATCATTTTTCCTGAGCGTAGAGACGTCTCAACCAGACAGCGGTGATTCCTTGCGCGGTCAGTGCAATAAGAGCGAACAGGCCCGCTGTCGCCAGCGGGGCGGGATAGGTGAACGGATATTCCGGCGCGTCCGTGCGGCTGTATATCCAGGGAACGCGCAAAATGTCCTTATTCAACGCACTGGCTGCGGAGGTCACGGGATTAATGACCAGCAGCGACTCGATCAACGGCGTCGGTGTGTCCATCTTCCGCACCAGCGGATTGAACAGAACCAGCCCCGAAACGCAGAACGCCAGCAGGAGGAGCGCAACAGCGGTGCCGCACTCCCGGCTGCGCCCGGAACGCCGTAGCGCGAACAGAAATCCGACCGCTCCGCTGGCGAACAGCACACTCAGCACGATGAGATGCGCGGCGGCAATCTCAAGGAAACCGTTGCCACTTCCTGTCGTGAACGGAAAGCCAAAGCGTATTGCCGTCCAGAACGTCCAGGAGAGCAGCAGCGCCACTCCCGGTGACCAGAGCGCGGCGAGCAGGCGGCCGGTCGCTATCTCGAAGCCCGTCAGATGGGTCAGCAGGGTGGCCTGAATGCTGTCCCGTTCCGCGCCTGCCGGGACGGCTCCGGCCCCTAGAACCGCGCCTGCGATGGGCAGAAGCAACGCGGCAGCAAGGCACTCGGTCGTAAGCCAGCGCAGCAGGAAGCGCACAGCATCGTTCGTATAGGGCGTGACCTGCCCGAAAAAGAGCGACTGTATCCCGGCAGCCAGCACGAGCAGCAACGCCAGGAGGCCGAACGCCCCGGCCAGTTCGCGTCCCAACCGTCTTCCACGCCGCTGCCTGCGAAAAACTACGAACACGCCCGCCAGCGGGAAGGTGCGCTCCGTCGGGAGCGCCTGCGTCTCCAGGGCGCTCACGGTTTTGCTCGCTCTGCGGTCCGGGCTACCGAGGGAGTGGGCAGAATTGCACGGGACGATTTCGGAGTCGAAACAGGAGTCCCTGCGTGGAAAATCACTTCCACCGGCGTTCCGCGTTTTGGCACACGTTGTGTATGGACAATGTAGCTGTTGGTCGCGCCGCCGGGCAGGGGATTGTCCAGAATCGCCGCCGGATCGTGGTAGACCGCGACAAGAGATTTCGCCAGATCGGCCTCGAATCCCTCTTTGACGACGCGAGACCCGGTGAACGCCCACTGATTCGGGGCCATCGGGCGCTTCGCCGGAACCTCCAGCAGCCACTCTTCCGCCCGAACGGTCTGCTCCGCGCCCTTCAGATCGCGCCATCGCACCCGGATTTCGACGGGGTCACCCTGCGGCGTGGCCGGGTCGCCCTGATACTTCAGCACGTTCTTCGGCTCCAGATCGAGCATCAGCAGGGCCACCTGGAGATGCAGAGGCCGCACATCCACGCGCAGAAGACTCTCATGTGTCTTGCCATGCGGCGCGACGGCCAGATACTCGACCGCGCCTGCATCCATATTGACGACGCCCTTACAGGTGACCGTTCGCGCCTGCGTATCCACCACCGCTGCCCCGACCCGAAACACGCTGTCCGTTATCCGCTCCACCTGCGGAGGTCGCGTCTGCTTGCCTGCCGCCTGCTGCGCGAGAACAGGCCGCGTCACAGCAAGGAGGCAGAGCAAAGAAAGAGACGTGCATCTGTTCAGTCTCATTGGCGGTTACTTCTGGTAGATGGGAAGCAGACCTGCCGGGACTTGCAGGACAAGGATGGACATGGCGGTCGCATATTCGGAACCCGCTTCGGAGTAGCCGGAGTTGCCCCAGTTGCCGTCGCTGTCCTGTTTGTGGACGAGCAAATCACGGATATTGGGATACCAGCGCTTCCAATAGTCTCCGCCTGCCTGGTACATCGCCTGCGTCACATAGTAGATCGTGTAGAAGAAATGCTCCCGATAGGGCCACTCGTTGCGGGAATCGAGGGGATGCGCGACGAGATACTTTAAGCCCGCCTGACACTCCGGGGAGTCGCGCATTCCCGCCATGAGCAGGGAGAGGCAGCCTGCCCCGGTACGCGCCGGGCCGGACTGATGAATCTGCTGCTGATAACTGAAACCGCCGTCCAGATTGTTGTTGCAACGCTTCATATAGGCAAGAGCGCGGTCAATGGTGGACTGCGTGACTTTAAGACCTGCGTTGCGGGCCGCCCGCAGCGCCAGCACCTGCACGACTGTTACGGAGATGTCGGCGTCTCCCTGGCCGGGCTGATACCGCCAGCCGCCATCCAGCCGCCGGTCGCCGTTATTGTTCTGTGTATCTTCGATGAGGTGGATCGCGGCCTCTATTTTAGGTTTCAGGTCACGGCGGTGGGTCATGCCATAGACCTCGGCGAGCGCGAGGGTGGCGAAGCCATGACCATACATCGGCTGCCCGCTCTGACCGACGGAAGGATCGCTATGCACCAGTCCGACCGCGCCGAACTGCCCGTTCATGCGGACGCTCTTGCCGAGAAAGTCCACTGCCTCATTCAGCACGAGGCCGAACCGGCCACGCCCCGGCTGATGCCCGGCGGCGAGAAACGCCAGCAGGCTGAGCGCGGTAATCCCGACATCGGCGGTATAGCCGCCGCTGCTCCAGTGTCCGTCCGGCAGTTGGCGGGAGGCGAGATATTGGAGGCCCTTGTCCACGGCCCGCTCCGACTCCGGCGTTCCCAGATACTCCCGCGCCTCGACATCCCAGGGAGAAGCGACGGACTTGCGGGGCGGCACGGAGGTTAGCTTCTTCTGCGCGGAGGCAGGGCAGGCGGCCACCGCGCAGAGGCCCAGGCACAACAGCGCAGAGAGACCGCCGCGCATAATCCGGGCCATACGCGAGCCGGACGCGCTGGTCTGCACGCTTGCAAACCGTTTTTTTGGCAAACCGTTGAGGTCTGTGGTGTGCATATCCCTACCGTTTCTTGTCGCCGAGGGCGCTGAAGTACCGTTTGACCGCCTCCTGGTATTCGGCGGAGACTTTCTCGCCCTGGCCTTCGCGCAGGGTGCGCTGGGCGCGGGGATTGAGCGGGCCGAACTGCCCGGCCTTGCCCGTGATATTGGAAGTTTGGCCGTTCTGAACGCCTTCCAGCTTGGTGAAGGCTTTCGACGGATTGCCGTCCTTCGGTTTGCCGTTCGGCTGCGGCGCTCCCTGCTGTGCCTGCTGTTGGGCCTGCTGCTGTTGCTGCTGCTGTTGCATGGCCTGCTGCACCTGCTTCGCGGCCTGATCAAGGCCCTTCAGCGCCTCGTCCTGATGGCCCTGAGTCGGCTGGTCAGTCTGCTGCTGCTGGAGGCGATTACCGGACTGCTCCTCGTGCTGTGTCGCCTGTTGGACGGTGCGCTGGATTTCGGGCTGTGAGGCGAGGTCCTGCGCGGCCTGTTGCGTGATCTCCTGCGTGGTTTTCTGATCCTGCGTCAACTGCCGAACGTCCTGCTGCTGCGCGGGCGTCAGTTGCTGGTTCGGGTTGTGAGCGCGGGCCTGCTCGACCTGCGAAGTGGCCTGCCGTATCTGCTGCTGCAAGCCTTTCGCCAGCATCAGGTTGCCGAGCGCGGCAGCCTCCTGGGCCTGCTGTGCGCTCTGGGCCTGCTGCTGTCCATTCTGCTGTTGCTGTTGCTGCTGGTTCTGTGCGCCCTGCGCCTGCTGCTTCAGCGCACCGGCGATGGTCTCCAGAGTCTGCGCGGCGCGGGCCTGCGCGGCCTGCGTCTGCTGACCGGTATCGCCGAGGCCATGATCGGGATTGAGGGCCTGCGTCGCGGGATGGGCCTGCCGCGCCGCCATGCCAAGCGCCTGCTTGAACGCGGCGGAGGGCAGTTTTTCGGCGAGGTTTTTGGCCTCCTGCTCGATGTTCTGCTGTCGCTGCCCCACCTGCCCGAGTTCGCCCTTCTCATTGTTGGTGAGGGGGCCGCGCTGTTTCGAGGCGTCGAGGCGGGCTGTCGTGTCTTTCAGCGCCTTCTGCACCTGCGCCAGATGCTCCACGCGGTCGGCGAGTTCGGCGGCAGCCTGCGCCTGTTCGATCTGCTGGGCCGCGTTCTCCGCCTGCTGTGCCGCCTGCTGGAGCTGCTGTGCGGCCTGCTGTGCGGGCGACTGCGCCGACTGTGGGCTGTTCTGGCTTAGTTTCTGCCCGGACTGCTGGAGGTTCTGCTGCGCGTTTTGCAGGTTCTTCTGCGCGTTGGGAGCGCCATTGAGGTTCTTCTGGGCGTCCTGCGCCTGCTTCTGAATGGCCTGCTCCTGCTGTGCCAACTGCTGGCTCTGCTGGGCGTCGGGGTTCTGTCCGGTCTTCTGCGCGACGCCTTTCTGCTGCTCGGCCAGCGCCTGCAACTGCTTGGCGGTCTGGTTCAGTTGGGCGGCAGTCGCCTGCTGACCGTTCGGGTTGTCGGACGCCTGCTGTGCGGCGGCAGCGGCCTTCTCCAGCGCGGTCGCGGCTTTGTCCTGCTGCTGCGCGGCGTTGGAGGGATCGGCCTTGCTCAGGTTCTTCTGGGCCTCCTGCTGGTGCTGTGTGGCCTGTCCCTGCTGGAGAGCCTGCGCCGCCTGTTTCAGGGCGTCGGCCTGCTTCTTATTGCCACGCTCGGCGGCGGCTTTGGCGGCCTGCTGGAGCTGGTTCTGGAGTTTCTGCGTGTCAGCGTTGATCTCCGCCTGGTTCTTCTTCTCCGACTCCAGACCAAGTTTGTCTTCCGGCGCGATGGCCTTGTCGCCGTTTTTCTGCTGCTGCGCTTTGATGTCTTCCGCGATGGTGCGGGAGGTGTCGGCACGGTCCTGCTGCTCTTTGGCGAGGCGGACGGCTTCGGCGGCAAGCTGCTCCGGCGGCGGCGTTCGGGAGAGTTTCTCCTGCGCCTTCTCGATATCGTGCTTTATCTCGCTCTCCTGCTTGTCGGCCTGCGCGAGCGCCTGACTTGCGTCGGCTTTGGCCTCCTGCGCCTTCTTCACGTTGTCGGCGGCGGCAGGAGCCTTCTGCGCGGCGAGGTTCTGGATCGTCTGCTTCGCCTCATTGCGCCGTTCCAGTTCGGATTTCGTGGCGAAGTCGTTGTTCTCCAGTTGGGCGCTCAGGTTCTCCACACGGTTTGCGACGGATTTTGCCTCTTCCGCGACGGCGCGTTCCGCTTCCTGGGCATGGGCCAGCGCGGTCTTGTCCTGTTTCTGCCGCGCCTGCTCCAGCTGCTTCTGGGCCTCAATCTGGTTCTTGCGGAGTTCGGCGACAGCATGGGCCTCTTCGTCCAGCGCCTCTTTCAGGGTCTGCTGCATCGCAAGGACGCTGACGACATGGATACGGTAGGAGGTGGAGCGGGCGGTATGCGCCCCGCCGATGGTGCAGTTATCGGTCGCGTCCACCTCGTAGCGGATGGTCTCGCCGACCTGCGGATGGATGCTGGCGATATGCCAGCGCTCATTGATGTCGGCGTTGGGCGTACCGTTCGGGCCGGGCATGGGCAGAGCGCCGCTGTGGAGGGTCTTGAGGGCGCTGCCGCCGAAGCCTTCGCCCTTCTGCGTTTCGTAAGCCAGCCGCATCGCCGCCACGCCGTAGTCGTCGGTGGCATGGGCGGTAATGGGCAGACTGCCGTTCGGGACGAGGTACATATCGGTCGCAGGACGGGAAATCTGTACGGTCGGAGCCTGATCGGGCTGCGCTTTGATGGCGTAGGGAGCGCCTTTTTCGCTGGCAAAGCCGTGCAGGTCGGTGAGGGCAAGCGCATAACTGGCGTCCCGGAAGACGGAGAGATGGCCGTTAGTTTTCGCGCCCTGCACCGGCCAGGAACCGCCTGCTGCCCGGTTCAGTGTGAACCCGACTTTGTGGAGCAGTTTATTGGCGATGCCGACCACGTCTACTTCCGTCCCGGCCGGGGCCGCGATGTCGCCGCTGGAGACAGTGAGCGTCTGAACAGGCTTGTGCGTGTAGACGGGATAGTGGAATGTCATCTTGAAGCTGGAAAAGGCTGGCCGATCTTCCACATTGACGCCGCGCTCGTTGGAGCGTCCGTCGTTGGCGGAGGCGTACATCTCGATGCTCTGCGGCAGGGAGGGGAACCGGTAAGTAAAGCGGCGTATTTCCTCTTTGGCGGTGGGGCGGTTATCGGCGGCAAGCGTCGGGCCGGAGGCGGTCGCGGCATCGGAATTGAGGGAGACCGGGGTGCTGAGATCTACCGTCTTCCAGACCGCGTTTTTGTCGCCCGCGTCGCGGTAGTGCAGGACACTCTTCTCGGCGGAAAGCCCTCGCGTGATGACCGCGATGCCGACTCCGGCTCCGCGCGGCAGCAGTTCGGCCTCCGGCTTGACATAGACGCGGGTATTCGCCCAGGGTGCGATGTCGGCGCGGGGATCGCGCATTCGGCGCAGCCAGTTGGCGAACGCCTCCGGGGCCAGGGCGGCCTCTATCGCCATGAGCAGCAGGACGGCAAGCGCGGCCAGACTCGCACGGCGCAGGGGCGCGATATTGACGGCGCGGCGGAAATTCAGGTTCGCGCTGACCTTCTGCGTCTCTTCTACGAGCGCGGCGGTCATGCTGCGGGAGAAGCCGCTCGCCCGGTCACCGCCAGCAGTTGCGAGGGCGGGAGCGAGGTCTACGGCGGTCAGGAGGCGTTCGCGCAGAGCGGGATACTTCTGTTCGACATGGGCGGCGACGACGGCATCCGGCAAGGGCCGCAGCAGGGAGCGCAGCAGGGCGGCAAGCAGTAGCGCTCCGCCTGCGACCGCGATTCCCACGCGCCAGGCTTCACGGGCCTGCGCGGAGAGAACGAGGCGACTGTCCGCATGATAACAGACCAGACTCAGCACGACGACCGCCACGACCGTCCAGCCAAGACCGCTCAGGGCGCGGGTCGTGCGCCACCACTGGCGTGTCGCGGCCAGTTTGTGCTGAATGGGGTTTCCCGTCTCACTCATGGTGCAGATTCTCCCTTCGACCGTACCGTGCGCCCGCTTCGGGGCAGAGACACAAACAGCCCCGACGCTGCGGGGAATGCGAAAAGGGTTTGCGGCGTTGCAATCCCGGGAAAAGCAGGAAACGAGGTTTAAGAGGCGGCGGCATTGCAGGAGAACGTGCTGTCGCGCCTGTGTTGGCAGTTAGACGGCTTAACCACTCGAAAGTTACGACCACAGCAGGCACAAGTTCCCTTACTTCCCGCGCAGGCAGCCTTCGGAATGAATTGTTGGCGCAAAAAGTGTGATCCGGACTAAAGTCCTGTGCTAAGGGCCGAAGGCACACAGTCGGCGTGGTTCAGGAACGCCCATCATTGCAGGTCCAGAGCGGCTGTCAGGAAAGTGATGGCTTCCTGGATGTGGGTGTCCCAGTAGGCCCAGTTGTGTGCGCCGGAGAACTCCAGATATTCGTGGGGAAAACCGATTTGCGTCAGGTGGGCGTGGAAGGCGCGGTTGTCTTCGAGCAGGAAGTCCTCGGTGCCGCAGTCCACGCGCAGGGCGGGGCGCATGGCCGGGGAGAGATTCGCGGCCAGGGAGTAGAGGTCATTCGGGCCGTCGGAAGGATTCTCGCCGACGACACGGGCGAACTCCCGATGCCATGCCTGCTCCGAATCGAGGGGGAACTTCCGATGTGCGAACCCCATCGCCCCGGAATGGCTGACGGCTCCGCAGAACATCTGCGGAAATTTCAGGGCGAACTTCGCGGCCCCGTAACCGCCCATCGAAAGCCCCGCGACGACTCGGCCCTCCCGCGTCGGTTTAGTGGGGAACATAGCGTCAACGTACTCAACGAGGTCGCGCACAATCGCCGTCTCGTAGGCAAAGCCCTGTTCCGCATCGCAGTAGAACCCGCGCCCCCCGTCCGGCATGACAACAATCAGCGGCAGTTCACGCACATACCGCTCGATGCTCGACCAGCGGGTCCAGGCTGCATGGTCATCGGAGAGGCCGTGCAGCAGGTAGAGGACCGGGAACGGCCCATTCATGTTGTTTTCGGGAAGCAGAATATTGGCGGACGTGGCCTTCTGGAGGGCCTTGCTGAAGTATTTCAATTCACAGAACGCCATGCGGGTTCTCCTTCTGAAAGCAAAGTGGACAGGGGATTTCTCAGGCGCATCCCGGTCGTAGATGAGAATAGCAGAGGAGGTTTCGGCACAGGGAAACGCGAATCCTGCGTTACGAAGGAGGGCGAGACGATGAAAACGTTCGGACTGTTGCTGATGGTAGGAGCGAGTGCGCTGTGCGGGCCGCAGACAACCTCCCCGAAGAAGCCTGCCCCACCGCTCTGGCTGGCGTCGGGAACCTTGCTGGAGGTCTGCTCGTGCAGCGTTCCCTGCCCGTGCAACTTCGGCCAGGGGCCTTCCAATGACTACTGCCATACCGTCTATATCTATCGCCTCAAGACAGCCCGCTACGACGGCGTGACGCTGGACGGTCTGGCGTTCGGGGGAGGGGAAGCTGATAAAGGCGCGATGGGCTATCTCGACGAACGGGCTAAACCCGCGCAGCGAGCCGCCCTGGAAAAACTCGCGCTGGCGGTCTTCGGCAAAGGGGGCGCGTCGTCCGGCGCCCGCACCTTCACTTGGACCAAAATTGTCGCGGAGGACGATCCGCGCCATTTCAAAATGGGTTTTGGCGAGACTTCCGCCATTGCCGCCAATATTCTGCTCGGTAGGGACGGTAAGAACCCCATCGTCGTCGAAAACAACACGACCTGGCCCGTCCACCGCTTCATCAAGGGCAAGACCACGCGCTTCGACTATAAAGACAGCCTCGGCAACGCCCTCCACTACGACGGCGTCAATGCGAACCTTGGCGAATTCAAACTCTCCAGCGCCGCGACCACCCCCGCCGACAAACCCTGCTGCCGCTGAATATTGGTTGACGTCACCGTTCGAAGCCGCTTACAGACACGGCCACTTTTCGAGACCACAAGTCCTCGATCACCTCTCCGAGTGTCTGTGTCCCGTACCGTTCCAAATCTCTGTCGGTCACAACGATCCCAAAAGTGTCTTCCATTTCCATAATGGCTGTGACATTGTCCAGGCCGTCCTCATGCGCCCAGAAGACAACTCCGGCAGAATCTTCCGGAATGAAATGGTCGTTGGGCCATCCCATTTCTTTCTGCACAATCTCACAGACGGTCTGTGCAAACGCCTGATGTTCTTCACCCTCGCCCCACCCGGAGGGATTCGTCACCGGTCGCTGTTTAAGTTCCGTCGCGATGTTCTCTACAATGGGCAGGGTTCGGCGCTGCCACATCTGATCTGCGAGTATCCAGCCCACGAACGGAATATGCTTCCAGAATCGTTCAGCCCGAGACGTAGTGGCATCTATCGCAGCAATTTGTGCAGTGTCAAGTGGTCTCATCATCTCATAACTCTTCGCACTGATTTCCAAAGCGCCTGACTGCGTGGGTACTACTCCCAGATGCCTGTTGCATGGAGGCTCGCCCTTGTACCTGCTCAATTCCAGGAATGTTCCAGGCTTCTCTGCCAGACAATGGGTTTTTACTCCTTGCCGCCCGCCTCCACAAGTATACGTTGCATTTGAGGGTCATAAACGCCTATTGGACCACAGGTTTCCGTATACTGCACTGTGTATCCCAGTATCGTTCGACCCTCTCTGTCTCTGGCGTTGACATCTGCTCCCCTCGACAGAAGTAAAGAAACGGACTGACGATCATCGGCACATACTGCGGACCATAGTGGCGTTTCCCCTGTATCAGATCGAGAAGAGATAGATGCGCTATGCTCAATCAAAAGGTGGGCGATATCAGGACTGGAGCATTCATAGACCACTGAATGGAAAGCAGCGATCAGTAAAGGGTTACCACGACTTTCAAACACCATCCTAAGACGCTGCCCTGGCATCGAGATAAGCAGGGACTTCCCCTGACAAACATACGTATTGGGATTGGCCCCGTGTTCTAAGAATAAGCGTACTGTATCGGTATGCTGGAGAACAACTGCCCATCCCAATGCGGTCTGACCCAGATCGTCTGTCGCGTCAACCTTTGCGCCGTATCGCAAAAGTGCGTTAACGATTACCGTATTTTCACGGGATACATCGAACACGTCCGTTCCATTTATTCTTTCCGGGCAGCAACTCAACGCAGATGCATGCAGGCCGTCAATTGGAGTGTTGGAAGTGGGACGTCCGAGGAGGCGCAGGAGGCGGGTACGGAAAGACGGGGGTAGGACACCGGGACTGCGAACGTTTGGATTGGCCCCGGAAGCGAGCAGGTCAAGCACAGCGGCGCTGTCACCGCGTTTGATGGCACTGAGCAATGCCTGGTCGCAATAGAGTTGATGGGTGTACCTCCACAGAGAAAACCCGCCGATTACCAGCACTGCTATCAGGAAAAGCCGAACGGTTCGTCTGCGTTTGTTCGTCTTCATGCTGTTGCCCTCTCATTCCCGCATCGTCTGAACCATGATTCGTCAGATTATGAGATTACCATGATTCCAGACCAGAAGCCCTCCCATTGTCATACAGGGTTCTTGTCTCTCAGAATTTCTGTCCCAACGGAAAGCCGGTAGCTTGAAATCATGCCAATCCCATAATCCGACGAATCATGGTTCAGACGATGCACGAACGTTCAGCGCATCACCAGGCGTAGTCTTCCGGGGAGGTTTTGAATTTCGGGAAGATTTCGTCGAGTTTCTGCGTGATCTCGTCCGTGATGTTGATCTCCAGAGCGCGGAGGGAGCCATCCAACTGCTCCATCGTGCGCGGCCCGATGATGGGGGCGGTGATGACCGGGTTTTTCAGCATCCAGGCCAGCGCGACATCGGCAGGCTTCTCGCCAAGTTCACGGCAGTAGTTTTCCCACGCCTCAATCTTCGGACGGTGCTTCTCGACCTCTTTTTGCATTCCTTCGGAGGCGCGTCGGCCCTGTTCCGCCTTCTCCAGCACCCCGCCGAGCAGCCCGCCGCCGAGCGGACTCCAGGGAATGATGCCGACGCCGTAGGCTTCGCAGGCCGGAATGACTTCGCGCTCGATGTCACGCCGCAGCAGATGGTAGATGCTCTGCTCCGAGACGAGGCCGAGCGTCTGCCGCGCTTTCGCCGCTTCGTTGGCCTGCACGATATGCCAGCCCGCAAAGTTGGACGAGCCGACGTAGAGGACTTTGCCCTGCTGCACCAGCAGGTCCATCGCCTGCCAGATTTCGTCCCAGGGCGCGTCCCGCCAGACATGGTGCATCTGATAGAGGTCAATGTAGTCGGTCTGGAGGCGTTTGAGGCTGGCCTCGCAGGCTTTGCGGATATGCAGTGCGGAGAGTCGGCTGGTGTTGGGCCAGTCGCCCATATCGCCGTAGACCTTCGTCGCAAGTACCACCTTATCGCGCCGCTCGCCGCCCTGCGCGAACCAGCGTCCGATGATCTGCTCCGTCACGCCCTCGCCCTTTTTCCATCCGTAGACGTTCGCCGTATCGAAGAAGTTGATGCCCAGTTCGAGGGCTTTATCCATCACGGCATAGCTGTCCGATTCGGTCGTCTGTGGGCCGAAATTCATGGTTCCGAGGCAGAGACGGCTGACCTTTAACGCCGTCTTACCCAAGCGTGTATACTGCATTCGTTTTCCTTCCTTCCTGAGAAAGCAATCGAGAGCAGAGTTCCACTCACCCCGTCTCTATTCCTCCCGCTGACCGCTGGCCGCCCTGTGTATCGCGCCCCTCACGTTCTCGCTCCCCACACCGATTCTGGGGAGCAAAAACGAGGGAGGAACCATAATGGACCAACACAAAACCACACCGTCCAGTCGTGGCACCACACCGGAAATCGAGCGGCTGGCCCGTCAAGTTAAGATGGCTTGCGAAATAAGGTACTCTGGAAGGCTTTAGTTTCCGGTAAAAGATGTAGACATCGAACTGCTGGTTGTATTGGCGGCTTGCTCAGAGGGTGACATCGGAACCCCGCCTCCGTAGTCTATGGTGACAAAACCAACCCCAGAGGAGGGTACCGATGTCACCTCTAC
>JBBRLP010000123.1:0-15746 GCA_038231295.1 Chthonomonadales bacterium
ACAGGCAAAAGACGACTAAAGAATATCGTAATAATATCCGTAGAGTCGCTATTTATTGCATGTATTAGATAAGCAGGGGCAAAATAATGAAACGCTTTGGGTGTGAGATAGTAGATCATATCTGCACAACACAGTGGTAAAGATATTTCGCACGTCTCGTCATGTGTCTCCAGAATATATAGAAATTCCCTCCAATCTTTTCCTCTTATTATGTCCATAAATCGTGATGTTTCAAAAACTTCCTCATGGAAGATATCTTCTACGCTATCACCTGGTGGTTGGATATCTTTGAAACTCCACGCGATGAGGTCAGTCAGGTCTGTTTTATTCACTGTTTTGCTCTTTCTAACGGGTTGTGTTGGTTTTCAGAAGGCATATCGGCAATGTTCATCGGGCGACTCCTAAGTGGTTCATCCGGCAAATAAATGCGACTTTTCGCAGAACCGTTTCAGGCGCACAGTACGCTGTTCCGAGTTCGGATCATAACTTCTAGAGCCGTTTCGAGGGATACAGAAACTTGGTCAAATTAGCCGGATGAACCACTAAGTAGCCGGACGTAGTTCGTTCGTAGATTTCGTTTGGTGCCACGACGAGCTAAAGCCCTTCGCTGTAGGACGCTTTGCGCCAAGTGTCCATGCGGAACACGCAATCCCAATCTACGAACGAAATGAGGCCGCCTACTTAGAGAGGGAATAGGAGACACCTCACCGATTTCACCCAGCGCATCGACCGCACGCCAACGAACAAGCCTATCCTGATCCTTCAACGCCTCGATAAGTTCAGGAATGGCAGACGTGTCGCCGATCTCACCCAACATATGGGCGGCACGACGCCGAATATCAGGGGATGCGTCTTTCAAATCTGCGATGTGTTTTGTGACCTGCGGGTTGCCCATTTGGAAAAGTCGCCCTACATGTAGTGATGCGTTGCTGACAATGTTCATTACAATACCTTCGCCAAAACGGGTGGCGAATCCATGTCATGAATATAGGGCTTTCGGATCGAAGTTGTAAGCGCCAACTCAACAACTTACAGAGACCGAAACCCCATTCCCGATATTTTACCTATTCTGCTCCTGCTCTCGCCCGTTTTGGCGAAGGTACTGTATGGAAAGCAAGGGTTTCATCATTCAAATTGCCGGCCTGCCGTCCTATAAGGTCGCTCACGCCCTGGCTCCCTTCTCGCCCTCGCTACTCTCGGTGGCAGGTTCCGTGACGGTTTGGCGGGTTTCTGGCGGATTGATTGCGGATTTAGCGGGTTTTGCACCTGTGAATGTGTACCGTGCCTGTCGTCCCGCTTCCTGAGGATTGAGAATGCCTGCCTTTACTAGAGCGTTCAAGTCACGCGAAGCTGTTCGGTCAGAGGAGACTTTGGCCTGATCGCGGTACTCGGCGTTGGAGATGCTGCCCTTTTGCTGGACATAGCGCACCGCCTGAATCTGGCGTGGGGAAAGCCCTAACGCGGTCAGCCGTTTGTCGGTGTACGGGTCTTTGCGGAACGTCACCCAGACCTCACCGCTTACCTCGGCAAACTCAGGCGCGGGCAATCCCTGCACCGCGCACTCTGTCGCCATGCGCGTCGTCCCCGTCCCCCATCGCTCCACGATCTCGGTATAGAAAAACGCCTGGGCCAGAAGCGGGTTCCGCCGGCGGGAGCGGTGCGGGTCACGGGACAGGTCGGCGACGGTCAGCCCTTCGGGGAGCAGGCCAGGACTGGAGATCAGAATACGGTCATCGTACACGCGGATTATTACGCGCCCGGTGTCGGTATAGTCCCGATGCAATAGCGCGTTCGCCACCGCCTCGCGCAACGCCGTCAGCGGATACTCCCAAACCTCAACTCGCTGCAACGCTGCCAGACCCTCGCGTTCCCCCGCCTCGGTGGGAAACTCATACCGCACCTGAAGGTAGGTCCGAAGCGCTGCCATCACGCCGTCCAGTTGTACGAACAGGTTGCCCGTGATCTGCCTGTCGTCCAGAATCGTCGTGCCATCGCCTTTGAAGCGCCCTACCTGGATAAATGCAGTCGGGGAAAGCCGCTGTACTTCCTGATCCCTGCCGCACAGCAGCACGGCGGCGCGAAGCAGCCTCCCTTCCCCATCTACAAGCTGCAAATTGTTGAGGATCGTCGCCGCGTCATCGGACGGGCGCAGGGCGGGAAGACGCTTGCGGGCCAGCGTCTTAAAGTCCTCAAAGGTTTTGGTGTCCAGCGCGTCCGACGGCGCGGCGCAGGGCAAGGCGTCCCACCACGCCCCCGTACGCTCCAACAGGAACCGTGTCAACTCCTCAGCGGGAACTTGGCGCGATGAGTTTCCAACGCGCCGCCAGTAGTGACCATTCAGCACGACGGGCGTGGGGGCGCGATTTATCTGAATTGCCAGAACCGATTTCCCTTTCACGGTCTCGATGGTAACGGAGGCGGTATGCACCCCCAGTTTGGAAACGATCTTATCCCTCGCTGTCAGCCCCAGGTGGGCTAGCGCCTCAGACAAGTGTGCATCGGACTGCTCCCGTTACTCATAGCCGCCTTATCAAAGCGGAAGCGCGACGGGTGCGTGGGTTTCGGCGGAGCGGTAGGCGGCGAGGGCGACTTCGGCGGCGCGGAGGCCGTCTTCGCCGGTAATGGGAACGGGAGAGCCTTCCGCGATGGCTTTGGCGAAGGCCGCGACCAGGCCATCGTCCATGTTGCCGCCCCAGTTGTGCCAGGAGACGCTGTTGGTTTTGTCGGAGTAGAGGACGAGGTTCTGCGCGAACATGTCCATCGAGAGCGTACCGCGCTCCGTCACCACCTCCAGCGTCACATCGCCCCAGGTCGGGAACGCTTTTGGGCGCGACCACGAGGCGTCCAGTGTCCCGAAGACCCCGCGCTCGAAGGTCAGGCTGAGAAAGCCCACATCGTCGAACGCCGCATGACTGATACCGTTGCTGATCTCTGCGTAGACCTCCCGCACCTCATCCTGCAGCATCCAGCGCATCAGGTCGGTGACATGCACGGTGTGGTCCATCGTCGCGCCGCCGCCCGATTCCGCCTTGTTGATGAACCAGCCGCCCGGATTGCGCCCCCGGTTCGTGCCGCGTATCGCCACGATCTCGCCCGCGTTCCCGCTATCCAGCATCGCCTTGAGCCGCTGCATCACCGGCGAATAACGGCACGGAAAGGCCGTCATCAACTGCACCCCCGCCTTCCGGCAGGCCGCGATCATCGCCTCCCCGTCCGCCACCGTCGTTGCCAGCGGCTTCTCGCACAGAATATGCTTCCCCGCCGCCGCCGCCATCTCCGTTAGTTCTCGGTGCCGCACGTTCTCCGAACAGATCACCACTGCGTCCAGTTCGGGCGCGGCCAGCAGCGCGTCATAACTCGCGAAGGCCGTCGTGCCGAACCGCCCCGCCATCTCGGTGGCGCGGGCCGGGTCGTGGTCGGCAATTCCCACCAGAACCGTATCCGGGCGAGCGGCGATACTGTGGGCGTAGCTGGCGGCGTGCATGTGGGCAAAAGACATCATGCCAATACGGACGGGACGAAGCGACATCTGGCGGTTCCTCCGAAATTGTGTCAAAATGAGACAGGCAGTGGGGCTGAGGGTCAATTCACCGTCTGCGAGACCCACTCCTGCCGACGCCATCAAAAACGGAACGAAAAACCATCCATGCGAATACTGCTTACCAACGACGACGGAATCTACGCGCCCGGCATCCATGCCATGAAAACGGCCCTTGAAACGCTCGGCGAAGTCTTCATGGTCGCCCCGGAGCGGCCCCGCAGCGCGGCAGGCCACTCCATCACCCTGCACAAACCTTTGCGCGTCACCCCTATGACCCTGCCGAACGGCATGAAAGGCCACGCCGTCAGCGGAACCCCCACCGACAGCGTCACCCTTGGCTACGACATCGTGATGGA
This sequence comes from Chthonomonadales bacterium, assembly GCA_038231295.1. Classification (GTDB taxonomy): domain Bacteria; phylum Armatimonadota; class Chthonomonadetes; order Chthonomonadales; family Chthonomonadaceae; genus JANXLO01. Next base: position 3,898 of record JBBRLP010000123.1, read on the forward strand.
AGGCCGCTGCGACCTCGTCGTCTCCGGCATCAACAACGGCCCTAACCTCGGCTGGGACCTCACCTACAGCGGAACCGTCGCGGCAGCCTTCGAGGGCGCCGTTCTCGGAATGCCCGCTATCGCCGTCTCCGTCACCGCGCAGGGCGTCTCCGGCGACGGCATAGATTTCCTTCCGGCGGCGGAGTTCACCGCCCGTCTCGCCCGCCAACTGCTGACCGATCCCCTGCCCCGCCACACCTTCCTGAATGTCAATGTTCCCCACGTTACCGCGTCGGAACTGAAAGGCGCGACCGTCACGCATCAGGGCCGACGGGAGTATGTAGACCGCATCGTCAAGCGCCTCGACCCCGGCGGTCGCCCCTACTACTGGCAGGCGGGCAGCCTCCGCGAAGACACCCCCGATCCCGGCTCCGATGTCCACGCTGTCCTCGAAAACCGCATCTCCGTCACCCCCGTTCAGCTTGACCTGACCGACTACACCCTGCTTGACCAACTGCGCGGCTGGCAACTGCGCTGAGGACTGGCGCGGCCCGGAACGGTTTTCGGCGCGGCGGCGGGTACAATAAGGCAAGAATGTGTCAGCCCGGAAGTGAGCGGCGCAGGCTTCGCGCCGCTCCCCGGTGGAGAGTGAGAAATTTCATGGCAGTTGTGACCGAAGAACAGATTTTGAACGCCCTGCGCGTCGTCCAGGATCCCGACCTGCATCGCGACATCGTGACGCTCGGCTTTGTGAAAGATATTCGCATCTGCGACGGCAGCGTCGCCTTCAAAGTGGAACTGACGACCCCCGCCTGCCCGGTCAAAGACCTGCTCAAAGCACAGGCCGAACACGCCGTCGCCTCCCTTCCCGGCGTCGAGCGGGTCGCCGTCGAGATGACCGCACAGGTACGCGGGCGCAAAATGGAGCCGCAGGAACTGATTCCCGGCGTCCGCCACGTCATCGCCGTCGCGAGCGGCAAGGGCGGCGTCGGCAAAAGCACCGTCTCCGTCAATCTCGCCGTCGCGCTGGCGCAGATGGGCGCAAAGGTCGGCCTGCTCGATGCCGACATTTACGGCCCCTCCCTGCCCATCATGCTCGGCCTGCACGAGCGCCCCCTGATGACCGACACCCCCACCGGCCCCAAGATCGTGCCGCTGATGGCGCACGGGGTGCTGGCGATGTCGCTCGGCTCCCTGCTCGATCAGGAGAAGGCCGTCGTCTGGCGCGGCCCAATGGTCTCCGGCGCGGTGCGGCAACTGCTCGGCGATGTCCACTGGGGCGAACAGGACTACCTCGTCGTAGACCTCCCACCCGGAACCGGGGATGCTCCCCTCACGCTCGCGCAGCAGGTTCCTCTCTCCGGCGTCGTCATCGTCATGACCCCACAGCATGTCGCGCAGGAGATCGCCAACAAAAGCGTCCTCATGTTCCGAATGCTGGAGCAGGGCGGGCGCAACATCCCCCTCCTCGGCATCGTCGAGAACATGAGCGGGACTGTCTTCGGCACCGGCGGCGGCGAGACAGCCGCTACCCGCTACAGCGTTCCCTTCCTGGGCCGCATCCCCCTCGACCCGCACGTCTGCGAGGGTGGCGACAGCGGCACCCCCGTCCTGTTAACCCACCCCGATTCCGAAGCGGCAGTCTCCTTCCGCAATATCGCGCAGGCCCTCGCCGCCCGCGTCAGCGTCCTTCAGTACGAGAAATCCGAGACGCCGGACACCCGGCAATGACCCGCCGCGTCTCGGAAAGACAGTCGCTTCATCCGGTGGCGTCTCCTTCGGGAACACAGGGGGCGCACCCGGCAGAGTGTTACTGACAATCTTACACTGACAGCCCTATTGGCTACGTCGTATCTGCACCGCTATGAAATAGACCGGTATCATCTGAGGACTATCACAATGATATCCCCTATATGGAGGTTCGAACTTTTTGGCGGGCTGCGACTGCGGCAAGAGAGCCGCGAGATCACCCGGTTCCGCACCCGTAAGACGGCCTCTCTGATCGCCTATCTCGCCTATTTTCCCGGTCGAACGCCTTCGCGTGACGATCTGGTCGAACTCTTCTGGCCGGAAGCGGAGCCAAACGTCGGCAGGGTCAACCTGCGTACTGCCCTTGCTTCGTTGCGGCGGCAGTTAGAGCCGCCGGACGTTCCAGGCGGCTCTGTGCTGATCACGGATAATAACAGTATACGCCTCCACCCGGACTCCTTCACCTCCGATGTCGCCGATTTTCACAGACTGATGGCGGCAGGCGCCGCCCACTCGCACAGCACACGGTCGCTTGCCGAAGCCGTCGCTCTCTATCGCGGTGATCTGCTCCCCGGTCACTACGACGACTGGATCGTCCCTGAGCGTCTGCGCCTGACGGAGGCCTGTTACACCGCCCTGCGCCGCCTGATCGCCGCGAACGAACAGTCCGGCGATCTTGACACGGCGCTTGACTACGCCCTCCGCGCTGTCGGCGTCGATCCCCTGCGCGAAGAAGGGTACGGCGATCTCATCCGCCTTTATCTGGCCCGAGGGCGGCCCGCAGCCGCCCTGCGACAGTATCAAGACCTGGAGCGCCTGCTGTGTCGGGAACTGAACATGGCACCCTCGGCAACCCTCCGCGCTCTGGCTGACATGGCGAGACAGATGTCTCCGCAGACACATGTACCGTCGTTGCCACGCCGTGAGGCTCTCTCTCCCACTCTTCCAACGCCTGCCGGGAATCCACACGTCCCGCTCGGCTCGGCTCCCATTCCCGCTTGCCTGCCGACTGCCCGCACACGCTTCTTCGGACGGGAGGAGGAGCTCGTCTATCTAATGCGCCTGTTGGGCCATAGCGACAGCCCAATTCCTCAGACGCCGAGCGCAGCCTTCCCGCTCGTCACCCTCACCGGCCCGGGAGGATCCGGGAAGACCCGGCTCGCGCTGGAAGTGGCCCGCCGCTACGCGGATACCCTCGACATCGCCGTCTATTTTGTCGCGCTGGCCGACCTGCAGGATGTCGCGCTGCTCCCGGATAAAATTCTCATGGCGCTCGGCCTGCCCCGCACAACGCCCTCCGAGCCTCTCGCCCAGATCGGCGCCGCGCTTCGGCAGCGTCCTTCTCTCCTCGTGTTGGACAACTTTGAACAGTTGGCCGACGCCGGTATACCCATCGTCCACGCCCTCTGCGAACTGCCCGGCCTCTCCTGCCTGGTCACTTCCCGGCAACGGCTCGGCATCGAAAGCGAACAGGAGTTCCCGGTACGCCCACTCCCCACGCCCGCGCAGCCGCAATCCCCCGCCGACTTGACCGCATTCCCGAGCGTCCAGCTCTTTACCGACCGTGCACAGAAGGTGCGTCCCGACTTTCAAATAACCGCCCATAACGCTGTCGCCATCGGGAAGCTGTGCGACCGACTTGAAGGACTGCCGCTGGCGCTGGAGCTGGCGGCGACATGGGCCGCAGTGCTGACGCCGACACAGATGCTGGAACAGATGGAAGACCGCTTCGCCTTTCTGGTCAGCCGCAGCAAAGGCCGTCCCCCACGCCACCAGACTCTGCACGCCGCCATCGAGTCGAGCTATCTCCTGCTCACCCCGGAGTTGCAGCGTCTCTTCGCACGCCTCTCTATCTTTCGCGGAGGCTGGACCTGGGAGGCCGCGCAGAATATCTGTTCCACGCCCAACGCCCTGCAACATCTGGCGTTGCTGCGCGATCACTCGCTCTTGCTGGCGACGGAGAGCGGAACGACCATGCGCTTCAGTATGCTGGAGACTCTGCGTGAGTTCGCCGGATCGCGGCTGCCCCCAACGGAGCAGGCGGCTCAATCCGAGCGCCATGCGTCCTATTTCCTCGCGTTTGCGGAAGAGGCCGAGCAGGGACTGTTCGGCGCAGAACAGGCGCTCTGGCTGGAGCGGTTGGAGGCCGAACATGACAACCTGCGGGCTGCGCTGGCCTGGTCCCGCACTGAAGGCGGCGATGGCCGGATCCGCCTTGCCTTACCCTGTGCATTGACAAAGTTCTGGTCCCTTCGAGGCGGCTTTCAGGAAGGGCGCAAGCACATTGAAGAGGCTCTGGCAGGCTCCACTCAGGATATTCCCATTTCCCTGCACGCCCGTACGCTCTTAGAGGGCGGCCTGTTGGCCGAACCGGACGGAGACCTTGATACCGCTCACGCCTACACCCTACAGGCCCTGCGCCTCTACGAAAGTATCGGGGAAGAGTACGGCATGGCAAGAGCCTGCAGCCGCCTTGGAGCCATCGCTTCGGTGCGAGGCGATTACGCCGCCTCCTTCGCCTATCAGGAGACCGTCCTGCTATTCTGGCGCAGCCATGGTACAAAGCGGGAAATCGCGAGTGCGCTTAACAACCTGGGGAACACAGCAAACGTGCAGGGCAGCTATGTGGCGGCGCAGGCGCACCTCCTTGAGGCGCTGCCCCTGGCGCGAGAGTTGGAGGACACCTTTATGATTGCCGTCATCGTGGGAAATCTCGGGCTGACTGCCCTCTATCAGGGCGACAAAGAGACCGCGCAAAGGCGTTTTGAAGAGTGCCTTAGCCTGCGGCGGCAGATCGGGATGCCGCTGGGCGTCGCAGCCTCGAAAGCCAACCTGGCCATGGTCGCATTCGAAGCTGGCGATCTCGACACCGCAAGCCGGCTCAATGCGGAAGCTCTGGTCGTCCAGGTCGAACGGGGCGAAAGACTGGGGATCGCCTACTCCCTCGAAGCCTGCACGCTGTTCGCCGTCGCGAAGGGCGACTATGACAGGGCGGCGCGATTGGGAGGAGCGGCAGAGGCGATCCGCGAGGCGATCCGCTCCCCCCTCACCCTGCCCTATTTCCGCTCTCACTGGGAACGTGCGGTGATAGCCCTCCACACGCATCGCAACGCCGCACGATTGCGTACAGCATGGGACGAAGGCCGCATGATGCCCCTCGTACACGCAGTCGCCCTGGCAACAGAATGAAAAACAACGCCTCCTCCCCTTAACTCCTCCATTCCTAAAATTTTATCGATCAACCCGCGATTTGTCACGTTTCTGTCACGCCCTGTTTGGTACTATACTCTCGAAGCAGGGTACCGGCCAATTGGAAAAGGATGTTCCTGTTGCCGTGGCTCCCATGCACTTATCACTGCAAGTCTCAACTCGCGGGCCTCTCTATTCTTGTCCCACGAAAGGCAACAACGATCATGTCTCACCTTCTTCGAAATTCTGTCTGCATGATAGGTTTGGCGCTGTGGGCATCCCTGCCCGCCGCCGCCCAGACCGTATCCCCCACCCGATATGATGTGCGTAACGGTTATACCAGTAACTACTCTTATTGGGACGACACCTATAATGGGAGCGGGAACACGCATCTGGATGGCGCCGCGCTTACCAACGGACTCGGGCAGCTTACCGATGGCGTTATCGGCGGCGCACACTACGACGATAATCTGGGGAATGGCCCGGCGTATGAGTGGGTGGGATGGAACTCCCCTGTTACGATCCACTTTTTCTTCAATGCCCCCGTCACGTTCTCCAATATCGCGTTACGTATGGTTCAGAACGAGGCCGGAATCATACCGCCCTCGTCCATCAACTTTACCTTCAGCGATGATGGCAGCAATTTCGGCAACGCTGTCAACTACGCGCTGACCCCCTCGGAACTGAGCGCGGCCACCGCCCAGTGGATCACGGCGCCCACACCGCGCACCGGGCAGTACGTGAACGTCAGTTTCTCCGATGGCATTCCGTTCCTCAGCGAAGTTACGTTTACAGGCACTCAGTCCACCGAGACCCCCGAACCCGGCAGCCTCGCGCTTCTCGTCGGCATGGGCCTGAGCGTCGCCGGAGGCCTTTTTTTAAAGCGACGCCGGATATTGGCCGAAAAGCGGAAAGTAACTCAGGAGTTGACAACCCTACTGACTCAGTAGTAACGTCAGGCGCGAAAAAATACTCCCGGAATCAGCCCGAATCCCCTTGACGTTTTGCGCTCCGTATGATAAAATCGAAACGTTGTGGAGACGATTCCACACATCATATTATCCGGCTGTACAACGGTGTGCGGCAGGGAAGAAGCGGATGAGGCGGATAACCATGGAAACGAATCAGATGGAGTGGAGAAGCGCGGAAACGATGGCAGAGGGGCCGTCGCTCGATTTCATTCGGGCGGTCGCGGAACTTCTGGAGACAGACCCCGAGGACATCCTCGCCGAACTCGGGTACGTCCCTGCCGAAGAGCGGTCACTGGCAATCGCGGATCGCTGACACCTCGGGATCGCTCCGCTCCCCCAGGCGGCGTCGCAAACTCCCCTGTTCACTCTGGGGAATCACCTTCAACCTTTGAGCGACGGGAAATGACTTTTCCCGTCGCTTTATTGTGTTTGGTTGGTGTAGTGTGCCAGGATCGAAAGCAAAAATACCATTTTACGCCATATTCAGTCGGTGATTTCAGGAACTGATTCTTGGCCTCCGGCGATACCCGGTGTGGTAGCCGCCGAGACGATGGTCGGCAGAGGCGAGAACGGCAGCGCAGACGGAATGGGGGGCGGAGGCCAGACTATTCGCGCCCGCCCGGTCGCGGTCAGGCGACCCGGTTCGCATACCAGTGTATCCAGCCAGACCGGGATCGGCGACTGGCTCAGGTCGAAGTCCAGTTTCTCGTTAATGAGCTTTTCCAGGCTCTCTACCACTGCATGAGGCAGCGTAAACATACCTCCCGCGCTGACCGACTGGAAATCCAGAAAGACCCGCGTCCCGTTCTGAATGGTGAGTATCGCTTCGACCGTGAACGGCAGCGACATCATCTTGATATAGTTGCCCGAGATACGCGCCTTCCCGCTCAGAAACGCGATTTTGAGATGCCGCACCGGCGCGTCTTCCGGGATATTGTTCTCCAGCATCCGATTGACGTTCGGCTCCGAGAGGATCGCCCGAAACTTTGTCTCCCCACCGTTCACGCGGGCCGCTTTTTCGTCGGCAGGCGGGTCTAAGGTAATATTCTCTCCATCGAGATGCACCTCGTCCACCAGAACGTCCTCGCGTAACAGAACGTTCTGCAAATGTATCTGTGCGCCGCCGATCTTCACGGACTGCGGCGCGGCTATTCGCTCGGGCATTTTCTGGTCTGGCTCCTGTCGCTGAAAAGGTCGCTCTCCGCGCCCCTGCTACCGCCCATTATATCACAAAACCGTGTTGTGGAACGCTCCGACACGCCGGAATACACAACGGAGTCAGCAGGCATGGTATAATGCTTCTGAAACGTATGCATTGAACTCACTGTCCTTCCCGCACCTAAACCGTTTCAAGCGCGGAGAACTCTGTCTGCCGGGACACGCAACTGCCTGTCCCTTGATGAAAACGCTGATTTCCATGTAACCCCAACCCTGAAAACCCACCGTGAATCAGACACAGACATCACTTAAACCAGCCGTGCGGCCTCCGGTCCGCGCCCGTTTTGCCCCGTTCTCGCCCCCGCGCTCACGATAGCGCCTCCGTGTGACGGGGCCAGAGAAAGGGAGTCCCTTCATGTCCCGTCCACTTGTCGCCGTCGTTGGCAGACCCAACGTCGGCAAATCCACCCTCTTCAATCGCCTTGTCGGTCATCGCGTTGCCATCGTCGAAGACACTCCTGGCATCACCCGTGACCGCCTCTACCATGCCGTCGAATGGCGCGGGATCGAGTTCACCGTTATAGACACGGGCGGTATCGTCCTCAACGAGACCGACCCGCTCACAAAGCAGGTGCGCTCGCAGGCCGAAATCGCGATGGCCGAAGCCGATGTCATCCTGTTCGTCGTGGATGCCGCCGACGGAATGACCAGCACCGACCGTGACCTCGCCGATGCGCTCCGTGCCTCCCCGCAGCCCCTACTCGTCGTCGTCAACAAGACCGACAACCCCCGCCTGCTCATGGACGCCGCTGAGTTCTATGGTCTCGGCCTCGGGGAGATTCACACCATCTCCGCCGTCCACGGCAACGGCGTCGCCGACCTGCTCGACTCCGTTGTCACCCTCTTCCCCGCCAGCGTCCAGGAAGAGTCCACCGAAGAGGATGTCATCCGGCTCGCCATCATCGGCCGTCCCAATGTCGGGAAGTCCTCCCTGCTCAACTCGATTCTGGGCGAAGAGCGGGCCATCGTCAGCCCCCTCCCCGGCACCACCCGCGACACCATTGACACCGATTTTGAATGGGAGAACCAGAAACTCGTTCTCATTGACACCGCAGGGATTCGGCGGAGCGGCAAAATCCAGGGAACCATCGAGTACTACATGGTTCTCCGCGCCGAAACAGCCCTCGCCCGCAGCAACGTCGGGATGCTCGTCATTGACGCCTCCACCGGCGTCATGGACGGCGACAAGCGAGTCGCAGGCATGGCACAGGACGCAGGACGCGCCTGCATCGTCGTCGTCAATAAGTGGGACCTTGTAGACCCCGGTGTCGTCTACGAAAAAGGCAAGCAGCGCCGCCCCGACCGCTCCAAGATCGAAAAGTTCACCGAAGCCTTCCGCAAAGACTGCCCGTTTCTGGAGTATGCGCCGCTCGTCTTTGTCTCCGCGCTCGAACGTTTTGGAGTGCGCCATGCCATTGAGACCTCCATCTCCGCCGCGCAAAATCACGCATTCCGCATTCCCACCGGTGAACTCAACCGCCTCATCCGAGACGCTATTGAGCGCAGACCCTACATCGAACATGGCCGGCAACTAAAAGTTTACTACGCCACAATGCCACGAGTTCAGCCGCCAACGATCCTGCTTTTCGTGAACGATGAGAACCTAATGCACTTCTCCTACAAGCGTTATCTGGAAAACCAACTGCGTCTGACGTACCCCCTTGAAGGCACACCGATCCGCATCGAAATCCGTAAAGTAGAGAACAAGGAAGAGAAGAAGGACAAAGCGTAGCGACGGGCTAATCTGATGCTGGAGAGGAGAATTATATGGCACACGCATTCGATGCGGCGTTAAAATACCTGATCCAGCAGCATCCTATTGCCTGAGTAGAGTTCGCCGGTCTGCCTGCTGGCGAAGTTACCTTCCTGGACACCGCCCTTTCTACTGTCGCCGCCATCTCGGATAAGATGCTGCGCGTGGAGAGTGATCCGCCCTACCTGTTTCATCCAGAGTTCCAGTCCAGCCGGGAAGTGCGAATGGACGAACGTATACTGCGGTACAACGTGCTGGCAGGGTATGAACACCGGTTACCCGTCCTGAGCGTTGTCTTTCTATTGCGAAAATCGGCAGACAAGCCTCATTTGAGCGGCAGGCTTCAGAAAGCAGACTCGCTAGGCAGGCCCTATCTGGATTTTCATTATCGGGTGATGCGGCTCTGGGAACAGCCGGTGGAGAACGTCTTGACCGGGCCGCCGGGCTTGCTGCCTCTGGCCCCCCTGACAGATGTTCTTCCGGGAGACCTTCCGGAAATCGTACAGCGGATGGAGAGACGTCTTCAGAACGAGGTCAGCCCCTCCGAGGCAAACGAACTCTGGACAGGGACTTTCGTTCTCATGGGGCTGCGGTATCCGCCTGCATAGACCCAAGAACTGCTGAAAGGAATTCAGGGCATGAAAGAATCATCTACGTACCGGCTTATATTCAATGAAGGCCGTGCCAGTGGAAAAGCCGAGGGAAAGGCCGAAGGCAGAGCCGAGGGAGAACGCACTATCATACTCCGACAGGGCCGCATAAGATTCGGAGCGCCGAACGCGGATACCCTGGCAAGACTGGAGAGTATCACCTCGCTGACGCGGCTGGAACAGTTGAGCCTGCGCCTGCTCAGTGTGGAGACCTGGGAGGAACTGGTTGCCGACGAGTATTAAGAAAATTTGTATGGGCAGATGATTGGAGATGAGGGTTGACGCGATTACAGACACGCTATCTTTGCCAGACCTGCGGCTACGAGACGCCGAAATGGATGGGGAAATGCCCGGAGTGTGACGCCTGGGATTCGTTTGTCGAAGAGGTTACCGTTCGAGAGAAAGCAGGCGCTCCGGGCAAGCCGAGCAGCGGCGCCGGCAATGGAATGGCGCGGGGCATCGTGCCGAACGGCGGAGGAATGCCGACGCCGATCACGCAGGTTGAGACGACGGCGCTGGAACGGCTTTCGACGGGCATCGGAGAGTTCGACCGGGTGCTGGGCGGCGGTCTGGTTGCGGGCGGACTGATCCTGGTAGGCGGCGATCCGGGTATCGGCAAATCTACGCTTCTGACGCAGGTGGCGGCGCGGGTGGCGGCTCCGCAGTCGGGCAAAGCGGCAAATAAGAAGGCGGTACAGACAGGCGAGGAAGCCGAGGGCAGGACGGTCCTCTATATCTCCGGGGAAGAAAGCGCACAGCAGATCAAACTTCGCAGTGCGCGGCTGAATGCCGAAACGCCCCGGTTCCTCGTCAGCGTGGAGACGGAGATCGGACTGATTCTGCACCATCTCGACGCGACTCGACCTGCGCTGGCGGTCATAGACAGTATTCAGACGATGTCGGATTCGGGACTGGAGTCGGCTCCGGGGTCGGTGAGTCAGGTGCGGGCCTGCGCCACACATCTCGCCCGTTTTGCCAAGACAGTCGGCGTTCCTATCGTCCTGATCGGTCACGTTACAAAAGAGGGCAGTCTGGCAGGACCGCGTGTGCTGGAGCATATCGTAGATACGGTTCTCTATTTCGAGGGCGACCGTCACCACGCCTATCGCCTGCTTCGCGCTGCCAAAAACCGCTTCGGCTCTACCGACGAACTGGGCATTTTCGAGATGCACGAGACGGGCCTGGAGGGTGTGGAAAACCCTTCTGCCGTGCTGCTGGCAGAGCGGGAAGCGGGCGGCAACGGGTCTGCGGTCGCCTCGACGCTGGAAGGGTCGCGTGCGCTGCTGGTGGAAGTGCAGGCGCTGGTCTCACGCTCCAATCTGCCGAGTCCGCGCCGCACCGTCACAGGCATGGACCCCAACCGCGTGAGCATGATCCTGGCGGTACTGGAGAAACGCGTCGGGCTGAAACTGGCAGAGCAGGATGTCTTTGTGAACGTCGCAGGCGGTATTCGGATCATGGAGCCTGCTGCCGATCTCGCCACGGCGCTCGCCATCGCCTCCAACTTCCGCGAACAGCCCGTCCATCCGACAACGGTACTTCTGGGCGAGATTGGACTGGCCGGGGAAGTCCGCGCCGTCGCGCAGGCCGAGAAGCGGCTGCGAGAGGCCGCTCGCCAGGGCTTTACCCGCGCTGTCGTTGCCAAACACAACGTCCACAAACTCCCGAAGATAGCCGGACTGGAAGTCCTTCCCGTCGCCACCGTGCCGGAGGCACTGCGCGTCGCTCTCCTTGCCCCTCCTGCTTGAACCGTGTCTGTGCAAGTGGGAACAGGGCCACCGTAATGCCCTACCATCGCTTCGCGCCGCGTGGCCCTATAACTGCTTGACGATGTGTTCGCAGTGGGTGCAAATGAGCGTGTTGGGATAGAGGCGCAGTATCTCCTGGTAGCTGCGGTTCTGTCTGTCGCCCTTTAGTTTCGAGAAGAACGGGCCGATGACGTTCCGCCAGAGAAACCGCGACGGGCTGCCGATCAGTGTGGAGGTAATGGGGTTGTCGTCCGGGTCGAACCCCACGCTGTTGTCCATGACATACCCCTCTTCCCTGTTCAGCACCGGCGAGTCGCGCAGATACTCCATCGAAAAATGGCACTTCGGGCATTCGCGTGTCTCTTGTGGCGTCCCATCTGAATTAACCATTCCTCTGTTTCCTCCAATCCTACACGTCGCTACCCTGTTCATATCTATACTTTTCTCAAGACGAGCCTTTTTCAAAAGTCGGCTGTCGCCGTGGTTGGTTTGTCCGCCAAGAATGCCACAGAGCGGGTTGATCGTCGATTTTACTGACAAACAGACGCCAATCTCGCCTTTTCCTGACAAAAGACGTCTCGGCAGACGTGTC
>JBBRLP010000124.1:0-15535 GCA_038231295.1 Chthonomonadales bacterium
GCGGGGGAGGACGGTGAGGAGAGTGGTCTGCGTGACGCCGTCGAGGAGCGCCGAGAGAGTGACGGGAGTGGTCTGGGAGACGAGGGAGGTGGTGACGGTTGCCGTTGCGGTGGTGGCTCCTGCGGCGACGGTGACGGAGGCGGGGAGGTTAGCGGCGGCGGTGTTGGCGCTGCTGAGGGAGACGGTCAGTCCGCCGGAGGGTGCGGGCGCGTCGAGGGTAACGGTGGCCGTGGCGGTCTGGAGGGCGAGGACGGTGGTGGGATTGACCGTCAGGCTGAGGAGAGCGGGTTTCTGGACGGTGAGGGTGGCGGTCTGGTTCTGGGCGTTGAAGGTGGCGGTCAGCGTCACGCTGGTGTCGGTGGAGACAGGCGTCGTATTGACGGTGGCCGTTCCGGTTGTCTGGTTGGCAGCGACGGTGAGGGAGGCGGGAACGGTGGCTGCCGGGTTGTTGCTGGAGAGAGCGACGACGAGTCCACCGGTGGGAGCGGGATCGCTGATGGTGACGGTGGCAGTCGAGGTCTTGCCGCCTTTGACGCTTGTCGGACTGAGCGTCAGACTGTTCAGTGTCGGCGGGGTCACCTTGAGGACTGCGGTCTGGTTGGTTCCGTTAAACGCGCCTGTGAAGGTGACGTTCGTGTTCGCGCCGACGATATTGGTGGTGATCGGGAAGGTCATCGTCGTCGAACCTGCCGGAACGGTCACCGACGAGACGGTGCTGGCGCCAGGGACATTGCTGCTGGTCAGCGAGACGAGGATTCCCCCGGACGGAGCCGGATCGCTGATTGTCACTGTTCCGGTCGCATTCACTCCCCCTTTGACGCTCGTCGGAGCCACGGAAAGCGCGGAGACGATGGGAGGCGTCAGCGTCAGGGTGGCCTGAACGGTATTGCCAAGCGTCGCTGAAATCGTCGGTGTCGTCTGTACCGCAACGACACTGGAGTTGACCGTGAAGTTGGCGGCGCTGGAACCCGCCAAAACAGTGATGCTCGCAGGGACGGTCGCATTGGCGTTGTTACTGGAGAGGGTGACCACCGTGCCGCCTGATGGAGCGACTCCGTTGAGCGTGACCGTCGCTGTGGAGGTCTTGCCACCGCGAATGCTGGTCGGATTCAGTGAGAGACTGAGAACCGTCGGCGTGGTTACCGTGAGCTGCGCCGATGCCGTCGAACCATTGAGGCTGGCGATGATGTTGGCGGTGCTGGATGTCACTACGCCGCTGGTATTGACCGTGAACGTCGCCGATGTCATTCCCTCCGGCACCGTGACAGTCGTACTCGCAGGCATTGTGACGGCCGTATTGTCGCTTGAAAGGCCGACCGTTGTTCCGCCGGAAAGCGAGGGGGAGGCGAGCGTCACGGTTCCCGTCGTGGAAGTCCCTCCCGGCACCGTCGAGGGACTGAGCGAAACAGAGGCTACTTTGGACAGGGTGTACGGATTGATTGCGACCGTAACGGCGGCATCGCACCGCCCGTAAATGAGGTATTTGCCGTCCTGCGAGTAGATCACGGAAAGAACGCCGTTTACCGTCTGGCGGGTGAGTGGTCCGCCGGTCTCCTGAGAATAGTCGAATACCAGCGAGCCGTTCGCGCTATTCCAAATCTTCAAGTGCCGGTCCGCGCCACCGGTCACAATCTGATTGCCGTCTCTGGAGAAGGCGACTGCCTGGACGCCTTCCGTGTGGGTGAAAGTAAGCAGTTGTGCTCCGTCGCTGATACGCCAGAGCAAGCCGGTGTTGTCACCGCCGCCATCCACAAGATACTGGCCGTTCGGGGAGAACGCGACCGCCTTGACGAATCCAAAGGTGCGTTTCGAGAAGGTGTGCAGCGTCATAAAGGTCGAAAGGCTCCACGTTTTGACACTGTTGTCGTTGCTTGCGGAGGCGAGGGTCGTGCCGTCCGGGGAGAGGGCAATGGCATTGACGGTCGAAGTATGGCCCGTCAGTGTCTGGAGCAGGCTCATGTCCGACGTGCGGTAGATGTTGATATTGTTGCCTGTCGCCGCCATAAGGCGTGTGCCGTCCAGCGAGTAGACAATGGAGGGGGACGTCAGGGTGATTTCACGAATATACGAGCCGTCCGAAACGTTATAAATCCAGATTTTGTCCGCAGAGTTACTGGCAGAACCGGACAGCGCGATTTTTCCGTCGCTCGAAAAAGCGACAGTATTTACCGAGATGGACGGAGTGGGAACGATGGTGGTGAGCAGCATCCCTGTCGTAGCAGACCAGATTTTTGCCTGCCCGTCCAGCGAACCGGTGGCGATCAGCGTACCGGTCGGGTCTGTTGCGACGGAGTTCACGCCACGAATAAAGGGAATTGCCAGTGTTCCCTGACTCGACAGGTCCGTTCCGCTCGAGATACTGACATTGTTGGATGCATCCGCCGTGTAGATGTGATTGTCTGTCGAATATACCAGCGAGACAGAGTTGTAGCCGAGATTCACGCTGCTCACGAGGCTGGCATCGCTGGTTTTCCATATCTTGAGCGTGGTATCGAAGCGGAGATAGGTGGCCGCGATCTGGCTGCCATCCTGGGAGAAACCAATGGAGGCATTGACATTGTTGGAACCGGGCCGCGTTCCAAAAGACTTTATCTGTACGCCCGTCGTCGCGTTCCAGGTGAAGATGTTTCCGCCGGAATCGCCTGTGCAGACCGTGTTGTTGTCTATCGAAAAGTCTGCTGAGGTGACGACCCCTCCGGCGCTCAGAGTGCGCAGAAGCATCCAGTCGGAGGTTCGCCAGATTCGCGCGGTGTTGTCCGAACTGCCCGAGAGCAGTTTCTGGCCGTCCGGGGAGAAGACGAGCGAGAAGACGCCGTTCGTATGCCCTCCCGCTGTTCCGGCGTTGGAGTAGTCGGAGAGATTCCAGATCAGAATATCGCTGGTGTTGAAACCGGCGGCTAACTTCGCGCCGTCCGGGGAGATAGCGAGGGAGTAGACCGTATCCGGGGCCGTCCACGAGTGAAGCAGTGCGCCGGTTGTCAAATCCCAGAGGTTTACCACCCGCCCGGACCCGCCCGTCGCCATCTTGAGGCCATCCGGCGAGAAGGCCATGGCGTTGGCCGTTGGCGAATTCAAATTCGTGTCCGTTGAGCCAGGATTGTCCACGATGGTCTGGAGTAGCATTCCATCCGAAATGCGCCGGATTTTGACGGTGCCATCGCCGCCGCACATCGCCAGATTTTTCCTGTCGGGCGATAGGACGATTTTCGAGACCGGGCTTGGCCCCCAGATGGCCCCCCGCATCCACTGAATCGTCGGGCGGGACTGCCCAAATGCCACTCCCTGTGCAGAGAGTGCGAAGAACACAACCAGAGCCACCAGTGGCGCCCAGGTCGCCCGAAGCCTGCGCTGTGGCACGTTTTCTGTCTCTTTCGTCTTCATACGGCGACTTCTATCCAACATGGTATTGCCTCTCCATCGCACCCGGTCAGGGCTATCTGTCTCTCTTTAGGCGAACGCAACAGGCAGGCTGTCCTGTCGCAGTCGTGAAACGACGGAGGAATCGCCCCCGTAAATGACCAATCACGGCTTGACTTCCGCAAGCCGTGCGGCCATATCTCTTATAGCATACCGCGAATCCTGTGCAAACGGACGATATACGGTGGGTTTTTCAGGTTAGACGTCTTTTTTGTCTGAACTCGGATGGAACGGATGAAGCGGATGGACTATGATATGCGAACTGAATTGGCTGTGCATCCCCCAAAAGCGCGTTCGGACAAGAACAGTGGTAGGCAATGGGAGACCTTTGCCGACAGAATCATAGTTCATCCGCTTCATCCGTTCCATCCGAGTTCAGACAAAATGACTTGCAGGAACACCGAAGACAAAGCGGATTTTGTGTCCACTTGCGGACACTTGGCCGCTGGCCCACAGCCCCGGGATTCATTCCAAAGGGCAGCTCGGAGGCATCTGCAGCACTTTTGCTCACTGAATGATTCATTTCGTCTCCGTTAAGATGTACGCGATCCGGCTGTCGTGCCGACAGTTAACATTGTATCAAGCGTTTCGGGAAATAGGGGTAAATCAACCGTGCGAGATAAGACTGTTTGATGGAAAGACCGACGAACAACTCAAAAAACCTACGGCCCACTGTACAGAGCATCCATTTTCAGGTCATCGGGGCGTGCCGGTGGCAGATCGAGGGCGGGCAAGATGCACGGGGCAATCCGGTATTGACGCCTCCTCCGGAAGGACGGCCCTTTGAACTCCTGTTCTTCCTGGCCTGCCGCCCGGATATGCAGGCGACGCGCAAAGAGATCAGTGACCTGTTCTGGCCGACTGACAAACGTCCGGTATCGCCGGAGAATACCCTCAAGACCTGGCTGACGCAGCTCACCGCAAGCGGCAAACTGCCGGGTGGAAAGGAGTGGCAGCGTCGCTTTCCCATTACGGCGACCGCAGACTATGTGCGCCTGAGCGACGCGTGTACCAGCGACGTTCAGGAGTTCTGGAAACTGCAAAGGGAAGCGGAGCGTGAACAGAACGTCCGCGTGAAGAAGGCGAAGATCGAGCGGATGCGGGATATGGAACGCCAGCAGTTGATGCCGCGCCCGCCGTGGCAATGGGTCTATCGCCTGCGTGGAGAGATGCGACAGACGCTCGAGGCGCTGGAAAAGACCCTGCCGGAAGTCTTGCCAGCAGAAGATATTCCCTATCCCGGCGAACTTCCCGGTAACCTGACCTATCCGCGCAATTCCTACTTTGAAGGCCGAGAAGAGATTTTCGCGGCGCTCTGTGAGCAGTTGACCGGCACGGGCATTTCGGCTCCGATGCAGGCGCTTGCCGGGATGGGCGGAATGGGTAAAACGGAGACGGCAGTCGAGTTCGCCTATCGCTGCTTCAGCAAGGAGCGGAATCCTGGCTATCCCGCCTATACCTGCTGTCTCTGGACGCGAGCGGATGATGCGGATGCCCTGCGAAACGGCTATGCTTCTCTTGCTCGTGTACTGCCGGACTTTCCGTACCGCGATGAGCAGGATACCGACGTGCTGATTCCGGCAGTCATCCGCTGGCTGGCAGACCCAAAACATCGGGGGTGGCTGCTGATTTTCGATAACGCAGACCGCCCGGAACTCCTGCGGGAGTTTCTGCCCCGCTACCCGGATCGGTGGCAGGGACAGATCCTGTTGACAAGCCGCAGCCCGCATTTCCCGGCAGGCGTCCATCGTATTGCCATTGATCCGTTGTCGTCCGACGAGGCCGTCCGTTTTCTCTGCCATCGCAGTGGAAGAACGAGTCTGGAAGAAGGCACGGAGTGGACCGCAGCCTGCGAAATCGTTCGGGAATTAGGGGGGCTGTCGCTGGCGCTCGGGCAGTCTGCCGCTTTTCTGCACCAGCATCCTGCGCTGACGTTTGCAGACTATCTCGCTGCCTACCATACTCGCACGCAGGACCTGATGCGGTTTCAGGAAGAGGCACGGCCCTATCTGGCCTTCCAGACCTCCACGGGCGTCTATACAGAGAACCTGACCGTCTGGACGACCTGGGACTTGAACTTTCGCGAGGTCGCGGAACAGTTTCCCGACAGCGCAGACCTCTTAAATTTGTCCGCCTGTCTCGCCCCTGCCCCCATTCCGAATGAACTCCTCCTGGCTGTCCGCGAAGATTCCTCACTTGAAAGAGAAGAATTCAGCGCAGATACGCGAGGCAGCATGGTTGATCGTCTGCTGAATCCGCTGCACAACTACTCTCTCGTCAATCTCCTGCCCGCCGAGCAGACATTTAGCGTACATCAGTTGATTCAGGCGGTGGTGTGGGACAAACTGTCGCCGGAGGTTCATAAAAAGACCATTGAGAAGGCGATTCGCTGGATGGCGCGTTCGTTTCCGTCCGAGGACTACGTCGTGGGTGGAAGAGGCGCACTCTACTATCCCCATGCACAGCGTCTCCACGCCTATATCGCGGAGAACGCCATAGAAGGCGAAGACGTCGCCATCCTGCTGGATCATATCGCCCTGTTTTCGGACAGGCAGGGGCGATATGAAGAGGCCGAGGCTCTGTATCAGCAGGCATTTGCCGTGCGACAACAGATTCTGCCCAACGCGCATCTCTCCATCGCGATGAGCCTGCACAACCTGGCGGAACTGTACCGTAGTCAGGGCCGATTCGAGGCTGCGGAGCCTCTGTCGCTGCGAGCGTTGGCGATTCGGCAAAACAATTTACCCGCCGATGATCCCGAGATTGCCGCGAGCCTGAACAGTCTTGCGGAGTTGTATCGGAATCAGGGCCGCTTTGAGGAGGCGAAGCCGCTCTATTTGCAGGCTATCGAGATATGCAGGGGGGTGCCGGTCAATGTCAGGACGGAGATCGCGGCCGTACTCAACAATCTGGCGCTGGTACACTGGCATCAGGGCCGCTATTCTGAGGCGGAACCGCTCCTGAAAGAGGCGCTGGAACTGAACAGCCGCTCGCTTTCTGACGGTCATCCCGAAATCGCCGCGAACCTTAATAATCTGGCGCTGACCTATCAGCGTCAGGGATTGATGGGGCAAGCGGAAGCGTTTCTCCGCAAAGCGCTGACGATGCGGCAAATGCAGTTGCCTGTCGGTCACCCGGACATCGCCCAGAGCCTCAGCAACCTGGGCGTACTCTATCGGCGCCTGGAACGGTACGCGGAGGCGGAGGCGCTGTACACGGAAGCCCTCGCTATCCGCCGCAATGCCCTGCCACCCGACCACCCGGACATCGCCAGCGACCTCACGAATCTGGCCGTCTTGTATCGCAGACAGGGCCGTCCCGACGAGGCGGAGCCTCTCTGTCTGGAAGCGATGCGGATATACAAGAGCGCGTTTTCGGAAGATCACCCGGAGTACGCCGCAAGCCTCAGTCAACTCGCGCAAGTCTATCAATCGCAACGGCGTTTTTCCGAGGCGGAGCCGCTCTTTCATCAGGCCCTGGTGAAGTGGCAAAACTCGCTGCCCGACAATCACCTCGACATCGCCGCCGGTCTGAACCAACTGGCGGAGGTCTATCAGGTTCAGCAGCGCTTCTCGGAGGCGGCTCCTCTCTTCCGGCAGGCGGCGGACATTCTCCTCTCCCGCTTCGGCCCCGACGACCCGGACTATCGCGCCGTCAGCGCAAACTACGAGACCTGCCTGCGGGGAACCCCATCCCTAGATGCCTCCGTTACAAGTTAAGGACAGAAGGATGGCAACCCCATAGGCAAGGGTGCCGACGAGCGAAGCCGTGTCGTACTTACCAACTCGGCATTCGGCCAAAAAGGAACGGTCATGCGCCTGGAATACGAAACGACCTCCACGAAAAAGCCGGGGTGGAAAGTGTGGTGACGGTTCCCTGTGCTGCGTTTGCGAACGCGGCCTGAATCTGATATAATCTTTTCAGCATCCCCCACTCATCTACAGAACCGCAGCCGTTCTTCGCTTTGTCCCATGAGCGCAAGGTGGAGCGTTGGCATCGGACGATCCCCTGTCCGGCGTCACCATACAATGCGAAGGTCATCAAAACCGACATCGAAGCGAGCAACGGCATCATGCACGTGATTGACACCGTCATCATGCCCCAGATGGCCGCCAAGCATCACGGCAAAATGAGCAAGATGTAGTTCGGTTCTCCTGAAATCGTCTTGAAGAACAGAGCAGGCCAGACGGGTAGCCGTCTGGCCTGCTTCTCTGTTTGGATCGAATAAAAGGCGAAGGAGCTTGTACCAGTCTGGCATTATCAGGTCTGGCCTGCTTCTCTGTTTGGATCGAATAGGTTCACAACGAGATCGGCATAGTGGAGGTGAGAAACATTTGCACAAGTGCAGGAATCCCGTTCCGACAAATGCTATTGCTATAGTGCAGAAGACTCCAGGCTAAACGTTACAGCGGGCAATCCCCTTCCTCTGCCCTACTTCATGGATGGGGAGGCTAACTCCCAGAGAGCCTAAAAAGAAGTATCTCACTTCGGAGGAGGCTCTTCTCCCAGAGCTAACAGGGCACGACGCACATCCAGCTCCTGGGCAAAAATAGCCCATAAGGTCTTAAGGGATAAGCCGCCGCCACCAGGGAGGCTTGCGCGGTTCTGGCGAAGTTGACTTTTCCGACCCTCGCAAAAGTGTCTCACCCGTTTCGTTGCTCTCTTGAGGGAACGCCCCACGGAGCAATTCCTCTCGTTCTTTAGGTTCGTCGCGTGAAGCAGGCACACCCAGATCGTTATCCAAGTATCGGAGCATATCTTTGGCAGCTTTTCGGATATGCGGATCAGCCATTTCTGTCATCTTCTGGCAATATTGCCGCGCATCTGGAGTTTTATACTTGTGGAAACGACCGTCCTTGTAATACTTGCCCGTGGAACTGAGCGCATTTAGGGCTGACACCCGTTCCCGTAAATCCATTGATGAACTGAGCAGTATCTTGCTCGGTAAGACCTTATCATTGCCGATTTCCCCAAGAGCTTCAGCGGCATGCCAACGGACAGCGTAGTCCGTATCCCCAAGTGCCTTGCAAAGCGGCTCTACCGCACGAGTGTCACCGAGCTTCCCAAGAGCTTCAGCGGCATACAGGCGGACAGAGTCGTTCATATCCCCAAGTGCCTTGCAAAGCGGCTCTATAGCAGGAACAACGATATTCCCAAGCTCTACAGCGGCAGACCAGCGGACATAATCGTTCGTATCCCCAAGTGCTCGGACCAATGCGTCAATCGTTCTGGCCATGCCCGCCTCCTCATGGTGTGCTGAAAAGCTCGTGACTTACTAAGTAGCCGGACGTAGTTCGTTCGCAGATTTCGTTCGGTGCCACGACGGGCTAAAGCCCTTCGCTGGATGACGCTTTGCGCCAAGTGTCCCTGCGGGACACGAAATCCCAATCTACGAACGAAATGAGGCCGCCTACTTAGATCACAAGCCACTCGATTTCATCGAGACTGATCTGATCACCCTTCGATCATACAACTTGGAATTCCTTGGGCTCTCATGCGCCGCAATCGTCTGGGCGCTTCCCACGGTGCCGCTGTTTTCTGAGTAGGCCGTGATACCCTTCGCCTGGAAGGTATGGGAGCAGGTTGATGCTGGCGGCCCGACGTATCCGCCCGGCGCTTAATCATCCGGAGCGCATCCGGGTCGGCAGCCTGATACTGGTCCGCCATGTCATGAACACGTGATGGTCAGCGCCATGATCGTTGCAAACCCCTGTTGCCTGGCAATGATGTGGGATTGTACTGCGAGCAGAGGGTAAAGTCAAGTGTCATGAAACGGCCTATCAAGGCGCTCTTGCGAACGGCAACTTAATCTGATATAATCTCCTCAGTTCCCCCGCTTTTCGCTGGAACCTGCCCGTCACTTCTTCCCGGCTTATCGGAGAGTGAGGAGGAGGCTTCGCCAAACTCAACCGATCCGCACCCCTCGATCTGTCGAAGGAGGATTTGCACGTGATTTTTCAGATGGCCGCCCTCTTGCGGCCTTCCCACGCAACACACCGCGTCTGGCAGGCCCTCGTGTTGCTCTCCGTCCTGCTACTGACAGGGCTGAGCGGCTGCCGCACCAAAAGCTTTCTCTCCACACGCCAGGAAGTGAATCTGGGCAAGGAAGCCTCCCGGCAGGTGGAGCAGGAGTATCGGGTGGATACCGCCTCCCCGGACGCCGACCGGGTACGCAAGGTGGGGCAGACGCTCCTGGATCACATGGACAAGCGGGACGTCCCCTACTCGTTCAAGGTGATTGACGGCAAGGAGATCAACGCCTTCTCTCTGCCCGGAGGCCCGGTCTATGTCTATCGCGGTCTGCTGGACATGATGGGCGACGACGACGATGCCCTGGCCTGTGTGCTGGGCCACGAGTGCGGTCACGTCAATGGACGCCATGCCGCCCGCCAGATTTCCTCGCAGTACGTCACGAATCTGCTGCTGCTTGCCATTCCCAACCCGACCGCCGCGAATCTTGCCGGGGGCGCGGCCAGCATTGTCAGCCTGAAATACAGCCGGGACGATGAGTACGAAGCCGACCGGCGCGGCCTGAGTTATGCCCACTTCGCCCGCTACGATCCCGAGGGCATGATTCGGTTCTTCGCCAAGCTTCAGCGTCTCGAAAAGCGCGAGGGCGGCGGAGGCCCCGAATGGCTTCAGAATCATCCTGTTACCAAAGCGCGTATTGAAAAAGCCAAGATGCTTATCGAGCGCAGCGATTTCCGCTACGGCCAGTAACCGCACAGACACACCCGGTTGGTCGTCAAACTCCCCCTGAGCGACCGGTATGGAACATCCGTTCATCCATTTTGGTGGCTGAACGGATGTTTTTTAGTAAAAACTCGCGAAAATTACAATATCGAGACGATAGATAGGGTATCATCGTCTTGTTGTTTGCTCGCCTCTTCCTTACATGGAGAACGTTCACGTTCACCTGGCGCATTTCCCCAATGAAAATACGCCATGTCGCAGGTCAAAGGAGATTTACATGTCGGATGTACGCATTTCCCCCTCTCGCTGGCTGTTCCTGTTGCTTTTGCTTGCAGCCGCCCTCACGCTTGCCGGATGCGGCGGCGGTGGCGGTTCGGCAGCTCCGGCCAATTTTAGTCTCGGCGGACAGATCACGACGACGCCCACCCGCGCCGCGACACGCGCCCCGCTGCCGCCCAACATCCCTGTCACCGGGTATCTGTTCCCCAACCTCACCACGCCTGTTGCAACGACTGTAACGGACAGCAACGGACGCTACTCGCTCTCCTTCCCCCACTCGGCGACAGGAAAAGCGGCCGTCATCGTGGCCGTGCAGACCGTTGGCAGTACGACCGTGCGCTACTCCACCATCGCCGCCAACCTGACGGGGAGTAATGTGGTGGACGCCAACGCGGACCCGGCAACGACGCTCGCCACGGAAGTCATCCTCGCCACCGCCGCAACTGCCACTCCGGCGATTACGAATCTCTCCAGTTCCGCCTTCACGACCATCGCCTCCGAATTCAAAAACTGGAGCGGGATTGATGGCGTTGATCTGACGGTTGGCGGCGCGAATCTGCCCACAACGCTTGGCGCCGGGTTGAAAGCGGGTGGTCCCGCCGATACCTTCCTCAAGGGCAACGTGCTCATCACCGACTCGCTGAAAGTCATCGCGAGCAGCGGCGATGCCAATGTCGCCAACGGCAAAGCCTCCGTGCAGATGGTTCGCAGCTTGCTCTCCGGAGTCGTCAGTAACGCGCAAACGGAAGGCACGAGCCTTTCGGCAGTCTCCAGCAGCCAGCAGATGACCGTTTCCACCGGCGTCCAGGGAGCCTCTGCCTTCACCACGCGCTTCAAGTTCGTCTCCGACCTGCTCGGCAGCAACGGCTTCGGCGCACAGGCGCTCAACGGTCTCGCCTCCGGCACCTATACGCAGACGATTGATCCGGAGACAGGCTTCCGCATTCTGACCCGCACCGGCAGCGCGGCGGACGGTAAATCCTGGGTCGTGACCTCCGCGACCGGGGATGCAACCAACGGCGAGGTGGCGACCTTCACGCCTGCCACAGCCATTCCCGCCTTCGCACTCGACCCGACCGCAGGCAGCATCTCTCTCTCTGTCGTCAAGGCGTCCGATACCGCCCTCGCCTATACCGCCACACTGGCGGCCACTCTATCGGGCAGCACGATAACGACGCTGAACCTGACCGCCAATCTCAAAGACGCCGCGCTGACGCAGCCGATCACCTTCAACGGAACTTTCGTAAGCATTCCTGCGGTGGCGCCGACGGCGGCACATCCTTACGCCAAAGTGACCCTGAACGGTACGCTGCAATCCCAGTTCGGCACCGCGCAGATCAAGAATCTGGCGGCTTCCTGGCTTCCCACTTCGCAGCCGCTCCTGGTGCAAGACCTGCAAAAAGTGACGATGGACAGCCTGACGATCTCAACTGGATTCACACCCTCGGCCTCGCTGAGCGTGACCAATCTGGAAGTGGACTTCGATCTCTCGCAGCCCTCGGATGGCAGGCACGTCAGCCTCAAATCCATCGCCTTCTCCGGCGAACTCAAAGCGTCGAACTACGATCTGGCCGTGACGAACTTCACGCTCGGCTTCACTCCGGTCGTAAGCGGTTCGACAACACAGGAACTGCCGACTACTGTACAGGGACAGCTCAGCTACACCTCGCCACAGATGGCCTTCACCGGCAGTGTACAGGGCACCTGGACGAATCCGAATACGAACGCGGGAACACTTGCGGGCTTCCCGGTCGGCACCCTGCATCTCATCGGTTCGCTCACGCCGACAGTGACGAAGGTCACGTATGCTGCCGATGTGGTTCTGGCCGGTTCGGTCAGCGGGAGCAATGGAGTTGGTACGCTGACGGTCAACAACCTGAAACTTGGGTCTCAGACACTGGCCGGAACCGTCACGGCGACCTATCCCACCGTCAACGGACAGATTGACAGAAATCAGGCCACCTTCGCTCTCGCGCTGACCCAGCAGCCGACCGGAGTCCACGTGAACATCGGCGGACACTCCAACAGCCTGACGGGTACGCTGACGACCGGTGGCCCGGGAACCACGAAGATCGCCGACATCGGCCCTGCCAACACGCTCGGTCTGACGGAATTGGGCAGTACCGCGATCATCAAATACTCCGACAACACCTTCGAGTCTGCGGCCTCCATCCTGCCGTAGTCTCTCCTCTCCCACACGTCAAAACCGGTCGCGTAGAGCCTTTCTACGCGACCGGTTTTGACGCTTTTTCCACACTCCAGGAGGCTGCCGCGCCATGCGATCCGGTTCTCACATCGTCCTTCTACTCCTCACCCTGTTTGCCGTTCGCCCCGCGTTGGGGCAGGCTATCTTTGTCACGCCGTCGCAGACGGAGTTCGATCAGATAGACCTCCTGACCGGAAAGCCGAGATCGAAAAGGCTTTCACTCGAAGCCCGTACTCTGTTTCACTTCGACACAAATGTGGAGGACTTCGCCCGCGCCGGTATTAAGCATCCCGCGCCGACGAAGGTTGGCGGCAGCGACGGCTACTATACCTCCGATCAGACGCAGGAGATGGGGATTGCGAAAGGCTTCTGGCAGTTCACGGTCGCGATGGATCAGGCCGAACTCTACCGGGGAAATCACGACGCGGTGCAGCTGTATCTCGACAGCGTGTCCCGCTCCATCAGCACCACTGGGGTCTACAATCCGGTGATGACGCTGAACCGCAGCAAATCCACCCGCTGGCGTCTGGACTACGCCTCTCCCATTCCTCTGGGCAAGACGGAAGCGCAGATTCAGCTCACAGGAAGTTTCCTGCGTTTCAGTCGCGTTCAGTCCGGCCATTTGACGGGCAATACGACAAACGGGCAGTTTCACGGTGATATCACGCTCGATACGACACTAGGGCTGCCCTCAGACCAGGTGGATAGCTACGGAGTGACGCTAGACGCCGGGATTTCGGTGAAAGTGCGCCCCCGCCTGCGCCTGAGCGCGTCGGTGGAGAACCTGCTGGGGCAGGCGTGGCAGAGCCATGTGCAGCACATCGTCACAATGGTCACGACCAACACGCTGGTTCCGAACGGGGATGGCTTCCTTCAGGGCGTCCCGCTGCTTTCCGGTCAGGTGACGAATCTTAGCTCCGGGTCTGCCCTTCGCAAACGCTATCACCTCGGTACAGCCTACACCGAAAGCGGGCGGGACTGGCTGGCGCTGCTGAGTTACGACTTCGACTGGCGCGTCAACCTGGGGGCGAATCTGAGGTTCTCACATGGCAGGCGGGCGTGGATACTGCTCTGTCCCACTCCGGCAGAGTGGCAGGTGGGATACGAACAGGGCGGGTTTCGTTTCCAGTTTGGGCTTTCCGCGCTCGACCTCGGTACATCTCAGCGTGCCACAATCCAGATCGGGTATCGTCTCTATCTTTAAAGCGTTCTGCCCGACACAGAGGCGTCACCAATGGGTACGATTTCCGCTGGCGACGAAAAAAATATCTACCGCACTCCTATCCTTCTCTCTGTTTGCAGTCTCTTCTCTACAGGAGGAGCGAAAAGCGTGGCAAAGTCCAGGGGCCGCTATCCGAATATACCCGTCGAACCACTGGTGCTGAACGCGCTGCTGGGCGACCTCGAGGCGTTCGACGAACTGGTGCGTCGGTTCCGGGGCGCGGTCATTCTGGTCGCGATGCAGAGTCTCGGCTCACGGGAAGCCGCCGAAGACCTGGCGCAGGAGACGTTCCTGCTCGCCTTCAAGGCGCTGCCGCAGCTTCAGGACCCGGCCCATTTCGGGGGCTGGCTCTGCACTATCGCCCGCCACAGGGCGCGGCGGGTCGGCAGGCAGGAGGCACGACAGGAGCCGACGGAGGACAGCAAGCTCGACGCGCTAATTCTGCGCCACAGCCCGGCCCTGGCAGCCTGCCCGGAGACGGCCCTGCTGCGGAGCAGCGAACAGGCGAACCTGCGAAATGCGCTGGCCAAACTGCCCCCGGACATACAGTTGGCGCTGCAGCTCCGCTATTTCGAGGAGTGGCCCCTCGCCCGCATTGCCGAATTTCTTTCGCTCCCCCTTACCACGATCAAATGGCGGCTGCATCGCGGCAGGGAACTGCTTCGCCTGCGCCTGACCGCTGAAGAGGAGAAACCCTATGGGACGCTCGGAACCAAACCATCTGGAGATGCGCCGCATCCGCCGACTGCTGCGGGAAACGGTAAAGCTCGCCGAACACGCCAGCTTGACCGGAAGCCTGGATAGAGGCAGCCGCATCGCCATTCGTCAGTACAATCGCATCCGCGAACATCTGGAGGAGATCGAAGCCATCCCCGAAGACCTGTTTCAGGAACTGGACGAGGAAGAGACGACTTTCGATGAACTCGGAGTCGCCTGCGGGATGCTGGATGGCTATCTGGAGGACGATGTGGAGGCGATTGACGCGGATTTGAAAGGCGGGAAGAAGGTGCAGGTCGGTATGGTCGGCCTGAAAGAACTGGACGACCTGAAAGAGATCGGGAAGATCATCCGGGAAAGCCTGCCGGAGTTTCTGCGGGCGCAGGGAGGACTGCACCGACACGTTCAGATTGAACTGGATCGGGAGATGGAACAGGTTAATCGTGCGCGGCCCGCAGCGCCTCCGCAACCGCCCCAGCCGCCGCATCCCCCTCATGCACCCCATACCCCGCACACGCCTTTCGCCCACGATCCGAGAGCGCAGCAGATGGAACAACTGACTCATCAGATACGGGCTGTCGGGGAGCAGATGCGGAATCCCGATCTCGCGCCCGGTCAGCGCGAGGAACTCCTCCAGCGCCTCGACCAACTGATGAACGCGCTGCAAAACGTCGGAGCGGCCCCACCCGAGGCCAGCTGACACCGCCGGAACAGAGCAGCCGGGTACAAAAACGTACCCGGCTGCAAAAAGCGGGCATTCGTTTTAGCGAACGACTTCTAACGCAGCGCCGTCCGCCAGGACATAGCTATAGAAATCGCTGTCAGTTTCCTTCGCGATATTTTTTTTTCACAGTGCACCGAGGTAGGACTACGTTATCCGGTGAAAACGTGTAGGGGGACTTGAAAAAAACGGGTTGGCGATACACAATGTTGGTTACCACACCAAAACATGAGGATCGCCATGAACCCGCAACCCCTATTCTGTCAAAATAACGCCTGCC
>JBBRLP010000125.1:0-15449 GCA_038231295.1 Chthonomonadales bacterium
CCCTTATTGCCGGGTGAAGTTCGGAAAAAGAACAGCCCGACAGCCCACTTGCCGAAAGGAGTAGCGGCGCACAGGCGCACAACACGGTACTTCAAAGCAGACAAACAAGGTATCACGACATGATTTCACCGGAAACTAAAGGACTACACTTTCAGGCAAGTGCGTTTACAGCAAAAGTAAGGGGTTCAGAGCGAGCAGATTTGCTCGTTCTGAACCCTGTATTTGTGCGTGGGAGCTGTCATATGGGGAAAGCGCGGTAGGTGTGAATGCCGAAGATTGAGCCGTAGATCGCCCAGGCGCTGCCGGTGATATAGTCGCCGAGAATCAGCCCGATGAAGAAGGGAATGTAGTTGCGGTAGGTCTTCATGCCGCCATAGCGGATGATGAGGGCCTTGATCGCCCAGCCGATCATCGTGGCGCACCAGAGCCAGGGCATAGTGAACGTTCCGGCGACAGCATAGCCGATGGGATGGAAGGGCCACCAGGTGAATCGCGACCGCATTGCCAGCAGACCTGCCGTGATGACAAAACCAAGACCCACGCCTTCCATACGGGGGAAATCCGGCTTCGTCGGATTGTCCACCCAGTCTTTGAGGGTGCGCCAGGGAACGTTGCCCATATCCGTCCGCCAGCTATTCACCTTCGCCGTCGCCGCGCCATAGTGGTAGTAGCAGGTCAGCACCGCCGCCCACGAGGAGAGCGCTCCGACAGCAGTGGCGATCAGCAGCACAATGGCGACATGGCGCAGGTTCATTCGCGCCGAGGAGCCGATCTTCATCGCCTCCAGTTGGTTCGGCATCTCCGTGCAGCGGTAGTCCAGATCGTGCCACAGCAACATACTCAGCCCGACCTGATTCTGGAACGAAAAGCCCCGTGATCCGACGGAAGACTTCATCAGTTCATGGACGTTCATGTCCGGGCCGTGTCCCCAGGGCAGGCCCGCTTCGGCACGAATGCGGGTGAAAGTCAGGACATAGAGATAGTAGAGGCCGAAGTAGATCAGCGGCACATACCAGTCCATCCCGATAGCCATGCCAAAGCCCATAAGTACCAGCATCCCGCCGAGGACGCCCAGAAAGGCCGTGCGATACGACATCGCCTCGTTCGCGTCATCGTACTCCGGGTCCGCTTGCAGGCCCTTGCTGCGCGGGCGGAACGCTCGTTTCAGCATCTCCCCGAACTGCTTCCGCATCCCATAGAGCGCGAAGACCGCCACCCCGATAAAGGCCCCTGCCGACTGCTCCCCGGTGTAGGGAATGCGCGACATCGCCTGACTCGCGCCGGGATCGTGGTAGCCCATCGCGGTGGCGAACACGTTTTCAAACTTGGTAAACAGGTAGAAGAACCAGAGCGAAAAAGCCACGTCCAGCGGCAGGAAGTAGGTCAGGCCAATGACCAGCGGATAAAATGACAGCGCGAAGTAACCCATGCCGTTCCAGGGCGCGGTCGTGAACATCGGGGTCAGATTGAGACGCACATCGGAGGGTTTTATCGGCAGGAAGGGAACGCTCGGATAGAGGTAGTTGAGACTCGCCAGCGACTCCAGCACGACCGGAATCAGGAAACCGATCCACATCTGCTTGCTGAGGAGGGTCTTCGCTGAACCGCCGTCCGCCGTCAGTTCCAGCGGCAACTGCACTATCGGGAAACTCAGGCGTTCCCTGTCCATCCACTGCTTCCGAATAAGCACGTTGAGGCAGATCATCACGCCGAGCAGCACCACAATGAACCCCGACCAGACGCAGATTGGGGCGATCCAGCCCAGGATATGGTCGGTGCGCCAGAAGGTACTCTGCCCGGTGTAGAACGCTTTCGTCACCGACTCCTGCGGCAGCAGCCAGGGCTTAACGGCGGGCAGCAGTTTCTCCTGCCATTTGTTTTCCGGGGTTCCGTAGTAGAAGATATTGCCGGTGAAGGTGTTCAGGAACTGCATCATACCGATGCCGGAGATGCCGATAGAGACCGTCTGCATCACGTAGACGAACATCAGTTCAGCCTGCGAGAGTGCGAAACGCGGCAGGTATTTTTTCAGCGCGAGGTTGATGAGGAGCAGGACGAATAGCGCGAACACGACCGCGATAATCAGCGACATGGCCGCCAGATCGGTCGCCTCCGCGATAATCTCCGTATACTCGTTCCAGAAACACATAATGGGGATTAGAATCAGGCCGATGAGGAAGGCGCGGGGCGTGATACCCTGCGCCCGCCCGCGTTTCGGCTGAATTCGTTCGGTTCCCGCTCCCTCCAGTTCCGTCGGCGAGGAGGGTTCCAAATCCTTACGAGGCTGCGTTGCCAAAGACGTCTTCCTTCACTGGACAGCGTTAAACTTGCCTACAGGTTCACGACAGCCTTCTCAATATCCTGCACATCAGAGCGCGGGCGTCATTCCGGCGGGGAACTCCACTTTATCGTAGATGTCCGCCGGTTTCAAATCGCATTCAGGAGAGACGAAGGGATGTCCTCTTCTGTGTTCTCCTGTTCGATATACTCCAGCGGCGTGACATAGGGCGACGGCACGACTGCGACCATTGCTTTTCTCCTTTACAGTGATTTTCGGGTCACTCCGTCCTGAGTTGAAAAGAGGGAAGAGCGACGTTTGGGATCTAAAACAGAAGCTGATGGCGGTTTCGGGTGATGCTCTGGAGGAGGCCGACACAGGTCATCAGCGTGAGC
The DNA here is from genome assembly GCA_038231295.1 of Chthonomonadales bacterium. Taxonomy (GTDB): domain Bacteria; phylum Armatimonadota; class Chthonomonadetes; order Chthonomonadales; family Chthonomonadaceae; genus JANXLO01. The sequence goes on from JBBRLP010000125.1 coordinate 2,674, forward strand.
ATATTGCTGCCGCCTGCCGAGATGAAGGGGAGCGGAACCCCGGCGACAGGCATCAGGCCAATGTTCATGCCGATGTTGACGACCACGTGGAACGCCAGCATCGAGACGACCCCGGCGCCGATTAACTTACCGAGCATATCCTCATCGGCGCTGCGGATGACCAGGACGCCCCGAAACAGCAGCAGTCCATACAGGACGACGAGGAATAGCGTTCCGGCGAAGCCCAGTTCCTCCCCGATGTCGGTGAAAATGAAGTCGGTCTGTTTTTCCGGGACATAACCGCCACGCACCAGCGAACCGTGCAGGAGGCCCTTGCCCCACATCCCCCCGGACCCGATAGCGACCCGCGCCTGCGACACATGGTAACCCGTCTTATTCTTGTCGGCGTCGGGATCGAAGAGAGAGTCGTACCAGGTCACCAGCCGCTGACGCTGATAACCCTCGATGATCTTGCCGGTCTGCCAGAGGCCACCGAACAGCAGTACCCCCGTTACCAGCAGGACGGCAAGATGCTTGCTCTTCGCTCCCGCCACGAAGACCATACCGAACCAGATGGCGAGCAGAACAAGCGCCGTCCCCAGGTCGTGCTGCTTGAAGATCAGCGCCATAGGAACGGCGACATGGAGCAGAGAGAAGAGAAACGTCTTGACCTCATGGATGGTGTCGTGGTGTTTGGTGAGGAAGATGGCGAGCGTCAGGATGACGCAGAGTTTGGCGAACTCGGAGGGCTGAAACTTGAACCCGGCGATATTGATCCAGCGAGCCGCGCCGTTAATACTGTGCGCGAACTTGAGTACGACCGCCAGCGAGAGCAGATTGAAGACGTAGATATAGCGCACAAAGCGGGTGTAGAGATGATAGTCCACGAGCGTTCCCGCAATCAGCCCGCCCGTTCCCAGCACAATCCAGAGCAGTTGACGTTTGTGATAGGGCGTGGTATCGCCGTGCGTCACGCTGTAGATGATGAGGACGCCGAACAGCGCAAGGCAGTAGGTCAGTGCCAGCAGCGGCAGATCCAGCTTTTTACGCAGGCGATTATCCAGCATGGAGCGGTTCCGATTGGGGAGAAGACAGCAAGGGAAGCGCCGCATCGAGCAGACGGCGGGCTACTTCGCGCTTGGAGAGCAACGGCAGCGCCTCGGAGCGCCCCTCGGCCCAGAACAGCGTCACGACGTTGGTATCGGTATCGAAGCCCGCTCCCTCCTGCGTCACATCGTTGGCGACGACCATATCGAGATGACGGGAGTGCAGTTTGGCGAGGGCATTAGCAGTCAGGTTCTCCGTCTCGGCGGCAAACCCGATGACGACCTGCCCCGGACGCTTCCGGGCGGCGAGCGTAGAGAGTATGTGCGTCGTCTGGCGCAGGCGCAGTGTCAGGCCATCCTCCCCGGAAGCGGCGGATTTCTTGATCTTCTGCGGGGCGACGACTTCGGGCGTGTAGTCGGCGACGGCGGCGGCGGCGATGAAAACATTGCAGTTCGTAAAGCGCTCGGCGCAGGCTTGGTACATCTCCTCCGCGCTGCCCACGCGCACCAACTCTACACCGGACGGCGGGGAGGCTGACGCGAAGCCGCTGACGAGTGTTACCGAGGCCCCTCGCGCTGCCGCTTCCGCCGCGACCGCATAGCCCATTTTGCCGCTGGAGCGGTTGGAGAGGAAGCGCACCGGATCGAGCGGTTCACGGGTCGCTCCCGCCGTAATCAGCACCCGGCAGCCCGTCAGGTCTTGTCCCAACGTCAGCCGCTCAACGACCGCCCGAACGATCTCCTCCACATCTGCCAGTTTGCCATAGCCTACATCCTGACAGGCCAGGATTCCATAACCGGGCTGCACCGCCTGCACCCCTCGTTCCCGCAGCATCGTGAGGTTCGCGACAGTCGCGGGATGCTCCCACATCACCGTGTTCATGGCAGGTGCGACGAGGAGCGGTGTCTGCGCGGGCGTGGCGAGCAGGCAGGTCATGAGCATATCGTCTGCGAGGCCGTGCGCCATCTTTGCCAGCAGGTTCGCCGAGGCCGGAGCGACCAGAACGAGATCAGCGCACTGCGCGAGGTCTATATGGGCGATGCGCCCGGTCTGCGGCTCGTCAAACAGATCGGTCAGGACGGGATTGCGGGTCAGGGCGCGAAAGGTCGGCACACCGACAAACCGTTCGGCATGGGCTGTCAGGACGACGTGTACCGACGCGCCTAGTTTGCCCAGCCGACTGCACAGGTCGGCGGCTTTGTAGGCGGCGATGCTGCCGGAGACGCCCAGCAGGATACTTTTGTCGGCAAGCGGCAGAGAGGAGGTCATTTCGGGTGTTTGCGCTCCGCTTCCACAATGGCGCACAGGATTTCGCTGGCGACTTCCACATTGTCGTTGACGAGGACATAGTCGTAGCGTGCCAGGAAGGACTCTTCATAGAGGGCGGTCGTCAGGCGGCTCAGAATACGCTCTTCGCTCTCCGTGCGGCGGGTGCGGAGCCGTCGCTCCAGTTCGTCACGGGAGGGCGGTTTGATATAGATGAGAACAGCGTCTTGCGCCAGTTCATGCACCCGCATGGCTCCCTGCACCTCGATCTCCAGGATTACGTCCCGGCCCTGCTCGCGCTGCCGGGCAATACTGTCGGCGGGAGTGCCGTAGAGGTTACCGTTGTACGCCGCGTACTCAAAAAAGAACCCTTTTTCGATACTCTCTTCAAACTGCTCGCGGGTATAGAAATGATAGTTCACACCTTCCATTTCGCCGGGGCGCGGCAGTCGGGTCGTCGCACTGATACTGAAAACCAGGTTCTCGACCCGTGCGAACAGCCGTTTCAGCAGCGTTCCCTTTCCCACTCCCGATGGCCCGGAGACCACAAAAAGCCTTCCCCGCTGCCGCCCGTCCTTCCCGCTCATCCTCTACCCTTTCTTCGCGAGCTGCCTTTGCTCGTAAAGCTTTCTTCATTTCCTCTACTGGATTATAGCACCCTCCCCTGCCCGCGTCAAACCCGACAGCCACAAAGGGCCGACTCACGCGAAGTGAATCGGCCCTTAGAAGGTACAGCAGAACGACAGCACATTAGACTGGCGGGGTGAAGCCCTCGCTGCGATAGGTCGCGGCCCGCTCTTCGATGTTGACCGCGCCGTGCGTACTCAGCACCTGCGCGATGCTGTTGGCGGAGGTGTCTTCGGCGCGAACGGCGACGAGCGTTCCGCCCCGGCGAACGCCCTCATTGTAGTAGGCGGCTTCCGTATTCGGTACGCCGACATGGGTCAGAACCCCCACGAGGCCACCGGCGACCGCGCCGATACCGGCTCCCGTCAGCATTCCCGCCAGCCAGCCCGCGCCGGCGATGAAGCCGAGGCCCGGCACGACGAACAGACTCAGGCCAGCCAGCAGTCCGAGGACGCCGCCGATTTCGGCGCCGACGCCCGCATCTTTGGTGACGGCATGGCCCATGGTGGAATGCGTCACGGTATCACGGGTGCCGTGAACTTCGGTTTCGTTGTTGGCGACGACGCTGATGTCGTTGTGGGAAACACCCGACCGCTCGATTTCGACGGCAGCCATTTTCGCCTGGGTGTAGTCATCAAACAATCCGACGACTGTCTTCATGGACATTCTCCTTCATGGAAATAGTAGTGCCTGATCTTTCAGGCTTGAGGAATGATCGTTCGGAAACGATCTGCTGTCCAGCAGCGGACATAGGAACAGAACCTATGTCTTAATGGACAAACATCTTGTAGACGATAACGCCGATGATTATGAGGACAATCAGTCCGACAATAATCATTACCGGGGTTGGCCCGGTGCGATCTGGGCGATCGTAGATCTTCACGTTGGGAGGCGGCGTTTCCGGGCTGCCCGGGCTTGCGTTCTTCGGCTGTGCTCTGTTCTTCTCGGAATTGAAATCGCTCATGGAAACCATCCGTTCGTAGGTGAGAATTGCAGAGACCCGATCTGCGTTCTCGGAGTCACCACTCTCTGCCGGAGTACGCCTGTAGTCTGCGTGAAACCATTCCCGTTCGAGCAGACGTACACCAATAAAAGAAGGTTCCGAGCATTTGGAGTCCGCAGCGACCACCCAATTCGCACGGAACCGAGAGAGGAAAAAGGCCGTCCGCAGGAGGAATACCTGGGCAGTCTGAACGCTCACACGGTTCAATAACGGTTTTAGAGGGGAGTGAGAAACGATGCGGATTGCCTATTTCGACTGTTTCAGTGGGGTCAGTGGGGATATGATGCTCGGTGCGCTACTGCATGCGGGCGTGGACGAGGGAGCCTGGCGGGCGGAGATGGAGCGGCTGAACGTTCCGGGCTATTCGCTGGAAGTCGGCATGGTGGTGAAGGAAGGCATCTCCGGCATGGACGTGGACGTGATTCTGCACGACGAAGATCAGGGGCATGGCCGACATCTTGCCGACATCACCGAGATTCTGGAAAAGAGCGGCGTGGCGGAAAATGTGCGCTGCCGGGCGATGGGCGCCTTCACGAAACTGGCTCATGCCGAAGCCAAAATCCACGCCATGACGCCGGATAGTATTCACTTCCACGAGGTTGGGGCGATTGACGCGATTGTGGACATTGTGGGCGCGTGTCTCGGTCTGGAGATGCTGGGCGTGGAGAAGGTCTATGCGTCGCCGCTGCCCTTCAATCGCGGGTGGGTCGAGTGCGCTCATGGCACAATGCCGGTTCCCGCCCCTGCCACGATGGAACTACTGGTCGGCTTCCCCCTGCGCCCTGACGACCGTCCGAAGGAACTCATCACCCCAACCGGTGCAGCCCTGCTCGCGGAGTTCGCAGAGCGCACCCCGACCGGCGAACTGGCTCCTGTCCCGCCCTTCATCCCCCGTTCTGTCGGGTACGGCGCGGGCAAGCGCGACTCCTGGATTCCGAACCTGCTGCGTCTCATCGTCGCCGACACCTACACCGAACCGATCAAGAAGCCCTCGGGAACTCGCCGCCTGGAGCGCACCGGAGACGTGAAACCCGCCAAACGCAAAAAGGACTGAGGCTCGTTTCCACCACACGCTTCGCTAGAGGTCACAGAGAACACATAGGAGAAATGCGGAGAGAGAGAAGAGGAAAGAGAAGAAGCCGTACAAGATTTTGTCTTGTACGGCTTCTGTTTTGTTTGAGAGCGTGTTTAGCAAATACGCCAGCATACGGCACTGAAATACCGGTCTACGATTGCAAAGCCCGCCTTCGCGGGCTGCCCCCTCACACAACGAGCGGTTGGCTTCTGCGTTGGGAGTCCACGCAGGTGGACTTCGTAAACGTAGAAGGGGGTTTCAACCCCAGTTCACAAGCATCCCGATTTGCTAAACACGCTCTGAGATGTTACGGATGGGTTTGGTGTCAGCGGCCCCGGTTGAAGCTTCCGCCTCCGCCGCTTGAATGCCCCCCACTGCTTGAGGAGTCGCTGCCGGAGTTTCGACTGCCGCCCCCACTGTAGCCTCCTCCGCTAGAGCTTCGGCTGCTGCCACCGGAGGAGGAGCCGTTGCTGGAGCTTCGGCCACCGCTGGAGTTGCCGCCGGAACTTCTGCCGCCTCCGAAATCGGGGCGGACACGATAGCTGTCGGAAGAACTGCCGGGGCTGTACTCACGCGAACTGCCGCCGTAGCTGCGCCCGGACGAGGAGGGCGTACTGCTGCCGGTCGAATGACTGGACGAGGTCGGGTAGCTGCGGTCACTAATGCTGCCGTTGCGGTAACCGGTCGCTCCGCTGCTGGAAGCGCCTGTACGGTCATTGCCTCGAGAGAGGTCGGAAGTGGAGCGTGAGCCGGTGTAGCCGAGTGAGACGCGGGCCTGTCGTGCCGCTTCCGCCGCGCTGCGGTCTGAACCCAATGCGCCTGTCGTTACCGTGCGATGGTTGGCAGAGCCGGGATCGAAGCCACTTCGGGAACGTCCCACAGCGGAGGTCGAATCCGTGCTGCTTATGCGTCCTGTCGGATTGCCGCTGCTGAGGCCAGAGCGATTCGTGCGAGACAGTGTGTCCGTTCCACGCGCCTCCGTGGAGGGCAGGCTGCGCTGCACGTTGGTCGGCAGGGGCGCACGATACAGACTGCGCTCTGTGGCGTTCTGGGAAGGGCGGGCATTCGTCACGAACTCACGGGTGGAGGTGCGGGACAGGCTGCCGGGCTGAAGGGTGGCCGGGCCGGAGATCGGCATTTTCCCGGACGGCGCACCGAGGGATTTGCCCTTCGTGAAGAGGGATGTGTCGCCGCGTGGGGCCGCCTCGTAGGTTCCTCTGCCGTTGAATGCCCCACTGCCAGCATAGGTCGCGCCTGCGGAGTGGCTGGCATTGTAGGGAATGAAAGTGCTGCCCGTCACCCGGCTTTCCGACGAGGCGCGGAACCGGTCGTAGGAGGTCGCGCCGAAAGCGCGGTCGCCGTAGTTCCAGCGGTTGACCGCGTAGTTATCGTAGCCTCGGCCCACACAGTAGCCTCCGCGCTCGGGATAGTAGCACCCTGCGTAGCCGATAGAGAAAGAGAAGCCCCAGTTATTGCCCCAGCATCCGAGCGAGAATGCGGAGGGGTAGCGCACTTCCCAGGGACAGAGCGGCGCCCAGCCGTAACGGTCGCCATAGGAGCAGAAACTCACGACGCCCGGCGACCAGTACTGCGAACGCGGGCCGGGACACCACGACCAGCCATAAGACAACTCGACCCATGTCCCGTAGTGGTAGGGCGCCCAGCCCCACGACTCGTCGGAGACCCATGTCCAGCCGAATGGGTCTACCCAGACCCAGTGACCGTAGTAGTAGGGACGCCAGGAGTGGTCGCTGACACGCGGCGCCCAGACCCAGCCGTATTTCGAGTCTTCGTGCCAGGAGCCTGCCGCGTCCAAGTCTTCTGAGACCAGCCCGATATTTGCCGGGACATGACGATACGTTTCGGATTTCCCCTCAATCAGACGGTTGCGGTCGCTGTTCCAGCGGTCCCAACTGTCGGAGCCGGGAATAGCCTGTGGGGTAAAGGAGGAACTCGCATCTTGGAGGTAAAGGTATTTGCCCGCCTCGACGGTCGTCTTGCCTGCGCTGCCCTCGACCGCCGCACTACCCTTCTGAACGGCGATCTCGGAGCCGCCATCCACACCGAACCGAACCTGCGACTCACCGCTGAACTTCACGGAGGCGACGGGAGTGTCTACCTGAAAGACGGAGGCGGCATGGCGTGAATGCAGGGTCGCGAGGCCATCGTTCAGCGCGACCTCGGTGAACTCTCCCTGCGCGTCGCTGAAAAGGACTTTGAGAACCGCGAGCGCCCCATTGCCGAGGCGCAGTGCACTGCCGTCGTCAAACTGGATATCGGCCCGTCCGCCCTGGGTGACCCCTATCTCCGCGCCCTGACGCAGAGGCAGGTTGGTGGTGGCCTTCGACCAGGCTGCCGTGCTGTCCGGTCGCCACGTGACGTTGCCCTGCACGCTGGCGAACCGCGCCATGCGGACCGGCCCCTGCGTTTTCGGGTCAGCGGCCCCGGTATTCGTCTGGAGACTGTCGGGGTTGGGTAGTTCTGTACGCACACTGTTTTCGCCCGTTCGATAACTCGAAACGGGGTCGCCCACATCGCTGTCCTGCGCCTGCACACTCACGGAGGGAAGCAGTCCCACCGCCAGCATCCCGCCCAGGAGCAGCGACCATCGAAAGGTTTTGCTGCTTGTGAACATGGTTTGTTTCTCCACGGGTCAGGCTATTGTCGGGGCGCTAACAATAGACCGTTCGCTCTTACGCTGTCATGATCGCTCTCTCTTTATACGCAACACATCGCTGAAAAATCATCATCTCCTATCCGACTGAATTTGCAGACGATCAAAGAAATCCCGAATACCGACGCGCTCCTTCCCCATATAATATTCCGCACTTTTCGGCCCGACTTTGCCGTAATGCGCCGTCACCCTCATCTGGCTCCCTTCAGGAATAGAGGTGTGATAGTGTATCCCGGTTCATTCTTGTTCTCGCTCCTTTTGTCGGTGATATACGGCACGATTTCCTGACTACAAAATAGCCGCCCCCCAGCCCCCGATTCCTGGGGAGAAGGCATTTTCATGCGATAGGGTGTCCGCAGGGCATGGCAGGCTGTTATGCAAAGAAGAAACGTTGGCAATCAAACAGGGGTATACTCAGACAATCGCGCCTGTAACCCCTTATCGCGGAACAACTACATGATGGTAAAGATGCCTCGCAGTTATCAGGCATTCGGCGAGACAGGGGTCATGGCGCTTCCTTCTCTGACAGGTACAAAAGATGCGATTGTCTCGTCCTGCTATGCTGCTGTTGATTGCCCTGCTGTTCGCGGGGCCGATAGAATGCCGCCAGCCTTCGCCCGCCCTGTTCTACGCTGCGAACCGCCCGGCAGGGCATTGGGATGGCCCCTTGCATCCTTCTCCGCTGGTATCGCAGACTGTGGCAAAGCAGCGGGTCGAAAGCGTTTTCAAGCAGTTCCGCTGGGAACTCAACTCTCAGCGCCCTTTTCACGAAGTTGAAATCCCTTTTACGCTCCGTCAATCTCGCCCCTTTGTGCAGGCAAACTGGTCGGGGCATCAACTGGATTGCCTGGTGGATACCGGCGCGTATTTCATTTCCTGGCCGCAGTGGCTGCAACTGGATACGCAGCAGATCGGTGTACCGTGGTGGAGCGCAGGGCCAGAGGGGCCGCTAATTCCAGGGGAGTTGGTCGTCTCCCCGCGCATAGAAATCGGCGGACTGACGCTGGGCAATATCATGACCGAGGCAACCGGCGTCCCGAAGCCATCGCGGTTCCCGCCTACAGGGTCAGGCCAGACTTCTAGCTTCTCCGGCCCGGTACTGGGCATCTATGCCTTTGTCTCCTGCGTCTTTACCATAGACTATCGGCATAGCAAACTCATTGTCCGTAACCGCGACTACGATGTCACGCGCCTGCCCCACGCTCCACATACACTGCTGATTCCTTATGAAGAGGATATTGCGAGAAGAGTTGTTCTGCCGGGTACGCTGGAAGGCCACCCCGCCCGATTCATGCTCGATACCGGGAGCAGTCTGATATGTGTCTCCTCTGCGTTCGCCCGCAAGAACCTTGGCTATATTCCAAAACCTGGTACTTCCTGGGTCAGTACATCGGCATCGCTCCTCCATCCGCCGGTCATGCAGAATGTCGCCGCCTCGCTTGCAGGCAAACCGTTTATACTACCGAACCTGTATGTCGTGGAACGAGCGGGCGGCGTTGATGTCCTGCTCAGCGCGAGCTTCTTCTACAATTACTGTGTCACCATTGATCCTGTAAGGAAGGTATTGCTGATCGAAAGGAGTCAATGAAACTAATGCTTCCACCGATCTATAAATCCTAGTGCCACAACCCGTATTCAGGAACTCTTCCCTGCACGATGTCTTTCTGCCATTCCTGAACCTGTCTGCGCTTTTCCTCCATGTGTTCAAGGTTGCCCGGTATCTCCGCGTGGACAGGTTTATCCGCCGTCCAGAATCGGGCGATGAGATCAACATACTCGGCGACTGCCAGACGTTACCCGCGCTCGAGCAGTTCCCGTGCCAGAACCATGGAAGGGCCAAACGAGTCCAGTTGCGGCGAACCGGGAGAAAGGCCAGCGGCTAACAGGTGTTCCTTCGCTGCCTCTATATCTCCCTGCCGCAGTCGGACCAATCCCAGAAACTGGTTGCCGTCGTGAATGGCGTTCCCATAGTTCCAGTCCGAATGATAGCGTTCTGCCTGCGCCAGATATTGGCGGGAGAGCAGCGCAGTATTCTCCCAGCGCTTTCTGCGATAGGCACGCTTTATTCGCCTCTCCGCAGAGTAGAACCGGGCCAGACCGGGCTGTATAATCCACAGAAGCAACTGAGACCCAAAATAGAGCAAGGAAAATCTCATCCTGTGGTAACGTCCGGCTTTCATATATATGTTCCTGTTCCGCTTGCAACAACTTCTGCTGTTCTCAGCGGCTAATTCCAGAGGAGTAGATTGTGTAGGTCGCTTGATATGCCTGGTTCTGCGCCAGAAGTTCATCCGCACTCATCGGCAGATACTCCTGCGGTGGATGGACACTCTCGCTAATTCGAGAGAATGAGGACGGGTTTCTCGCGGACTTCGAGGGTCACTCTTCCCTGCTGCACGGGGAGCGGTGAGGCTTTGCCTTCCAGACTGCCTGCGCTGAACTCGACCTGCGTGGCGGTCTTACCGGGAATGGGAATGGAGACGCCGGGCAGTTTGCGGTCATCGCTGGTGGGAGACCAGACCAGATAGGCGAAGTGGCCTTTGTCGTCGGCGAAGCGGTAGACGGTCGCGGCTTTGTTGCTGACGGTGACCTCTCCCGCGAAGCGCATCCCGGTCAGCCGCTTTTTCAGGGTCGCAATGTAGAAGTAGGCGGGCTTGGGTTTCCACTGGCCTTTTTCGGTCACCATCCCGCAGGTCTCGAAGACGCCGCCCCCATCCGACTTCACATCACGGAACATGAACATCGCGGCCTTGTCCACTCCGGCGGCAGCAATCGCGGCGTAACTGCGAATCAGCCAGATCGCCTGTACCTCCTCCGCGCTGTAGGAGCCGATGGCCGGAGAGTGCAGCGGGGACTTCGGATTCGTGTCGTAACCGAACTCCGTCACCCAGATTTCGCGGTCGGGCAGATTGACGTTGCGCCAGGAGACGAACTCCGTCAGCTTTTCGCGCACATGGTCAGCCTCCGGGCTGATGCCGGTGGTCTTGAACGCCTGCTGTTCGTCGCCGTCGCTGGAGTAGTAGTGCAGATTGAGGACATCCGCCGGGAAGTCGCCGCCCCGGTGCGTGTCGGCCCAAAACTTCATCGCCCGGAGATAGTCGAGGTGCATTCCCGCCAGCCCACCAAAGACGAGCCTCATCTTCGGGTCGGCGTTGCGGACTCCCACATTCTTGCCCATGCGCCCCTGATCCCCGTCCCTGTCCGCGCTGCACATCGCCGCGAGTTCGTAAGGGTTAAAGCGCCCCGCCCGGTTCCGCCAGGTCTTGTCCGGTTCATTCCAGTTTTCGATATAGCGCAAACTTCCCAGGCCGGACGCACGGGACTGGTCGGCGGCAAGATGAATTTCGGCAGGGGCAACCGGACTGCCGCCGTAACGCGCCGCATACTGAAACAGATGCGCGGCATGGAGGACGTAGGAGGCGGGCGCTTCCGAGTCCGCACCTGCCACAAGGGGCTTTGCCTCCGAATCCGCGCCGGGGAAGTAGGCGGGGGCCGTTCCCTCGATGGCCGGGCAGACCGTCACGCCCAGCGCTTTGAGACGGGAATAGTAGTCGTCGAAGAACCAGGAGTGGCCGCCTGCCGCCCCGCTCGGCTGGAACCGCACCTTCTTGTCCGCCGCTTCCGTATCCCACGACCAGTTGTGGTACTCGCGCACGAACCCGATAGGCTTCGCCAGCAGTTCCAGCGGGTCGTCAATGAAGGCGTTCGTCCCGATAAACTGGTCCATCGTCGGCAGGGGCGTGGCGCGGACATGGCGCGGCGGCAAAACACCGGGAATCACCAGGCGGTCGGCATAGAGAGCCATTTCGGGCAGGGAAGTCGGGCGCGTCAGCGTGAGGCGGAGATAGCGAGTGTCGGCATTCAGCGGGAATTCGCGCCAGTTCCGGTAGCCGCCCAGAGCGATCTCCTGATTCTTCCAGGCCGTCGGCTTGCCCGTCGAGACAGTCAGGGAGTTTTCGCCGCTCTCGTTATAGAGGAACAGTCGGGTGAGGTGGTGTGTCGCCCCCAGATCAATCACGACCTGCACAGGGTACTGCCAGGCCGTCCAGCCGGGAAAGAAGGGATGTTCGGGACGCAGGCCCTTGCCCGCCGCCGGGTCGCCAATCGCGTTCTGCTCATCCACCAGTTTCGAGGCATCGCCAATCGCGGTCTCGTTCAGCACCATATCGGCGCGAAGCGGTATCCGCACATCGGCCTGCCCTGCCCTCGCCACCCCAAGCATCAGCAGTCCCATTCCGACAGTCCGTAGCCGCGTCAGTCCCTTGCCGATTCCACATTCGCCCCGTTGTCTTCTCTGCATGGTCTTCCCTCCCACCCCGTCATACGCCTGCGCCTCAGTTCTATACCGACGCGGCAGGTTCCTTCTCGTTACGGCTCAAGACTCTCTGGTAGGTTTCGGCAGCCTCGGGCGAGAAGCAGACGAAGACCACCTGTGCGATAGACGGATTGACAGCAAGAAATTGACGAACTTCACGGACGGCGATTTCGGTGGCGCGTTCGAGCGGAAAGCGATAGATGCCCGTGCTGATGGCGGGAAAGGCGATGGACGTGAGATCGTGTTTCACAGCCAGCGCAAGGCTGTTGCGGTAACAGTTGGCGAGCAGTTCGTCCTCGTTGTTCGCACCGCCGTTCCAGACCGGGCCAACCGTATGGAGGATATGCCGCGCCGGAAGACGATAGCCTCTGGTGATTTTGGCCTGACCCACCTTGCAGCCGTGCAGCAGGCGGCACTCCTGTACCAGTTCCGGGCCAGCCGCTCGATGAATGGCTCCGTCCACACCTCCGCCGCCAAGCAATGAGGTATTGGCCGCGTTGACAATGACATCTACGTCGATTTTTGTAATGTCCCCCTGAACGATCTGAATTCTGTCCATCTCTACTATCTCCCGATTGCTGTTGGATTTACTCGCTCACCTTACGCAGGCGACCATGCAATGTGTTTGTCGGACGAAATCGGCGGAGTAAACTCCTCCGCTGAATGACCTGCGGCCAAGTTTCCTTCGGAAACGTCTATGGCGTGAGGGCCACTCTTCGCCTTCAACGGTATTTTGTCCGAAGGACACTCCGCCGCAGGCGCGTAGCGAGGGGTGTCAACCCTTTGCTGC
>JBBRLP010000126.1:0-15403 GCA_038231295.1 Chthonomonadales bacterium
ACGTCTGCCGAGACGTCTTTTGTCAGGAAAAGGCGAGATTGGCGTCTGTTTGTCAGTAAAATCGACGATCAACCCGCTCTGTGGCATTCTTGGCGGACAAACCAACCACGGCGACAGCCGACTTTTGAAAAAGGCTCTACACATTTCAGCTTATTCCGGCGAGTTCGGGGGAGGGATTGGCGGGAACAGGGTGGGCGCCAGGGCCGAAGTCTTCGAGGAGGCAGTTGGCGGCGATCTGACCGGACATCAGTACCATCGGGACGCCAGGGCCGGGATTGACGCTGCCGCCCGCCCAGTAGAGGCCCTTGATAAGATCGCTGCGGTTGCCGGTCTTGAAGGCGGAGTTGAGGCCGCGCTGCGTGACGACCCCGTAGATCGCGCCGCGATTGACGGAGTACATTCGCTCCAGGTCTGCCGGGGTGATGGTGTGCGAGACCTGAATGCTGGCCCGCAGACCCGTCAGACCACCGCGCTCCAGCTTATCTATGATGACGTTCCGGTAACGCTCGGTCTCTTTTTCCCAGTCGAAGGCGTCCGTGATATAGGGGCAGTGGACGAGGACGTAGAGCGACGTGCAGCCGGGCGGCGCGACGGCGGGATCGGTGAGGCTCGGCACGGCCAGGTAACACGTCGGGTCTTCATGTGGGACCTTGTTCTCGTAGAGGTCGCGGAACTCGGCGTTGCTGTCGGCAGAGAAGAAGAAGTCGTGATGGCGCAGATCGGGCCAGGTGCGATTGCAGCCCAGATAGAGAACGATACCGGAGCAGGCCGGTTCCAACTGCTTCGTATGTTTGTGCAGATAGGTCTTTGAAGGCGCATCCGTCAGCAGCGACTCCAGCGTCCGCACGATGTCGGAGTTGGCGATTACTGCATCAAAACGCTCCAGTTCCCCGCCCTCCGGCGTCACGCCCACGACCTTGCCGTTCGCAGTCTCGATCTTTTCGATGGAAGTTCCGAATCGCAGGGTCACGCCGAACTCCTCACACAGCCGCGTCAGGGCGCGGGCGATCTCGCCCGTCCCGCCGACGGGATACCAGCAGCCGAGGCCGATCTGCACCCAGGCGATAAGGCACAAAATAGCGGGCGCGATAAACGGCGACGAGCCGACATACTGCACGAAATGCTCGAACAACTGCGCCAGCCGCTCGTCCTTGAAATGCTTGCGAATGGCCTGATGCATCGTCGTCAGCGGGTCCATCTGCATCGCCAGTGCGAGAGATTGCAGGTTGGTGGGATTCGCCCGCATCATGTCCTGAATGCTGCCGTAGGACTTCCAGTAGAACCAGCGGTCGGAGATGCCGTTCATGCGCTGCGCGTAGGCGAGGAAGGCGAGATAGTTGGGGAGTTCTTCGGGCGCGAAACGGTTCAGCTCCTCTGTCATCTCCTGAAGCGAAGTATAGAGGTCGAAGCGGCTGCCATCGGCGAAGAAGGCCCTCCACTGCGGGTCGAGGGCGACCAGATCGAAATAGTCGGCACGGCGCTTGCCCACATCGCTGAACAGACGGTCAATCACATCGGGCTTGGTGATAATGGTCGGCCCCATATCGAAATAGTAGCCGTCTTTCTCCCAGACGTTCATCTTCCCGCCGAGATGCGTGTTCTTCTCGAACAGCGTCACCTCGTGTCCGGCGTGTGCCAGCCGCACCGCCGCCGCGCACCCCGCCAGCCCACCGCCTACAATCGCCACTCTCGCCATACGGTAATCACTCCGATGAAAATTAATCTCGCTTGTTCTGTTTCTGCCAATCACTTGCGGCCTTCACCAGTTGGCGCAGTACCGCAAATTTCGCCCGCAGGGTAGGAGCGTTCTGGAAAGCCGTCAGCCCGCGCAGAATGGGCAGTGTCGCAGAACGGTAGGGAAAGTGATGCCGCCGGATTCCGCCTGTACCGCTCGCCGCCGTCACCTTCCACTGCACGAACTCTTCCAGCCCCGCCGCGCCGCGCTGCTTGCCGAATCCGCTGCCGCGCATCCCACCGAAGGGCAGAGCCGGATTCGCGCCGAGCAGTAGCGTGTCACGATTGATTGCCACCAGACCCACCTTCAGCCGCTGCGCAATAGTCTGCCCCTGCGCCATATTCCGCGTCCAGACGCTTGCGCCGAGTCCCATCTCATTCGCGTTGATGCGGCCAATCGCCTCTTCGATACTCGCGACAAGGCAGACCGGCAGAACGGGGCCGAAAAAGTCATGGGCGATGACAGTCATCTCTTCAGTGCATTCCGCCAGCAGGGTCGGAGCATAATGGAAGCCGGGCAGTTCGCTCAGACAGCGGCCTCCGGCTTTCAGTTCCGCGCCCTGCGCCACCGCCTGCCAGACGATCCGATGGGCTGCTGCCCGCAGAGCGTCCGTTCGCAGAGGGCCGAAATCCTCCCCTGGACGCAGGGCTTCTATCTGAATATGGCATTCTCGTAGAAAAACGTCGTACACATCCCGATGCACGTAGAAACGCTGTGGAGAGATGCAGTTCTGCCCCGCATTGCAGACCCGACCCCAGACCGCGCACCGCGCTGCCAGAGAGATGTCGGCATCCGCACAGACCAGGAAGGCGTCGTTGCCGGAGAGTTCCATCACGCTCGGCGTGTTGGTCGCTGCCAGTTCCGCCAGAATGGCCCGGCCTGTTCGCACCCCGCCCGTGAACGCCAGTTTGTCCACTCCCGCCCGGCAGAGCGCCCGGCCGGTTTCGCCGCCGCCCGTCACCATCACCACCGGCAACCCGGCTGCCTGTGCGTGATCGGTCAGGCGCACCGCCGTCTGCGTCGCCAGTTCGGAAGGCTTGAAAACGACTGCATTTCCTGCCGCCAGCGCCCAGGCAATCGAAGAGACGTTGAGGAAGAGAGGGTAGTTCCACGTGCCGATGACCCCGACGACGCCGTAAGGCTCCGCGGTCAGGTTCGCGCCTGCCATGCGTCGAGGCCGCAGTACCTTGCCGCTCTCCCGCTCCAGCCAGCGCAGCGCCATCAGGGACGACAGCACGTCGGCTCCCCATGCTTCCTGCGGCGGCTTGCCAATCTCCGCCGTGACCGCTGCCGCAAGCGCGTCCGCATCCGCCGCCATCCGCTCACGCCACTGCCGCACCGCCGCGCACCGCTCCCGATGCGGTAACGTTCGCCAGCGCTCCGATAGCCCACGCGCCTGCTCAACCGCGCAGCGAACCTCCGCCTCCGACATCGCCGGAAACGCGCCGGTCACTTCGCCGGTAAGCGGGCTGAGGGCTTCAAACGATTGCATTCGGTCACTTTCTGCGAGCAGCGACGATCTCCTCGGCGGCAAGGCGACCGGAGGTCAGGACGATAGGAACCCCGCCGCCCGGATGGGTGCTTGCTCCGACGAAATAGAGGTCGGAAACCTCTTCCGAACGGCTGTGCGGACGGAAGTAGGCGGATTGAAGGACGGTCGGGGAGAGGCCACTGTAGGCCGCGCCCGCATAGCAGCCATACTCCGTTTCGAACTCCGGCGGCGTATAACTGCGCTCAAAAACGATGTTTTGGCGCAGTCCCGGTAGACCTGCCGCCTCCAGTTTGTCCAGAACCCGTTCGCGAAGGCGAGGGCCTTCCGTCTGCCAGTCTATATCGGCCTGCGCGTTGGGGCAGGGAACCAGTACATAGACGACATCATGGCCTTCCGGCGCGAGACTCGGATCGGTGCGCGTCGGAATACAGACGTGCATCGCAGGATCACGGGGCAGTCGTTTCTGAATACAGATGTCGTCCAGAATGGCTCCGTAGTCGTCGCTCAGGACGATCATATTGTGGCTCCAGTCGCTCGGGATATGCTTCACGCCCAGATATAGCAGGTAGCCGGAACAGCCGTAGTCGCGGCGGGCCAGCGCCGCATCGGTATGCTTGCGGCGGATACCGGGCGGTAAGAGTCGCTTGTACGCGGTCGGCACATCCAGATTGCAGACGACCGTATCGGCTTTCCAGCGCTGCCCGTCACGGGTTTGAACCCCAACGGCCCGACGGCCCTCCAGCAGTATTCGCTCGACGGAATTGCAGAAGTGAATCTCGCCGCCCATCTCCACGAACAGCCTTTCCAGCGCGTCGGCAAGAGCAATCGTGCCGCCTTTCGGAAACCAGACGCCGAACTCCATCTCAATATAAGGCAGGAGCGCGTAGATAGCCGGACACTCGTAGGGACTGATGCCCAGATAGAGGGTCTGGAAGGTGAACGCTTGCCGCAGCCGGTCGTTCTTAATATAGCGGCTGACGAACTTGTAGACGCTCTCCAGCGGCAGCGACTGCACCAGACCGCGCAGGGTGGAGGGCCGCACCATGTCGCGCAGTGAGTTGAAAGACTGCTCGATGAAGTTGTGGCGGGCATTCTCGTACTTGGCCTTCATGCCCGCCAGAAGCGCCGGAAAACGTTCCGCATCCTCCGGGGCGAAGCGGCGCACACTCGCCAGCATCTCCGCTGCGGAGCCGCCCATCGCGAAGGTCGCGCCGTCCGGCCAGATCATCGTATAGGCAGGCGTGAGGCGAGTCAGTTCCATGTAGTCATTGACATCGCGCCCGCAGGCTTTGAAGGTGTTCTCGATGACTTCGGGCATCATCAGCATCGTCGGCCCCATGTCAATGCGGAAGCCGTCCTGCTCAATGACGTTCATGCGTCCGCCGCTGCGCCGATTGCTCTCCAGAATGTCTACCTTCCAGCCCTGCCGCGCCAGATGAATCGCGGTGGAGAGTCCGCCCAGTCCCGCCCCGATCACGACCGCTCTGGGCCGTCCATCTACCATGCCACGGTCGCGCCGAGACGGAGCGCGGGGAATACTGCGCGGCTCCTCCATCACGGTCTGATGAACCGTCTGTCCTAAAAAATCTGCTCCTGCGGACGCTGCCGCCCCGTTAAACGAATCCATGACTGCCTTTCCTACGCCTCCTCGTCCGATTGCGCCGTGTGCAAAGCCGCAAGGATCGCAGCGACGGTCGGTCTGCCGCGCTGTGCGAAGACCACCCGACCTCGCTTATCTATCGCGTATACGGTGCGCCGTATCATCCACCCGAAGAACGCGCTGCATCCGTAGGCGGCGGCAATTCGGCTGCCTGTATCCACGAGCAGAGGAAAAGGATAGCGATATTTCGCCGCGAACTCCGCGTGCTTCTCTGCGCTTGCCGGGTTGACGCCAAAGACAACCGTATCTTCCGCCTGGAGCGCCACCCAATCGTCCCGGAGTTCGCACAACTGCGTCGTGCAGACGGGGGTATTGTCTCCCGGATAGAAGACCAGCACCACCTGTTTCTTGCCGCGCAGGTCGGCGAGACTCACGGCGTCTCCTGCATGGGTCGCAGCCGTGAAGTCCGGCGCAAATTCACCGGGTGGAACCAGGTCGGAGCGCGAAGCCATATCCTGTCTCATTTCTAAGGGCGGACAGCGACAACGTGCGCCGCCGCTTCGCTACACTTATTACTAACGAGTGATACGATGGGTTCCCAAACCGGAAGGCCAATTTTTCTGGCTCCCGAGCCGCTTCAAGAACGAACGTGGGCGAAAATGCGGTCCATAGCCGCGCCGACCGTTTGCAGGCGGGCGGTGTCATCGGGCAGGGCGGCCAGTTTGGGCTGGAACGGTTCCGGGGTGACCGGCCCTCTGTAACCGATGGCTTTGAGCGCGTTGAGGAATCCGGCGATGTCAATCACGCCTGTCGCGCCGGGCAGGTCGCGCACACTGTCTACCTGGGCGTCCGTCTCCACGCCTGCCGGAGCGTCGTTGACATGAACGTAGGCAATCTGCTGCGGCTTGAGGCGGCGCAGCTCTTCGACCGTGCCGTGCGAGGTGTGCCAGTGCCAGCAGTCCAGCAGCAGTCCGACATTGGGGCCGATGTCGCTGCCCATCCGCAGCATCGCTTCCATGGTGTGAACAAAGGGGTATTTCTGGCTGTCCCGCAGCGTCTTCGGCCCAATGAACTCCAGACCGAGCAGGCAGTCGTAGTCGGCGAGGATACGGGCTATCGGCTTGAACCGTTCGACATGAAAGCGGTAGTTGGCGTCGAACGCCCGTTCGTTGGAACAGGGCATGATCCAGGTCATCGTTCGCGCTCCGCCGACCGCCTGCACCGCCTTCGCCAGTCGTGGCAGATCGAGCAGTCCCTGTTTCCAGTCCTGTTCGGAACCCCGCCAGTCTATCGGCAGTCCAAACCCCGCCGGATGAATGCCCGCCTTCTGAAACAGGCTGACAATGCCGGACGCCCCCAGTCGCTCTACACGATCCGCGATCTCATGCGGGTTGACTTCCACTCCCTCGAACCCCCCGGTCTTCGCGGCGGCAATCGCCTCTTCCAGATTGGCGACCCGAACGCCGATAGCGCCGGGACTCAAGGCTTTGAACATCATGGTTTTTCTCCTTCTGTGATGGTTCGCGGAGGCGCGGTACGTTCAGGCTTATCCTGTACGTCTTCGGGCTGTTTCGCGTCCCTGTTCGGTTCGCGCTCTCCCATTTCCTGCTGTTCTCCTCATACGCGGTACAGGGAAAACAGGCTCCCGCGCCGAAATACTGCCGGGAACGCAATGCAGGGGGAGTTTCTAAGAAAACTCTCATCGGATACAAAGCGCGGTCTAAGTCAGATATGGAATAATGCTAACATGAGCGGTCGCGACCGCTGGAGAAACGAAACGATGAGCACGACGAATCTACGCCCCGGCCCGGCAGCCCTCTACAAACACGATCATCCGCCAGTCGTCAATACCGCAGAACTACACTCCGATCAGTTGAGATTGGGACAGCGGGTTGCGGATAAGCTGGCCTCTATCGTCGGCGGCTGGCCGTTTATCATCTTCCAGAGTTGTATGCTGTGCTGCTGGATCGCCTTCAACGTCTACGTCGTGAAAAAGTATCACGACGACAAGGCAGGCTTTGATCCGTATCCGTTCATTCTACTCAATCTGATGCTGAGTTTCCAGGCGGCCTATACCGGCCCCATCGTGATGATGAGCCAGAATCGCCAGAACGAGAAAGATCGGTTCGCGGCGCAGTGCGATTTCGAATGCAACCGAACTGCCGAAGAAGAGGTACGTGTCATCATGGAGCATCTGGTCTATCAGGATCAGTTGCTGAACGAAATCATGGCCCGCCTGAACGCGGCCCCGCAGATCAACGCCGGAATGGACGGCAATGTGTCGGATGTGGAGAGTTATACAAGTTGAAAGCAGCGCGTTTTTGTATCTGGTCCTCACGGAGAGCGGTCTGCGGCCTCGCTCTGCTGGTTCTTGCAGGCAGTCTCGCCAGTCCGGCTGTGTCGCAGGTGCAGACACTGCCAGGGCCAGAACTGCCGCCCGACGTACCGCCCGCACAGCGTCTGACGCTTCCACAGGCGCTGCTCCTCGCCGAGCGGGACAGCCCGTTTCTGGCTGCCTCCACGCATCAGATTGCCGGGGCGCAGGCCAATCTTTCCGGGCAGAAACAGCCTCTCAACCCCCAACTGTTCGTGACCGGGATTACCAACACTCCCTCCGGCCTTGACCCCTCCGATCCTACCCGGTATGGGGTCCTCTACACCATCGAAACGAGTGGGCGCCAACGCTGGCGCACCAATCAGGCCCGCGCTCAGTTGCAGGGAACGCAGGCGGATGCCGTGACCACGCGCCTGACCGTCCGGCAGAGCGCTGCCAGCGCCTATGCCGACCTCCAGACCGCCAATACTAACCTCCTGACAGAGCAGGAAGCCTACAACACCGCACAGCGCCTCTACGACCTGACCGAGAAGCGCGTGATGCTCGGTGACGCGCCTCCCGCCAACGCCACCCGCACTCGTATTGCGCTCACGCAGGAGGAGCAAAACCTCCTGAAAGCCGTCAACGCCGTTCGACAGGCGCGGGCTGTCCTGAACGTCCAACTCGGACGCTCTCCCGAACTGCCCATTGATGCCGCAGACCCGCTGACCTTCGTCCCGCTCCCCCTGAAACTGGACGAGTTACAGGCGCTCGCTCTGAAGTCTCGACCGGAGCTGCGGGCTGCCGAAGCCAACCGCCGCGCTCTGGACGCCAATGTAAAGTTACAGCGCTCGCTGGCCTATCCCGACCTTGTCCTGGGGGCGAACCCGCGAACCATCGGGGATTCGCAGGTGCAGCTTTCGGTCGCATTGCCGCTTTTCGATTTTGGAAGCATTCGAGGGGCAGTCAACAAGGCAAAAGAGGACGTCAAGGTGCAGCAGGCACAGCAAGTGCAGCAGGCACAGCAAGTCCGGCTGGATGTGCAGAGCGCGTACCTCGCGGTATCGCAGGCGCAGCGGCTGGTAGCCACGTTTCAGGACGGGATTCTGCCCCGCACGAAGACGCTGTTGGATCAGGTGGAGCAGGGCTATGCGCTGGGAGCCAGCACCCTCCTCGACGTAATAGACGCGCAGCAGACCTACCGTACAGCCCGCACCGACTACAATACGGCTCTGGGCGACTACCGCCGCGCCCTGGCTCTGCTCGAACGCGCCCTCGGCGTTCCCATTCCTCCACGCTGACCGCTCGGTAGCTCGCTCTTCCTGTTGGCTTACACCCTTTCTGCCGGTTCTCGCGGTATGGGGAGAAAAATGTTTGACAGAGACTGCGGGATACTGTATGATAGAGTATCCCTGTGCTAATAGGTATGAACAGAGTTGATGAAACGTCGGGTCAGCAGTCATGATGTAGCGCGGCGGGCCGGTGTGTCGCAAAGCACGGTCTCGCTGGTTCTGAACGGACGGGCAGGAACACGCATCTCCCCGGAGACACGGCAACGCGTTCTTGAGGCCGCGCAGCATCTGAACTACACCATCAACGTTGCGGCCCGTGCGCTCGTCACGGGCCGCACCAATCGCCTCGGCGTCGTGCCGTTCTTCCCCGGTGGGCTGCTCGACCGCGATCTCTACTACGGACAGATTTTGAACGGCATCACGCTGGGCGCGTTGGAGGCCAATCACAATCTGCTCCTCCACTCCGCCAACTATCCCGACTGGCAGGCTCTGAGCGGCGACATTTTGAACGGCTCCTCGGATGGGGTTTTGCTCATCGGGCGGGGCGGCGACGATCCCCTTACCCGAACGCTGCTCGACGCCGGTTTCCCCACAATCTGCCTCTCCTATCACATCGAACACCCCGCCTGCTTCGCCGTAGACTGTGACAATGTGCTGGGCGGCAGCATCGCCATGCAGCACCTGCTCGCGCTGGGGCACCGTCATTTCGCCTATTTCGCACCTGCCGCAGGCGCGATTTGGGTTGCTGAGCGGCGACAGGGCGCGGAAGCGGCGCTTCGGGAGGCCGGGATTGATCCGCAGGGGATGCTGATTCTGGGCGAAACGTATTCCGCAGATCAGGAGAGATGGATCGAGCGTCTGGCCGCAAGTTTGCAGTACACCGTTCCCACGCCGACCGGTCTTTTTTGCAGCGAGGAGTGGCAGGCGCGGCTGCTCGTAGAGGCCCTTCCCAAACACGGTTTCCGCATTCCCGAAGACCTCTCCGTCGTCAGCTTCAACTCGACCGAACTTAGCGCCCGGGCGCGTCCACCCATCACGTCCGTGCATCAGCCCCTCATCGAAATCGGCGCGGAGGCCGTCCGCCTGCTCCATTCCCTTATCACCGGCGAGGTCGTCGCTCCAGGAGTCCGGCGCCTGCCCGTGACGCTGGACGTTCGGGAGACTACCGGGCCAGTCGGAACCGTTTAGGCAGGTTGAACCCGCAGTTTGGCCGGAGGTTGAAAACCCCCGTCATTAAAAAGCAAACGTCTTCCAGACGTAATGCAGAGGCCCATCACTGGTTTCCCGACCATGAAACTGCACGGACGGCGAAATAACTTTCCGTCCTCCGACCGCTTCGTCCGTAGGACGACCGCTTTTTCCAGCCCGGCACGTTTCTGTGCCGGGCAAAGCCCTCCGAAACCTGCCAACCAACAAGGCATTTCCGTCTGGAAGACGTTTGCCTTTTAATGACGGGGGTTTTCAACCTCCGGCCAAACTCACCGGGGTTCAACCCCAGACTACCCCGACAAACCAGGAGTACCGTTCAATGAAGAATAACCGACAGTCACTTAGGCGAAATGGGTTTGGGGCATTGTACGCCCTGTTGTGTCTGATCGCGTGTGGTAACGTCTTGGCGCAGGAGAATCTACCCTTTGTCTGGATGGAGGGGGAAGCCGCAAAGACGAACGATGTCAAGCTCAACCTCTCCGGGTGGGGGCATACGGAGTTTCTGTCGGAGGGGAAGTGGCTCTATATCTCTGTTGATGCCGACAAAGTGGAGAAGGAGATACCTGCCGGGGGAGCCGTTCTGACGTATCCATTTCAGGTCGGGCAGGCGGGTGAGTACGAGATATGGAACCGCATCGGATTTGAGTTCGTGCGCTCGCCCTTCGAGTGGCGGATGGACACAGGAAACTGGAGTACAGTGAACCCGGAAGAGCTGACCACCGACCTGATGGAACTCCAGGACTGGACGGAAGTGGCCTGGCTGAAGATGGGGATGAAGACGCTGACCGCAGGAGCGCACACGCTGGAGATTCGCCTACCAATCACGAAGGACGAGAAAGGCAAGACCGCCCGCGTTCTCTACGCTTCCGATGCGCTCTGCCTCACAAAAGGAACGTTTCACCCCAACAGCAAGTTCAAGCCCGACGCCGACTATCGGACGGACACAGACCGGGAAGCGGCAAAACAGGTCTTTGTGATGCCCGATCCCTTCTCTAGCTCCTCGCGCCTGACTCTGCCGCTGAAAGGGCTGTGGGAAATCTGCCGAAACGATGAGCAGATGCCCGGCGAGGTCGCCGCGCCGATCAAGGACTTTCCGCAGCAGCCGCACTGGTACGGCATCGCGGTTCCCGGCGACAAGATGGCGCGGCCCGAACTCGTCATGGCGCATCGGGTCTGGTATCGAACCCACGTCCGCCTGCCCGCTTCGGTTGCCGGACGCTCGTTTCAGCTCATCTTTCCGCAGAACAATCTCAATACGACGGTCTACGTCAACGGCGTCTACTGCGGCTTTAATAAAAACCCGTTCGCCCGTTTCACCATTGATGTAACGAAGGGAATCAAGCCGGGAGTGAATGAGGTCTGGGTCGGGATCAAAGACTCCTACTACGGCTACTCCGCCAGCCCCACCGACCCCATGAAACTCCGGAAGCATTTCAATCTGCCGCTCAGTTTCACGCATATGGGCTTTCAAGACCTCGCCTATCCCGTCTGGAACGCCTTTCAGTCGGGGATGCTCGTGACGCCGGAACTGGTGACAGCAGGGCCGGTCTACAGCGTGGATGTCTTCTGCAAGCCCTCCGTCGCCCGCAAAGAACTGAGCGTGGAGGTCACCGTCGCTAACCCAATGGCGAACGCGGTTTCCGGCAGTGTGTTGTGTGAAGCGGTGGATGTGGCGACTGGTAAGGTCGAGAAGTCGCTTGGCGCGAAACCGTTCACGCTTGCCGCCGGAGCGCAACAGACCGTGACCGTAATGAGCGGCTGGGAGAACCCGAAACTCTGGTGGCCGGATACCCCGAATATGTATCGCCTCCGTACCACGATTCAGCGCGACGGCAGCCCGGTGGATATTTCGGAGACGCCGTTCGGCTTCCGTGAGTGGACGATAGAGGGCATCCATTTCAAACTCAACGGTGTCAATTTTCACGGCTACCAGGACGCGCACGGCGACGGCACGAAAGAGGAGTGGCTCGACCTGCACCGCAAGACGCATCAGGCGATGATGCGCTTCTGGGGAACGGAGTGGAAGGGACTGCCGCCCGACGACGCCCTGACCTTCTTCGATACGAACGGCGTCGTGGTGCGGCGGCAGGGAATGCTCGACGGCGAGGCCATTGGCTACAACGCCATTGAGAACGACTCGGAACTGAAAAAACTGTACGGCTCGGACATCAAGATGGACCTGATGCAGAACTGGCGCGACCAGATGGTGGCGCAGGTGCACGGCGAGCGGAACCACCCCTCCGTCATGCTCTGGTCCATCGAAAACGAGTGGCTCTACATCAACTGCATCAATCTCTACGGCGGGCTGATGGATGCGTTCGAGGCGGATGTGACCAAAACCTCCGAAGCAGTCTTGAAAACCGACCCGACGCGCCCGACCATGACCGACGGCGGCGGCGCGAACAAAAACCAGACGATGCCCGTGCATGGTAATCACTACGTCGCCGGTTCGTTCATGCAGTATCCCGCGCTGGCTTATGCGGCCAACCCGGATGGCGGCGGACGGGGCCGCTGGACATGGGATCAGAAGCGTCCGCGCCTTATCGGGGAGGACTACTTCATCGCGGGCAACCATCCCGAACTCTCCTATTTCGGCGGCGAAGCGGTGTTTACCGGCAAGACAGGCTCTTTGCCCGCTTCCAGCATCATGGCGCGAATTCTGAACGAGGGCTACCGCTGGGCCGACTACGGCGGCTGGGACCTCTATATGCAGCCCTCGGATGGCGACAATAGTCAGTACAACTCGCTCTCGTCCCGCGCTGTCCTCGTGCGGCAGTGGGACTCGACGTTTCCTTCCGGGCAGAGCGTCAAGCGCACGCTCGGCCTGTTCAACGACACCCACTACACCGACCCAATAGACCTGACCTGGACGTTGATAGTCGGCGGCAAGAAAGTGAGCGGAGCGACGACTACCCACCACGTCGCGCCGGGAACGAACGAGAAGTTCGACCTCTCCTTACAGATGCCTCGTGTGACGACGCGGCAGGAGGGGCAGTGGACGCTGCGCCTCAGCGTGGGCGGCAAAGAGGTCTTTCAGGACACCAAGAACGTCTCCGTGCTGCCTGTCGGGGTGGCGTCGGCGCGGCCTGCCGTTCTCGGTAGGCTGACCGCGAAGACGCTGGCCGTTTACGACCCCGCCGGTATCGCTTCCGCCTTCCTGAAAAGCCAGGGCATTCCGTTCACACCGCTCGTCTCGCTGACCACCTTGCCGGAGACGGCGAAAGTGTTGCTCATTGGCAAGGATGCGCTGAACCCTGCCGAAAGCACATCGTCACACCTCGCCGCCTACGCCGCTGCCGGGCGCACGGTGATCGTTCTGGAGCAGAAGAACCCGCTGCGCTATCAGGGCCTGTCAGGGGAGATGGAGACGGCGACGAACGAGGGACGGACGGCCTTCGCGGAAGACCTGGGACATCCCGCCTTGCAGGGTCTTCAACAGAAAGACTTCTTCACCTGGGACGAAGATGAGATCGTCTATCGCAACGCTTATGTCAAGCCGACTCGCGGCGGCAAATCGCTTATCGAGTGCGACAATCTGCTCCAGAACTCCGCATTGGTCGAGATGCCCGCCGACAAAGGGCTGCTGCTGCTCAGTCAGTTGGCGCTGGAGGAGAAGCTGCCAACGAATGCCGTCGCGGAGCAGTTGCTGACGAACCTGCTGGCCTACGGCGTAAGTTATCATCTCACCTATCGCCCGGTCGTCGTGAGTGAGGGAGCCGGTTCGCCGCAGGCTGGTCTGCTACAAAAAGCGTTAGACACCGTTGGGCTGACCTACACGAAAGTCACCGACCCGCTCCAGGCGCTCTCCGGCAGCGGCAAAATCGCGGTGATCCCCGCCACACCCGCCAACCTCAAGACCCTCGCGGACAATCTGCCGAAAGTCAACGCCTTTACGCAGGCGGGCGGCTGGATCGTCTTCAATGGCCTGACACCGGAGGGGCTGGACTCCTACAACAAGATTGTCGGCTTCGACCACATGATTCGCCCGTTCCGGCGGGAGCGTGTTACCTTCTCTCCGGCCCGAAACCCGCTCACCGCCGGAATTCCCACCGGGGATATCGTGATGTATTCGCCCAAGCGGATATTCGACTATCAGGAGGGCAACTACGTCGTTTCGGACGAGTTCGGTTATGTCGTGGACTACGACGAGGTAGCGCCGTTCGCGAAGTTCAACAACGGCTTCTACGAGAACATCGTGAACGGGTTTGTCTCGGCGGATGGCTGGCCGCAGATCGTGGACGTAGACGTTCCGGCGAGCGGCGGGCCACTCGACATGACTATGGACTTTCCGAAGCCGCAGACGGTGACGGAACTGACCTTCATCGGCAACACCTTCTACTACCCCACGACGAAAGTCAATCTGGTCTTCGACGACAACAAGGCGAATGCGGTCTCCTTCCCAACCCGCCCCGACAATCAGCCGCAGACCCTGACGCTGCCCGCGCCACGCACCGGTAAACGCATTGACCTCCAGCTTGCCGAGTGGAAAGTCCTGCCCAACATCAAGCCCGTTCTTGGTGTGGACAACATCTATTTGAAGGCGAAGCGTGACCCGGCGTTCTACCAGAAGGTGAAGCCGATGCTGAACGTGGGCGGGATGATGGAGTATCCGAAGGGGCAGGGCGGTATCATCCTATGCAATCTGCTGTTCAAGGAGACGGAGGAGGTGCCGGAGAACGCGACCAAGAAGCGCAACATCTTCGCGGCGCTGCTGCGGAACCTGAAAGCGCCGTTCTCCAGCAAGAGCGTGATTGCGGGGGAGAGCCTGAACTATCGCCCGATAGACCTGGCGAAACAGGCCAATCAGTACCGGGACGAACGCGGCTGGTTCGGCGACAAAGCCTTCACCTTCAAAGACCTGCCGACGGGCAAACACACCTTCGCGGGCGTTCCCTACACCATTTACGACTTCCCAACTTCGCCCGTACCGACCGCTGTCATGCTCGGCGGCAACGGTGTCCCGAACAACCTGCCACAGGAGGTGCGCGGCATTCCTGTCAACCAGAAGGCGGACGCGCTGTTCTTCCTTCAGACGGCCCGCATAGACCAGCGGCGCAATAACGACGAGATCAAGCGGAACCGCAAGTTCGCGATGGCCCACTACGTCGTTCACTACGCCGACGGCCAGACGGCGACCATTCCGCTCTACGCCGAGATAGACATTGACGACTACCGCCAGCGTACCCCGACGCCCCTGCCCGGCGCACAGATCGCCTGGACGCGCAAGTACGAAGGCACGGACTTCACGGCAGTCGCCTACTCCAGGCAGTGGAACAACCCGCGCCCCTCCGTCGCCATCCAGAGCGTGGACCTCGTCTCCGGCCCCGACAAGCGCGGCGTCCCCGTCCTCCTCGCCCTCACCGCCGCCACCTCCCCATAAGGCTTCCGAAGCCCCACAATGTGCAGGAAATGTTGCTCCGCCCGCAGAATTTCCTGCACACATGGAGAGCGTTACTCATCGCCAGGGAACGCTTCTATGAGTACAAAAAGTAGAAGAGGAGTCATTCCCGCAAAGGAACGCTCCTCTCATATCCTAACTCCGACGTTCCCATCGAAGACGACTGTTTTCAGGATACTATAGATCGAACGCCCTCCTGTCACTTATGCTAAAATGAAAGAACGTTACTACACAGGCGTTTTGCGGTTCGGGCAACTTCTGAGACTTGCCTACGTACTGACAGAGTATGCTGACACGCGAAGAATTTCAGGTTCTCTACGAGCAAGGGCCGGACGCCGTCTACTCCCTCTTCCAAACCTTATG
>JBBRLP010000127.1:0-15397 GCA_038231295.1 Chthonomonadales bacterium
AAAGAGACTAACTTGCCCTTCTGGTCAGGTAGATGGAATTCCAAACCCTATTTGCGAGGACGTGTACTAAGCGAGCGCCCGGGAGAATGGGGGTTGGGGGATGAAGTCACCCCAAGCCAGCGACCGAGCGCTCAGGGAGAAGACGAGAACGGGGAATGAGGTCACTCCACAGCAGGATAAGGAAGGATGTGTAATATGATGAGACAGAGGTGGATGTCGGGAATTGGTCTGCTGACCGTGCTGATTGGGTCAGGCGGATGTAGTCAACGCGAGTCCGCTCCCTCTATGAATAATAGGGCTGTTGTTAGTGCACCGGCAGCGGGAGGTTCAGCGGCCAATAGTTCGAACGCTGTGGCAGTAGCCCCGGCAGATGAGAAAGCGGAAAACTCCCCGAAACTGACTCTGGCGAAGTTTCAGCAGAGTGAGCCGGATCGGTATCTGATCAAGAACTCGACTCTGACTCTGGAGACGGCAGACGTGCGGGGTGGGGCAACTCAGTTGACGGCGCTGGCGCAGCGTGTGCAGGGCTATATCTCGGACTCTCATGAGGCGGTGGACGGGCTGGGTTCGCGTTCTGTGACGATGACGGTGCGCGTTCCCTATCAGCAGTTCGAGAGCGCAACACAGCAGATCGAAGCACTGGGCAAGCTATTGGAGAAGCAGGTGACCGCAGAGGATGTGACGGAGGAGTTTGTGGACACCACCTCCCGCGTCCGCAATCTGAAGAAATCGGAGGAGCGACTGCTGGTGCATATGTCGCACACGGGCAGGCTGAGCGACACCCTGGCGATTGAGAACGAACTGACCCGCGTCCGGCAGGAGATCGAAAAATCGGAAGGACGGCTGCGTTTCCTGGCGCATCGGGTCGCCTACTCTACCTTCACCGTTACGTTCAAAGAGACGGCCCGCGCTCAATCCGTGACGCCGCCCGAAACGTTCAGTTCCGGCAAAATCGCCACCGACGCCGGTCGCTCCCTGATAGGGTTTTTGCAGGGCGTCTGGTCCAATGTGATCTGGCTTGGCATCTGGTCCATCGTCTGGCTGCCGCCGGTAGTACTGGCTGCCTGGTTCCTGCGCCGCGAGATACGCCGCAACCGCCGCCCCATTTCGCCCCCGCCCCCCCCGCACTACGACGTCCCGACGCCGTAATCAGCAGGCAAATCTCTGCGCCATCCGGCTTTTCGGCTCCGGTGTCAAGCCGGATGGCGCAGCGACTCGGCAAGCTTCGAAATTTCTACTTCCATATCTCTCTGTGTGTTCCGTCCCCCGTCCGAAGGGGCCGGCTCCTGCTCCTTCCGGCGGCAGAGCGAACGGAGGGCGTGGACAAGTACAGGAAAAAGAACTTTCGGATGCAATATCTGATACGGAGAGCCGATCATATTCTGTGCACGTAAGAAAACCTGGAAGTGTACCGGAGAGACCCGCATCAATGCCTTAAAGTGATCCAGATACCAGTGCATACATCGGGTCTGCATATCCAACTGTCCGTCCTGCGCGGAGGTCCAGCGACGATCCTCCATCGTAGCCATCCGCCAGCCACTGGCGATAACGCGGCGCAGACGACCGTGAAAGCGCCGTCCCAGACCGACGATGCCCTGTCGAACAGCGCCTCGGGATCGCGCCTGAAGACAGCGATCCAACTCTTGCGCCTCCAGAGCGCACAGGGTCATCCCCTGTCCATAGACGAAGTTGACCGCACAGTAGGCGTCTCCCATCACCAGAAAGCCTTCCGGCATGTCTGTGAGACATTCGTAGTGACGCAGGCGATTGCTGCCTCCCCGATATCCCTGAACAGGGGAGAGCGGAGTCGCCTCCCGCAGGACTTCATAGAGTTCGGAACTCGGCAGGCGGCGTGCAAACTCTAGGAAATCGGCCTCTTCGGTAGGCGGGCATATTCCCATTGAGCCTGCCAGTGTGACGTGGAAACGTCCCCCTTCCACAGGGGTGATAATTGCCGATGCAGGGGAGTGTGGAGCCTGACTGAAAATATAGAACATCCGCCAATCTTCCGTGCGCTCCGCAGGCAGGGCGATGAGACGACTCGCGTAGCTCCAGTCCGCATCTACGACGGTCTCTTCCGGTGCGGTACAGCCCAGGTTCCGCAGCCACTGTGGGGCACGCGAGTTCCGTCCGCTGGCGTCCACGACAAGGTCTGCCTCCAATATCTCGGCGGTCCGGTCTTTCCCCTCCTGGTTCCGGCGACAGAAGGAAACGCCCTGCACAAATTTGCGATCTTCCGAGGTGGTCAGCCCCAATACATCAACTCCTTCGATCACTTCTAACTGCGGCAAAGCAACTATCTTTTGGCGTATGGTTGCCTCCAGAAGCGCACGTGTGCTGGGGTAGAGTTCCATCTCGGATTCGCAATGGGGCACCCACCCTCCTTCCAGGAAATATCTTCCTTCCGTTCCCAGATTCAAGGGCTGTGCGCCCTGAGCGACCAGATCGGCTTTCAGGCCGGGAAACAGACCTTCAAAAATATTGACGCCCCGCATGAGTAACGTATGTACGTGCCTGGCCTGCGGTACGCCTGCCCGCTGTCGGGCATCGATAGGCAGATTGTCACGTTCCAGTATCGTCACACGCTCAAAATGATCGGCCAGTACGCGGGCAGCGGCGAGACCGGTAATACTGCCGCCTATCACGACGGCATGTCCTTGTTTTGTTCGGCGGGTCTTTGCGGAATGGAAGGGGAATTTCATGGTTCTGAGCGCCTTTGTGTTGAAGAGTAGGTTCTACTGTCCCTATTATAAGGCGTAGACTGCGAATGTTCTGTGAGGGAGATCACAAAAGCCTGTGATCTCCCTCACTATCCTGCCTACTCTATCAGTGGCTCTTACTCTTTGCCGAAGGAGGAGAGAATTCGATGTACGAGGATGGAGAGTTTGCGCCATTTCGAAAGCGATGGGCGACGGGTGAGTACGTCGTAACCCTGCGCCGCGATAGAGTCCAGTACGGCAATGCCACAGCGGTTATACATATTCATATCCAGCCGCGTCCGAGAATCTAACAATGGATACAGGACTTCTCCCTCCGCGAATAGGGCGCGGGTGCGCTCGACCTGGAAGCGCATCAGAGCGTGCAATTCGGGCGTCGAACACCCGGTAGCGAGCATTTCTTCAGTCACTCCGAATCTGTCCATATCCTCCTGCGGCAGGTAGCAGCGTCCCTTGTCAAAGTCTTCGCGGAGATCGTTCCATATGTCTGAGAGCTGAACGGCGACCCAGCAGGTCTCTGCAAGGTCCAGGGATTCGGGATCGGTATGACCGCCGATTGTCAGAATCAGGCGACCGATAGGTCCGAGGGCTTTGCGGCAGTAGGCGAGGAGATCGTCGAAGGTCTCATAGCGCGACACCATATGATCCTGCGCGTAGCCATCAATCAGGTCATGGAAAAGGGCCTGCGGCACCGCGAAGCGCTGGATTGTCTCTGCCAGCGCCACAAAGACCGGATGGCGCGGTTCTCCGCGATAGGTCGCCTCCAGTTCCGAGCGCCACCATGCCAGCAGCGACAGCGCCGTTCTGCTGTCCTCCACCTCATCGCTGAGATCGTCCGCGATGCGTGCAAACGCATAGAGATTGAAGAAGTGCTGACGGATTTCCCGGGGACAACAGAGGGTGGTCACGAGGAAATTCTCTTTGCGAGCCTGCGCCAGACGCTTGCAGTACTGCTGAGCCGTCTTCATATTCGCGGTCCCGATGAAGCGATAGGGATTGAGCGCCGAGGCCTCGACAGAAGGCGTTGGCCCGCTTTTCAGTCCGGGACGAGAGAACAGGGGAAGGTAGGTTTCCTGCTCGAAAGGTTGGGTCGTGATCTGCATTGTTAGCCTGCCTTTGAAATCAAAAACTCTCCGCGAAGAGTGTTGATCTCATTATAAGGCAGGACTGAGCCGGTTTACTGTGAGCCGCGTCACAGTAAGATATGATCGCCGTCACGTTTCAAATTTTCGGTCTTCCATAAGGCGGAAGGCGAGGGGCGACACTCGGCAATGCCCTTCGCGCTCCGTTTCGCATGAGCGTTGGCAGCGGTGTTCGTCAGCGGCACGAAATGGGATTGCCGACGGCACACCCACTTCCTATTGGGCACGCATCAGGTCTGGAGTACGCTAGATTCGGGTCACGATCAACTTTCGCACGTTTTCGCTTCGTGCGGCATCCAGGGGAGTTCGCCCGTTCTTATCCGTTGATCGAGGATTGGCGCCTCTGCTCAGAAGCAGACAAACCATGCGCTCCTGACCACAGTTCACGGCGCGGCGCAAGGGAGATTCCCCATTCTTGTCCCTCGCCTCGATATCTGCGCCAGCATCCAGAAGCGCCTCAGCAATCCGCGTCGTTCCTCGTCTTGCCGACATGTGCAGGGGAGTCATGCCACCAATGCCGGTGACCTGATTTACCTCCGCACCATGCCCGATCAGCAGTTCGACCGCCGCTCGTCCCTCTTCCTCGCAGCCACCACCGTTCGCGACGCGATAGAGGGGATTGTGTCCGCCAGCATCCCTGGCCGCAACATCCGCGCCGAACTCCAGGAGCAGACGCAGACGAGGGACATCCCAGGCAGTCGCAGCGGCGCAGATCAGATTCCTGCCACGATCATTAGCGAGCGCAAGAGACGGATACTCCTCGAGTTTCTCGCGCAGGGCTGCCATGGGGAGGCGATACAAAAGAACGAGGGGATCGGCGAGAGTAGCAGCGATCTCGGTCAGATTCGACAGGAGTTGCGTGGAGGCTTCCTCATCCACGCCTTCTTCTGCCAGCGAGGCCGTCATGTGCTCCAGCCAAAGCGCTGCCTCTGCTGTTCCGATGGCGAGGTGGGCATGCCGACAAAAAAGGCTGGTCTTGCCTCGTGCCGTGGTATAGTCGGAAGGTCCGCCGGTTCGCTCCGTGAGATAGAGCGCCAGTCGCTCCTCTAAGGCGGCCATGTTTTTCGGGAAGAAACCTCTCAGTGCCGGGTCTTGTTCAATCTTGTGATGGAACCGTTTGGAGACACGTCTAAAAGCCTCGATTCCACCGACAGCCTCGTAGACGCCTGCAAGCGAATTGTCAAAAAAATGCTTCTTCATCTGCTCTCCTCCAGGCTTTGGTTTGTTCGAGGAAACGGCGTCAGGTGTGGTGGGAGGCGCGTTTTTTTGACTTGACGGAAGGCTTCTGTTTGGACGGCGTATTGAGGAAACGGCGGACAACGACATCGTCGCGATACCACACGGAGGCGTAGCTGACCGCCTTATCTACCGTTTCGGCGGTCTTGCCGTCTCCGATATAGATGGCGCAGTGACCGGGATAGACCAGGACATCCCCATAGCGCAGTTCGTCGTGGATAAGCTGGCCTTTGCTGCACTCGCGCAGGGAGACCGTGCCGTGCGGCAGGGCAACGCCTAACTGCTGATGCACCGCCATGACGAAGCCGGAGCAGTCAGTTCCCTGTTTGGTGCTGCCGCCCCATTTGTAGGGAACGCCCTGCCACTCCGCGATAAGACCGGCGAGATGCTGGTCTTTCGGAGTGACGGGCGCAGCGGTTTCGTCGCCAAGCCGAAACCTGATTAGCCCGGCATAGCCTTTTTCTCCGTCCGTTCTGGTGAGGGAGAGGCGACGGACATCGCGATTCGTGGCGAGCCAGAGACTGTCGCCGTCCGGCGCGAACGCCTGAATTCGCAGTCCCTTCTCGTTCCAGGGCAGAAACGCCTCGGTCACGGTCTTGTCGGTGTCGGTATGGTAGAGGACCGTGCCGTCCGTCGTCCAGAGGTGTTTGCCGCCGAGGGCCACCTGAGCGCTCTGTGAACGGAAGTAATTGCGGAAGGGCAGAGGAAGCGGCATGGACTGGCCTTTTCCATCGGTCAGGGCGACATGCAGGCCGCTCTGGTTCTCCACCGAACAAACCCTGTCCGGCGTGACCGCCAGGGGAACGAGTCGCCAGGTATCGGTTGCCTGCGAGAGGAAAATGCCAGCGGAGTCCCAGGCGTTGTCGTGCCAGCGCCAGAGGGAGAGGCGCAGACGGGAGATGTCGCCGGACTGCCCTATCGCGTCGTCGAGGCGCGTGTCCTCGCGAATGAGCAGACCATCGGTGCCATCCGAGGCGAGATAGAGAGCGGAGTTGCGGGACGCGCTTTCCGACGACCCCGCAGGCAACTGCGATTCCAGATTGATGATCTCGCCGGTTCTCAGGTCGAGCAGACCGTTCGCGCCGGAGGCGAAGAGCGCGACCCCGGACTGCCAGAGCGTCATTCGCGTGACTGTGGCGAACGCCCCGGCCTCCGCCAGATCACAGACCGTCAGAGTCTGTTCGGCGGGACGATAGACAAAAAGCTGATGCGAGGGAGCCGCAGGCGTGTCGCGAATGGGGCCGGAGTTGTCGGGCGGGGGAGCGGCCTGGGACTCCGTCAGCCAGGCCACCACGTCCGCATCGCTCTGAATGGCGGTCACTTTGCCGGTCGGCTGTGGGGTTCGCACCGTCACGCCCCGTCCGCGCTTGCAGTCGTAGAGGGTGACGCTGCCATCCGTCTGGCCGATGCAGAGGCGGTTCTGGAACAGGTTCAGCGCGGTCGCCTGCGCGGCGAGGGGATGCGCGTTCGGGGCAGGCGGTACATGACTCGTATCGGGCCGCACAACAGCCATCACGCGCCGCCCGGGAACGAAGGCGACTGCCGAGGAAGCGGGGAAGTTGCGTTCGGGGAATCGTGTCCGCACATTTCCCGGCGACGAGGAGCGGCTGTCATTCGCGATGAGAACGGTGATCTTTGCCAGGGTCTGTTCGGTCTGGTCGGCGGGGTCGAGCCAGCGCAGGATCAGGGTGTGCTGCCCGTTCCTCACCGTGCGCGTATCCCAGTTGTAGACCATCGGGGCGTCGTCGCTGAGGAACAGTTTGCCGTCCAGATAGACCGTGACGCGGACGGTGGCGCGGGAGCGTGTGCGCTCTGCGCTGCCGACGCGCAGCGCAAAGTGGCCTGCGATAGGCGTTCCCGCATCCGGCACATTCAAAAACGTCGGCTTCTGCGCCATTCCCGGCATTGCCAGACAGCACAGCACGAACACCAAAAAGAGACGTAAGCAGCGCATCGTTTCCTCCGTGTTGGCCTGAACCCAATGGGATGCGCCGAACTTTCGTTCGGCGCGGCCAATCTGCATTCATTTCACTTATCGAACGAACCTCCCGTAACGTCAGCGGTTCGTTCTCAGGTTGACGTACTGGTAGGTGCCTTCGGTATCGATGGCGATGCCGCGCATCAGCGGTTCGCCTTTGTATTTTTCGCCGAGACAGAGGGCCAGCGTCGAGATACGGACGTTCTGTTTGTTGAGGGTGTGGATGTATTCGCGTAACTGCCCGAAATCTTCGATGCCGAAGTTGGGTTCGCCGTCGGACATGAGGAATACCTGCGAAATCCCTTCGTATTTGAGAGCGATATCCATCGCCCCGGACATATTGGTGCCATCGGCAAGGCGCAGGCGATCCACGTATTCGATAGCCCCCTGCACGATGTCGGGATCGGCGGGCAGCATATCCGGGTAGAGACGCTTGACATCGCGGCTGAAACTGACGATGTTGAAGGTATCGCCGGGTTTGAGACCGAGCAGCGCCTGCTTCAACACCTCTTTGGCTTTGCCGATCTTGTTGCCGTCGTGCATACTGCCGGAGACATCAAGGACGTAGACGATGTGGACGGCGCCATCGCGGTCGGCGCGGGGCTTCGCGCCGAAAACGCCGCCGCGTGCGATATTGCCGCCGCCCGCTCCGCCGCCCTGCCCGGAACCGCCCGCGCCCTTCCCGGTCCCGTTGAGCAGGCCCGCCACATCGCCGAAGGAGGGACTGCCCTTCCCCTCGGTTCCGCTGGCCGCTCCATTCCCGATGCCTGTGCCTTTGCCGCGTCCGTAGCCGGCAGAGGACTCGCCGCCCGTTCCCGGCAGTTCCGCGCCCGTGCCGTGTCCGCCGCCGGGAGGCCGGGTTCCGGTTCCGCTACCGGACGCATTGCCGTTGCCATTTCCGGATGCGTTAGAGAGCGAGCCGACCGCGACTTTGCCGTTCTGATTGGTTCCGATGCCCTTCCCTCGTGCGAAACCGACGCCGCCCCCGTTGCCCGCTCCGACGTTGCCGCCCGTTCCCGGTCCAAGCCCTGCTTTCTCTTCCGGAATCTGGGTGAGAGCCAGAGGATTGTTGACGGAGAGAATCGAATTTCCGCCTCCGCCGCCTGTGGAGGGCGCGACTTTCGGCAGGTTTTTGCCGCCCTTGCCACCGCCATTATAGAGGACTTCTTCGGGCGGGGCTTCGGGGGTCGGGGCGCCGCCTTTGCCTCCGAAGACATTGGCAGGCGAAGGGGTGCCTCCTCCAGCGTGTGGGGCATTCAGCGCGAGATGGGTGCGAGGCTGTGGGGCCGTTTTGGGAGCGTTCGGCATTCCCAGCGGGGCCGGTTTCTCGTCCGGCAACAGGACACTTCCCGCCGCAGGCGCGGCGGATTTGTGCGAATGTTCCGGGGTAACTTTTGCAATCGGCCTATTTTCGCCCCGAACGATGGCCCTGCGAATCGCAGGCTTTTCAACAGCGGCGACGGCGCGTTTCGTTTCGTGAGGTACGAGGACAGGTTTTGGCTTCGGGGTCGCTGCCGGTTTGGGAACGGGCGTAGGCGCAGAGTCGAACGTGACCACGACCTCGTGTTCCTGCGTTTTTGCCGATCCCAGGTCGTAGTTCGGACTCGTCCACATCGCTCCCACATGCACCAGGAACGATACCAGACAGAAAGCGATCAGCCAGTACCAGCGTTCAATCCGCATTGTCGTTGCTCTCCCCGGATATTTCCGGTCTTACTATGTCAGGCCGGGTTTTTCAAACTCCGGGAGTTTGGCCGAAGGTTGAAAACCCCCGTCATTAAAAAGCAAACGTCTTGCAGACGGAAATGCAAGAGGTTTCGGGTTAGTTTAGCGTCCCCTAGTTTTCGCCGGAGTGAACTCCTGCGCTAGAAAAAGCAAGTGGCTGCTTCGCAGGCACCGGACATTGGAAAGTTGCGGGTTGACCGAGCAGTATCGCCGTCTAATGGGGTGCGACGGAGTAAACTCCCCGCTATTTGACCTTCGGCCCAGTTTCCGAAGGAAACATTCCTGCTGTAAGGGCCGTTCTCCGCGTTCAACAACCTTCCAACAACACGTTTGTCCTTCGGACAATCCGGCGAAGCCGCGTAGCGAGGGATGAAACCCTTTGCTGCCCACTGACGGTCAACCCACCATGTTTTGCAACGGACGAACCCGTTGTGGCTTTCCCTGTCGGGCAACCCGCAACGTTTCGCCTTGTGCAAACCGTGCCTGCGAAGCAGCCACTTGCTTTTTCCAGCGCAGGAGTTCACTCCGGCGAAAACTAGGGGACGCTAAACCGCACTGCCAACGAGAAAATCGGGAGTTCCTGCCCGCTTCGTCCGCAGGACGACCGCTTTTTCCAGCCCGGCACGTTCCTGTGCCGGGTAACGCACTCGAATCACTAACCGTCCACAGGGCATTTCCGTCTGGAAGACGTTTGCACTTTCATGACGGGGGTTTTCAACCTCCGGCCAAACTTCCAAAGGTTTCAATCCCCGGCCAAACCCCGGTCATTTCCCTACTCCGCTTCCGCCTTCACATCGAGTATAAGCGCGACCTGTTCGCGGGGGCCTTGAAAATACTGCACTTCTATGGTGTGTTTTCCCGGCTTTAACGCTATTGTACCATCTCTTTCCTGTGTCCCGTGCTGTCCGTCGTTATCAATGACGACTTTATTGTCTATGAACAGCTTTGAGCCGTCGTCGGAGGTCAGCCGGAAATGGTAGCGGGAGGGAAAGCGGACGCGGAATTCGCCATTGTAATCAATGGCGAACCACTCGAAGCGATCCGTCACGCCGGGAAACCCTTTGGTGAAACTGCGCGTCGGGATGTTCAGACTCTGTGCGTAGATACTGCCGACGGATTTCAGCGCTTTGAAATCGGTGGGCAGACGGTTGGTGCCGGGAGCGAGGAAATAGATGTCGCCTTTGAGGGCAAAGGGAATCTGCTCTTTCGAGCCAAAACTTCCTGCGTTCGAGGAGCCTGCGCCCCGCCCCCCGATGCCGCCGTTCGTCCCGCCGCCACCGGAGGGGTCTCCGGCCAGAAGGCCGCCAATATCACCAAACGAGGGGGAACCCTTGCCCGCGAAGACGCTGCCACCCGGCCCGTCTCCCACGCCCGCCCCGCCGCCATTGCCGATGCCGACGCCCTT
This sequence comes from Chthonomonadales bacterium, assembly GCA_038231295.1. Classification (GTDB taxonomy): domain Bacteria; phylum Armatimonadota; class Chthonomonadetes; order Chthonomonadales; family Chthonomonadaceae; genus JANXLO01. Next base: position 10,204 of record JBBRLP010000127.1, read on the forward strand.
GCCGCGCCCATAGCCGATGCCTTCGCCGCCCGTTCCCGGCAGCTCCGCGCCCGTACCGTGTCCGCCGCCGGGAGGCCGGGTTCCGCTGCCACTGCCCTGGCTGTTGCCGTTGCCATTGCCGGATGCGTTGGAAAGCGACGCGACAGGCAGGCGACCGTTTGGGGTCGTGCCGATGCCTTTGCCGCGTGCAAAACCCACGCCGCCGCCCGCACCCGCCCCGACGTTACCGCCCGTACCGGGGCCAGCGCCCGCCTTCTCTTCCGCAATGACATCTTTCGCCAGCGGATTATTGACAGAGAGGATGGAGTTGCCTCCTCCTCCGCCGAGGGCCGGGGCCTCTTTCGGCAACTGCTTGCCGCCCTTGCCGCCGCCATTATACAGCACCTCTTCCGGCGGGGCTTCGGGGCCAGAGGCTCCCCCCGACCCGTTTGGAATCACGGAAGGCGCGGGTGTTCCGCCGCCGACGTTGGACTCTTTTCGCGCCACCGTCAGGTGCGGCAGGGAGGGAGAGGTCATTTTGGGGGCTGTCGGCGTCCCCAGCGCGACGGGCTTCTCGTTCTCGATTTCCTTGATGCCGCCGCTGACCGCGCCTTTTGGCGTGGGATTGATCGGGAGAGGCTGTTTCGGCGCGCCCGTCGGCTCCGTCTTGCGCTCGACAACGACCGGGCGCGGAGTCGTCCGAACCGGCGCGACCATCTTCTTGCCGACAACGGGCTTCGGAGTCGGTTTCGGCTGCGGGGTCAGTTTCACTACAGGTTTCGGCACGGGAAGCGGTTTCGGTTCCGGCTTCTTCTCCGGCTGCGGCGGCCCCAGAGCGACTTCGATCTCCTTGGGCTTTTCGGGCCGGACGGGAGGCGCTGCCGGAGGTCCGAATTTTGTCATGAGGATATGCGCCCCAAAGGACACAAAACAGAAGGCGAGCAGCCAGTACCAGCGTTCGACGCGCATCTTTCCTAACCTCTTCCTGAGTGGGGCGAACTAGGGGGAAGCGTTCGCAGGGCGATCTTTTTTCGGTTCTGTCGGCAGGGTGATATGGGTGAGGCCCGCCTGACGCGCCATATCCATCACCTCCATCACATTCGCATACATGACCGTCTGATCGGCTTTCACCAGAACGCGGGCATCTTTGTTGCGTTTTGCCGTGCCCATCAGCAGGCCCTGCACCTGTTCGGGACTCTGCACCTTCGCGTCTACATACATCTTGCTGTCCGGGCCGATGTAGATCGTCAGGTCTTTCGGGGTCTCTGGAGCGCCTTCGCGGGTCGCGGTCTCCGGCAGAGTCAGATTGACGCCCGGTTTGCGAATGAAGACCGTCGTTACCATCATGATAATGAGCATGGTCAGCGCGATGTCAATCAGCGGAATCAGGTTCATCTGCGCCATCGGCTCGTCTTCGGAAGCGTTGTCTCCCTGCATCTCAGACTCTCTCTCTTTCGCGGACGGCCGCCGTGTTCAGGAACGGCATGAGTTGAGCGACATGGCCCTGGATGCGGAGCAGTTGGCCCTGCACCTGGCCGAGCAGGTAGTTATAGGCGATAACGGCGGGTATGGCGACGAGCAGCCCAAGCGCGGTGGCGCTCAACGCTTCCGAAATTCCCACCGACATCTTGTCTGCTCCGGCGCCAGAACTGGAGAGCGTCTGGAATGCCGCCTGAACGCCCAGGACGGTCCCGAACAGGCCGATGAAGGGGGAGGTGCTGCCGATGGTTGCCAGCGCGGTCAGATAGCGGCGCAGGCGCAGACGCTGCACGGAGACCGCGATGTCGGCGACCTGCTGATGCGCTTCGGCACTCGCGCCGCGCATCGCCACCAGCGTATTCATGACATGGGTGACCGGTGCGTAGGCCAGGGCGGGGTCGCTGATCCGGTTCATGTCGCCGTTCTGCATCGCTGTAAAGAGGATTTGAAACGCGGTGTCCTCTTCGCGCATCAGTTTGTTGTAGGTGAACAGCCGCTCCAGCAGAACCGCCAGCGCCAGCACCGAGCAGATGCCGAGCGGAATCGCCACCCACCCCGCCTTCTCAAACAGTTCCGCGATCAGAGTGTGGCCGAACATTTTCGTTAACATACCGTAGGTGCTCCTGAGATTACTGACCGCTGACCGCTTTCAGGGCGGCGAGGCGGATTTTGGCTTTTTTGACGAGTTCATGCTGTGGAAACTGCATGACGAGTTTGTCGAGACGCTGGATGGCCTCCGGCTTTTTGCCCGCTTTGTCGTAGGCGACCCCGGCCCAGTAGAGTCCGGTCGGGAGATACGGCCCGGCGGTCTTGTCGGCGGTGACGGCATCGAAGGCGCTGGCGGCATCGGCAGGACGGTTGAGATTGTAGAGCGCACTGCCGAGATTGAAACGGGCTTCAATCGCGAAGGGGCTTTTGGCGTCGTCGGAGAGCAGGCGTTCGTACTTCTCGCGGGCCTCGTCGTACTTCTCGGCTTTCAATCGCGCATTCCCGACCCGTAGCAGCGCCTCCGAAGTGTAGAGGTTCTTCGCGCTGTCGGCGGCAATCTTCTCCCAGAGCGGCAGGGCGGCGTCCGCTTTGCCCTGCTTCTCGGTGATCCAGGCTTGCAGGTACTGCGCGACGGCGGCGGTCTCCTGCGAGGGATTCAGTTCGAGCAGCGCCTTGTCGCTGGCGAGGGCGGCATCCCACTTCTGCTGATCTATCTGCGACTGCACGAGCGCACGGCGTACCTGCTCCTCGACCTCCTTCGTCGGCTTCGGTGTCAGGGCGGCGTTCGCGGCTTTCTCCGCGCTGGCGGGCTGTTTCGCGTCCAGGAAGAGCAGGGCCAGTCGGGCCTGCGCGTCTCCGGCCCAGGTCGCGTTCGGACGCAGGCGCACGGCCTCGGTGAGCGCGGTAATGGCGGGCAGCGTTTTCGGGACGCCATCGTAGATCAGGCCGAGCAGGTACTGCGCTTCTGCCTGCGTCTCCTCGTCCGGTTTGGTTTTGAGGAGTTCGGTCAGCGTGGTGGTGGCTTCGGTCGGCTTCTTCGCGTCGAAATAGAGCTGCGCCACCCGCAGCGTCCCTTTGGCGCGTTCGGCAGGCGGCGCGTTTTTGAGCGCGTTCGCCAACTGCACCGGATCGCTGGTGGAAGAGACAATTCCGGCAAGGGCTTTTTTGGCTTCGGCGGCTTCGGGGGCCGTCGGGTAGCCGGTGACGAGGGCGCGATAGGCCGCGAGAGCCAGATCGTTCTGCTTCGCCGCCTGGTAGGCGTCGGCGGCTTTGAGCTGCGCCTTCGGCGCGAGGGCGTGTTTCGGGTACTTCGTGACGAACTTCGCGAGCAGGGGCGCGGCCTCCGCCGGACGGTTCATCGCCAGCACCGCGTTGGCGTTCCAGTAGAGGCCCTGTGCCGCGACTTCCGGCTCAGTCGCTCCTGCGGCGATCTTGTAGGCGTTGGCGGCAGGCTCATACTGCTGCTGACGGTAGCGGGAGTTGCCCAGGCTTAGGGCGGCCCGGTAGCGCTGCGGGTCGGTGGCAGGCAGCCGGTTCAGTGCGGACTCCAGCCGGGTCGCGGCGGCGTTGTAGTCCTTCATCTCCAGCAGGGCCTGGATCAGCCCGTCTTCGGCCTCGGCGCGGGCCTCCGTAGCGTTTTTACTGCTGTTGTCGTTGAGCAGCCGCTCGAAATCGGAGCGTGCCTCGCCGTAGCGTTTGGCGTCGAGGTCTATCTGCCCGAGCAGCAGCAGGGCCTGAATGCGGTCGGGCGAATTATTGTTGCGGTTGAGGAACTCGCGGAAACGGTCGCGGGCGACATCGCTGTGATTCAGACGCAGGGCGGAGAGGCCCGCGCCATAGTAGGCGGCGTCCCGGAACTCGCTGCGGCCGTAGTCGCGAAACACCTTCTCGTAGGCGTCCTCCGCCTGCTGGTACTTTTTCAGGTTGAAGTCGGACTGCGCCAGCCAGAACCAGGCATACGGGGCCTGCTCCGGGCGCAGATTGGTCTTCGTCACGGCTTCGAGCGGCGGCGCGGCCTTGTCGTACTGCTTCGCATAGTAGGCGGCTTCCCCGAGGCCCAACTGTGCCAGGGGCAGAATGGCGGGGTCTTTGCCCGCGATGGCCTTTTCGTAGGCGGGAACGGCCTGCGCGTACTGCTTGAGTTCCGCCCGGCAACGGCCCAGCACGAAGGCGGCGGTGGGGGCTTTCGGGTGTTTGGGATTGGCGGCAAGGAACGCATCGAGTTTCTGCGCCGCTTCGGTATATTTCTTCGCGTCGAACAGCGCGGAGGCTGCCGCGAGCTGTTCATCCGGGGGATCGGCCTGGACTCGGCCTGCCGTAAGGCAGACGGCCCCGGTCATCAGGAGGATCGCCAACTTTCGCATATCTAAAGGTCTCCTCAGTTGCAAGGGGTTGCAGAAATTCACGCACAGCGGGGCGCACCGTTATGCGGCTTAGACACGAAAAAGGGAAGTGTGTTGCCAGGAATATCGGAGGCCCATCGCGAACTTGAAGCCACAAGGTCTCTCCGCCCAAACATCGGAGGAGACTGTCAGCGTTTTTCGTGTTCGGAACCTATCTTTCCTGCCTGACCTGTGCCAGCGGTAGTGTGTAGTAGACGAGCGCAGGAAACCGATGTGACGCAGACAGAGGAGCGACCATACGGAGAGTTATCAGGAGCGTGTCGGCAATACTGGCCTGCGGAGCGGTTTTGCGGTGGGAGCGACGTTCGGGAAGAACCCCAGAGGCTGACGTTTGCATAGGGCTAACTCACCTTATGCAGGCGACCTCTTCCATACGTACCCAGTTTCGGCGGAGTGAACTCCTCCGCTGGGTGACCTGCGGCCAAACGTCCTGCGGACGTCTCCCTTCGCCACAAATGGTGTGAAGCGAGAAGGCAGTCCCTGTCAGCACGAACGTTTCCGAAGGAAACTCGGCCGCAGGCCATACAGCAGAGGACTTGAGTCCGCTGGCGGAGCCAGAGAATAGACCGCCTGCGTAAGGTGAGGGGCTGAAATACCGTAGTGTCTACGATTCACCAAACAGAGTCGTTGGGTTGCTGTGCGAGGACACAGCAACCCACCAGAGTCAGGATGACGAGGAGGACAGATTTGAGGTGTTGCATTAGTCTTTAGTTTCCGGTAAAAGATGTAGACATCGAACTGCTGGTTGTATTGGCGGCTTGCTCAGAGGGTGACATCGGAACCCCGCCTCCGTAGTCTATGGTGACAAAACCAACCCCAGAGGAGCGTACCGATGTCACCTCTAC
>JBBRLP010000128.1:0-15178 GCA_038231295.1 Chthonomonadales bacterium
CCCTTCTCCCGGACGGTCGCAAGCTCCCTGGGAGAAGGGGGTTGGGGGATGAGGTCCTCCAAGCCGGACATAGCGCTCATGATCAAACAGGAACAGATAACTGTGCCGGAAGCCTTAAGTTAACCCCAGTATTGGGTTGAGAAGTATTAACTACTGCGAACAACAGTAATCTCGACCAGAATTGCCCGAAATGTGGCTTGGAACGGGGTTCCTCAGCCCTGATCGAGTGCACTAGATTGGAGATTGCGCCCTATTTACAAAGGCTCCAATCTCATTTTCAACCCAATACTGGGGTTAAGTTAGCGCATAGGGGTTTTCAACCCCCGGCTAACTCCGGCCACCACTCCAAACCGATTTCTCAGACCGAGGCGGCGGCTTCGGTGCCGCGCAGACGAGACTGGACTTTTCGCTCCTTGAGGTAGGAGAAGAACTCGCCGCCTTCGCGCAGACGGCGCACCAGCATCTGACGATCCTGCAACATCTCGCCGACGATACTGGCGATTTTGCCGGGTCGGAAGTAGAAAGCGCGATACATCCGCTCTACCGCGTCTTCGATCTGCTCGGTGGACATATTCTCGTACTGAAGGGTCGAGGTCTGGATGCCGGAGCCGGAGATGAGGCTTTCGCGGGCGAACCAGTTGTTGGCGAGGGCCTGGTCGTAAAGTTCGGTGCCGGGGTAGGGCGCGGCGATGGAGACCTGAATGGTGTGCGGGTCCAGTTCCTTTGCGAAGTCAATGGTCTCCTGCACAGTCTTCGGGTTCTCGACGGGTAGGCCGATGATAAACGTGCCATGCACCTTGATACCGAGTTTCTTGCAGTTCGCCATGAACTCGCGGGCCATTTCGAGCTTGATGCCTTTCTTGATGCGGTTTAGTATCTCCTGATTGCCGGACTCGAAGCCGACGAGCAGCAGGCGCAAGCCATTGTCACGCAGCTCTTTGAGGGTCTCGTATTTGACATGGGCGCGGGCGTTGCAGCTCCAGGTCAGATTGAGGCGCTTCATGTGCTTGCTGATCTCGATCGCGCGTTTCTCGTTGATGGTGAAGGTGTCGTCATCGAACATATATTCGCGCACCTTGTCGCCCCAGATGGCTTTGGCCTCTTCCATTTCGCGCCCGACGCATTCGGGGCTTTTGGTGCGGTAGGCGTGTCCGCCGATGGTCTGCGGCCAGAGGCAGAAGGTGCATTTGGCGGGGCAGCCGCGTCCGGTGTAGAACGAGACATAAGGGTGGAGCAGATAGCCGATGAAGTACTTGGTGATGTCGAGGTTGTCGGCGTAGGTCTGGAAAACGCCCGGCATGGCGTCCCAGTTGGGAACCAGTTCGCGGTCCTCGGTGCGCTGAAGCCGTCCCTCTTCGTCGCGCCAGGAGAGACCCTTGATCTCGCTCCAGGGGCGGTCTTCGGCGAGTTCCTTACAGGTGTAGTCGAACTCATGGCGGCAGACGAAGTCAATCAGTTTGTTCTCGCGCAGGGTCTGCTCCGGCAGAACCGCGACGTGCGCTCCGATGAATCCGACTTTGACGTTTGGGTTCTGGACCTTGATCTGGCGGGCGCACTCGACATCGTTGGCGAGGGAGGGCGTACTGGTGTGCATGACGACCAGTTCGTAGTCCTTCGCGATCTTCAGCACGTCTTCCTGAGTCTGATGGTGGGGCGGCGCGTCAATGAGGCGGCTGCCGGGAACGAGCGCGGCAGGCTGTGCCAGCCAGGTCGGGAACCAATAGGATGTGATTTCACGCTTGGCCTGGTATCGGGAGCCTGCGCCGCCGTCAAAACCATCGAACGAGGGCGGGCTAAGGAACAGTGTCTTCTTCACGAGCGGTAAGTCTCCTTGTCAAAACGGGGTACAGCGATAACGTGAATTTAGTTTACCCCGAAAACGCCCATGAATAGATACCTTTGCCTTGGTTCGGCAGGGCCGGCGCATCTAATTTTTCCGATCTCGTGAGATCAAAACGTGGCGGCGACTACTGATTGCTCGCGACATCCAGCGAAATCTCTCGTCCGACTTTTTGAGATCAAAAGGGCGGGTCTAACGACCAATGTTACTTGTTGATACTCGCTGAATCGAATTTAGGTGCGCCAGCCCTGTTGGTTCGGTAGACTGGCGGGTTTCTCGCCCGTCTCTAATATGATGAGAGTGCAGGATGGCTCCTTACAGATGTTGATGGCTCATGCTGCAATCACGGAGGAGATTGAGGCGGGCAGGCGAAACGTTGCAGGGAAGGATACGTAGAAATTTTGGGAGCGAGGGGAGCGACGTATGGAGCCGATAGTGCAGATTTCGCTGGACTTGACGGGAATAGACGAGGCCCTGGAGACGGCGACGATGGCGATGCGGGCAGGCGTAGACTGGCTGGAGGCCGGAACGCCGCTGATTCTCGCGGAGGGACTGCACGGCGTTCGCGCCCTGCGGGCCGCCTTTCCCGGTACTCCCATTGTCGCGGACCTCAAGACGATGGACGGGGGCTACCTCGAAGCGGAGATGATGGCGAAGGCGGGAGCCACCCACGTCGTCGTGATGGCGCGGGCGCACCCGGCGACGATCAAGCAGGTCGTGCAGGCGGGCCGCGATCATGGCGTCAAGGTGATGGGCGACAATCTGGCCAGCCCGGACATGGCGGCGGGGGCAAGGATGCTCGAAGACCTGGGCTGTGACTACGTGATTCACCATATTGGCTACGACGAAAGGCGTGACCTAGAGGTGCAGGCGCGGTACGGCAGACGGATGCCGAACCCGCTTGATCAACTGGCGGAGGTCGTGAAAGCCGTTTCGATTCCCGTGCAGGCGGTCGGCGGACTGAGTATCGAACAGGCGATTGCCTGCCCACGCTACGGAGCACCGCTCGTCGTGCTGGGAGCGCCGCTGACCGTAGACGCCGATGCCTTCAAGACCGCGACGGGCGATGTCGAAGGCGCTCTGCGCGAAATCTGCCGACGCATCCGAGAGCAACAGTAAGGAGAGATTTCCATGCGAAACTGGTGGTGGGGAGTGATCGCGCTGCTGTGTGTCGGACTGCTTCCGGCGGCGGCACAGCGCAAGGTGGACCCAGGCACTGCCTTCAAAAATGATCCGCTCGCGCTTGCGCTGAAACACGACAGTGTCTATGTCGGCAAAACACTGCGGGAGCGCGTGGACGAGAAAGCGCTGCGCGACATGGCATCGAAGGCTCCGAAAGACCGCCCGGTCAAGCTGGCAGTCGTCAAACTGCTGCCGGACAGCGGGAAGGCGTTCGGCACACGCGACAGCTACACCCGCGCCCTGCATAAGTCGCTCAATCTGGGGCGCGGAACGCTGATTATCGTCACCGACAAGGGCGTCTCCGCCTCCACGAACGGCCTGGCCCCCGAACGCATCACCGCCGTTCTGAAACAGGATGCGAAGGCCATTCAGGACGACCCGGTGCGCGGCCTCGACCGCGCCCTGACCGACCTCTACGATGCGATGGACAAGCGCAGCGAGAACAGTGCGCCCTTGCAGGGGACGCTCATTCCCGCGCAGTTCCCCGTCAGTCCGTCACAGCCCGCTTTCCTCGATAGCCCGATCTTTCTGTTGCTGCCGGTGGTCGCCTTCCTGCTGTTCACCGTAGGAATCTTCGGAGCCATTCTCGGACTGTTCGGCAAGGGTGGCAGGCGGCAGGCCATGAAGCAGGCCCAATTGCCGGTCGAGCGGCTGCGCGGCGAGGTCGTGAATGGCCTGACCTACGTGGACACTTATCTGGAACTCCTGCCGCCCTCGCCGGAACTGACCGCGAATGTGCGCCTGCGTCAGGATACCGCCGCGCTCTACGAGCAGGCAAAAGCGGTGACACGCGCCGCCCGCGAACCGCAGGACTATGGACGCGCCGAGGCGCTGCTCGAACAGGCCAACCAGAATGTGCAGACCCTGAAACAGTTCATTGACCGAGCAACGGGCGGCACAGGTTTCGCCGTCGCGGTGGACGGAACCGACTTCCGCGCTACCCCTGCGACAACGGGCGGCGCGACGCAGCCCGCGCCTGTGCTCACCGGTCTGAACCCCGCCGATATTCCTCCGTCGGAACGCGCCGCCTGCTTCTTCTGCTCCCGTCCGGCACGTATCGCCGACCTGACCCCGGTCACCATCGCCCTGAACGGGCAGCGGCGCAAAGTCCTGGCCTGCGCCGACGATGTCCGGACCGTGCAGAGCAATGCGACTCCGCAGGTTCGCACCGTCATGGAGGCGGGCCGACCGACCGCCTGGTACCATGCCCGCAGCTACGATCCTTACCGGGACTATGCCTATGTCCACGCCGACTACTATTCTCCTTACGACTACCTTATCGAGGACTATTCGGGGAAGGGATTACACATTTGGGTACTCGACTCACTCTTCTATCAGCCCTACCCGGTCGCCTATCCGGTCTTCGTCGGCAACGACGGTTACATTACGAATGATCCGGTCGCTGCCGCCCCACCCCTGATGATGCAGGACAACGGCGGCTATGCGGATACGAGCAATGACTTCTTCGGTGGCAATGCCGTCTTCGATTCCGGTGGCAGCGCCGACTTCGGCGGAGGTCAGGACAGCGGCGGAGGCGTGGACTTCGGTACCGACAACAGCGGCGGGGTAGACTTCGGCGGTTCCCCGGATACAGGGAGTTCGGATTTCGGCAGCAGCTCCGATTCGGGCGGCAGTTCCGACTTCGGTGGCGGAGGTTCGGATTTCGGTGGAGGCGACTCCGGCGGAGGAGACTCAGGGGGGGGCGATTCGGGTGGCGGCGGAGACTAATGAGCAATTCCCTGTCGGTGTCGTGAGGATTGAGGTAGAGATTACCGGAGCGGCTCCTCCCGGACAGGCAGCGTTTTCTCCAGCCAGCCGATAATGTCCGTGCCGCGTGGATGCGGGTGCGCCTCGACGACTTCGTAGCCAAGTTTTCGGTAGAAAGCGACGTTTTGTTCCAGACGCATCCGTGTCCCAAGCCGCAGTTTCGGACGCTCGGCGAGGCGGGCGACCGCCTCTATTTGCTGCATCAGCGCCCTGCCGATGCCCTGCCCCTGATATTCCGGCAGCACACCCAGCCTGCCGACATAGAGCAGCCCAGGCTCCAGCCGAAACCGCGCCGACGCGACCGCTTCCTCCCCAATCCAGCCGAGCAGCGCCCCTCCCTCCTGCATCGCCTTCGCGGTCTCTTCTACCGTCTCGCTTAACGCACCGGAGGGCGGATCAAGGTTCACCTCCTCAGACCCAAACGCCGCCTGCATGACCGTATGAACGATCTTCGCCTCCTCCAGCGCAGCCAGCCTCACCCGCAACGTACCCTCCGGGCGTTGAGTCGGAAAGAACTTCTCCGGCAGACCGCTCACTCTCTGCCGCAGGCTTTCCCGCTCCTCATACCACGCTTCGTTCTCGCTCATGCCTTTGGAATCTCCTTCGTCCAGGCCCGCAGGGTGTTGCCACGCCGATGCGGAACAGCGGTATAACGATTAAGTTGGGCGGCATGGCGCACATCGTCGCCGAAACCGCGCTCCCGGAGTTCGATGCCGCTGCCACAGTTCCAGAGAATTTCGGCGAGGTCGGTCTTCGCTCCGGTGAAGGCGGCTTCACAGACATGCGCTTCGGGGGATTTCGGGAAATCCAGGGCGGCGAGGATCGCGCCTGCTCCCAGGTAGTCTTCGATGGCGAAACGGATATCGCCGTCCGGGGTCGGCTGTTGCCAGCGTTCGCCGCAGGCCAGGATGGTCGCGCTGCGGTCTGTCTCCGCCAGCAGATGCGAGACGGCTGCCCCTACCGCCTCTGCATTCACCAGCGCCCCGACGAACAGTGGCGTCTCCCAGTGCGCGAGATTGCAGCAGGTCGCGCCATTTGGGGAGGGTAAACAAACCCGCGTTCCCGGTTCCATGTCTATGAACGTGCGTGGAGAGAGCGAGAAACGGCCCTTCGCCGGAACCTCCTCCCGCCGCACGGTCACCACGCCGCCAAATATCTTCGCGGCTATTTCCGCCTCGTCCAGGCCGAGACAAGGCTGTACCACGCCCCCGTACTGCACGGCAGTCGCCACCGCCGTCGAGAAACTCAACACATCCACCACGACCAGAATATCGACCTGTTCTGCCGCAGCCTGCGCTCCTGCGCGGCCCCATGTCATCCGCACACGCCACCCCTCCTGTGCAAACCAACGGTCACTCATCTCGCTCCTCGAAAGCACTCTCTGGCGGTTATCTCTGTATGGCTCGTCTCTTCGTGAGGCCAAACGCGGAATCCTGCTATAACTGATGCGATTGGACGAGGAGACTGTCTGAACTCGGATGGACCGGAGGAAGCGGATGGACTATGATAGGCGAACTGTGTTGGCCGTGCATCAACCGAAAGCGCCACAGACGAGAACATCGGCAGGGAAGAAGCAAGCTTGCGGACTACATCATAGTCCATCCGCTTCCTCCGGTCCATCCGAGTTCAGACAGAAGAAGACGGGTGCATTGCGGTATAATGAACGTATTCCTGGTTTGTGCGCTACAAGGTACAAAAAGATGCCCCTGCATAAAATGATCCTGTCTTCGATTGTTTCCATGAGTGTGTGCCGTCTCTCGTATTTTGGGCGCATTGCGCTTGTTCTCGCGCTGCTCGTCGCGGCGCATACAGCGTCTGCATCCGCAAGCGAGCAGACGCAGGCGGTAAAGGCAGCGCTGGGACGGGCGGGAGCGAACCGTGCGGAACTGGTGAACGCGCTGCAAAAAGCGCCTGCCGCGCAGAAGGCAGGCATGGAGTTTCTGATCGCCAATATGCCGGACACGGACCTACAGACGTTGAACGCGAAATTTCTGCTGGAGAACGTCGCGCTCGCCTACGAAGCCTACGACACCTGCCCGTGGAAGGGAAGCATCGCGAAAGACCTCTTTCTGAACGACATACTGCCCTATTCCTGTTTGAATGAGAAGCGGGACGGCTCTCGCAAGATGCTGCGCGAAAAATCGCTGCCGCTGATCGCCGACTGCAAGACGCCGGGCGAGGCCGCACAGCGGCTGAACCAGAAACTCTTTCCCCTGCTGAACGCCCGATACTCGACGGAACGCAAGCAGCCCGACCAGAGTCCGACTGAGACTATCGCGAGCGGCAAGGCGACCTGCTCCGGTCTTTCGATACTGCTTGTGGACGCCTGCCGTGCCGTCGGGATTCCGGCGCGGGTGGCGGGAACGCCGCTCTGGACGAACCTGCGCGGCAACCATACCTGGGTCGAAGTCTGGGACGGCGACTGGCACTTCACCGGGGCCGCCGAGCCGGACCCCGCCGGGCTGGATCGTGGGTGGTTCACGGGCGATGCCTCCAAGGCCATCAAGGACAAGCCGCAACACGCCATCTACGCCAGCAGTTTCAAGCGCACGGGCCTCGCCTTTCCACTGGTCTGGGCGCCGGAACTTCAATGGGTTCCTGCCGTCAACGTCACCGACCGCTACACTCCCAAAACGCCCGTCGCGGCGGAGGTGAAGCCGCGAATGCTGGTCAAGGTTGTGGACAGCAAGGGCAAGCGGGTCGCGGCGACGGTGACGCTGCGGGAACTCAGCAAGAGCGCCGTCACCACCACGCTGGAGGGAACCAGCAAGGACGAGTCGGCAGACCTGAACGATATACTCGGCTTCAATCTGCTGCTCGCCTGCCCCCCGCCCACCTACCACCTGACCGTGACCTACAAGGGCCGTAAGGTCGCGCAGGATGTCAAATCGGACATGACCGCGCAGCAGGTTGTCGTCGTCACCCTGCCGCAGCCGTAGAGGAGAAGAACGTGCGAATTCAGCCTGTGAAACGCCTTGTTTTTGGCATCGCCGCCGGTCTTGGTCTCTGGGCCGGTCAGCCCGCTCCCCTCCCGGCACAATCCTTGAGTCCGCAGACCAAAGCGGTGCAACCCGACGCGAAACTGGAAGCACTGCTGGCGGACCGTTTCAGCGGCGATGCGGCGAGACAGGAGCAGGCAAAGCGGGCGTTGACGGGCCGACCGGTGGATGCGCGTATCCGTGCGCTGGCCTGGAAAGTCTATAAGGCATCGCCCGCTCACGCGGCCCTGAAGGACCAGTGGAAGAAGAAGACGGTCGCGACAGCGGATCGTACCAGTCCCTATCTCTGGCGGTATGTCGGCACGAAGCCTGCGAACGGTTGGGGTCTGGTGATCGCTATGCACGGCGGCGGGGGCGCTCCTAAAGAGATCAACGACAACGAGTGGCGCTATATGTTCTCAACCTACTATAAGGAGCATCCTGAGAGCGGGGGCTACGTCTATCTGGCGCTGCGTGCGCCCAACGACACCTGGAACGGCTTCTACGACGATTCGATTTGCCCGCTGGTGGAAACCCTCATCAAGCAGTTTGTGCTGTTCGCCGATGTCAACCCCGACAAGGTGTTCACGATGGGAGCCTCGCACGGAGGCTATGGGGCATTCGTCATCGGCCCGAAAATCCCGGATCGGTTTGCCGCCGTCCACGCCGCCGCGTCCGCTCCTTCCGATGGGGAGACGATGGGCGAGAACCTGCGGAATACCCGCTTCACCTTTATCGTGGGTGAGAAGGACACGGCTTATGGCCGCGCCGACCGCTGCCATAAGTTTGAAGAACTGGTCGAGAAGTGGCGCACACAGTACGGCGGGTTCTCCGGCAAGTTCGAGTGTCCGGTCGGTGTCGGGCATCTGGTGCCGGATCACGATGAACTGGCGGAACTGCTCAAAAACACCCGCGACACCCGCCCCGATTTCGTCGTCTGGACACAATCCGACAACGTTCTGAAACGCTGCTACTGGGTCGAAGCCCCCGAACCCGTCAACGGCGGACACATTGAGGCGAAGATCGTCAAGAACACCATCACCCTCAAAGCGCAGAAGCAGACCAAACTCACCCTGTGGCTGGACGACAAACTGGTGGACATGAAGAAGCCCGTCACCGTCGAAGTTGAAGGGGGCAAACCGCAGGTCTTCCATCTCAAACCGAGCCTCGAAACCTACTGTCAGGGGTTGGAAGCGACCGCTGACCCCCATCTCACCGCCCCCACCCGCATCGAAGTCTCTCTGGCTCCCTAACCTGCAGTGGAAGCCAACTCTCATTCCTGGCACACGAAGGGACACAGAGCCTTCTAGATGGTCAGGATGTTGTCGCTGCTCCCGAACACAAAAGGATTCAGGCGATTCGTGGCGAATTGTTGGAGCAAGGCGAGTACAGAGGGTGAACTGTCCAAGCCCATCCATCCCATAGAGAGACTTATCATGCCACTCAGAGTTTTCCTTGCTGCCCTGCTCCCCTACACTGCCCGTACGCTTCGTGCCGCTGGCTTACTTCTTTTGCTGTGCAGTGCGGTGGGGAAGGCGCCCGCGCAGGTCATTGATAAGCAGAAGGCGCTGAACGCGCAAACCTGGTGGGATAATCGGGACTGGGACTGGTACAAGGCGAATATCCCCTTCTTCGACTGCCCCGATGCCGACCTGGTAACTACCTGGTACTACCGCTGGGAACTGGTCACGCGGCACCTCACCTACGGCTCTCCCAACAGCGGGTACAGTTTCACCGAGTTCATGGATCGGCCCTTCTGGAGCGGCGCGTATGGGGCCATCAGTTGTCCGTCCGGGCATCAGCTTTACGAAGTGCGCTGGCTGCGCGATCCGCAGTATGCCCGTGACTATGCGCGGTACTGGTTTCGCACGCCGGGTGCGGAGCCGCGTAAATACGGCTGCTGGCTGGCAGACGGTATCTGGGCCGCGAACGAGGTGCATCCCGACGACGCAATGATGAAAGACCTGCTGCCCGACCTGAAACGGAACTACGAGGGGTGGGAGGCGCGGCAGTTCGTGCCGGAGAAGGGGCTGTTCTGGCAGAACGGGCATGACGACGGCATGGAGTTCAACATCAACAGCCGTCAGACCAAAGACCTCCTGCGCGGCGCGAACGGCTACCGTCCGGGTTTCAACGCCTATATGTACGCGGATGCGCTGGCGATTGCCCATGTCGCGCACCTCGCCGGGGACGAACCGACCGCCCACATCTATCAGGCAAAGGCATCCTCGCTCAAGGCCAACGTGCAGAAACTGCTCTGGGACCCGAAACGCGATTTCTTCTTTCCGATGTCCCTGCAAGAGGAGAGCGACAGCGAAGGCAATATCGTTCGGAAGAACACCCTCACCTACCAGACCGGCAAGTATGCAGGCGACCCGCACGGGCGCGAGGAACACGGCTACATCCCCTGGCAGTTCAATCTGCCCGATCCCGGCTACGAGTCCGCGTGGAAGTTTCTGATGGACAAAGACTACTTCTACGCCGACTATGGCCCTACGTCCGTTGAGCGGCACGACCCGCAGTTTGTCCTCAAGCCCTCCTGTTGCTGGTGGAGCGGGCAGTCCTGGCCCTACGCGACCTCGCAGACCCTCAAGGCGATGTCGAACCTGCTGCACAACTACCCTCAGAGCATCGTCACCCGTGCCGACTATCTGAAACTGCTGCATATTTTTGCGATTTCCCACCGCAAGAATGGTTTGCCCTATCTCGCGGAGGCGCTGAACCCCGATACCGGCTCGTTTCAGGGTCACGACAGCTACGACCACAGCGAACACTACTTCCACAGCAGTTTCAACGATCTCATCATCACCGGGCTGGTCGGCTTCACTCCCCGCGCCGACAACAGCGTCGAGATAGACCCGCTCGCCCCGGCGGACTGGCCCTGGTTCGCGCTCGATTCGGTTCCCTATCACGGCCACACCCTGACTATCGTCTGGGATCGAGACGGGACGCACTACGGCAAGGGAGCGGGAATACGGCTGCTGGCGGACGGCAAGACGGTGGCCACACGTAGGACGCTCGGCAAGCTGACCGCGAAACTTTCTCCTGCGCCCGAAAAAGCCACGCGCAAGCCGACCCGCCTCAACTACGCCGTGAATAACGACGGCGACTACTATCCCCGCCTGACGGCCACTTTCACCGATCCGAAGACCACACTCAGCAAGGTGAACGACGGCAACTGCTGGTACGCAATCAGCCCGCCCAACCGCTGGACAACCTTCGGTTCGCCCCACCCCTCCGACTCACTGGAACTGGATTTCGGAATGCCGCGCCGGATTGACACAGTTCGGCTGGCCTTTCTCGACGACGGCAAGGAGATTGTCGCCCCACAGACCTACGCGCTGGAGTTCTACGACGGCAAGACCTGGCAACCCCTCTTCGGGCAGAAGCGCACTCCCGCCCAGCCCACAGGCCACCGCTGGAATAGCGTTCAGTTTGTCCCGCAGGAGATTCGCCGTCTGCGCGTCGTCTTCACGCACGGCAAAGGCGGCTTCACGGGCCTATCGGAGATTGAGGCATGGGGCAACGGCAGTCTGCCCTACGTTCCCGCACCGCCAAAACCCGGCAATCTCGCCTACAACCCGACCGGCAGCGGCTTCCCGAAAGCCTCCGCCTCCTTCCACGACATTTACGGCGGACTGCCGGAGCGGGCGATTGACGGCAGGGTGAACTTCAAGCCGACTCCCGTCAATCGCTGGACCAGCTACGGCTCCCCGACGAAAACGGACTGGCTGGAGTTGGATTTCGGCGCACCGAAAGAGGTCGGGCGTCTGGAACTCTATCTCTACGACGATCACGGCGGAGTTCAGCCCCCGGAGAGCTACACTGTCCAGTATTTCGCCGACGGTATCTGGCACGACGCGGACAGCCAGAAGAAGTCTCCCGCTCTCCCCGAAGGCAGCGCGATGAACACCGTCACCTTCATGCGGGTCACGACCACGAAAATCCGCGTCGTCTTCACCCACAAAGGCAATGCCCGCAGTGGCCTGACCGAACTGGAAGCCTGGAAAGAGTAATCGCTATGCACGCAGAAACACGGCCCCGAAAGAGGATAGTCTCCCTACAGGAGTACCTGGATACAAAGATAGGCACAGGGATAGGCTTCTCCTTTGCGTTGATTGCATGTCTCCTCGGAATTGCCTGCCTCGTCTTTGCGGGGTTTCTCGTTTGGATGGGGAATTTTGCCTACGAAGGCGCATGGCCAGACACGGCCACCCGTGTCGTTGCTCTCGTGCTGGGCAGCCTATTCTGCGTTCCGGCGCTGGCGTCGTTCTGGGCTGCCGCTGTCCTCTTCAAGAGTTTTCGTGAGATAGAACCGGTAGAACTGCTCACAAAAGAGAGTGCAAAGCGCCTCCCGGAAGGCGAAACGCTCGTCCGCGCCTCCGACCGGCCTGCCATACATGAGCCGTCTGAACTCCTCCGAGCTGCGAAAACCGGAGAGGAAACGCCATCTGAACAACTCCTGAGAGTGGCTCCGGCTCCCCGGCACAGGCTATAGGTGTCTCTATGGGCCGCTTGTCTCAGGCGGGGATGCCTGTGAGAATACCGGAGCCTTCGGCAGTGAGAGCAGGGCTATCTTGGCGCTGAGGGCAATGCTGGAAAACAGGGAGGCGGTCTCGGCGCTCACAGAGCCTTTGGAGAAAAGGATAGCGGCAAACATCTCTCCACCCGTCAGCGGGCCGCCAAACCCGATCACCGAGGCGATGTGATAAGGTTCCACAAAAGTCTCCTGAGCGGGAATATAAGGACTTTGGGTAGCCTGCGCCACATGAAAGATATTGTAGGTGTCGGTCTGGGCAGGCAGTAAGAGGGCCGTCTTGGGCGCAACTACTTCCCCTGGCTGAAGCCCGAACTGGAGGAAAAGCTGTGCCAGCATCGGAGCCTGCGCGAGCATCTCTTCGCTGAGGAGCGGAATCGCCAGATGCCCCAGTGAAGTGGATGGAGAGTTCCAGGCCCGTACATCTCCGGCGGTAGCCAGAAGAGTCAGACAGCGTGTGTCGGCAGCGATCGGCTGCTGCGCTATACTGCGGGCGAACACCTGATAGGAGGGAGGAAGTTGATGATAGGCGTGTGTCTTGAACAGGCGTACCAGGGCAAAAAGCGACTGCTCCGTTCCCGGATGGCAGAGGCGCGTATAGAGCAGACGAACGATCCGCTGCGCGACCTCTTCCATGCTGCCGGCATGGGTCGCCGTGTCGCGCACACCAGCCCCTAATTCTAAAATAGCTCGACGCGAGACGATCTCATCCGCAATCATTGTTCTCTCCCGATAAATCTACCGCTACAGTATGACACATTTGAGGGGAGCCCGGATTCCGACTGTACCATCCTTGCAGTTTTGTGATACCGCCCGCGAAGTCTCAGTTTAGCGCGGAGACCGTCTCACCCCTACCCCCTTCACCGGAAAAGCAGGCAGGAGTTCCACAACGTTGCGGTATCTTATCCTGCTCCTTGCACATCCCGGGCTTCGGCGCGAACTTTTCCTGCCGAACGACGTAATTCATTGCGAACGGACGGTTCGTGCGCTATCATGCGTCTGCCCGGAACGCCAACGCAGCGATTTTACAGGGAAGGAAACTACTCATGACGACGGCATCATTGTCCACTGGTCTGAACGAAGTCGAACTGCTCAAGGCGCTGACGGCGCTGAAGAACGGCGACTTTACGGTTCGCATGGCGGTCAGCGGGGCGGGAACGGCGGGACAGATCGCCGAAACGGTGAACACGCTCCAAGATCAGTTGCTGGCCTACGCTTCCGAGACCAATCGCATCACCCACGAAATCGGGGTCGAAGGGCTTTTTGGCGGACAGGCGGAGGTTCCGGCCCTCTCCGGCAGTTGGAAAGAGATGCTCGACGGTCTCAACACGATGGCGTACACGCTCACCGACCAGGTGCGCGACTTCGCGGGAACGACGCACGCCATCGCCAGCGGCGACCTGACACGCAAAGTCAGCGTGAAGGCGAAGGGCGAGATGCTTGAATGGAAGACCACCGTCAACATCATGGTGGAACAGCTCAACTTCTACGCCGCAGAACTGACCCGTGTCGTTCGTGCCCTGGGAACGGACGGCAAACTCGGCGCTCAGATGGACGTACCCGGCGTGTTGGGTATCTGGAGAGACCTCCTCACGAACGTCAACACCATGGCGTTCGATCTTACCCGTCAGATTCGCTCCCTACACAGCGTAACTCTCGCCGTTGCGAACGGGGATTTGTCCATGCGGATCACGACGGAGGCACGAGGAGAAACCGAGGAACTCAAAAATCTAATCAATACGATGATAGAGCGGCTGAACGTCCTCTTTTACGAGTTTAGCCGACTGGCCCGCGAACTGGGAACAGAGGGCAAGCTCGGCGGTCAGGCGGAGGTCGCCGGAATGGCAGGCGACTGGAAGGATCTCATAGACCAGGTCAACCGCATGTCTGCGAATCTGACCCATCAGATTCGCGATCTCTCCCACACGATTAGGGCGCTCGCCGAGGGCGACACTTCTCATAAAGTCACTGCCCCTGCCGCCGGAGAGGTTGTGCATTTCAAAGATGCCGTCAACAGCCTCGTGGACAAGCAAAGCCGCGCCCGCCAATAATGCAGCCTGCCTCCAGTCGGGCCGGTATCGCTTACGGCCCCAGACATCACAGTGACAAATCGCGGCCTCTCTGAGCGTGGTTCACCGCTTAGTTTCGGCAATTTGATCCTGCATGAGTTACGCTCCTGTCTCTTTCAGGGGCAGACAAAACAGTGTCTGTAGGAAGCTACCAGGAATGGCGGCGACGCCGAGTTCGAATACCCTCCAACAGGTGATATGCCCTGTTCGGAGACCTGATTTCACCATGTTTTTTCAGCAGACGCAATTCTTCACGGATAACCACTTTCATAAGACGATGATTTCGAGACGAGTTTTGCAACAGGAAAAGCGTGCATGAGGACGCCTTCCAGTAGATCGAGCGAAGTGTCTCACAAACGAACGTTTATGAGACCGCTCAAACGAGGATAAAAGGCGTTATCACATATATATCTTACATAGTGAAGGGGATTTTGCCTGCTAAAAGGATCAATGATTGTAAGACCCCATATAGAAGTCGCATAATCTGCCACGGGTTTCCCGCTTGCATTTATGCGAAGTTCAGCTGGTTTGTCTATAAGCTGATAGTTGCTATCTGAGTCCAAGGATTCTACCTTGCCGGAATAGAGAGGTTTAGTTTTTTTATCATCTCAATAAGTTCGTAATTCGCTGCCCTTCCACCGACGTCACCATCAAGTGTCGAATGTACGTAAGCGTCTAATATTTGCCACCTTCTCAGGTGGTCCGTAATTTTGTAGAATGTAAGCATCTCAAATCGGAGGTGCCTTCCATGACTGCCAGAGAAGCCTTGGCCCAAGAGTGGCGCGATCGTCTCGAAGATTTTGCG
>JBBRLP010000129.1:0-14519 GCA_038231295.1 Chthonomonadales bacterium
GCACTAGGGTAGAGCAGATAGTCTCCCAAATATCTGCTAAAATCATCGTGTTAGCGCTCCTTTATCGATTTGATCGGCAAAACCAAATTCGACAAGGAGTGCTAACTCTCATTGTTCTAGGACATTTGCAAAAGGCTCTAAGGGAATGCTTACCAAACCCGCACGGAATCTCTACCTTATCACCTGTGGGCTGTTCTGGCTCACGGCTGCCATCAATGCCCTGAGCCATAGCTTCGGCAGCGCGGCGATCTGGGTCGCTCTGGGAGCGGTCTTCCTCGCGCTGGCGTATCAGAAATAGATTTCAGGAGAATTTACAATGCGCTTTCGATCCTCTCTGTTCCGCCTCTCCGCGTTCAGCACGGCGTGTCTGGGGCTTGCCGCGACACCCAGGGCAGAGGCGCAGACCGCCCCTGCCGCGCAGGACGATCTGTTTCCGCATCTCGTCGCCATCGAAAAGGCCCTGGATGCGCGGCGGCAGGAGCTGCACGTTCCCGGCGTTGCCTTCGCCATCATCAAAGACGATAAGGTGATCTACAGTCGCGGCCTCGGTATGCGCGACGTGGAGAAGGGACTGCCCGTCACACCGGACACGCTTTTCGCCATCGGCTCTTCGACCAAAGCGTTCACGGCCATGACCACAATGATGAGCGCGGACGACGGCAAGCTGTCTCTGGACGCCTCGCCCCGCAAATATCTGCCCTATTTTCACCTGAAAGACCCGGATACCGACAAACACATCACCCTGAGTGACCTGCTCTCCCACCGCTCCGGGCTGGAGCGCACCGACCTTGTCTGGATTAGCGGCAGGCTGAACTCCGAGGAGCTGATCCGCTTCCTCGTCAACGTCAAGCCAAGCGCGAAACTGGGCGAAAAGTTCAACTATCAGAATCTGATGTTTCTGGCGGCGGGGCAGATTATCGGTAAGGTACAGGGGGCGCCCTGGACGAGCGTCGTCGAAAAGCGCGTTCTGAAACCGCTCGGTATGACGCATACCGACACCACCATATCCGCGATGCAGCGAGCCGACGACTATGCGCTGGGCTATGTGTGGAACGCGGAGAAGAAAAGCTACACGCACGTTCCTATGCGCGATATTCGGTACTGCGCCCCCGCAGGAGCCATCAACTCCAATATCAAAGATATGGCAAAATGGGTGCAGTTCATGCTGGACGGCGGCGTCTGGAACGGCAAGCGGCTTGTCTCCGAGAAGAATTTCGCCGAACTGACCGTACCGCGCATCACCGTCGCGGGGGATATGAAGTACGGCTACGGCTGGTTCCTGCGCGACTGGAACGGACATAAAGTCGTGGAGCATGGCGGCAATATAGACGGCTTCAACGCCGAAGTCGCCCTGATGCCGGATCAGCATCTCGGCTTCGTGATGCTAACCAATATCTCCGCTTCCCCGCTCGGAGAGACCGCACAGTCGGCGGTGTGGGAGAACCTTGTCGGGAAACCGTCTGCCGGGGATGCAGTCGCGGTGACACCGGCGCAGGCTGTCGGCGTCTACCACTCCGACGAACTCAATCTCGATTTCAAGGTGGCGCAGAAGGACGACAAACTGACCATACAGAATACGGCCAGCGAGAAGGTCATCGCTCTGGAGCCGCAAAAAGATGGCCGCTATAAGCCCGGTCCTCCTGTTCCCGATGGCGCCTTTTTCAGCTTCCGTTTCGCGAAGGACAATCCGCAACAGACGGAGATGTTTCTGGAACAGGGCGGCACGAAACTGGCCTTCAAGCGGGCGAAGGCGGGAGCGGTTGCCCAGGCAGTCGAGAAGTACGACGGCCCACTCAAGGAACTGGTGGGGCCGTACAAGGTCAAGACCGCGCCCATCTCCTTCAATGTCGTCGTGCAAAATGGCAAAGTAGCCTTTGTGGTACCGGGGCAGCCTGCCTATCCGCTGGTGGAAAAGGCGAAGGACCAGTACGCGCTCGGCAATTTGCCAGCCGATTTCGCGCTTCTTGTTCATCGGGACGCGGCGGGCAAGGTCATCGGGGCAACCCTGAAGCAGCCGAAACAGCAGGGCGATCTGGAACTGCTCTTCGGGGGGACCACCTCCGTTGCTGCCGCGCCTGCCGTCACCCTGCCCGGTGCCGACGAAGTAATGCGGAAAACCATTGAGGCGGAAGGCGGTGAGGCCGCTATTCGCCGTCATCACAGCCGCATTATGGAGATTCGCGTCGAAATCCCGACGCAGGGACTGTACGGCACGACGACGATCACCGCGCAGGCGCCCGCCGCCCAGACGGTCGAACAGGTCTTTACGGTCGCCAAAAAACCGGTCTTTACGACGCGGGATTACTTCGATGGCGAATCGGGAGGCACGGAGAGCCTTATGAGTGGGGCCAGCATAAAAAGCGGAACCGCGCTGGAAGCCGCGAAATACTCCTCCGACTTTTACGATACGCTCGACTGGAAAACCGTGTACAAATCCGTGACGGTTCTGCGGACGGAAAAAGTGGGGGAAGAGGAGTGCTATGTCCTGGAGAAGATCCCTGTGGTCGGCAAAGCCATCACGCAGTATATCTCGACGAAGACCTTCCTACCGATGAAGCAGGAGACGCTGACGGAGGTTGCGGGAGTGGGCGTCCTGCCTTTCACTGAACTGTTCAGTGACTACCGCACGGTGGACGGTCAGAAAGTCGCCTTCCGGCGCATTGGAACGAACCCGCTCATGGGAGAGATGGTTTTGACGGTGACGCGCATTCGGTTCAACGTCGCCATTCCCGCCTCGGCGTTCCAGGCGACGCCGAAATCCTGACGGGCGGTATCGCGTTTACGGATGAGGAGGCGGGAGTGTATCTCTGGCTGGCGAATGGGGTGACCCTGCTGCACGGGATGCTCGTGATCGGGGTGGTCAGCGGGACGGCAGCGGCGATAGCAGGGAGGCTGCGCCGCTGGCCGCGCCTGGAAAGGCTCTACTACTTCCTGGTCGCCTGTGTGCTGACGTCGCAGTTCGTGCGCGGGGAGTGCATTCTGACGGTACTGGAAAAGACCCTCCGCACCCGACACGATCCCCAATCCTCTTATCACAACTCCTGCCTGCTGCACTATATGCCCTGGCTTCCCCTGTGGGGCATCAATGTTCTTGGCCCGGCGCTTATCGTGCTGGGCCTGCTTTCTTTCCCCTTCTGGCGTCTTCACGACCGCCGTCAGCGGAAGGCGCAGGCCCTCTCACAGCAGTGAGGTCTGTCCTGCCACGTAATCCTCGCTAAGCAGGGCGCAGACGCCCACGTCTACATACGCGCCTGCCTTCAAGACTTCCTGGCGGTGGATTCCC
Organism: Chthonomonadales bacterium; assembly: GCA_038231295.1. Classification (GTDB taxonomy): domain Bacteria; phylum Armatimonadota; class Chthonomonadetes; order Chthonomonadales; family Chthonomonadaceae; genus JANXLO01. Next base: position 3,284 of record JBBRLP010000129.1, read on the forward strand.
TCGAACCGCATTCCTGCCTTCTCCTGCACACGCCGGGAGGCGGGATTATTGACGAAGTAGCAGGCGAAAATGCGATTCAACGCACGCTCCTCAAAACCGTACTTCAAGACACGCTGTGCGGCCTCGGTGGCAAAGCCCTGCCCCCAGTAGGGAACGCCGATCCAGTATCCGAGTTCCGCCCGGTTGTGGGTGGGATTGCCGTGCAGACTCATCGCCCCGATCATGAGGCCATCGGAGAGCCGGGCAATGGCAAAAGTGATGTCTTTGCCTTCGCCTCCTATCTCCTGCGTGTGCCGTATCCATGCTTCTGCGGCCCCATCGGGGTAGGGATGCGGAATCAGCAGGGTGGTGGCCGCGACTTCGGGGGCACCTGCCAGCGCCTGTACCCTCCCCGCATCCGTCAACTCCAGTCGGCGCAGCGCAAGCCGCTCGGTCTCCAGTCTCGGAAACGCGCTCTCCATGTTTCTCTCCTTTTCGGCGTAAAGATACTCTGTCTGACCGGTAAACAGAGTCGTCTGTGTGCGATGGCAGAGCGCGAATGTTAAATTTTGGTTAAAGACGTGAAAATTAGCAGGAGGAAGCGAAGAAACGGCGAATTTGAGAGAGTGTAAAGAGGAAAAGTGGCGTTCGGCAGCGCAGTAGCGATGCCGTTTCGTCGTCCGTCTTGGTTTGATGGAGCGGGCTGTCCCGGAATAGCCGCCTGCCCGGTCTTGTTTCCCTTGTGTCTGTTGCAGAAAGGAGTCTAATGCTCATGCGTATCCTCTATCGTGTCGTCTGGATAGGTTCTCTGCTTTCCATTCTGGCGATGACCTTCCTCTTCCTCAAGCAGCCGCTTGCGCTGTCCACTCTGGCCCCGATGAAAGCCTACGCTGCTGCCGACAAAAGTCTCACCTTCCAGTACCCCGGCAACTGGAAGCCGCAGGAGGCCGCGTCGCAGGGCATCGCAAGCCAGGTGTCTTTCGATCCCAATGCCACTACCCATTTCGCCGTCATCAGCGATCTGGTCGGGTCGCTGATGGGAGACGTCGCCAAAAGCGCCCCGCCGTTGCCCGTCGAAGGAATGCCGGGACTGCCTGCCGGGCTGACGGAGAAGCAGAAATCCCCGCTGGAAACCTTGCATGAGATGGATGTAAAACTGATGGGGAAGAACAAGACCCGCTACCCGGAGTTCGAGGCGGGCGCGACTCAGCCATCGAAGGTCAGCGGGATGGACGCACTGGTAACGGACTTTACCTTCAAAAAAGGGAATGTCTGGGGCGCGAAAGAGATGGTCGGGATGCGGGTGACGGTGCTGGCGCCGGACCGTCAGATCACCATTCTCGGCACCTGCGCCAAAGAGAACGAGAAGGCGATGATGGCGACCTTCGATCAGATTATTGGCAGTATGCATTTTGGCCCAACAGGAGGATAGGCAATGACACCGTGTCCGATGTGTGGAAAACAGAGTCGCCGCGCCGATATGTGCGAATGGTGTTTCCGCCCGATAGCGCAGGCAGGGCAGAGGCCGTCCGGCCCGCAGCCCACCGTTCCGCTGCCGCCGGGAATGCAGCCGACCACGCAGCTTCCAAATGGCGCACAGCCGACGATGCAGATGCCGCCTCCCCCGGCCACAACGCGCCGCGTCTCGCTGACCGGGGAGGTCGTGGAAGGCCCGCCGCCCGCGCCGCCGATGCCGACACAGGCCCTGCCCGGCGGTCCGTATGCGGGGACGCCCCTGCCAGCCCGCGCCTACAGCCCGGAGGCGATGGCGATGGTTCTGGACGAGTCCCCGCCGACGGGCGAACGCTGGGAGAAGGCCCTGGCAGCCTGTCTGTCGCTGATTGCACTCTCGATGCTCCTCGTCCATTTCGCGCCGGGCGCGATCCTCGGAGTGGCCTATGCCGATATGTTCCTGCTGATGTTTGCTCTGGGGGTGACCCGTGCGATTCCCTTCTTCGAGGAGGCGATGCTGGACTGCGGCATTATGCTGGGGGCGAGTGTCTTCTTCGGGCCGATAGCCGCGCTCGTGGTCTATCTCATCGTCTGCGCGGTCAAACAGGAGTGCAACGGGGCGATAGTCACGCTGCTCATCGTCAGTATTATTGTGCCGCAGATTCTGGCGATACCGCTCTACAGCAGCGCGGACAGCCTGAATCCCTTCCTGCTGCTCGGGCTGTTCTCCTGGCTCAGTTTCCTGGCAGTCTTCGCCGGCTTCCTGGGCTGGCTCTGCGCGAGCTTCTTCCGCCCCCTCAACGAGTAACAGACGGCATGACGCAGTCGCGCAGCGAGGGTGAAACCCTTTGCTCTTTCTATCTCCGCCATTCGATACTGGCGGAGATAGTGAAGTCGGGGCCGATATTGCTGAAGTAGGGAAGTGTGTAGTTGTGGATGTCGCCGTTCTCCGAGAAGGAGAGCGTGAGGATACGATGCGAGTCGAGGACGCGCTGATAGCCGAAGGTAGCAGTGGTTCCCACGCGGTCGGCGAAGCGGTTGCCGGTGCGAACGGCGAGGCTATTGCCGTCCACCTGAAGTACGAAACTGTCGCGGCGGTTGGGATGATACTCTAGTCCGAGCAGGCCCTGCGCCATACTGGAGGCCGCACCGGGAACCCGCACGGCGCGGCCCATGAGAATACCGCCTGCATTGGCGTAGAGGTTGAAGTCGCGCCCGAGACTATAGCGCAGGTCGAGCGACAGGCCCGCGTCCACACTGCCGCTTCCGAGCAGGAGCGTCGGGTTGCCGGTGGGGAGCTTGACGTTGAGACGCAGGGCGAGCGCAGAGCGGCGATTGGCGGGAAGCAGGCGGCTTCTGGCTGTGAGCGTCGTCTCGCCGAGGCCGAAGGCGTTGCCCTGCCGCACCAGTGGATTGCCTGCGGAGTCCGTTAAGAGCAGAATGCTATGGTATTTGGCGTAGGCATCGCGGCCTGCGGGGTTGTCCGGCCCGTTGCCTTGCAGTCCGATGAGGCTATGGTACCCGCTCAACAGACCGTCCAGGAATCCGCCGTTGCGCCAGAGCAGCGCGGTCGCCGCCCCAATTTCCACCCCATGCCCAAGTCCCCGCTTCCAGGCAAACTCCAGCCGCTGCACCTCATTGTCCTCCACGACGGTCGCGCCTTTGGAGGGTGACGGGCGGAGCAGATTGTTGGCAACATCGAGTTGCAGCCGGAATCGTTCCGACCGCCGGGCCAGAATATCGCCGCTTTCCGGGGTAAACTGTAGGAAGAGTAGCGAGTAGGGACGCCGGTTGCGGATGGGGATGGGGCCGTGATTTTCGGCTGTGTCCGGGTTAGGGGCGTTCTCCTGCGCCTGAGTGTAAGGGCCTGACGCCAGAAATGGCAGGCCCAGAACAGGACACAAGGCACTCCACAGTAAATTTTTTGCGTTCATAATCTCTCCCGCAGAGGGGTCATAGAGGAAAAGCGGTAACCCTATCCTGCAAGGTACCGAGCGATTATCTGCTTCTGCACCCCCGCTTTCGCGAACAGACCGGGCATTTCCTCCTCATGTAATTTCACTTATGGAACTCACACGAATTGAACTGAACACGCCGCTGTACGATCGCGTTGTTGCGCTGCGGCGACAGGTATTGCGTACCCCGCTTGGCCTGGACTTCACTGCCGAAGAACTAGCCACCGAAGCCAACGACATCCATCTCGCCGCCTGCAAGGACGAGACACCGGTTGCCTGCCTGCTCCTCACGCACGTCTCAGCGGAGGAGGTGAAGATGCGTCAGGTGGCGGTCGCGCCGGAGTGGCAGGGCGAGGGAGTTGGTTCACTTCTGGTCGCCTTCTCGGAGCGTGTGGCGCGGGAGGCGGGGTATGGCCTGATGACGCTTCATGCCCGTGAGACGGCGGTTCCGTTCTACTTGAAAGCGGGCTACGAATGTCTTGGGGAGCCTTTTGAAGAGGTGACACTGCCCCACCGAAAGATGCATAAATGGCTGAAATAGCGACTCCGGCAGCGTCGCCGGACGAGGCAGTATCCCCGCAGGAAGCCGCAGGGAGGCGCGAAGCTGCGCCGGTAAGTGTGAGCGTTAATGCGATCTATCGGCTCTGGCTGCCGCTGGCGATCAGCTTTGAGCTGATGATGCTGGAAGGCCCGTCGGTACAGGGCGCGATGGGCCGTCTGCCCGTCCCGACCCTGAGTCTGGCGGCGTGGGGGCTGGCTTTCTCGCTGTCGCTGCTGGTGGAAAGCCCGGTCATTATGCTGCTGGCGACGGCGATTGCGCTTGTGCGCGACGAAGCCTCTTATCGCGCCATGCAGAAGTTTGTTGTGTCGCTGATTATCGGCTGCACCCTGCTGACCGCGCTGGTGGCCTTCACGCCGCTGTTCGACCTGATAGCGAGCGGCGTCATGGGGCAGCCCGCGCCGATTGTGGCGGCGGCCCGGCCTGCCATGCAGATCATGCTGTTCTGGACGGCGGCGATTGCGTGGCGGCGGTTCTATCAGGGGGTGCTGGTGCGGGCGGGGCAGACGCGCTGGGTCTCATGGGGAACGGTGGTGCGTCTGGGCGTGACGCTGCTGGTGGCGAGCAGCCTGGTGAAGTGGGGGCATCGTTCGGGGGTGGAGGTCGGCGCAATCACACTGATGGCGGCGGTGATTATGGAGGCGCTGGCGGTCACGCTCTTCGCCCGTCCGATTGTGCAGCGTCATTTTCTCGGCCACCACGATCCCGACGCCGTGCCGCTGACACAGTCCTCTATCCTGCGCTTTCACGCGCCTCTCGCCGCGACGACCCTGCTGACTCTGCTGGCCCCGCCTCTCACGGCGGCGGCTCTCGCCCGCCTCGCCATGCCCCATCAGACGCTTGCCGCCTGGCCGGTCGCTTCGATGCTGCTGCTCGTGCTGCGCGGCCCGGCGCTGGCCTTGCAGGAGATCACGGTCTCGCAGTCCCGCCGTCCCGAATCCCGCGACTCGCTGCGCCGTTTCACGCTGCTGGTCGGAGGCGTCTCCACGGGTATTGCGCTCCTCTTCGCCGTGACGCCGCTGCTGGATCGCTACATGGGCGGTGTGCTGCATCTGCCGCTGGAACTCCGCACCTTTGTCCGCGTGGGCGTCGCGCTCTGCGCTCCTCTGCCGCTGATGACCGCGCTCGGCTCCTGGGCGCGAGGCGTCCTGGTCGCCGCCGGACAGACTGGCACCGTCTACAAAGGCATGGGCATCAACCTCTCCACCAACATCGGCATCCTGCTCGTTGGCGTGGCGTTCGGCTGGCAGGGCATGGCCGTCGCCGCTGTCGCCTTCCTCCTCGCCTCCATCACCGAGTACCTCTACCTCCTCCGCCACACCCGCCGCGCCCTCCCCACAACCTCCTAACTTTTTGCGCCACCTCGCCCCGGCCTTAATCAGGGCCAGCAGTTCGCGGCTATGAGATGCAGGCAGTTCAGCCATGAAAAGGCCCTATGGTATAATGCAGACATCGTAGGCAACTCAAAGGACAGAAGCAATGGACGAACTCCTGAAAGAACTCTATAACGCCTGTCATCCTCTCCTTCCAGCCAGTACGGAACAGTACGTGGATTTCACAGAGGTGCGTGGAGGTGGGGTCTTCATCAAGCAGATATGCCAGGAGTTCGATGAGTCCGATGAACCGGTTTCCGCGCTCTTTACCGGGCATCTTGGCAGTGGAAAATCATCCGAACTAGAGCAGCTTGCCTATGAACTCCGACGACATGGCCCAGAGTGCAGGCACAGACGTTACTTTCCCGTTGTGGTCAACGCGGTAGACTATCTCGATATTTTCGATGCCTCCCTCCTGGAAATCCTGTTGGCAATTGTCGCTGAAATCGCCTTGCAACTGAAAGAGAAAGAGGGAATCGAACTCAAATCCGGCTATTTTCAGAAGCGCTGGGAAGAGATACGACGCTCGCTTTTCAGCGATGTGGAGGTGAAAGAGGCTGAGCTTCCTTTGTGGATGGGCAAAGCCAAACTTGGTTTGAAAGAGGCGGACCGCAACAGTCGCAAACAACTTCGTGAGCGACTGGAGACACATCAGCCGACCCTCATCAACGAAATCAATCTGCTGCTTATCAGTATCCGTGATACGTTCGCGCAAAAACTTCCCAGAGACGCCGGGCCGAAATATCAGGATATTGTCATTATTGTAGACAATCTGGATCGTATTCAGCAGGTGGCGGGCAAGGCGGAAGGCGTCGAGTCGGAACGTGCGCTTTTTGTAGACGGGGCGAAACTGTTAAATGAGTTCCGTGCAAACGTGATCTATACGATTCCGCTGGGTATGGTTCGCGCTATCGAGCCACAACTGGAAGCTCTGTATGGCAGACGACCGTTCATCCTACCAAATGTGAAGACGGAAGGCCGCGAAGGTCACGAGCCTTTTGACAAAGGACGTGCGAAGCTGACCGAGATGCTCTTGAAGCGAGCCAAAAAAACCCCTATTGATGACGTGATTACACCGGAGGGTCTCAAATTCTTGCTGGACTACTGCGGAGGACATGTCCGGCAGTTCATGATATTCGTGCGGCAGGCCACTCTCGAAACGAATGTCACTCCCATTGACCTGAAGTCCGCTGAAAAAGCGGTGCAGAAATCCGTCACGATGTACAGCACCACCATCAAAACGGAACAATGGGAGATGCTGGCGGAACTCGACCTCTCCGAATCCAAATCCTGGGACAACAACGATCCGGCGCGGCGTGAACTGCTCGAAAACCTGTGCGTTCTGGAATATATGAATGGCGGCGAAAACGAAACGATCTTTGAAGCCGCCGAACCCTGGTACGCGGTTCACCCGATAGTGCGTGAACTCCGCCTGTTCAAGACCGCTCGCGCTGCTCGGGAGCAAAAGAAATCCTGATGACTACGGAAGCTGCCAATAAGAGCGACATATTCAACCCCCTTCTGACAGATAACGACTCGCAGCGGGCCACCCTCGCCCGAGAACTCCGCGTCGCCAAAGGCTTCACGCTGATTTTTGCTCTATGCAACTCCGCCGCCGAACGCGCCCAACAGATCGCCGCTCTGCGCTCCGAACTCCCCGACCTGAACATCCAGGAAGTTCCCGTCCGCACGGAAATCCCACACCTGCTCCAACACCTGCGGCACACCCTGGAAACGCCTCCACCCGACGCCGTTTTCGTCTACGGCATGGAAAACTGGATACGCAGCGATACCAATCCGCGCTCTATCCCATTCATCCTCAACCTGAACGCCGCCCGCAACCATTTTATCGAAGACTGTCCCTGCCCCCTCATTCTCTGGATACCCGACTTCCTGCTCCGCCAGATCATCGGCGGCGCTCCTGACTTTGCCTCCGTGCGAAGTGGTCTCTACGTCTTCGCAGCCTCACAGAACGAGGCTGCAAAGACCATAGAGACATTAGAAATGCTCGGCCTTACCGAAGCGTTAGGACTTGATCTAAGTGATAAGCATCAGCGCATCAAGGAGATCGAACAACTTCTGAGTCGGGTCAAGCATCTACCCGCCGAAAATCGCAATCGGCAAGACCAACTATATCTTATTGACCAACTCGCGACAATGTACTTTGCAATGGGCCGCTACACCGAGGCCGAATCCCTCCTGAACGAAGCCTTGCAGTTGCGCCGCGCTTCCCTGCCAGACGGACATCCCGACATTGCCCAAAGTCTCAACAATCTGGCAGGGTTGTACTACAGTCAGGGCCGGTTCGCGGAGGCGGAACCTCTCTACAACGAAGCCTTGCAGATTGACCGAGCGGCCTTACCCGAAGGACACCCTGGTATCGCTACAGACCTCAACAATCTGGCAGAACTGTACCGCAGTAAGGGCCGGTACCCCGAGGCGGAACCCCTCTACCACGAAGCCTTGCATATACACCGCGCTTCCCTGCCGGACGGACATCCCTCCATTGCCATCAGCCTCGGCAATCTGGCAGGATTGTACCAAAGTCAGGGCCGCTACGCCGAGGCGGAACCTCTCTACCACGAAGCCTTGCAGATACACCGCGCTTCCCTGCCAGACGGACATCCCGACATTGCCACCAGCCTCAACAATCTGGCGGTGTTGTACGAAATTCAGGGCCGGTTCGCTGAGTCCACCGCCCTCTACAGAGAAGCGTTGGCGATTGTTGAACGGGCGTTAGGGACAGAACATCCCACTACGAAGATTGTGCGTGAAAATCTCGACACATTTCTTCGAGAGCAGGGAGAGTAACGCACTTTACGCAGATGAGGATTGGCGGCATGAATTGTTGGTGCGACAAAGCCCTGGGATGTCTGTTGGATTGCCCTTCGGAATGAATTCCGGGGCTGTGGGCCTGCGGCCAAGTGTCCGCAAGCGGACACACCATCTGCCTTGTTTTCGGCGTTGCTGTAAATCCGAGTGCTGACAAAATGACGATGAATTCCGAATGGCAACAGGGCGAAACTTGCAAAGAGGCGGCCTTGCCTTTCCAGCAGATGGGGAACGAGGTATAATTCAGGAGACGCAGGCCGGATTTCGACGGATGAAGGTGGAGAGAGTACGCATTTATGTCTGAACTTGTCCCCGCACAATCAGAGAGCGGTGAGATGCTGCCTGTATTGCAGACGCAGGCGGCGCGGAACCTGGAAGAGGTCTACCGGACGATGGCGATGCGGCCGCTGGTGACCGAGCAGGAGCGCATGGCATTCTATCGGGACATGAATCCGGTGCGGGGCGGCGACAAAATCGCCCATATCAAGCGCGACCTCGAACGGGCGCATAGCGTTTCGCACTTCAAAGGGTTCTTCATGGGGCATTCCGGGGTCGGGAAGTCCACGGAGATCAACCGGCTTGTCGGGATGGTGGACAGTCGATTCCGCATTATTCGGTTCAATGCGCTGGAAGACCTGAACGCCGCCGACTTTCGCCCGTTCGATGTCCTGTTTGTCATCGTTCTGAACCTGATGCAGGCCCTTCATGCGATGGGGGTGGGCGACGCGATCTCACAGGAACTCCTCAGAGAATTTTACAACTGGTTCCGCCAGAGCGAATATACCGAGATTTTTGATACCGAAGCCCGTAAGGACGTGAGCCGCGAAGCCGGAGCGCCAAAGAAGATCGCGGAGTTTCTGCCGTTCCTCTTCAACGTCAAGAACTCGCTGCTCTATATGACCAAGCGGCAGAGCAAAGTCACCGACTACAGCTACCGGACGATGGGGCAGTTGATCGCGCTGATAAATCGTCTTTTCGTGGCTGCCAATCTGCTGATACAGCAAGAGGGCCGGGAGTGGGTGGTTATCGGAGAGGAGTTCGACAAACCGGGTGTCTTTGCGGAGCGGGTGGAAGAGCTGTTTATTGAGCATTCCAACGTCTTTACGAAGCTGGAAGCGCACCTGATTTTCAACATTCCCAACGCCCTGGCCTACTCCGAAAAGGCGCAGGCGCTGCCGAAAATCGGTCGGTACTGCATTTTCGACACACCTGTTTACGACCAACAGCATGAGGAACACCTTGAGGGACGTGCGGCCCTTCGCGCTGTCATGGACGCCCGCATGAAGCCTGAACTCTTCGCGCCGGACCAGCAGGAACGCCTGATTGTAGCGTCTGGCGGCAACCTGAGCGAACTGTTCTCCATGACAGTCGCGGCGGCGGACAACGCCGCGCTCCGCTCCGGGGAGAACGGAATTATCGAGGCAAAGGACGTGACGCAGGCGATCAATGAGAAGCGGCGGGAGTATCGAAACGCGCTCGGCTCGTCGCCCTATGAAGCCAATCCCATCGCCTACGCCGACAAAGCCAATCGCCTCGCCGCTATCTACAATGCGGAAGAGGGCCACAATATCCCCGACCGCACCCTCTACACGCTGCTGCTGGCGCGGGCGGTGCAGGAGTTCAACGGAGAAAGCTGGTTTGGCCTGCATCCGCTCGTCGTGGACATCCTGAAAACGCATGAAAAACTCAAACCTGACGCCAAGGGAAATATCCCCGGCGGAACTATCTGAGAGCGAGGCGGCAGACCCGAACTCCCTTGCAGGCGTGACGGCAAGGCTGGCGCGGTGGGGCCGGATTGCGCCGTCCGGTCTGGCGCGAGTCGAGTATGTCTCCGTGCGGGCGCGGGAAACCGTTCTGGCCTCTCTGCGCCACGAGTTTCAAGCGCAAAACATCCCCTTCCACGAAATCGAACTGACCCCCGAAACGCCCGCCGAGCAGCACGTCCTGCGCCTGCGGGAGACGCTGGGCAGTCTTCCTCCCGGTGTCGTCTCGATCACCGGCTTGAGCCGCGCCTTCCCCCCCGAAACGCCCCTGCTGGAATCGCTCGGCACCCTGAACCGCAACCGGGACACACTGGTACACCTGCCTCTGCGTCAAATCTGGTGGATGCAGGGCGAGATGGCTGCCACCTTCCGTCTCTACAACCCTGATTTCGACCGCTTTTTCCTGGTGCGCCTCTACCTGACCGAAATCCCGCCCATCTCCCACACCGCGCATCCCCAAACAATGCTTCCCGAAGGCGAACTCTTGTCCGAAGAGGAGGCAGAACAGACTGCCCACTACTACTCCGAGCGCTTCCAAAACGCCCTGGAACAGAAACGCAGTCTCTCCGAACTCATGAACCTCTGCACCAACGTTATCAAACCCCTGCGTCTGTCAGGCCGTATTGACGAAGCGGGTAAGCGACAGAGGCAGATGTTTATGACCATGAAGACGGCAGGCTATGCCCCCGATGAATTTTTGAACGAGGAGGAATGTCTTGCCACAATGAATTTGCGGGACGCACAGAGTTTGAAAGAGATGGCCTACCTGCGCTGGCAACAAGGATATCCCCAGAAGTCGCAACATCTGATAGAAGGTGAATTAGCCGTACTACGCCGTTTGCAGCCAGGTGGACATCGTGAGATTGTCCAGAGCCTCAACAATTTAGGAGTACTGGCAGGCGATCAAGGGAACTACTCGGAATCTGAAACATTTCATAAGAAGTCCTTAACAATACGCCGCGCTTCCCTGCCAGACGGACATCCCGACATTGCTGAGAGCCTCAACAATCTGGCAGAGTTGTACGAGAGTCAGGGTCGCACCACCGAGGCGGAACCCCTCTACAACGAAGCCTTGCAGATACGCCGCGCTTCCCTGCCAGACGGACATCCCGACATTGCCAATAGTCTCAACAATCTGGCACTGTTGTACGAAAGTCAGGGCCGCTATACCGAGGCGGAACCCCTCTACAACGAAGCCTTGAAGATACGCCGCGCTTCCCTCCCAGACGGACATCCCGACATTGCCAATAGTCTCAACAATCTGGCAGCGTTGTACGAAAGTCAGGGACGCTACCCCGAGGCAGAACCCCTCTACAACGAAGC
>JBBRLP010000130.1:0-14490 GCA_038231295.1 Chthonomonadales bacterium
CCATGGACATTCTCCTTTGCCCAGGTATCTATGCAGAAGAATACGCAACAACCGCTTTCACAGTGCCTTCAGGATAACGAGCAGACGGGCAAACCGAGTTCGGTAAGTTGCGTGACAAGTGACCCACTAGTGGGTCACTTGCCACGGAATATAACATTCGTTAGACGCCATTTTCGCCGTAAACGATCTCAGAACGTTCGTAAGGTTGCGTGACAAGTGACCCACTAGTGCGGGATCGGGGCGGAGCGCGGGGTATTCGGCGGAGCACCGATCCCTATTCGTTTTCGTCCATCGTGCCGAGCGGGGCAGGCGCGATGCCCGAAGACTTGCGGTCCAAGACGGTCTGGAACCTTGTCCTCTACTCCGAAAAAACCAACAGCGACTCCCGGCCCAACTGGGGCGGCAACATGGACGATGGCCTGTGCAACGGAGTCCGCTCGCAGGGCCGTCTGGATGCAGACAAACTGCGTCGGTTCTTTGAAGCGTTGACGGCGCTATGCCTTCTCAAAGCGCGTGAGCCAGGGATGGCGGGACTGGAGACGCAGCGCCTGTTCGGGATTGACCATGTGGAGGAAGGAGAGGTAGCCTGCGGCGTAGAGTTGGGCGTTCTTGCCGAGGCGCTCCGAGACGGCGGCGAAGCCCTCCGTTTCGCAGTGGTGCAGGAAGGCGCGGAATTTGCGGACATCTTCACGGGAGACGTGGGGCGTCTCGTTGACTACCACGCCCGTCACGGCCTGCCGGTGTTGCGGACGCATGACGCGAGTCTTGTCTTCGTTTACCACATAGCCGCAATCGGCGACGACGGTTCGCACCAGACCGAGCAGTGGCCCGACCGGCGCGTCGTGTTCCGCATGGGAGAAAACCAGGTCGTCCGCATAGCGGGTATAGGTGAAGCCGAACGCGGCGGCAAGCCCTGTCAGGCGGGCATCGAGGCGGCGGCAGAGAATATTGGTGAGGGCGGGTGAGGTGCAGGCTCCCTGTGGCAACGACCGTGCGCCGAGCGCGACGAACCGCTTCTGTCCGTCCAGGGTGGCGGCGACGCGGGGGCTTTCGGTGGTCAGCAGGGCTAGCAGGGTGGCGACGCCCTCGTTGTAGCCGAAACTCTCGAACAGCCCGCGCACCCGTCGCATCGGGATGGACGGGAAAAAGTCTTTCAGATCAAGCCGCACGACGACAGCCTTCCCGGTATGCCGCCGGGCGTTGTCGAGGATGGAGCGGTTCGGGCGAAACGCCATCGCCGCATCGTGGACGGCGATACGGTTCAGCAGTGTGGTCAGAATCCAGCCCTGCGCCACCCGCAACTGCCGCTTCGGGGAAGAGATGACCCGAACGCCCCCGCTGCGTTTGGGAATGGTGAAACGGGAATAGTGATCTATGGTGCTGGCCCCACGATGGTAGGTGAGCCAGGAGAGGCCCTGCGTCGTGATGCCGATAGCAGCGGCGAGTTCTTCGGCGGTCTTCAGAACAGGCAGGCCAAGCTGTTCCAACTGCTCCGCCTGGCCTTCGCCGTAGCGCAGCGACGCCGAGACGCCTGCGCCGAGATAAGGCAGGGTGGTCTGTCGGCGCTGACGGTCCTGTTCGCGCCGTTCTACAGCGCGTTTGGCCTGCTCCTCGCGCCGCACCTCCCGCGCCGCCCGCACCCGCTCGATGCGCTTCTTCCGCACCTCCAGCAGCAGCTTCTCTATCGTACCGCCCTGCTGAATCTCTTTGCCAACCGCACTCAGTTCGGCCTGCAAAGGGCGGAGCCTGGAATAGAGTTCTTGAAGCTGGACTTCCGCCACCTGCGCGGACTCGGTGACACCTTCCTCCGGCGGCCAGTAGCCCAGACGCTCCATCTCCTCACGAATGAACTCCATCTTCCCGATCTCTTTGAGGCGCTCTCGCCAGTTCGGAAGCGTCGTCGGGGTCTGCTCCTCACTCATGCCCTGCCCTCCAGCATCTGCTGAAATTCCTGCTCGGTCAGCACGGGAACGCCCAACTGTTGCGCTTTCGCCAGTTTGCTGCCCGCCTTCTCTCCCGCCACAACGTATGCCGTGTTCTTGCTGACACTGCCGGAGGCGGACCCGCCCCGTTCCTCCACCAGTTTTTCCGCCTGATCACGGGTGAAGAGCGTCAAGGCCCCGGTGAAGACGAAAGTCTTGCCCACGAACTGCGTCGGGTTGAACGAGGCGACCGGCTTGACCTCCCGGTTCGCCACCTGCACCGCGACCTGCTCCGCCACGACCACGCTCGCCGCCAGAATATGCGGGCAGGGGCCTTTGCGGAGTTTGTCGCGCCGGAAAACGGAACAGTCACACTGTGCGTACTGCACCCGTCCATCGGCATCTATCTCCAGCACGACCACCTGCTGTTTGCTCTTCCGCACGTCCTGCCGCACCGTCGCTTCACAGCGTATCCGTTCCGGACGAGATGCAGGGGTCTCCTCTTCGCTCCACGTCACCCCCTTCGCATCCACAATGCGCTTGGCCTGCGCGACGCGCTTATCCAGTTCGGTTTCGGGCAGCACGACCGGGAAGGGCAGCAGAGGCCGCCAGCGATAGGCTCCCGTCACATGGTCGTACATCGCCTGACCACGCGCACAGCATTTCTGTAATACATTTGTCGCAGTGTCCTGCCCAATGTCCATGCGCTGTGCCAGTTGTGCGGACGTTAGCGTCAGGTACTCGGCGAGAATGTTTTCGGCCTGCGTGATCTGTTCCGGCTTTGCGTCCGCCGTTGCGGAGAGCAGATCAAAGCGGGCTGCCTGCGCCCAGTCGTTTTTCGTCCAGCCGGAGAGTCCGAGGTCGAAGCGCATCTCCTTCTGAAAGACCGTCCAGTAGGAGGGCATTCCGCCGCCCAGCAGCCGCACTTGCACCCGCTCGGCATGGGGCAACAGGTCTTCCAGAACCAGCAGACGCCGCCGCCCCCAGAGGCGGATTTCGCCCCGATAGTCGCCGTTATAGACGTGTTCGGCCTCCCGGACGAGAATATTCCAGGGTTCGATGAGGATGGTCGGCTTCTCGCCGGGGGCGATGGTGAAGCGCAGGGAGCGCGGACTCGCCTTCTCACGGTTGCGGCGCAGCACCGAAAGGACTTCAGCCAGAGTCGCCGCACTCAACTGCAAATCCACCGCGCCGAACGCCGATGCCGCCTGCACCTGCAAGAAGCCGCGTACCCAGGTGGGCGGCAGGTCAATCTTCTTCTCGACCGCCGTTCCCGCGCCTGTCGCCACGCTCACGCCCTCCGCCCCGATCTGCACGAAGGCGGGCCGGTAACTGCGGATACGGCGTATCTCGTCGGCAAGCGCACGGCTGTAGTCTATGTTGGTTGTGCCGTAGCGCACCTCTCCGAACGTGTCCATACGCTCCATCGGCACGGAGACGCGCCCGTAACTCGACTCGTCCTGCGAAAACACCTCGAACAGGACGACATCTGGGTGAACGCTGACGACCGGATCAAGGACGTACCAGGCGTCCAGGTTGTTCTTGTAGAGCCACTCGAAATAGCGGCGTTTGCGGGCATAGAAGAGGCCGCCGAACGCGATATTCTCCAGATGCCGCGCCTGCTTCGATAACTCCCCAACCTTTTCGGAAAGCTCTTTGCGCCGTGCGGTCAGGGCGGGAATCTTGGTCGCTCGCGCCTGCATCTCGCCGTCCAGCTCTTCCAGGTAGCGCTGCGCGACCCACTCCTGATACGCGGAATGATCCTTCGGTTTGGCGCGAAGGTCGCCGGTAACGACCTCGTAGAGCGCGAGCATGACGCGGGCATAGGCCAGGCTATCTTTGACCATTCCCTCCAGATGCACTCCGGGGCGGGCCATCTCCGCAGGCATATCGAGGTGCATTCCATCCGCTTCGAGGGTCGCATTACCGGAGCGGGCATAGTTCTGTGTGATCTGCATTACGGGTTAGCCTCCTGCCACGCCGTCGAGCGTGAAGCCGGGAATCTCCACGCCTTCCAGCGCGAGTTTTGCCAGTTGGCCCAGCGCCCAATCGGCGTCGCGGGGGGTGCGGCTGCGGGCCATCTCCAGCAGCAGGGGAATGTCCGGCGTCGGCTGTTTGTCGAGGCGGGTCTTGACGAGTTCTTTGGCGCGACGGCCCCGGTCGCGTCCGCGCAGCACGGCCCGGTCGAAGGCTGCGGTACGGTCGGCGGTCGGCGGGTGCGCCAGCAGTTGCCCTGCAACGAACGCCTGCGTCTCCGTGTCAGGATTCTCGCTCAGACGTTCCAGCAGGTCGGTGTTCTCAATGGTCTCCCGACGCGCCGTCAGGTACTCCCGCCCGTAAGCGCGAACGCTCGGTTTGGGGCTGTCGCAGAGCGCGGTGATATACTCCGTTTGACGAACGTCTCCCGGTTCCAGCGCCTCAAAGAATGTCTTACCGAGCGTGACCGATGGCGGCAGTTCCGCCTCCAGCAGACGCAGGGCGAACGGCAGGCCCATCCCGACCTCTCGAACCCGTGCCAATCCTCTGCTGCGTATCTCCGGCAGGGGATGCGTCGCGACTTGCAAAAGTTCCGGTGAGTCGCGGTGCAGGAGGTCCAGATGCGCGGCGATCCACGCGCCGAGCAGCGGCCCGAATACCGGATTGGCGCTTTTGAGGTAGCTGCTGATGTCGGCAACATTCAGGAATTCGGCTTGCAATTCCGGGTCGTCCAGCAGGCGCATGATGAGAACGGGACTGCCCATCGCGCCGATAGCGGCGAACGCCTCCCGCCAGAAGTCGGCGCGGCCTTCCAGCAGCAATGGCCCCCGCAGAATGGCCTGCCGCATTCCAGGCCAAGCCTCTTCGGTTGCCTCTCCCGCCAGCCGAACCACCCAGGCCGGGGGCAGCACCGCAATGACCTTTTCCATCGCGCTCACCGGCAGCAGAGGAAGCAGGTAGGGACGCTTCTCGATACGGTCTGCCATACTGCTGCTATCGAAATCACACCGGGCAAAGAGGGCCAGAGCGTCGGGGGAGACGAACGCAGTAAACAGGCCCGGAAGAGGACTATACTCCCCCGTCCTGAAGTCCCACGTTGTCCTATCCATGAGGGATGTCCACACTTCGGCAATATCCGCGAGGGGTGTCTGACTGTGCGCCAGCAGAGACCAGCCTATCTCCCGTATCCATTCGCTGAAGTGCTGCGTCAGATCGGCAGCGACTCGAGGCGGAATAACCTTCTCCTGCACTCCTTCCCTGACAGCCGCCACAGCCACATCCCGTCGCCCGGCAGGCATCCCTTCAAGCGCCACCAACCACTTCGGCAGTTGGAAGGGAAGGATATTGCGGAAAGTATTCAGCGCCCATCCTTCGAAATCGGGGCGAGAGGAGGTGTAGAGCGCCGCCGTTATCTCCGGGGTCACCTCTTTCTGAAACAGATCGGAGAAGCGGGAGATAAGCAGAGCAAAGGCCAGCGAGGCTTTGCGACGCATTACCGCACCGCTTACCGCCTGCTTTGCGCTCTGATACAGCCGGTTAGAGAACGCGACCATCCAGCGGTTTTCGGCCTCCTGCTTCTCGACAAAACGCAGAATGCTCTCCCGGTGACGGCGTGTCCCGCCGAAAAAGGTGTCCGCCACGATGTCAGCGGAGACACTCTTTCCTGCGTCCAACGTGGCGCTCACCTGTCGGGCCACGACCGAGCGAAGCAGAGGCGACTCGCTGGCAAGAAACCGCACGAGGGACTTCTCATTGAGAGCGGGCAGGGGAATTTTGGCAGCGCGAAGTATCTTGCAGGCGGCTTCTGCGGTCTGCCAGGGCAGGGAAGGGGTCTTGTAAAGCTGTTCCGCCATTTCCGGGTAACGATCCCAGAGTTCGGGATGCCGCTCCTCGCGTGTCTTGAGCGAAAAGCCGGGCCGGGGCTTGCCGTAGCCGCCGCGCCCGTGCGACTGCTGCTCATAGTGCGTTCCACCGCCATAAAGCATATCCATCGTGATCCACTGCGTTAGGGTATCCAGCTTCGCCTGTGCCTGCCCCGCTTCGCTAAGAATCTTCGTGGCAGCCTGGATGTATGCTTCCGGGTTACGCAGAGCCAGTGTCCGCAGAAACCGCCGCCCGCGCCGCTTCATATAGGCCAGCGTTTCACGTTTCGGCGAGATTCCGAGCAGCAGAGGCCGCGCCGGCTCCGAGACATCGAATATACGCAAGAGACGATCCCAGTGCTGTGTAAGGGTGAGGCAGACGATCTCATCCTGCACGGCCACATGGCTCGCCTCATCGCTGACAAACGTTCCCACCAGACGCGGATTTACCGGTTCGGAAATATCCACGATACGCAACCCACCGGTGTCTTTATCGTTGTAGTGCTGCCGTCCTACACTGACGTAAGCCATTTTCCCCGAAACTGCCACGTCCTCCGCTTTCCCCAGCGCGATGAAGTCGACCTTTCGCGGCCCGGTGGCCATCTGCGGCGTCAGATCAATTACAGTAAGGCCCGCTTCATCGGAGAGATTGTTGCGCCCCTGCATGGTATTGGTGAGATAGGCGTAACGTCCCTGAACTGCCAGGCCAGAGGGAACAGGAACAGAGAGTTCTTCGCCCCGAATGGGCTGTAAGGGATTGGAAATGTCTGCCAGAACGAGACTGCTCGACCTTCTGTTCTTTTCTTCTATTACATAAGCGGAATTGGCTGCAACCTGTAGGTGTGTCGGATTATGAAAGGGCAGACGCCCTAGCAGACTAAAATGGTCGGGCTGCGAAATATCTATCAACTGCATTCCCGCCTGATCGCCATAGGAAATCAAAACGGCAGCAACGGACCCGGAAACGACAAGGCGTGTCGCCTTTTTGATCTCTATTTCCGCCTCTTTCTGCGGGGCGGAGGGCACAGAAACGTCATAGCAGTAGAGTTTGCCTTTGCCGTTCCAAGAAGTCCCTTCCAGCAGATAGACCTTCGTTCCCTGCACCGCCATATCCACCAGACCCGTCAGTTTGACGGTTCCCACCAGAGTCGGAAAGACAGGATGCGTCATGTCGAAGATTCGCAAACCCTCATCATTCCATTGACTGGAAAGGGCATAGAAATAGCCTCCCTCGAAAGCCATCCGCCCGATACGATCTGCTTGCCCTTCTATAACCGATTGAGGCAAGCCGGGTTTGTACTTAGGGAAGGGCACGGTATCGAGGCGAGAGAGCAGGATGGCGAGCGGTTCGCCAGGGGGCGCGTTCTCGGCGGCTTTGTAGAGGCGCTTGAAGTCACCCCAGAATCCGTAGGCCAGCGGAGCTTTGCGAAGGTAGGAGAGCAGATCGGAAGAAGGGTCGGTAAGCAGGCTCTCGGCGTCGGTCGTCTGAAACAGGGTGCGGAGGCGCGCGAAAAGCGCGACATCCGGCGTCTCTTTGCGGGCCATCGGGCGTCTCCCTGTCGCGCCGAGCAGGGCGCGAACGCAAGGGGGTTATTAGAGGGCAAGTCCGAAACCACTAAGCCCATCCGGTACCGGCGTCGGTCACTGTAGGCGGTAGGGTGCTACTAGTTGTTGTGACTAGTGTGGACATCGTCTGCTCAGCGCCGAAGGCACCACAACTAGTAGCACCCTACCGCTGAGTAGAATCGATGTCCGGTGATGTGAAGCAGACTTCACGGCAGCCACGGCGAAACACCGCAGGCTGATTGCTGGCTGGACTGGCCCTCTAATTCGGGGAAAACTTTGTGTCTTCTGCTCTTTCCACTCCGGCCAGTATATCACAACCGGAAACAGACTTCAAGCGTTTTTTTCGCTGAACTGCCGGGAGGATTTTGCGGGTGGCGCGGGCAATTTGTAGAGCATGAAAGTACGCTGGACACAAGACAGTCTGCGGCTGCGGATCACGCCGTCGGAGTTGGGGAGTGTGGAGCGGGGAGAGCCGGTCGAGACGGCGCTGACGCTTGGAGTGGAAAGCGGTTGGCGGGTCGTTCTGGCGGTGAGTCCGGATGAGGAGACGACGCTGACGCAGGCGGCCGCGACGTTTCGGGTTGCTCTGGCCCCTGCCGATCTAAAGCGGCTGCTGGCGCCGGAGGCGGAGGGGGTCTATTTCCAGCAGGAGGCCGCGCCCGGAGTGCGCTACTATGTGGAGAAGGACTTTCCCTGCGTGCATCCCCGCGCTATCGAGACACAGGAACCGCCGACAGACACTTTTGCCGCCCCGGAGGACTTCGAGGCGCGAAAAGGCACTACGAGCGGCGAATAAGAGAACCGTCTGCACGACGGCACTACTATCGGGAAGTGAGGAACGCGAGCTTTGAAGATTACGGGATATCGAACCTATGTCGTCGGGACGCCCTGGCGCAACTTGACCTATCTGATTCTGGAGACCGACGAGGGTCTGACGGGCGTCGGCGAGGCGCGTGTGCTGGGTAAGACCCACACCGTTCTGGAGTTTCTCAAGGATACGAAACGGCACTTTATCGGGCAGGATGTATACGACATTGAGGCGCTGTACCGCCGCTTCACCCTGCTGGATTTCGGTTCTCCGGGCGAAGTCGTGATGACAGGTCTGGCGCTGGTCGAGATGGCCTGCTGGGACATTATCGGCAAGAAGGCCAACCTGCCCGTCTACCAGATGATCGGCGGCAAAGTGCATGACCGCATCCCCGCCTATGCCAACGGCTGGTATACGGGCGAGCGCACCCCCGAAGCCTTCGCGGCGGCGGCGGAAAAGGTCGTGGCGAAGGGCTATAAGGGCCTCAAATTTGACCCGTTCGGCAATGGTGACCTGGAGCTGACCCGCAAAGAGTACTACAAGTCTCTGGCGATCATCGAGGCGGTCTATTCGGTGGTGGGCGACGAGGTGCAGATGTTCATCGAGATGCACGGACGGTTCGCGCCGCACCAGGCTGTCGAGATCGCCCGCGCCATCGAGAAGTACCATCCCGGCTGGATCGAGGAGCCGTGCCGACCGGAAGACCTGCCCGCCCTGCGCTATGTCATGGACCACACCGACATTCCCATCGCGACTGGCGAGCGCCTGTACCACGCGCAGCAGTACCGCGAACTGCTCGCCAATCGCCTCACCCACATCATCCAGCCTGATCTCAACCAGTGCGGTGGCCTGCTGGAGACGAAGAAAATCTGCTCCACTGCCGAGACCTACTCCATTATGGCCGCCCCTCACAACGTTGGCGGCATCGTCACGACGGTAGCGACGCTGCACATGCTGGTCGGCCTCCGCAACGGCAAAATCCTGGAGCATTTCAACGACTTCGTAGATTCGCAGATCAAGGGCTGCGGTTCCCCCTATCCCGAAGTCGTGGACGGCTATTTCGGATTGCCCGGAGGTCCTGGCTGGGGCCTGGAAATAGACGAGGAGTTCCTCACCGCACAGGCTCCCCCCTCCGCCGACGGCATCTACAGCGATCCCGGCCTGAATATGTTCGTCAACGCCGAGTGGAACAAACGCTCGTAATGACTGGAAGGTTTTCCGGGGGTTGAAACCCCCGGCATTAAAAAGCAAACGTCTTGCAGACGGAAATGCCCTGGTGATTGGCAGTGATTCGAAGGCGTTACCCGGCACAGGAACGTGCCGGGCTGGAAAAAGCGGTCGTCCTACGGACGAAGCATTCAGAAACTCTCCCTTGTCAGCCTTCCATACGCGGGGCGCACCCTATCGCATGAAAATGCTTTCTCCCCCGGAATCTGGGCCGGGGGCGAATCCCATAATTGGGGGCGTATTTCCCAGTCAGGTTGCCTGTGTAGGCGAAGAGAGAAGCAAGAGTTTGGCGCACTTCCGTCTGAAAGACGTCCGCTTTTTAATGACGGGGGTTTTCAACCTCCGGCCACCGGACAACCGGCTTCACTTCTGAAAATCGTAAGCGGCGTTGTTACGGAGATAGTCAATCGGGCCGTCCACAAAGGTGGCGTTGGTTTTAAGGTCGGGGTGCTGGAAGAAGGGTTCGGTGGCAGTGGGGAAGGCGATGCGCTCTTTGTCGTTCCACCAGCTTATCCAGTGGATCATGGCGATCATGGGGCGAGGCGTAGACGTTCGGTTGGGCATCCCCCGGTGCCAGAGTCGGATGTCACGAATGAGGACGCCGCCACAGCGCACCGCAGGCTGAACAGGCGGACGCAATTCGCGCCAGCGTTCCAGCGCGGATTCCGGCACTTTGATGTCCCCACGCGAACTGCTGATCGTTGTGTCGTGGTGCGTTCCGGGCCAGAGTTCGGTGCTGCCGTTCTCCGGGGTCATGTCCACCACCGGTACATTGACCACGAAACCGAAGGGCGGTGTAGGGATTTCGAGGTTGGGCCAGAGCTGTCCTACATCGGGATGAACGGGCTGCATTCGGTCGCCGGGCAGGGCCGTGTTACCGCTGTAGAAGTTGTTTTTCAGGCCGGAGCCGAGCATGGCCTTCGTCACCTGAATAACCAGTTCGTTCAGCAGCACTTCGCGAAACAGATAGGGCGGGAACGGGGGTGGGTCCTGCTGCACATTTCCGGCGTGGAAGTTGAAGGGCGCATCTTTCCGCGCCAGTATCGCCGCCACATCCTCCAGCATCTTCTCGCGTAGTATCTCCAGAGGCTCCGTCGCGACCACATCGTTGAGCACAACAAACCCGTCTTCCCGCAGCGCCTCACACGCCGCCGTCAGTTTGTCGGCGGCCATCTTGCCGTCGGCCTTCTCCTCTGCGCTAAAATCCAGTACGGTCGCCATCGAACGTTTTCCTTTCGTGGGCTGAAGGGAACTATGGAGTCGGGCGGGCAGGCTTCAGGACGAGGTGATCCATGAAAAACTCCATCATGCGAGCGAAGTTGACGCCGGTGTGTCCCTGATCCGGGCCGATCTGGAGGTCGTAGGCTTTTCCGGCCCGACCGAGAGCTTGAATGAGTTGATAGGTGTTGGAGGGATGGACATTGTTGTCGGCAGTGCCGTAGTAGAGTAGCAGATGGCCCTTGAGGTCGGCGGCGTGGTTCATCGCAGAGCCGAAATCGTAGCCATCTTTGTTGTCGTCCGGCATTCCCATAAAGCGTTCCGTATAGATGCTGTCGTAGTTGCGCCAGTCGGTCACGCTGGAGGAAGCGCTGGCCGCGCGGAACACATCGGGGTAGCGCAGCAGGCACATTATAGAGGCGTAGCCGCCATAGGAGGTGCCGAAGATGCCCACATTCGCCCCGTCCACGTAGGGACGCTGGCGCAGGAACTTTACACCCGCCGCCTGATCGTCAATCTCCGGGCGACCGTGATTGCGATAGAGAGCGTCTTTGAAGGCTTTGCCCTGCCCCTCCTGCCCGCGCCCGTCAAACTCCGCGACCAGAAAGCCGAGTTCGGTAAGCGTGTTGGGCGTCGCGAAGTTCTCCCGGATCATTGCCCCAACGCCCGGCCCGGCATAGACCGAGACCAGCATCGGATACTTGCGGTTGGGGTCGAAATTCGACGGCTTGTAGAGCAGGCCATAGCAGTTCGATTTACCGTCCGCCGCTTTGTACGAGAAGACCTCTCCCGGCTGGAAGCCTTTTGCTTTCAGAGCGGTCACATCGGCCTGTCCGAACGTCTCCATTAGCTTCCCGTTGGTATCCACCAGCCGGGTGATCGTTGGAATATCGTGACTCTCGGCAATGTCGAGGAAAGATTTACCGTCCGGCGCAATCTGGACACGGTGCGTGTAGGCGGGATCGGTGAGGCGCACGTCGTCCTTGCCGTCCAACCCGACGCGGTGTAGCTGGAGTTTGTAAGGGTTGTCGCCATCCCGCGCCATGTAGAAGACGATGTTCGCTGCCTCGTCCACGCGCACGATATTCACGACCTCAAACGGGTGCAGGGTCAGCGGCGCGAGGAGTTTGCCGGTCAGGTCGTAGAGGTAGAGATTGCGGAACCCGGTGCGCTCGGAGACCCAGAGGAAGCGTTTGCCATCGGCGAGGAACTGCATTGTCGGCAGGTTCTCCGTCCAGCTCGCGGGCGAGGTTTCCCGCACGATCACCCGGCACTTGCCCGTCATCGGGTCACAGGCCACAAACTCCATGATGTCCTGTTTGCGGTTGGTGCGGTGGAGGAGCAGTTCTTTGCCGTCCGGCGACCATTCGACGCCGTACAGATAGTGTCCCACAGTCGAATCGGCGAACGGCTTGCCGTCCCGACCGTCAATCGTCAGGCTCTGTTTGGTCTGCGTGTCGTAGAGAACGATGTCCGCTATCGGGTTCGGTGCCCCTGCCTTCGGATAGGCTTCGACATCAAGCGTGTCCTGCACCTGAAGCGTCCGCATCGCCAGATAGTAGTCCGGCACTTTGCTCTCATCGAACCGATAGAAGGCGACACGTCGGCTGTCCGGCGACCACCACATCGCGCTTCGCTGCTCCAATTCCTCTCCGTAGACCCAGCTTGCCGTGCCGTACTTGATGCGGGCGGCCTTGCTGCCATCGGCGGTAATCTGCACCGGGTTCGCGTCGTCGCCATCGCTCAGCCAGAGGTTATTCTCTTTGTAAAACGCTTTGCGCTTGCCATCCGGGGAGAGAGCGGACGCGAACTGTCGTCCGCGCTCCGGTGCGCCTCCCCCCCCACCGCGCCGTCGTCCGCCGCCAACTCCCTGCGCTGTGCCTTTGACGGGTTCGGCGACTTCGGCAGTCTGATGCGTGGTCAGGTCGTAGCGATAGTTCTTGCCCGCCTTCGCATAGCCGACTGCCTTGCCGTCTTCCGACCAGACGATACTGCCGACAGCGCTCCTGGAGAGGCTGTTGACCGCCGCGCTCAACTCCTGACTGGCCTTGACGAAGTGGTCGTAACCGGGCATCGTCCTCAGTCGGTCCTGCGCCCGAACACTGCCACCCAGGAGGGCCAGCAGGGCAAACGCCGCTCCGCCCGTTCGCATCACTCCGATTCGTTTCACGCTTCTTCTCTCCTCCAGAGGACTACTCGCTTACAGACGCATTTCCAGCTCGCTCTAAAACGGTGCGAAGACGGTGCAGGGTACGGTCTTTGCCAAGCGCCCAGAGCGTCTCGAAGAGGCCGGGGCCGACTGTGCGCCCGGTCGTGGCGACACGGGTCGGATGGATGACCTCGGCAAACTTGACGCCCAACTCCTCCGTAATAGCGCGAGTGGCGGCTTCCAGCCCTTCCGCCGTCCACTCCGGCAGCGCGTCGAATGCGGCGATCTCTTTCTCCAGCAGAGGTTTCAGATGCGCCACGCCAAACCATTTCGCGACGGCCTTCGGGTCGTAACCGGTCGGGAAGTCCAGGTCCTCAAAGAAGAAGCCGACCAGGTCCACGACCTCGTTCAGCACCTTCATTCGCTCCTGCTCCAGTGGAATGATGCGCCGGGCGTAGTCCAGCCAGGTCTCCCGGTAGATTCGCTTCTCGTCGTCGGTGGCATCGGGCGCGGGGGCTTCCGGGATCAGACCGGCCTTGCGGAGATACGGCAGGCAGAGGCCGATGATGCGCCCCGGTTCGCTGGCGCGAATATACTGCCCGTTCATCCAGTTCAGCTTGTCGTAGTCGAAGACGGCGGGATGCTCCGACATTCCGGCGATAGAGAAACGCTCGATGAGTTCCGGCACGGTGAACAGTTCGCGGTTTTCATCCCCCGCCGACCAGCCGAGCAGCACGAGGAAGTTCAGCAGAGCCTCGGGCAGATAGCCCTGTTCCATGAACCAGCTAAACTGAGTCGCGCCATGCCGCTTGCTCAGTTTCTTCTTGTCCGCCCCCACAATCAGCGGCGGATGCACGAATTTCGGGGCGTCATAGCCGAGCGCCCGGAAGACCTGCACCAGTTTTGGCGCGGAGGAGAGCCAGTCGTCGCCGCGAATGATGTGGGTGATGCCCATGCGGTGATCGTCCACGGCGCAGGCGAAGAAGTAGGTCGGGAAGCCATCGGACTTGATAAGCACCTGATCGTCCTGTAGACGGTTCTCGTAGGTGATGTCACCGCGTATCTCGTCGTGGAGCACCGTCACGCCGTCGAGCGGCATGGCAAGCCGCACCACCGAAGGCGCTCCGTCCCTCTCGTAGAGAGTTCGGTCTTCGGGCGAGAGGAAACGGCAGCGGCGGTCGTAGCCTGTCGGTAGGCCGCGCTCCTGCTGCGCCTTCCGCATCTCGTCGAGCCGCTCTTTTGTGCAGTAGCAGCGATATGCCGTTCCCGCCTCGATCAGCCGCCCGATCTCTTCCTGATAGATCGGCAGACGCTGACTCTGGACATACGGCCCCACTGCGCCCGGAGCCACCCACCACTCGTCCGGTAGGATACCGAGGAAGCGCAGGCTGGCCTCGATGTCATAAATACCTTCGGGAACATAGCGTTCCGGCGAGCGGTCGGTATCTTCCAGACGGGCGATAAACTTCCCGCCCTCTTTGCGGGCGAGCAGCCAGTCATAGATCGCCGTCCGCAGGTTCCCGACATGGGGCGATCCGGTCGGAGAAGGCGCATAGCGTACACGAACAGACATAGATTAGAACTCCAAAAGAGGCATTTCCATCGGGAAAGTTTTCCGGGGTTGGCCGGAGGTTGAAAACCCCCGTCATTAAAGTGCAAACGTCTTCCAGACGGAAATGCCCTGCTGGTTGGCAGTGATTCGAGTGCGTTACCCGGCACAGGAACGTGCCGGGCTGGAAAAAGCGGTCGTCCTACGGACGA
>JBBRLP010000131.1:0-14398 GCA_038231295.1 Chthonomonadales bacterium
CACTATCTTTGCACTTTTCATGCGGCCAGTCGCTCCTGCATTTCTGCTGGGCCGCTTTCGCTCTGAAAGCCCTGTCGTAGCTACTCCAACAAGTGGCTCTGATGTTCCTTCTCGATCTGACGACGCACCTGACCTAGCGAGCAGCCTGCCATCCCATGCGCCGCACGTTGCTCCTCCAGAAACTGGTACGCACAACAGGCCAACGTCCAAAAGCGCAGAATGCTCCTCTGGCGCATCCTCTGATAATGGTCGCTGCCAAACAGTTCCTTGAGGTCCGCAAAGAACGTCTCGATCTTCCAACGCATCGAAAGAACTCCCAGAAGTGTCTCGGTATCCGCCTCCAGCAAACTGCTCGCGAAATAGCGCGTCTGCTGCAGACCGGCATCCGCACGCGCACGAACGATCAGTACCTGGCATGGCCCCAGTTTGCGGACGAACGTACGCACCCGATGCACAAACACCGTATGACCCCCTGAAGCCGAAGGCCAGGTACATTCCGTGAACTGCTCGGCAGTCAGGCTGGCAGCATACTCGGACAGGCGGACATACACCGCTTTGCCTTCCTGCGGCAGACGCAGACAGCGGTTGCATTTGAGGCCGCCGCTGACGGCAAAGCCGCGCTGCTTGCACGCTTTCCAGAGGGCGCTGCAAGCAAACCAGGAGTCGGTCAGAACATGGGTTTGTGTCTGCTCGACCGCTTCAAAATCGCGGACAGTGTTCACCGCGAGAGCAATCTTGCTCAGAAAAGGCTGGTCGAGTTTCTCACAGGCACTCTGGGTCAGATACATTTTGGGCGGCAGGGGACATTGCCTTCCCAGGAGGACATACAGCGCCTGAAAGAGGCTGTGTCCAAGAACCTGGCACTTCTGCGTAGACGCATAGTGTTTGCCGACGCCCTCCATTTTGCGTCCTTTTGGCTTGGGAGGGGTGCTGTCATCGAGCAGCAGGTAACCGGTCACAAGGGTTGCCTGGGGTCTTCCCGGCCTTTTCGGACGTGTCGCCTCTTGGTGTTGGTGGGCGGCGAGAACGAGCGGACGGATTTGTGCCTCAAAACGTTTGCGCCAGGTGTGGGCCACCTCTTCTTCGGACCAGGGCGCCCGCGCAAAGAAGCGCGAGAGACCTGATAGCGAGCGGGCGTCTAGTATTCTGTGTAACAAGGCGGTCAAGGTTCGGCGTTCCTGACAGAGGAGCAGCGCCAACAGTACGGTCACGAAGTACTGGCGTTGGGGCTTGCTGAACTGCTTGGCGAAGGCGGCGACAAATTGACAAAGGGCCTCATTTGCACAGATAATAGGAAGGGGCATGGCTCGCTCCTTGGAAAAGGGTGGTTTGGCGATTACCATTTTTCCCCAGAACGAGCCATGTCTTCAAGTCCTCAAGCCGAAAAAGTGCAAAGATAGTGACTCGTAATAATGCGTCAGGCTTTGCCTGTCTGAAGGCGGACAGCGATGATTCTAGAAATCAAAATAGCGAACTACCGTTCGATTCATCAGGAACAGACCCTTAGCTTTATCGCGGAAAAAGCGGGACGGCATTCGGAAAATCTGATTCCGCGCCAAGGCTTTCGACTGCTCAAAGCGGCAGCTCTCTTTGGTTCCAACGCTTCCGGCAAGAGCAATCTCGTTATGGCTATTGAGGGCATGTCGCAGTTTATCCGCGACTCTGCCACCCGTATGAACGATGGAGACCGAATCGCGCTCGCAGAGCCGTTCCGCCTCTCTTCCGAGACCCAGAACGCTCCCTCTCGGTTCGCAATTACTTTCCTGCTGGATAGATATGTCTATACGTATAGTTTCGCGGTGAAAGCCGAGCATGTCTACGAGGAACATCTGACAGGCCAGAAGGAATCCCGAGGAACGGAGACACTCTGGTTTTCCCGCATACTCTCTCCTCAAACGGGCGAATATGTCTGGTGTTTCGGTGAACCGATCAAGGATACAGAGGCGCTTCTCAGACAATGTACACGTTCCAATGCGCTTACCCTGTCCCTTGCGGCCCAGTTGAACGTCCAGAAACTGCTTCCCCTCTACCGCTACCTTCGTTCTGAAATCCGGACTTTCGATATGTCCTCCCCGACGAATTCGCTCCTGTCCGAAACGGCTTCAGAATGCAAAGAGGTGTACTCGATAGCCGACGGCGTTTTTGGCCTGATGGAGAGCGCAGACATAGGAATTGAGAAGATTGAATTCGAGGAGAGAGCAAAGAAGGGGTTGCCCGAAACAATGGTTGCGGAAAGAAACCATCATGGATATTGGTCTTCTTTTGATAGCGACAAGGTATCTGCTACGCCTCAAATGACGATCACTTCTTACCGCAGGGATGATGTCGGTGACCTGCAGCCTTTCGACTTTGAGGAAGAAGAGTCGAAGGGAACTCAGCGGCTATTCGCATTGGCGGGTCCGTTGCTCTCTGCCCTGAATGCCGGCTCGTTTGTCGTCGTCGATGAACTCGATTGTAGTATGCACCCTCTGCTGACACGCCGTCTTTTGGAGATGTTCCAGAGTCCGCGTCTGAACACAAAAGGAGCGCAGCTTCTTTTCACAACCCATGACTCGGTTCTTTTTGACCAGGAACTGTTCCGGCGTGATCAGATATGGCTGGCGGAGAAGCGAAACGGAGCCTCAGAGTTCTTTGCCCTCTCCGACATCGAACCGCCCCCACGCAACACGGAAGTCTTTTTGCGGAACTATCTAGCGGGTAGATATGGTGGCACACCCCAATTCGTCATGCGTTTCGAGGATAGGGAGTCGGCGGAAGTCTCATGACACGCGAACGTTCTCGAAAACCGCGCCCTCGCAAACTCAAAATCCTGATCGTTTGTGAGGGCAAGAAAACCGAACCCTGCTACTTCACCGAACTCTGTTTGCAGCCGGAGGTTCGTTACTATTTTGTGGTAGAGGTAAGACCCGGGCCCACTTTATACGCATGGGGCAGGCATTCGACAGCGGGAAAGCGGCAGAAGATTACCTGGAACAACAGCACTGGCTGGCGGCGTTTGGGCGCGGCTATAATAAGACTGCCTCCAATCATTTTGTGCTGCTACGTCCCAGGTTTGAAGAGGCTATCGAGAATGCGCGATGGATTCTGGAAGAGCATTATGCAGGAGGTCCTTGCAGGGACTGCAATTCCTCAACGGAAGTCTATCGGCTGGTAAATAGACTGTGGAACACTCCTGCACCGTAAACGCAGAGTGAGAGAAGAACATGTTTACAGGGCGGGGAGAGTTTGTGCCGGACGCGGATACTGGAGTCCACTGACAACTGGAGGCACTGTCGCTGCAGAGTGCGCCGGTGCGGATGGCGGGTTTCGAGCCGCCTCTGAGCTTCGCGGAGGCCGCACAGCGCCTGCCGCAGCAGAACGATCCTCCCGTTACCTCAATTCGCATCGAGAGCGACTTTCTGACGCCGGAGGAGGCGATCCCGGCGTTTGTGCCGCATCTCCCTACGATCCGCTCGCTGTCTCTGCCTTCTCAGATCGCCCGATGGCTGCGGCCAGAACATATCGGGCCATACGTTCAGCATCTGGAATTTTCCGGTCGGCATGACCGGAAATACTGGGATAACAAGACGGTCACGCTGCCCCCGGCAACCCCCTTCGCAAACATCGAGTCGCTGTCCGGCATGAGCTACTGTTACCGCATCGAGGCACGCTGGCGTTTCGACCCTGCCCATCTTCCGAACCTCCGCGCAATCGGTTTTACCTTTGACCCGAAACGGCAATTTGCACGAACCCTGCGCGAACTGCATGGCCTGATCGCCGTCAGTGCGGCCAGTTTTGATAGTATTGAGGAGCTTGCCGAGGTTTTGCCCCGTGATCAGATCGTCTCTCTGACCCTGTGCTGGAACCGCACTATCGAAACGCTGGGGGGGATAGAGCAGTTTCCGAATCTGAGGTATCTCAAGCTGAGTTCGCTTACCAACCTGCGGAATCTGGACGCGGTGGCGGCTTGCCGGAAGCTGGAGTTTGCCGCTATCTACCGGTCGAAGCGAATCGAACGGGCTGACGCCCTGCTTGATCTTCCTGCCCTGAATCGCCTGGAGTTCGACGGTAATGGCAACGACCCGAAACAGCCAACCTGGCAGTGTCTGAAAGACGGATGGGCGGCGCGAGATGGGAACAGCGGCAGGAAGACCTGAAAGGAATCCGTTGGCTGCGCCTCGAATGGGCGAGAAGAAAACAGGACGGACATTCGGCGCGAAGGGAACGCCTCTGGAAAAGGAGAGAAGGAGCGAGGAGAAAGCGATGCTGCGCCAGGAAGAGACCCCGAAAACGGCCACTGATCTCTCTGGCCTCTCACCAACTCCGACAAAGGCGGAGCAAGCCGTTGCGCCTGTCCCGCCTCGCCCTGTTTCCCGCAGAAAACAGGGGGTATATCCTTGGGGACACGAGCATTCGGCTATGGTGCGCCGTTATCAGCGTGTTCTGCTGCTGTGTGGACTCTCCTTTGTATTGAGCGTACCGACGTTCGCGGTCTTGATGATGGTATTTCAAGGTCAACTCAACGTCGCAATGAGTATCAGTGTCGTCATGGGGGCAGGCGGTTTTCTGGGTCTCGCGGTGACCGCGTGTACGATGGGCTGGAAGCTTACGCACATTGATAGAGGTAAACCGTTTCCCACCGGAAACGATATCGAGGCTGTGAGGTCGTGTTAGGAAGGAACTCCCATGAAATGGTTCACGCATAGTCTGCCCGCCCTGCTGGTACTGCTGATTTTGACGATAGCGGCTATTCCGGCCTCTTCTGATCCCGCTGCAACGCGGGCTAAATTTCATGCCCTGCTGGACCGCCCGCATGTTGCGCTGAATCCGACGGTGCGGACCAGGAGGGAAGGCGAGTTCACAGTCGAAAGCGGACAGTTCAGCAGCGAAAAGCAGGAAGCGGTGCCGTTTCTGCTCTATCGGCCTGCCTTGGCGGGCGGGAGGCTCGCGGCGGTCATCGTGCTGCATGGGACGGGCGGGAATAAGGAGAGCATGGCGGGAACGCTGCGCGACCTGGCGCGACGGGGCCTGATGGCAATCGCCATAGACGCCCGCTATCATGGAGCGCGTATTCCCGGCGGCGCACACGGCGCTCAAGAGTACAACGAGGCCATCATTCGCGCCTGGCGAGAGCCGAACACAAAAGCGCAGGCGCATCCCTGGTACTACGATACGGTTTACGATCTCTGGCGGACGGTGGACTACCTGCAAAGCCGACCGGATGTCGCCCGCGACAAGATCGGGATGCTCGGATTCAGCATGGGCGGGATTCAGACCTGGCTGGCGGCGGCGACGGATACGCGCATCAAAGTCGTGGTTCCGGCTATCGGGGTGCAGTCGCTCAAATGGAGCCTCGAAAACGGACGCTGGCAGGGACGGGCCAACACCATCAGCACGGCGCATGAGGCGGCGGCCCACGATCTGGGCGAGCCGGAAGTCAACGCGAAGGTCTGCCGTGCGCTCTGGAACAAGGTCGTTCCCGGCATTCTGGACGAGTTCGACTGCCCGCAGATGCTCGCCGCCATTGCCCCACGCCCGCTGCTTATTCTGAACGGCGAAAAAGACCCGAACTGCCCGCTGGAAGGGGCCAGAATTGCCTTTGCCACCGCGCAGGCCGCTTATGCGAAAGCCAATGTCCCGGAAAAAATTGAGATGGATGTCGCGATGGGCGTCGGACATGCGGTGACGCCTGAACAGCACGAAAAGGCCTACGACTGGCTGGTGCGCTGGCTTCAGCCGACCGTGAAGCCTAACCAAAAGTGAGCAGAACCGGGGATAGGGAGGAGTGTCGGCTCCGTTTCGATTTCCGGGAAGCGGACGGAAGGCCGGGAACTCCGCTGGCGTTTACCCATCCTGTCCGTATCGTGACGGCTGCCTGTGTGGAAGAGGTTCTGCCCGCCCTGCGCGAGGTTGAGACGGCCGTCGGGCAGGGTCTCTATGCGGCTGGCTTTGTCTCGTATGAAGCGGCGCCCGCTTTCGACGCCATGCAGGTTCCGCCAGCCTCCCCGCTGCCCCTTGTCTGGTTCGGGCTATTCGCTGGCCCAAGCCCGGAAGCGTCCGGGGAGAGCGGCGGCTTCACGCTCTCCGCCTGGGAGCCGAACCTCTCCGAGAAGCAGTTCGTACAGGATATCGAGCGGATACGGGCGGCGATTGGCGACGGCGTATGCTACCAGGTCAACCATACCCTGCGCCTGCGGGCGCAATTTGCGGGCGACGACTACGCCTGGTATCGGCGGCTTCAGGCTGCACAACAACCGGGGTATAGCGCTTACCTGAACCTCGGACGGTACCGCATTCTCTCCGTCTCTCCCGAACTTTTCTTCCACCGACAGGGCAACCATATTCTGACGCGCCCCATGAAAGGCACGATGCCGCGTGGCCGCTGGCCGGAAGAGGATGCGGCACACATTCGCGCCCTCGAAACCTCGGAAAAAGACCGCGCCGAGAACATCATGATCGTAGATCTGCTGCGGAACGATCTGGGCCGTCTTGCCCTGCCCGGCTCCGTGCAGGTGGAGAAACTGTTTTCTATCGAGCGCTACCCGACTGTGCTTCAGATGACCTCTACCGTCTCCGCTACGCTCCCTCAGATCACCACACTTGCTGACCTCTTCACGGCCCTGTTTCCCTGCGGCTCTGTCACCGGTGCGCCCAAAATCAGCGCCATGTCCACCATCAAGGCCCTCGAACCCGAACCCCGACAGGTCTACTGCGGAGCAATAGGCTATCTCGTTCCCGGTGGCCCCACGCGCTTTAATGTCGCCATTCGGACAGTCTTACTGGATACGGAGACGGGAACGGCGGAGTACGGTGTCGGCAGCGGCGTCACCTGGGACTCTACGCCGGAGGGAGAGTATGCGGAGAATCGTCTGAAAGCCGAGGTGCTGCACCGGCAGTCGCCTGCCTTTGAACTTCTGGAAACTCTGGGTTTGGAAGAGGGGAAAGTCGCCCTGCGCGACCGGCATATCGAGCGCCTCTACGCCTCCGCCGACTATTTCGGCATTCCTCTCCTTGCGCAGTCGGCTGAGGAGGCGCTGGACGCGGAGACAGCGCGTTTCCCCCGCGAAACCCGGCGCATTCGCCTGCTCGCCGAGGCGGGGGGGCAGGTGCGGATTGAGAGTCAGCCCCTGATCGCACTGCCGCAGGCGGGACTATGGGCGGCGATGGCACGGACACCCGTCTCCCGCCGCGACATTTTCCTGTTCCACAAGACAACCCATCGCGCTGTCTACGAGACGCGCCGCACCGAACGCCCGGACGCGGAGGAGGTCCTGCTCTGGAACGAAGAGGGCGAACTGACGGAGTTCACGACAGGAAACTTGGTACTTGAGCAGGGAGGCGTGCGCTGGACGCCGCCGCTGGACTGTGGCCTCCTGCCCGGAACGCTCCGCGCCGAACTGCTGGCAAATGCCGAAATCGTTGAGCGCGTCCTGCGCCCCTCCGACCTGGAAACCGCGACCGGTCTCTGGCTTATCAACAGTGTGCGCGGCTGGGTTCCTATTCGCCTCCTTCCCTGATTTCGCAATTCAGAAGCAAGAACCAGCGTGTCGGGAACCATTTACTCGGCACAGGCATTTACGGTAAAGAAGCCCTGTGAGGGAAGATGTTCCCGCTCCGACCGCATTTCTTGCTTCCCGGTTCGTCTGCCCGAAAGGGGTGGCTTTTTGTCTGCCCTGCCCACTGTGGCCCGACAGGGGTACGAAAACGGCAAGACGTTCCCATGCACTCTCAGATTGGAGAATTACCGATGTACACCCCATCCTATTCCTGCCCTAACGGGCGCAGCGCAGTCCTGCTTGCCTCTCGGTTCGTTGTCATGACGCTGCTGTTGGCAACGACGGCTATGGCCCGCGCCGAAGCCCCAAAAGTAGGCGATACCGCGCCCGCTTTTGAAATGAACGCAATGGACGGCAGCAAAGTCAAACTCGCGACCCTGCTCAAAAAGGGGCCGGTCGTGCTGGTCATCCTGCGCGGTTTCCCAGGTTACCAGTGTCCGATCTGCAATGTTCAGGTCAAGGAGCTGATGGACAAGTCCGACCGGTTCAATGCCGCGAAATCGCAGGTTGTGCTGGTCTATCCGGGGCCAGCCGAGGGACTGAAAGCCCATGCCGATGAGTTCGTCAAAGACAAGACGGTTCCGAAAAGCTTCCGCTTCGTCCTGGATCCCGACTATGCCTTTCTCAAGAGTTACGATCTGCGCTGGGAGGCTGCCAACGAAACCTCCTATCCGTCCACCTTTGTGATAGACCGTAAGGGTAAAATCGTCTTCGCGAAAATCAGCCACTCGCATGGAGGCCGCGCCCGCTCGGAGGAGGTCTTGAAGGCTCTGGGCAAGTAGATGTGCTGACGAGCGTCTCCACGCTCCACGCCGAAAAGACCCTTTCGCCGTCCGACAGATACTCTGTCGGACGGCGTTGACTTTTCGGGATAGCCTCGCTAAAATAGAGGTAGTTGGCATGGGCTAAACACGCGGTGAGGAGAGAAGAATGGAATTTGGATTGAAGGGCAGAGTGGCGCTGGTGGCGGCGGCGAGTAAAGGGCTGGGCTATGCGTGTGCGCTCGGACTGGCGCGGGAAGGGGCGAAAGTCGCGATCTGTGCGCGAACGCAGGCCGACATTGAGGCGGCGGCAGAGCGCATTTGGCAGGAGACGGGAGCCGAAATCCTGCCGCTCGTCGCGGATGTCACGCAGGCTGCCGATCTGAACCGGATCGTGGAAGAGACCGTCGCGAAATTCGGGGGACTGCACATCCTGATTCCCAACAGCGGCGGCCCGCCTGCCGGAACCTTCGAGACGCTGGACGAGGCCAAATGGCAGTCGGCCCTCGACAGTACGCTTTTCGGCACGACCCGGCTGATTCACGCCGCCCTACCGCATCTCAAGGCCTCGGGGTTTGGACGCATCGTCGTTATTACCTCGACCTCCGTGCGCCAGCCGATTCCCGGTCTGCTGCTCTCCAACACGATTCGCGCCGGAATCACCGGTCTCTGCAAGACGCTCTCGCAGGAGTTCGCCCCGTACCAGATCACCGTCAACACGGTCGCA
Source organism: Chthonomonadales bacterium (assembly GCA_038231295.1). Lineage (GTDB taxonomy): Bacteria > Armatimonadota > Chthonomonadetes > Chthonomonadales > Chthonomonadaceae > JANXLO01. The sequence goes on from JBBRLP010000131.1 coordinate 9,024, forward strand.
CCTGGAAGTTACGATACCGACCGCCTCAAGCATCTGCACGAGCGCAACGCCCAGGTCGCCGGTATCTCCTTCGCCGAAGCCCGCAAACAGGCTGAACAGAAGATACCCCTCGGTCGCCTCGGACATCCCGAAGAGCTGGCGAACGTGGTCGTCTTTCTCGCCTCCGAAGCCGCGAGCTACGTCACCGGGCAGACCTGGCTGGCAGATGGAGGGCAGACACTCGGCCTGTAGGTCCGCGCCTCGTTTCCAGCGCCTGACACGCTCCCTGTGGCAGATATGTTGGAATACTTCTCCACGTACCATCCAGTTAGGAAGCGGCCCCACCGATCTCTATAGAAATCGGTGGGGCCGCTATTTTGCAGTTCGCTATGAAAGCGAGTAGGATGCTGGCAGATTAGTCATCGCCACCCTCACCGCCATCATCTCCACCGCCACCGCCACCGCCGCAGCCACAGTTCCAGTAGTAGCGGAAGTCTTTGGTCGTGCAGCATCCGGCCTTCGCGATGGTCGTATCCGAGTAGGAGTAGACGCTCAGACAGCCGCTCACCGTACGGGGAACCTGTACCCAGTAGGTTCCGGCAGGCAGGTTCTTGAAGGAGTACTTGCCATTGCAGTCCGTACAGGCCGTTGCGATTACCGCGTGGCTGCTATTGATCAGTTTGACCGTTACGCTCTGGATACCGTAGTCACATCTGTCCTGTTTGCCATTGCCATTGTTGTCAATGTAGACAGTACCGCTGATGCAGGCGTTGTTGCACTCGACACCGAAGTTGATGTTCGAGACCGTCTGACCGGCGCAGATGACGACGGTCTGACAGTTCGAGGTCGTGAGGTGCTTGCCGTTGATGGTGCTGGGAACGGAGACCGTGTAGGTTCCCGCTTTCAGGCAGCCGGAGAAGCAGTAGAAGCCTTTGCTGTCGGTGCAGAGGGTCTTTGTAATGCCGTTGCAGTCGCGCAGAGTAACGGTGACCCCGGAGATACCCGCGTCACTGCTGCCCTTCGTTCCACTGCCGTCCGCGTCACAGAAGACGTAGCCGGAGATCGCTCCGCCTTTGTAGGCGAAGTTCTGAGTGAGGCAGCTACCTGCCGTCAGGTTCAGACACACACTGTTGCTGCCGCTGATTGTCAGTCCGTTGGAGGTCAGGGGAACCGCGACCGTGTAGCTGCCCGCCGCCAGACTGGAGAACGTGTAGTTGCCGTTGCCGTCTGTCGTCGCTGTCGCCAGGGTATTGCCCGTGCTGTCTTTGAGCGTGACCACAACGCCAGCCAGAGGACTGGAATCGTCGGCGCAGGTGATTTTGCCGGTGATCTGGCAGGTCGGACGATAGCGGAATTTATTGCCGCTGCTTATCTGACCGTAAGCGAGGCAGATCGCGATGGGATTGGTCGAGACGACCGTGCATCCGCCCGCCGCAGTCGGAGCGACCACCGTGTAGTTGCCTGCGGGAAGCGAACCGAAGGTGTAGTTGCCGTTAGCGTCCGTAGTAGCTGTCGCGACGACGCCCCCACCGGCGTTCTTCAGCGTGACGATGACCCCGGCGAGACCCTCTCCGGCATCCGCGATACTGTTGTTGTTCTTATCGCAGTAGACGGTTCCGGTGATGCTGGCGGGCGTCCAGTAGCCGAAGTCGGCGTCGGTTCGCGACTGTCCGACCGTCAGGTTGGCGACCACCGCGCTGTTCGCGCTTGCCAGGCCATCCAGGTCGTAGGTCTGAACAAACGAGGCGAGGCTGGCCGAAGCCGGGGCTACGCTAACTTTGTAGTTGCCCGCAGGCAGGTTCGGGAAGGTATAGTGACCGTTGGTATCGGTGAGCATGGCCGGATAGACGACATCATCTGCCGTTCCGATCACACCGTCCGGGCCAGCCCATACCAGATTGACCGTGACGCCCGCAATGCCTTTCTCGCCGGCATCCTGAATGCCGTTGCCGTTCACATCGTTCCATACCGTGTCGCCGATGCTGCCGTTGCCGGCATAGCCGAAGTTTTTGTTGGGAGTATTCTGCCCAGCCACCACCGCGACTGACAGCGGAGACGGAGTTTCCACCGAGTAGCCATTGGCTGTTGCAGGAGCGCAGACAGAATAGGTTCCTGCGACCAGGTTTGCGAAGGAGTAGGTTCCGTCGGTGGCGGTGACTGTCGTGCCTACAACCGCGCCACTGCCATCTTTGAGCGTGACCGTGATGCCGCCAAGTTTCGCCTCGCCGCTGTCAAGCGTCAGGTTCTTATTGGCGTCCACATAGAGCGTACCGGACAGGCTGCCTATGTTGGTGTAGCGGAAGTTGTTGGATGTACTGGACTGCCCGGCGGCAAGGGATACGACCAGCGGATTCGTAGAAGCAATGACGGAGGCACCTGCCGTACTCGCCGTGACGACTGTGTAAGCGCCTGGAACCAGATTGGTGAAGGAATAGACGCCACCAGCGCCGGAGGTCGTTGTGGAAACGATAGTTCCGTTGGCATCCTTGAGAACGACCTGTACGCCAGCCTTTCCTTCCGCAGTGTCCAGCAGTCCATTGTTATTGGTATCGCAGTAGGTGATTCCAGAAAGACTGGCAGGCTGCCAGTAGCCGAAGTCGGCATCGAGACGCGACTGCCCGACGGCCAGGTTGTTGACAATCGCGCAGTTGGGAGTATCGAGGCCATCCAGATCGTAGGTCTGGACAAAACTGCCCAGGGTAGGCGAAGAAGCGTCTACACTGACTTTATAGTTACCCGCAGGCAGATGAGTAAAGTTGTAGACGCCGTTGCTATCGGTCAGGAGAGCGGGGTAGACGACATCATCTGCCGTGCCAAATACGCCGTCCGGGCCAGCCCACACCAGGCTGATCGAGACGCCGGAAATACCCTTCTCACCGCCATCGAGCAGGCCGTTGCCATTCGCATCGTTCCATACCGTGTCGCCGATGCTGCCGGTACCGGTATAGCCGAAGTTCACGTTGGTGACAGGACTGGTAGCAGTGTTCAGAAGAACGTTGACCTGACTATCAAGCAGACCGTCCGGGACAATGTTTATGCCATCGAAGGTCTCGGTCGCGAGACCTGCAGGCAGGGTGGTGCGGTCTACCGTGACGGTGTAGTTGCCGCCGGTGAGGTTCTGGAAGGTGTAGCTGCCATCGGCGACCGTCGTCGTCGTCAGCGTTACAGAGACGCCGTTGCGGTCTACGCCGGTAAGGACGACGTTCACGCCCCCCAGACCGGGGTCTACGGGGTTGACAGCGGCGCGAAGGGCATCGCCGTTGATATCGTACCAGAGGAAGCCTTTGATGGCGAAGTTGTCGGGAGTGCCTCCGCCATTGCCGTTGATGGTAACGCCGCTATGCGAAATCAGGAAGTTTTCGTTGTCATAGAGCGTGTTGGGCGTGGTGGCCGCGACCTGAATGATCGTCGCGCTCGTCTTCACGTCCCCGCTGCGTCCAGGGAAGGCGTCTACGGCGGTATAGCCGGACGGGACCGTCTGAACGATGGTGTAGGTTCCCGGCGGAATCGCCTGGGTCAGTCCGCTCTGCGGGTTGGTCCAACTGGTAAAGGTGTAGTGACCGGTGACATCCACGACCGCCTGTGCGGTATCCTGGACGCCATCGCCGTTGAAGTCGCCCTGAAGAACGACCTGCGGGTTGGAGAGCAGCGTATCGCCTGTGCCGATAAGGTGATCGGAGTTGCCATCTATGTAGACATAGCCCGCGACCTGCACCGGCTGCACCAGCAGGAAGTTATTGGAGTCGAAGTTCATACTGACGCCGGTGGGCGTCGGCGTCGTAACGACCAGAGCCGTATTCGACTCCTTTGTCACGTTGGCCGCCGGCCCGGCGGCCAACTCCGGCGCGTAGCCTACTGGGGGCGTTTCGACAACGCGGTAGGTTCTATCGGTAAGAATGTTGAAGAAGGCGTAGCGTCCGCGCACATTCGTGACGGCGGGGGGAACGGGAACGCCATTGGCATCAAGGACCGCCGCGCCGTTGGCATCGGTCAGCATGAGCGTCACGCCTGCCGCAGGCGTGTTGCCCGTGCCAAATGCGCCACTATTCGTGCTGTCGTAGTAGACAGTACCCAGGATGGCAGAGATGGTTTCCGAAGCGTGGGCGGAGGGGGTAAAACTGAAAGCGCCAGTTAGGAGGATTGCAGCCAGGATCATTCGCATCCATGTGCGTTGTCCTGATCCTCTCAGCAGTGAAAAGAGTGTGTGTGTCATATGGGGGTTCTCCCTGAAAAGATGGCCCGGCGCTATCCCTGGCGCGGGCGGAAACGTTCCGGCGCAGCGACTTTCTTGTGAAGTCTTTGGCTGCAGCGGCTGGTTGATAAGGGAACCGCTCAAGGCGGGTTACTGCTTCGATGCAAACCGCTGAGGGAAGCGCCGGTCGCTCACTCAGGCTCGTCTGGATACTTCGTGCGGGCTCAGAGGAAAACAAAAATGTTCTGATGCAGAATAAGCCGGAGCCGGGTACTGCCCTCCTATTGTAGGACGGGCAGGCGCGACGACAGCGAGGTTTAGCCCTTCCGCATACGCGTCTTACGGAAACGTCCCCGCAGGGCGAAGAGGCATCCGCCACTGAACACGGACAGATAAGCCAGAGCGCCGGGTTCCGGGGTACTGGGACCAATGAAGGCCTGGTAACTGTGGCCCGAGGCGTCTTTCAACTGGGTGCCATTCGCGGTCTTGGCAATAGAGTCCGTCAGAAAGAGGTTTGCGAGGGCTTCTGAGTTGGCAGGCGCGATGTCCACACTGAAAGTGCCGCTGGAGACGGTGTTATCCGTGTCGTAAAGAACGTTCCAGATCGCAAGTTGGAGTCCGCTTCTCTGATCGGCGGCATTGGAAGAAATATTCGTGTGCTGAGAGTACAGGAAGAGTGCATTATTGTACAGCCAGGCAACACGCCCACCGTTGGTGAGAGAGTTGGTAGTCGTCAGGTTGATCGCATAGGCCGGTGCGCCGACGTGGGCCGCAGCATTGATGTCCACACAGAATGCCTCGAAGGAGGTGGGATAACTGGCAGGACCTCCCACGAGCGTTCCGTTGAAGGATCCGGCGTAAACGCTGAAAGGGTTGGGGGTGTGGCCAGTCAAAGAAACACTCATGTTCGCCCCACTGCCAGTGGCGAGGGTCAGGTTGCCCTGTGCCTGGGAAACAAGGGAAGCGGTTCCCAGCAGACCGGCCCAAATTCCTGCCATTGCCAGATGACTCAGGGACTGAGATGAAATTATCGTCACGCGCATGTTCCTTTTTCTTTCTCTACCAGAGCCTTTTGCAAATGTCCTAGAACAATGAGAGTTAGCACTCCTTGTCGAATTTGGTTTTGCCGATCAAATCGATAAAGGAGCGCTAACACGATGATTTTAGCAGATATTTGGGAGACTATCTGCTCTACCCTAGTGCC
>JBBRLP010000132.1:0-14350 GCA_038231295.1 Chthonomonadales bacterium
TGTCTATCATCTACCTGTCTCTCTCTGGGGAACGTATACGGTAGGAAGTTAGTAGACCTGATCGCCCCCTTCTCCCAGGGAGCTTGCGACCGACCGGGAGAAAGGGGGTTGGGGGATGAGGTCTGCCGCCTTACAGTCCCTTGCCGGCGATGAAGGCGATGAGGTCACCGACGCGACAGGAGTAGCCCCACTCATTGTCGTACCAGGAGACGACCTTGACAAGGTTGCCGCCGACCGCGATGGTGTCTATGGCGGAGTAGATCGAGGAATGTGAATTGCCTTTGAGGTCGGAGGAGACGAGCGGCAGCTCGGTGTACTCCACAATCCCCTTCATCTGGCCGTCCGCGTACTCTTTGACGGCGGCATTGATCTCTTCGATCGTCGTATTTTTGGCGAGCAACGCGGTAAAGTCCACGACGGAGACGGTCGGGGTCGGGACGCGAAACGCCATGCCGCTGAACTTGCCGACAAGCTCCGGGATGACGAGCCCGACGGCGCGAGCCGCGCCCGTCGGGCTAGGAACGATGTTCTCGGCTCCGGCGCGGGCGTCACGCAGGTCTTTGGCCGCCGTGTCCTGAAGCTTCTGCGAGTTCGTGTAGGCGTGAACGGTGGTCAGTAGGCCCTTTTCGATCCCGAAGCGGTCGTTCAGGATTTTGGCGATGGGCGCGAGGCCGTTGGTAGTACAGGAGGCGTTGGAGACGACGTGATGCTTTGACGGGTCGTAGACTGTCTCATTGACGCCGAGGACGATGGTCAGGTCTTCGTTCTTCGCGGGTGCAGAGATGATGACCTTCTTGACGCCATGCTCCCGGTGCGCGACGGCTTTGGTGGCGTCGGTGAAGAACCCAGTGGATTCCACCACGATGTCCACGCCCTGGCTATCCCAGGGAATCGCACCCGGTTCGCGCTCGGCGAAGACGGTGATCTTCTTGCCGTTGACGACAAAATCTTTCTCTTCGGTGCTAATTTCGCCGTCGAACGGGCCGTAGGTCGAGTCCCATTTGAACATGTGGGCGTTCGTTTTGACATCGGTAAGGTCGTTGATCGCGACGACTTCTATGTCGTCGGCGTGGCGAGCAAGCAGGGTCCGCAGGGTCAGGCGACCGATGCGTCCAAAACCGTTAATTCCTACTCTGACAGCCATAATATTGAAGGCTCCTTCTCTGGATATCTGGGTTGCCGGTCGCGCCGCCGGTCAAAATCTTCCCTGCCGGTACACGCGGAGCCAGCGCTGCACACGGGCTAAGCGCCTTGCACACTGTGCCGGATGTGCGACAGATTGCGTCGAATCACACTATCCGACTATTTCTATCCATATGATAGCATTTATCTCTCTTGAGCGTCAACCGAAAGACTGGCCCTCCTCTCCAGCCTTCTCCCAAAAGCGCCTGGGGGAGGGGCAAGACAGGGGGCTTCCTGCGCTCCGGTTTGATTGGGGGAAAGGGGCTGGGGAATGGGAGTCTGCAAAACAAGGCAGGAGGGATACAGGCCAAAGCCGAATCATAGGGGCGCAGGCGTGTCCGCATCGTCGCGACGCGCCCAACGCTTATGAGGAGGACGAAAAGCCAATCATGGCAGACACAACGACAGACCGGAAAATCCGCGTGGGGATTATCGGATGCGGCGGCATCTCCGAATCGCACCTGCCCAACCTCGCGAAGTTCGAAGATGTAGAGCTGGTCGCTTTTTGCGATGTGGTGGTGGAGCGGGCGCAGAAGAAGTCCGAGAAGTACGGCGGCGGCCCCGTCTACGACGACGCGGCGAAGATGCTGGCCGGTACGCAGTGCGACGCGGCCTACATTATGATCCCGACCTACGCGCACGGCACACCGGAGCGGGCCTGTCTCGCCGCCGGAGTACCGTTCCTCGTCGAGAAACCGATGGGCCTGGACCCGGAAGACCTGCGTAAACTCGCGAAAGAGGTCGAAGCCAGTGGTCTTATCACCGTCGCGGGCTTCATGAACCGCTACCGCAAGTCGGTCAACCGCGTCAAAGACCTTCTGAAAAACGACCCGGCGATCCTGCTGGACGGCGCGTGGATCGGTGGCCCGCCCCTGATGCGGGACGGTGACTACTTCGCCAACAACCCTATCGGGCAGTGGTGGCCGGTGAAGGAGAAGAGCGGCGGACAATTCGTCGAGCAGGTCATCCATACGGTAGACCTGGCCCGCTATCTGGCGGGCGATGTCGTCGAAGTTTCCGCATTCGCTGCCAACGGCTTTAATAAAAAACTGCCGAACATCGTCCAGAACTATACCAACGACGACGCAATGGTCGTCTCCATGAAGTTCGAGACGGGCGGAATCGGCAACATCATGGCCTCCTGCTCCACGCCGCAGGGCGGGGGCGTCTTCCTCAACGTCTGGGCCGCGCAGCACACCGCGAAATTCACCGACTGGGGCCACCATCTCCAGCTCGTGCGAAACGGCGAACCCGGTTCCGAAGAGATCAAGGGCGATGTCAACGTCGGGCAGGGGGATACCATCTTCACCCTCGAAGACCGCGCCTTCATTGACGCGCTGAAAAGCGGCGACCGCTCCGGTATCCGCTCCAGCCATGCCGATGGCGTCAAGACGACCCTCGTCACGCTCGCCGCCAACGAGAGCCTCGTCACCGGCCAGCCCGTCAAAGTCCGGTACTGACCGCTGCCATCCGGCAATGTTCAGGGCCTGCGGAAAAATCCGCAGGCCCTTCGTTGTTCCCGATTGAGGCTTCCCTGGCGTGTCAGGGCTATTTCGGGAGTTGGGCGGTGCGGATGTCGGCGAGGCGCTTGTGGGCGATCTCCAGTTCCTGTCGCGCTTCGGTCTGGGCATCCTGCATGGCCTGTTTGGCGCTGTTATCGTTTTTGCCTAAATGCGAACGGAACAGCGTGACGCTCTGGAGCAGCAGGGCCGCCGCCTGCTGATAGTGAACCTGCGTGGCGTCCTGCCCAACCGCCGCAGGCAGTTTGTCCAGATAGGCGGTGATGGCGTCGGCGCGGGTCTGAATATCGGCGAGGGCGCGGAGGGTATCGTTGCCGCTCTGCTTGCCCTGATTCAGCGCGATGTAGTTGCCCATCAGCTCGTCCAGCAGTTCGCGCAGCCGCGCCTCAACGACCTGCATCAGGGTTCCATAGTCTTCCTGGTAGGCGTTCGGCTCGTTTTTGGGGGTCAGCTCCCGGCCACGGTTGACCTCTTCGACACTGGCCGCATACTGCGACATATCGGAGGAGGCCCGCAGCAACAGCACCCGCGCCAGCCGCCGATGCGGAAGCGGGCTATGGGTATCGGTCTTCTGCGCCGTCTGATAGGCTTCCAGCGCGTCCGCGTACTGGTTGTCCAGCATCAGTGCATCGCCGAGCGCGATACGCGAGAGGATGTCGTCGGGACTCAAGCGCACCGCTTCCCGGAAGGCTTTCTCTGCGCCCGGCACGTCGCCTTTGGTCAGCAACGTCTCGCCGGACGCCCGGTAGAGGCTGCTTTCTGTGGGCGCGATCTGAATCGCCCGGTTGATCTCGGCTATCGCGGCCTCCGGCATCTTCCGCTCCTGGTACGCGCTGATCAGTTTGCGACGCAGGGGGATGTCGCGGGGGCGCTCATTGACGGCATAGCGCAGCAGGGTAATGGTGTTGGCGAGATCGTGGTTATCGTGGTAATGGTCCGCCAGATTCTCGTAGTTCTGATGCGAAGCGGTGATGCTGTTCGTGTCCGTCACCTGCGGATGTACCACCGTCGGGGAGACGTTATTCGGATTGGAAGTCGTTTCCGATGGCGCGGTCAATACGCTGACCTGCACGGGCCGCTTGCCGTTTTTGCTCGGCTTCATCGTCGGCTCGGCAGCCTGCTTCGTCGCCGCGACGGTCTTCTTCGGGCGTTCGGTCTTCGTGGCTTTCGTCGTGGTTCCAATCAGCGGAGTCTTCTCATTGCCCGTGAGAGGCGTGGTGGTCGGGTCACCCGGCGTTGGAGCCACCGGCGGCGCAGTCGCGATCTCTTTCGTCGCGCCTTTCTTTGCCGGTTTGGTCTTTTCGGGCTTCTTGTTGTCCGTCGGGGAGGGCAGGGGATGCTCTTTCAGATTCAGGTCGGCGGCGAGATGGGCGGGAATGTTCAGATGACTCGCGACAGCATCGGCGGACATGGCGATGATCTCTTTGGTGTTGAGACGCCGCTTGCCGTACTGCGCGTCGGTCACGACCCGGTCGGAGGAGAGCATCTGCCAGCTATCCTGCCCGACGTTCTGGTGCAGTTCCGTCTCCATGTGCAGCCCGGTCTTGTCGAAAACCGGAACGAGAAACAGCACCGTCCGCACCCCAAGCGCATGGGCCAGACGGCACATCCCCTCCGGCTGCACCGGCTCGATGGTATTGACGGCGGAGACCTGATGCTCCCGCAGAGCGCGAATGATGAGCGGCTGCGTAGGGCTGTAGACAATCGTCTGATAGCGCCCGGAACTCCGCAGCAGGCCGAGCAGCGCATCCTGCAGCGCGATTCGCGCCGACTCTTCCGCAGGTTTCGCCTTCGGGTCCTTGCGCGTGACAAGCAGCAGCATCGGGAGGCTGTCCGCGCTCTGCGCCTCTGCACCGCTCGGGGCAGAGGTCGGAGCCGTCGTCTGCGCCAGAACGGGCAGCGCACATCCCGTCACCAGCATACAGGCCAGCATCGGCGTCACGCTCCGCAGGCGGGAGAAAGTCATTCGGCATTGCATAGTTTGATTCCGTTCTCGCAGACCTTGATGCCCGCCCGCGCCAGGTCTACCTGCTGGTTCGCCTGTTCCAGTTTGCGGTATTCGGCAATGGCCTGGTTGAAGTTGTCGCGAGCGCTGTTGCGGTCGTTGTTCTTCTGGAAGCAGATCGCCATCTGCTGATAGACGTACCCTGTCTGGCTGCCTGCGCCAGACAGCGAACGCCGATACACTCGGATGGCATCTTCGTACTTGTGTTCCTTGAGCAGTCCGCTCGCTATAGCAAACTGACTCTGCGCCTGGTCGGTAGGCGGCGCGATCCCGCCCCCGCCCGTCCCTGTCTCACTGCCATTGTTGTGAACGATTATCGTACCACCGTTTTTCGGCGGATCAGCAGGCTTGGCAGGCTTGGTCGGACTCTTGCCAGGGTTTGTCTTTCCGGCGGTATTTGCAGGGGGAGTCGTGTCGCCTTCGCTGCCCTCCGGGTGAATCGTGATGGAGTATTGTCCGCCAGTGCCCTCATCGAGATGGACACGCTCATCCCCGGTATTCTGCGCGGCGTGATTCGAGCGAACCCCCAGATTGGGCAGCGTTCCACTCCGGGAACCGTTGTCTGTGGGAACCGGGACATAGACGGTTCGAGGAGCGCGTTCCTGGACGTAGATGGCAGGCGGCGGGTAGTTCGTATAAGGCGAGGTCGAAGTGTTGGTCGGCAGGCCGGGGCTGGAGGCGACCACCGCACTCCCGGAATTGACGGGAGCCTGCGAGGGCAGATTCGTGTTCGCGGAAGCCGTCGTGTTATTCGCGCTGCCAGCGCCGGTCTCGGCGCGGTTGGCGTTTCGCCCTCCTCCATAGGGCGCGACGGCTGCATTGCCGTTCTTGTCGTCGTGGGAGCGGAACTGAAGCGCGAGAGCGCCACCGAGCAGCATCAGCAGGCCCGCAATGCCCGCGACGGCCAGCATCTGACGACTGTTCGGGTTCGGCAGCGCGTGATCGGTCATCACAATATGGGGCGCGGTCTGCCTGCGGAGGGGCATGGGCAGACCCTCTCCGCGCAGTTCGTCCAGTTTTACCCGGTCGGCAATGCTGCCAGGATTGAGCAGCAGGACACGCTCGAACTCGTGGATGGCGGCGTCGCGATCTCCCCGTTGTTCATGAATCTGACCGAGCAGCGAATGAACCGACGTGCTGTCGGGATTCAGGCGCAGCGCCTCTTCACACAGCCGCACAGCGGAGGTCAGTTCTCCCGACTTCCGCAGTCGGTAGGCCCGTTCCAGAAGGGCGCTGACCTGCTCCTCCGCAGGCAGGGCACGGTCGAACTCCTCTTCACTGATGCGCGTCGAAACGGCATGGTCGAGTTTGTGACCGCACTGCTTACAGTAGTTGCTGACTTCTGTGTTTCCGGTTCCACACGCTGTACAGAACATAAATTACCACCTTGGTTGTAGGGGCGCGAACGCCACTGGTGTGAATGTGCCTGCGTGTGCGCGATTCAGGCAGGCGCTGCGGGCGAAATAGCCGCTCCGGGGAGGGGACGATACGAGATATGCTACCATTATAGTCGGTGTGCGGCAGTTTTGGCAAGTGTTCCGACAGGCCGTCCGATTGACAAAACCGTCCCTTGCGAATATAATGACGTATCAGACTGTGATAAGAAGTTCGTTTGACGTGCGCTCACGGGCCGAAAACGAACGCGCCGAGGGGAAGCGGACACGGCCCCGATTCCCCACAGAAAACGGAACCGACCACACAGTTTTTACGTCATGCAAGTTACCGCAGGTTTCCGATTTCACACTGAACTCAACGCTGCTGATACTCCCGCCACCCCTACGCACGGTGGTAAAGGTTTTGAGATATTCTATGGCCTCCATTACGTCCGACCTACAGAAGATACTGGTCTCCCTCTCCACTGCGGACCTCGTCATCGAACCCGGCAGTACCGCCCAACTGATTGTCAGCATGACCAATGCTCAGGACGGCCCAGATCGGCTCTCGCTGGAAGTGGAAGGGATTGATGTCGAGTGGTATGCTATCCCGGTTCCGGCGGTGAACGTGGCCCCCGGAGCACAGGTCACCGAACGCATCCTGTTCAAAGTGACCCGTAACAGCGCAAGCCGGGCGGGCGCTTATCCGTTTCTGGTGCGGGTGCAGGCGCAGGAGACCGGTGAAGTCGGCATCGCGCAGGCCACCCTCATCGTCAAACCATTCAACTTTCTGGAAGTGGAACTCGAACCCAAGCGTGCCGTCGCGACCTTCTTCCGCCCTCTCAACGATTTCGATGTGACCGTCTCCAATCAGGGCAACGCCGAAGAGACGCTCGACCTCGGCGCGTTCGACCCCGACGATGGCTGCGCCTACGAGTTCGATGTAGACCGCATCACGCTCAAACCGGGGCAGACCACCGCCGTCCCGCTCGCTCTGCGGCCCAAAGTCGCCTCCGTACTGGGCGGTGTACGGCTCTACGGTTTCACCATCACCGCCCGTTCCGTCAACGACTCATATGTCTCCGCGAGTGTACATGGGCAGGTGGAAAAACACGCTCTCATCTCGCCGCTGATGGGGATTTTTCTGCTGCTGCTCAGTTTCGGGGTGGCAGGCTATGCCTTCTTCCGCCCGCATCCGATTCCGCCCGCACAGATCCACTCCTTCAATGCCGTTCCCACCAAAGCCGCTTACGGACAGTTGGTTTCGCTCTCCTGGGATGTGGACAACGCGGAGACGATCATCATTCGTCACCATGTGAAGCAGGGAACGCAGGAGGGTGAAGAGGTCAACGATCCGGGCGAACAGCAGAAGAAAGTGGGCAATGTGCAGGTCAAACCGGAGTACCCGGTCACGATCTATACCCTGGTCGTTCGGGACCGGCGCGGGCAGCGCGACATCACCCGCGAGGTCAAGGTCGAAGTGGGAGCGCCGCCTATCCCGCAGCCTGCCAAAGTAAAGAGCTTCGATGCCGAACCGGGGCGAATTCATGCGGGGGATACGGTAAGGCTCTCCTGGGACGCGACCAACTACACGCAGGCGGTCATTGATCCCGGCAATAACGTCCTCAGTTCGTTCCAGCGCACATTGAACGTGACGCCCGATCAGAACGTCACCTATACCCTGCGCGTGATCGGGGCCGATCAGAAACAGGTGGAGCGCAAAGCCAACATCACGGTGATTCCGAAGGATCAGTGTATCGCCGACATCGAGTATTTCGTCGTGAAGCCGAAGCAGGTCTTTGTCGGCGAAACCGCGCACCTGAAATGGAAGTCGCACTACGGCAAGATCGCGCATCTGACAGCGGATACCGGCGGTTACAGCAAGGATGTCAATCTCACCGGGAATCTCGATCTGGCCGTAGACGCGCCGACGGTTTTCACCCTGACCATCACCGACAGCGCGGGACTGACGATCTCCCGGCAGGTCACGGTGAAACCGGACGCAAAGCCAGCCCCCTCCGATCCGCCCGTAGACCCCGGAACCGTGACGCCTCCGGCTCCCGGTACGACCCCGCCCGGCAACGGGACACCGCCTCCTCCCTAGTGCACAGGAATGCAGACGCCTCCAACCCTCAATTCTGGGGGAGTAGGCATTTTCATGCGAGAGGCTATCCGCAGGGTATGGAAGGCTGGCAGGAAAATGTCTGTCGAATCGCGAACTCTTCGGGCGTACTCTCGCCGCCAGACAGAACGGCAGGCGACGGTACGCCCAATCTTTTCACGGAGATAACTATCATGCCGGAAATCAAGGCCGAAGATTTTGTGCGACTGGCGACACTGTTTGTCCCGGAGACCGCCAACGCGATTGCGTTCTCGCCGGATGGCAGCCTGCTGGCCGTCGCCGCCGCCGACAAGGTATTCGTTTTCAAGGTTCCCGAGGCGGCCCGCACAGGGCAGAGGCCGGATCTCTCCCCACGCGGTGGCACGGACGGGCGCGAATAACGCGAAAAGATGGGCAGCAAGGGGAAAGCAAAGGGTTGACACCCCTCGCTACGCGCCTGCGGCGGATCGTCCTTCGGACGAGACACGGTGCGACAAGGTTAACGAACTGCGGAGAGTGGCCCTCCCACCCTAGACGTTTCCGAAGGAAACTGGGCCGAAGGTCACATAGCGGGGACTTCAGTCCGTCGTGACCTCCCCGCCGATCTCACCCGAACCATAAATTGAATGGCCGCCTGAGTAAGAGGATTCATTTCATGGTCTTCGCCAGAAAATCAATGGTCTGCTGCGTCACCCCGGTATTCAGCAGCGCGGTGCCGTGGCCTGTTCCATCGCTTATCTGGAGCAGATGCTCTTTCGAGGCACTGGCTTTGTCTATCTCTGCCGGGCCGTCCCCGGCGATTTTGTCGCCCTTCTGGTGAAAGATGAGCAGAGCGCCAGTGTATTTGCGGGCGGCGGAAACCGCATCCAGGCCATGATAATCTTTTCCTGGTGAGAACAGCACTAACGATTTCATCTGACTCGGGTTGGCGGTTCCATAGATCAGGGCGTTGTTCGCCCCATAGGAGGCGCCTACGATAGCCGTAGGGCCGAACTCCTTCAGGACGTAAAGCCCACCCTCGATATCCGGACTGGTATCCCAGGGCGCATATTCTCCGCTCTGGCCCGGACCCTGTGTCGAGCGGCCTGTGCCGCGCTGATCAATGGCAAGGGCGGTGAAGCCAGCCTGCTGGAGGGCGATGCAAAGCGCGTGCCAGTCGTCCCCCGATCCGCCGCGCTGGTGCAGCAGCAGAACGCCCCCGCGTGGTACGCCCGTGGGTTTGTACATATCGCCGCTAATGACCCACTTATCGCGTGTACTGTAACGAACGGACGTGGCATCCCCCGTCGCCTGCTCGGTCGTTACGACCGTTCCGGTCTCTTTTCCGCCGCATCCTGCCAGGGTCAGAAACAGCAAGAATGCTGCCCCTAACCCGCCAAATTTCCGCCTGTTCATGTCGCTCCTTCCGGGGCAACCTTCCCCGCTGCGCCACCCTCTCCACCAACCGAAAATCCCACCGTCTGCGCTATATCCAGCGGGTTCGTACGGTATACGATACCTTTACTTCGACGCCGGGTGCAATAGCGACCGGGAATTCCACCGTCTGTGCATCCGCCTTGACATAGGGATGTGTGCGGTTGATAATCTCCCAGTCCGCCCAGAGATGTTCCACGATGACGATCTCGACGGGAGACTCACCCCGATTCCGCAGGGTGATCTCAAAGCGCTCTTCCACCTGTTTTTTGCTCAGGCGCTTGAAGTCGGAGCGGCGGTGTTCGCCCACCAGATCAAAGGCATCGCCGACATAGAGTTTCAGCGTCTCGTCTCGTGGCGTGTGGTCAATCGAATCCTCTCCGACGAACTGCAAGCGGCCCTGCATATCGGCTTTGAAGAGGCGCATTCGGCCCTTCGGCAGCGGAATGCCGAGGCCGGGCAGCCGATTTTCCACAAGCAGCGTGATATTGATCTTCTGATAGTCGCTCGTGTCGTAGTGTTCGCCGGGCAGGTAGCGGTAAGAACCGATTCCCCAGAAACTGCGCCGTCCGTCGTAGACGAAGCGTTTTCGCGCCGGAACGTCGTTTGCCGAAAGCAGCGTCATCTGTTTCTGTTCGTTGTTCCGCACGGTGGTTGTACCGTCGAGCGAATAGAGATGATACTCGAAGAGCTTCTCCTCTGCGAACTGCGGCGCGGCAGTCGCGAACGATGCCGCTGCACCAGCGAAAAGGGCCTCTTCCAGACGAACCTCGACCGTATCGGGACTGCGCCGGACATCTCCGGCGACCAGTTGTAGGGTGGCGTTCTCGTAGGCTGCTCCGCTGTGGTTGTTCAGCGTGACCCAACCGGTCAGGTCTATTGCGGTGTCTGTCGCATTCATCACCGCGACGTAGTCTGCGCTCCAGGTGACACCACCCGTCATGTAGGAGATTTCGACCTCATGCGAACCGGGCTGTGTGCAGTCGGTCAGCCAGACAAGTTGTGGACGCGTAATGAGGCCGGGCGGCATCTCGTGCAGGGTTACCTCTCCAGCAGGCCGCAGCACGATTTCGCCCGCTGCCGTCTGTATCACCATGCCGGGGTCCGAGTAGACGGTCTGCGGTGAGTAGTTCGGCACGGCAACACCGGAGGCGAGCAGCGTCCCCTGTATCTGCCGCACCTGTCCGTCCTCGAAGACCTGACTCAGCGTGATCTGCTTACCGACCGATTTTTCCAGCAACGTGTTCGGCTGAATCAGGTCGTAGCGGTAGTTCTGTTCGCGGACGGCGACGGTCTCCGGGGCGGTCAGAGATTTGAAATGGACGGAGGTTCGGTCTAATTGACCTGCCACATCCTCCACGACAACGGTATTTCGGCCCTCGGTGAACTCCATTTCCCGCTGATCGCGTACCAGCCCGAAATTCTGATTGTAAACAGTCAAGGCAACGCTTCCCATGTTAGACTCCTTTGCGGTCAGCCGCGTCGGCCCCAGAGTTGCGCGAGCAGGCTCTCCAGGAAGAGCAGGGGCAGAATCGCCCAGAGCAGCGGACGCCAGACTTCGGTGCCGTAGCGGGAGCGACTGACGCTGGCCTCCATCTGCGCGGGCGTCGTGGTGACCGTGAAACGGTTCGACGGAATCCCGGCAGTTCGGGCCTGCGCGCCGGGATCGGCGTAGGTGAGATTGCCCTCTCCGGCGGGCAGGCCGACCGCGAAGACGTCTGTCGTCTTGCTGTTGTCCACCGCGACCCGATAGACGCCGGAGTGCGCCGTATCGCTGTAGGAGAAGGTGACGCCCTGAGCGCCGAGGGCGCTGTTCTGCGCGGTCGCCTTGCCGCCGGGCGCGGTGATGCGGACGGGCTTGTTGGCGTCGGTCAGTGGCAGAGAGAGAAACAGGCTCTCGTCCAGGCGCAGGTTACGGTGCGCGGTCGCTCCCTGACCGAGATAGGAGAGCAACTGGTAGACATAGGGAACGAAGACGGGCTTCAGGGGCAGTTGATTCCAGGTCGCGCCCGCGCTGCTCGCCCCGACAATCACCTTACCCAGCCCAACCTTGCGCTCGACCAGGGCCGGGTCGCCGTTCCCGAAGCGCAGAATCACCTTTGCGGACTCATCGGCGACCGTCTCCAGAGGGAAGTAGGAGAGGAATCGGGCGCTGCCGAGGTTCATGGTGGAGGTATCTCGAAAGACCGCCAGCGCGGGGTGGGTGGGCGGGATGGTGTCCGGATGCAGGGTCAGCGCATCTTCATCACGCAGCGATTTGCGTGGGCCGAGCGTGGCGGGCAGCAAGGCGGCGAAATCGGTGTTGATGCGCTTTGCATCGGTCGCGGGGCCAGGGAAGAGCAGCAGCCCGCCGCCCGCCTTGACATATTCCGTCAGAGCCGCAATGTCGGCAGGAGAGAGACCAGAGGTTCCGGCCAGCACGACGGCATCGTAGTCCCGCAGGCTGACCCCGGTAAAGTTGCCCGTCTCCCGCAGTTTGGGGGCCAGACTGCCCGCCTCACCGCCCGGAGCCATCGCCGTGAGCAGATAGAACGATTCGCTCTTGGACGGGTCTCCTGTGGGGTGAGGGTCTTGCAGCAGCACTTTGATGCGGTCGCGACAGCGCACGACGAACTCGGCGGCGTTGTCCCGCGCCAGCCCATCCGTCTGCGTCAGCGCGATGCGGCCTATATGGATACCGGGCTGGGCGATCAGCGGCGTGAAGTCCGCGACCGTTGCGCCGTTCGGAGAGATGGTGAGATGCTTCGAACCGGCCGGTTTGCCGTCCATCGTCAGGTTGACCAGCACATCGCTGCGGGTGCGGGAACTGGAGTTAACGATGCGGCTCTCGACACGGGCCGGAAGATAGGGGGTGACCAGTTCGCGCCCCACGCTCGGTGCCTCGACGCTCAGGTTGTCGCGCTGTGTCGGCGGAGCGCCCACGGAGACCCAGGTGATACGCGCCTCTTTTGCCAGCGCTCCCCAGATGGTCTTGCCCGCGTCCTTCTGACTGCTCTCCCACGCCGATCCCTGATCGTCACTGAGCCAGTAGACTTCGCGGATGGGGTTCTTCGAGCTTTTCGCCAGGTTGGCGACGACGCGGGCCGTCACCAGATAGTCGGTGGCGCGGTCGCTCACCTTCGCGGCTTTCAGCCGCTGCCGTACCAGCTTGAGGTCGTAACTCGGCGCACCGACAAGCTGATCGGGCTTGTCGGAGAGCAGGACGAGCGATACGGCGTCGCCCTGTTTCAGCACTTTCGCCAGCAGGTCGTCCGCCGCCGCCTGCGCCCGCTCGAAGCTGCTCTTGCCGTCCGCGCCCCGATAGTCCATGCTGTAGGAGTTGTCCACCACGAGGATCGCGTAGACCCGCGAGTTCTGCGCCAGCAGGGGAATACCGAGGGTACGCAGGACAGGCCGCGCAAAGGCCAGCGCCGCCAGTGCGACGATGAGCATTCGCAGCGCCAGCAGAATCAGCTCCTCAATACGAAGCCGCCGCTTCTGCTTCTTCTGCGATTGCAGCAGAAACTCCATCGCCGCCCACTGGACGACTTTGAGTTTGCGCCGCCGGATGAGATGGATGATGAGCGGAACCGCGACGAGTCCGAGGGCGGCGAGAAAAGCGGGATTCAAAAAAGGCATAGTGGTTCCATGTGAACGTTTTTAGCGGCGCTGCATACGGTTGGCGAGATAGCGCGAGAGGGCCGTGTCTATGGGCTGGTCGGTCGGGAACTGCTGATAGTCCATATCGAGTTCGCGGCAGCCGCGCTTGAGTGTTTCCAAATACTCCCCGAACACCTTCAGGTACTCATGGCGCAGGGAGTTCGGCTCGGCGGTAATCGGTGCTTCACCCTCCATCCCCTCGAAAATCGAGGAGTCCTTGAAGGGAAACGCCAGTTCGTCCCGATCCAGAATGTGGAAAATGACGACCTCATGGCGGCGATGCCGGAAATGCTGGAGGCCGCGCAGGGTAGTGGCCGGGTCTCCGAACAGATCGCTGAAGAGCAGAATCATGCCCCGGCGTTTGATGCGCTCCGCCAGATCGTGAAAGGTCTCGGCCAGGTCGGTCTTGGGCGCGTTGTCTTTACGGTCCAGCATCTCCAGCAGCATCCGCATATGCGAACTGGTGCTGGCAGGCGGAATATACTGCCGGACGCCTGCATCGAACGTCGCAAGCCCCACCGAGTCGCGCTGTTTGAGCAGCAGCGAGGCAATCGCCGCCGCCGTGATAGCCGCGTATTCGCGCTTGGAGAGCGCGGAGTTCTCGCCCTTGTACTCCATGCTACTGCTCGCATCCACGACCATTGTGCCTTTGAGGTTGGTCTCCTCCTCGAACTGCTTGATATGGTAGCGGTCGGAGCGGGCGTAGACCTTCCAGTCAATGTGACGTATCTCGTCGCCCGGCACATAGTCGCGGTGCTGGGCGAATTCGACACTGCTGCCCCGGTGCGGGCTTTTGTGCATTCCGGTAATGACGCCTTCCACGACGGTACGAGCGCGAATTTCCAGTTTGGAGATTCGCGCCAGCGTCTGCGGGTCGGCAAGATGGCGGGTAGATGTGTTCAGCATTATTCTTAACTAGGGAAGGCAGCGGGCTGTGTATGATCGTTTACGGCCCTATTATAACCCCGATTTGTCGTTTTATACTAACGGCAGGTGATAAGTTCAAAGTTTTCCGTCATCAGGGTGGCTAACTCCTGTCGGTACTGTCCGATGTCAGCGAAAAAGGCGTCAATCGCCTGGGAGAATTGCGCGAACGTCTGGTAGAAGTGACAAAGAA
>JBBRLP010000133.1:0-14263 GCA_038231295.1 Chthonomonadales bacterium
CACGTCTGCCGAGACGTCTTTTGTCAGGAAAAGGCGAGATTGGCGTCTGTTTGTCAGTAAAATCGACGATCAACCCGCTCTGTGGCATTCTTGGCGGACAAACCAACCACGGCGACAGCCGACTTTTGAAAAAGGCTCATGAGACGTTAAAGATGAGCGCGACGAGGGCGGGATTCGAGGAGGGCGAGGGCGCAGTCGGCGTTGCGGAGGGCGAGGCGTTCGAGTTCGGGAGTGCGGGCGCGGAGGGCGGTGACACGCGCAGGGCGCTCGGCGAGCAGTGCGGAGATGCGCTCGGTGACTTCGGCGGGGTCGAAGCCGCGCCAGTGTTCCAGCGAGTCGGCGAGGTCGAGGCCGCGCATCAAGTTCTCCACCTTCGGGTCGTAGGAGAGTGCGAAGGGCGGGACGGCGACGCGGGCGGCGAAGATCAGGGTATGGAGGCGCATCGCGACGACCGCCTGCATCCGCGCCACCAGCCCAAGCAGGACATCCGGAGGGTAGGCATTGCGGACGACCGGGAAGGCGGACGGATCGCCGGTGAGCGCGGCGACCGTCTCCGCGAAGGTGACATCCCCCGGAACCTGCATGGGCAGGAGGACGACGCGCTGCCCGGTGCGGCGGCGCAGTTCGTTCAGGAGGACCGCATAGGAGTCGAGCGGGGATTCGCCGACACCGCCCCAGGGCCGCAGCGCCACGCCGAGCAGTGGCTCATCGGTCGGCAGGTTCTCGGCGCGGAAGAGAGCGTCTACCGCCTCCGCCGGGGCCGGGGAGAGGGCGAACGCGGGGTCTGCGGTCTGCTCCATAGGCGTTCTGCGGACGCCGAGCGACTCCAGCAGGCGCAGGGACGGCTCGTCCCGCACCGTAATATAGTCGGCGCGATTGGCCGCCATACGCACGAGCGCACGGGCCAGCGGACGACGAAACGGCCCCATCCCCTGCGCGTAAAACATCACCGGGACGCGGTGGCTGTAGGCCAGCCGCACTACCCAGAGATAGTAGAGCAGCGAGCGCATACTCGTCGTATCCTGAAGCAGACTGCCGCCGCCCGAAAGCAGCAGGTCGCTCTGCCGTAGAGTCGCCCGCAGCGAGGCCAGACTCATGCGTTCGACAGCGGGCAGACTATGCAGGGCCGTTGTCGCCGTCGGGTTCTGCGACAGGACCAGTAGCCGTACCCGGTCGCCTGCCTGCCGCGCAAACGAGGCCCGAATCCCGGCCAGCACCGCCTCATCGCCCGCGTTGCCGCAGCCGTAGTAGCCGGAGACAGCCACCCGGTAGGGGGAGGTCACACGAACGGGCAGGCTCACGCCTCGCTCCTCCCGGAGAGCGCGGAGAGGCCCGCCGCATTTGGCCCCGTGCGGCCCTCCTCGCCTTCACTTCGCAGGCGCGGAGGGGGCGCGAACCGCTCGACGAGCAGAAAGACGCCGCCGCCGAGCAGGATGCCCAGCACAAGCCCGATGCCATCCCGCCAGGCCGAAATGATGAGCGGCGTGTGGATATGGCAGAAAGTGTTGAGCAGCGAGACCTGACCGAGACTGCCGAAAACGAAGCAGGGAATGCCGAGCCGTCGCCGCCCGCGCAGGCACCAGGCCACCCCCAGAAGGAAGAGCGGATGCCCGACCAGAAACTCTTTGGTGCGTGGGCGCACCGGCAGTACACGGTCGAGAACCGCACGGGCCTTCAACTCCGTTCCAGAGACCCCGACGCCCGCATCGTTGCCTGTCCGCGCCACGATGAGCAGCACCGCCGCCAGCGCGACGATACCCACGATCAGCAGCCCGAACCGAGCCGGTTCTCGCATTGCCGCGCCGAACTGTTCGGCGGCGCGGGTCTTCCAGCGTGCCCAGGTCTCCCCCGGCAGCGTCACGCCGCCCGCCACCGCCACCAGCGCGACCAGGATCAGCGGAACCGCGTGCTGCGCTTTGATGCCGAGGAACTGACTGGCATGAACCATGAACGGGCGCGTCGCCAGCAGCCCGACCACATGGACGATGCCGATGCCCGTGATGACTGTTGCCAGCAGTATCGCCTTCACTGCCGCGCTCAAAGCGGTGGAGGGAGAGAGGAAAGGGCCGGAAGCGGAACGCGGGAAGGTGCGGAGACAGGCGACGGCGGGAAAGGCGATGCCTGCCAGCAACGCGACCAGTTTGCGCCCCGTCTCGTCCAGTCGCCACGCGGCCAGAGCGCACAGCAGGCAGAGAACGCCGAGCAGCAGGCCGGAAGTCGAATCGGGCAGGGGCAGGGCCGTGCGGAGCATCCAGACGATCCCCGCCGCCACGCCGAGGCCCATCAGCGCGAACAGCAGCGGTGAGACGCCCGTCTCCTCATACCGCCGGGCCGCACCGAAGCCGAGATTGCCGCCGGTCACGACGCTGCCATGCGCCATCCCGCGTGAGATTTTGTCAATGAACTTCAGGTTATCGGAGACAGGGTCTTCTCCGGCAAAGGTCAGCAGGCGGACGTAGCAGAACCGGATGTTGCGCTCTCTTGCTGCCTTCGCGAAACGGTCTACCGCCTCGATCTCATCCATCTGCCCCATTTCCGCTGTCTGAATGCTGTGAACGCGCACGAAATCGCCATGCAGGGCTGCGCTCAGTTTTTCGTCGCCTTTCTGCTTCCCGAACTCTACCGCGCCATAGACCAGG
This sequence comes from Chthonomonadales bacterium, assembly GCA_038231295.1. GTDB lineage: Bacteria > Armatimonadota > Chthonomonadetes > Chthonomonadales > Chthonomonadaceae > JANXLO01. Next base: position 2,640 of record JBBRLP010000133.1, read on the forward strand.
CCCGTCGGGGGCAGGGGCGGCGCTTTCTCCGGGGCTGCAGGGGCGGCTGTCGGCGGGGCGTTCGGGTCTCGGAACAGGTCCGCGACCTGTTTTTCCAGACCCCGGTATCCGACGACCTCCTCACCGCTGAATATGACGGTGCTGACACCCTGCCGGGCGAGGTTTTGCAGCACCGCCTGGGCGCTCAGTGGGCTGGCCCCCTGGAAGTTGCCGATACGGCCCGCCACACGCATTTTGACCGCCTGCGCCAGAGTCAGCGCCTCTTTTGGCAGTCCGAGGCCGAGCGTTCGCAGATTGGGATAGTCTATGGAAATGAAGGCGGCAGGGGAGGGCTGACCGGGAGCCGCGAGCGGCGGCGGGGAACTCGCGGCGGCGGGCAGCACAAACTCGGTGGTGGTGACGCCGATGCCGACGACCGGCGTCGCCGTCCAGCGCAGGTTTCGCAGAGTGAGGGCGGACTCGATGCGGCGCAGCGTCTCCGGTGAATCCACCACGACCTGGGTGATCGGCTTGCCATCGGGCAGAGAAACGCGAGTCGGACGGGCGACCCCGCTCTGCTCCAGGGTCGTCAGGGTGTCCTCCTGCACGACCAGGGTGCTGACGCCCGATGCGCGGAAGGTGGCTAGCAGAGCGGGGAGGGCCTGCCCGGAGGACTGCGACAACTGCGTCACCTCCTGCCACTCCAGAGCGATTTCGATGCGGCGGTTATGGGCTTCGACCCGGTATCGCTTCGCGGCGGCCATCAGCCCAGCGAGCGCCCCAACCAGAATCAAAGCGGACAGCACACCGGAGATTCCACGCAGAGAGGTTTGCATACGTTTCCTGACCAACAGTCTGTAGTACGAAGTTCTCAGGATTGTGACACGAATCACGCCACGATTTCAACCCTCAGCAGGTATCCTTATCAGCAGCAAGTGAAACGTCCGCGTCTCGGCAGAGGCCGACGAAGAAGGAGAACCTACGATTATGAGTGCCGACAGCGCCCTCCAGGCGTTTATCGAAAGCCATGTCGCAGCGGTCGCGCCGCTTACGCGGGATGCCCGTATGGCGGAGTGGGAGATGCAGACCACGAGCAGTCCGGAGTCCAGCGCGAAGGTTGCGGAACTGCGCGAACGGCTGTTGAAAATCTACGCGAACCCCCAGGAGTACGCCTTCCTGAATGGGCTGAACCGTCAGGATTTTGACGACCCTCTGCTGGCCCGGCAGCATCTGCTGCTCCGCAACAGCTATCTCAGCAGTCAGATTGCCCCGGAGATACTGGCGGAGATGATCGCGCTGGAAGTGGACATTGAGGACACGTTCAACAACTTTCGGGCCACCGTGCGCGGCGAACAGGTCAGCGACAACGCGCTGGACGACACCTTGCTCACCTCCACTGACGCCGAACTGCGCCGCGAAACCTGGGAGGCGAGTCAGACCGTTGGTGCCGAGGTCGCGGAGAGGGTGCTGCATCTGGTGCGCCTGCGGAATGAGGAAGCCCGCCGCCTGGGCTTCTCCGACTACTACACGATGAACATGGAGCTTCAGGAACTCGATACGACGCGCCTGTTCGCACTGCTCGAGGACCTCCACGAGCGCAGCAATCCGTTCTGGAACGCCTATAAAGCGGAACTGGATGCCCGTCTCGCCGCGCAGTTCCAGATCACCCCGGAAGCCCTGCGCCCCTGGCACTATCACAACCGTTTCTTTCAGGAGCCGGGGCCGGGCGAAGCCGACCTTGACCGCTTCTTCGCCGACAAAGACATCGAAAAGATTACGGCCGCGTTCTTCTCCGCTATTGGCCTGCCCGTAGACGACCTGCTGAAAATCGCCGACCTCTACGAGCGTCCCGGCAAGTGCCAGCATGCCTTCTGCCTGAATATAGATCACGGCCACGATGTCCGGGTGCTGTGCAACAACCGCCCGAACGAACGCTGGATGAGTACCACGCTGCACGAGTTCGGCCACGCCGTCTACGACAAATACCTCGATCCGTCGCTGCCTTTTGTTCTGCGCGACTGCGCCCATATCATGACGACGGAGGCCATTGCGCTGTTCATGGGCCGTCTCACCAAAAACGCGGACTGGCTCGCCACCTATGCCGGGGTCGCCCCCGACGAGGCCGCTCGTATCGCCGCGTCCGCTCGCCGCGAAGTCCGCGACTATCTGCTGGTCTTCATGCACTGGTGCTTCGTCATGGCCCACTTCGAGCGCGAACTCTACCGCGACCCTGAGCAGGACCTGAACGCGCTCTGGTGGGCGATGAAAGCGAAGTATCAGGGCCTCACACCGCCCGATGGCCGCAATGCCCCCGACTGGGCTTCCAAAATCCACCTCGCCACCGCACCCGTCTACTACCACAACTACCAGCTTGGCGAGATGGTCGCCTCGCAGCTTCTCCACCATCTGACGACAGAAGTTCTGGCAGGCGAACCCGCTTCTGCACTCATCACCAGCCCGAAAGTCGGGGCGTTTATGGAGGCGGAACTGTTCCATCCCGGAGCCATCTATCCCTGGGAGGAGTGGCTTCAGCGGGCTACCGGCGAACCCCTCAACCCCGCCTACTTCGTCGCGCAGTTGGAATCCCTGTAGGCTTCCCCGCGCCGTCCAGGACAGCACAAACCAGAGGAGAACGAAAAAGACCTATGTCGGAACGAACGGTATACGAGATGGTGGGAGGAATGGAGACGTTTCGTGCGCTGGCGTCTGCCTTCTATCGTGGCGTCGCGGCGGACCCGCTCCTGCGCCCGATGTACGTGGAGAGCCTGGAAGAGGCGGCGGACAAACTCGCGCTGTTTCTGGCGCAGTATTTCGGTGGCCCGCAGGAGTACAGCGCACAGCGTGGGCATCCCCGCCTGCGAATGCGGCACGTCCCTTTCCGCATCGGGCAGGCGGAGCGCGATGCCTGGCTGAAGAATATGCTTGCCGCAATAGACGAAGTCGGTATCGCCGAACCGATGCGCTCACCCATGCGCCACTATTTCGAGCAGACGTCCACCTTCCTCATTAACACCCCGTAACCAAGGCTGTTCACCAGGCAGCGACATGAGGTAAAAATAAGTAAAGGAATGAGCCTGATGCCTTTCGCTTTCGGACAGATCGGGAGGAGATAGTCGAATGGATAATTTAGAGTATCTGCGTGAAGCCATCGCCCGTGTCTTCCAGTCCTGGGAAGCTTTTCCGGGTGCAGTCTCCAAGTTCCGCATTGTGGGAGCCTGTGATGTGACGTCCGACCGCTATATGCTCCAGCACGTGAATTTCGATGGCGAACGTTATGCCTCGCATCTCCTCGCGCATCTGGAGATACGTGAGGGTAAAATCTGGATTCTCACGGACAACACCGAAGAAGGCATCGCGACCGAACTGGCGGCGGCAGGTGTGCCAACCGAATGTATCGTACTCGGATACTTTCCGCCCGCTGTACGCGCTCTAGGAGAGTTTGCAGTAGCTTGAATTTGCTTTTTTCTCGCTGCCATTGAAACTCTGATTTGCACTCGGTAGTGCGGTAGCCGTCGCTGTCTCGCCTCTGCCAGGGCAATTCGACACGCCCTAACCGAAACCGTCCAAATGCAAAATGCCCTCCCGAACGGTATCGGGATGGCATTTTTTGTGCGTCTCTCCTGCTGAAATGAGGAGAGATAAGGCATAGGTTTAGTAGCGGTAGGTTTCGGCTTTGTAGGGGCCGTCCGGGGAGACACCGATGTAGTCGGCTTGCTTCTTGGTGAGGACGGTCAGCTTCGCGCCGATCTTCTCCAGGTGCAGGCGGGCAACCTCTTCGTCCAGCTTCTTGGGCAGGACATAGACGCCGACCTCGTAGATTTCGCGGTTCTTCCAGAGGTCAATCTGCGCGAGGGTCTGGTTCGAGAAGCTATTGGACATCACGAAGCTCGGATGGCCGGTCGCGCAGCCGAGGTTGACCAGGCGGCCTTCCGCCAGCATATAGAGGCTGTTGCCGTTCGGGAAGGTGTACATATCCACCTGCGGCTTGATGTTGAGTTTGACGACGCCGGGAGCAGTGTTGAGGCGATCCACCTGAATCTCGTTGTCGAAATGGCCGATGTTGCAGACGATGGCCTGATCTTTCATCTGGGACATATGATCGTAGGTGAGGATGTCCACGTTGCCGGTGGTGGTGACGTAGATGTCCGCCCAGCCGAGGGTGTCTTCGACGGTCGTGACCTGATAGCCTTCCATCGCGGCCTGAAGGGCGTTGATGGGGTCAATCTCGGTGACGATGACGCGAGCGCCGTTGTTGCGAAGGGACTGCGCGGAGCCTTTGCCGACATCACCGTAGCCGCAGACGACCGCGACTTTCCCGGAGACCATGACATCGGTGGCCCGCTTGATGCCGTCCACCAGGGACTCGCGGCAGCCGTAAAGGTTGTCGAACTTGGACTTGGTGACGGAGTCATTGACATTGATGGCGGGAACAAGAAGCTGACCGAGTTCCTGCATCTTGTAGAGGCGATGAACGCCCGTCGTGGTCTCTTCGGAGACGCCGCGCCAGTCCGCGACCACGTTGTGCCAGCGGTTGGGGGTCTCGGCGTAGATTTTTTTCAGCAGGTCTTTGATGACCTTCTCTTCGTGGCTCTCGGAGGGACCGTTGACCCACTCGTCCTTGCCGTTCTCCAGATCATTGCCCTTGTGGATGAGCAGGGTCGCGTCGCCGCCGTCGTCCACGATAAGCTGCGGGCCTTTGCCGCCGGGGAAGGAGAGAGCCTGATCGGTGCACCACCAGTACTCTTCGAGCGACTCGCCTTTCCACGCGAAGACGGGGATACCGGCTTCGGCAATGGCCGCCGCCGCATGGTCCTGCGTGGAGAAGATGTTACAACTGCACCAGCGCACGTTCGCGCCGAGGTCTTTGAGGGTCTCGATCAGCACGGCGGTCTGGATGGTCATGTGCAGCGAACCGGTGATGCGAACGCCTTCGAGCGGGCGGGTCGCGGCGTATTTGCGGCGAATGGACATGAGGCCAGGCATCTCATGCTCGGCGATGTTGATCTCTTTGCGGCCAAATTCCGCCAGCGAGATGTCGGCGACTTTGTAGGGCAGTGTCGTGGGTTCGACCAGGGTTGCGCTCATTGTAAAATTCTCCGTTGAGGTGAGTATATCAAGAAATCATGATTTCTTGATTGCTTGACAAATCCATTATACCCCACGCATTCCTGAAAAGCAACAATGAATCAAGATATTTTGATATGCTATGCTGATAATAATGTCAGGAGGACGATTTGGGAGGAGAGTGACGAGGAAATAGAGAATAAAGTGTCCACCCCATCTCCGCCCTGCTCCACTGGCAACACGACCAACAGACGGCGGAACTCCTCGCGGGCATGGTCGGAAATGACTCACTGTAAAGTAGCTCGCTATGACTGACCTCGACATTCTGGAAGCGGTCGAACACGGAGAAGCGCAGGACGTAGAATTCAAGAGCGCGAAAGGCGGCGTCCCGCTCAGTCTGTACGAGACCTATAGCGCGATGGCGAACACTCAGGGTGGCGTCATCGTTCTCGGTGTGGAACAACGGGGCGAGGATTTTAGCATTGAGCGGGGGCTGGAAAACGCCGCACAGCGCCGTCAGGACATCTGGAACACTCTGAATAACCGCAGCAAGGTCAGCGTAAACCTGTTGACGGATTCAGACGTAACTGTCGTTTCTGTCCGGGAGCGGTTCGTCCTCGCGATGCGGGTCCCGAAAGCGGAGCGGCGTCAGCGCCCGGTATTTATCAGTCAGAATCCTCTGGAAGGAACCTTCCGACGTAATCACGAGGGCGATTACAGGTGCTCAGTTGATGAAGTGCGCCGTATGCTCGCCGATCAGCAGGAGGAGACACCCGACGCTCAGATTCTTCCCCAATTCGGATGGGACGATATTGACATGGAGAGTTTCCGACAGTATCGTCAGCGGTTCGCCGTCCGCGCCCCAGATCATCCCTGGCTGGGGCTAGCCGACCCCGATTTTCTTTGCCGCCTGAACGGATGGCGCACCGACAGGCAGACAGGGACGGAAGGTTTGACCGTTGCGGGTCTCCTGATGTTCGGCAAAGAACAATCCATTACTGACCCCCATGCCATCCCCGAATTTCATGTAGATTACCGCGAAATTCAGGAGGCGAAAACCCGCTATATAGACCGTCTGAACCCCGATGGCACATGGAACGCCAACCTTTTTCAGTTCTACCACCGCGCTATCCTGCGACTGACCCGTGACTTAAAAATTCCATTCCAGCTTCAAGACCTTTCTCGCGTAGACGATACACCCGTCCATGAGGCTCTGCGTGAGGCGCTGACGAACGCGCTTATCCATGCGGACTACCGTGGAACAGGCGGGATTGTGATTATTCGCAAGAAGGAACGCGTGGAAATGGAAAATCCCGGTAGTCTGCTTATCTCCTATGAGCAACTTCGCCGGGGAGGTGTCAGCGAGTGTCGCAATAAATCGTTGCAAAGAATGTTTCAGATGCTTGGGCGCGGTGAGCGAATGGGTTCGGGCATTGATACTATTCTGCGGGGATGGCGTTCTCAAAACTGGCAGATACCAGCTCTGGACGAGCGGGTAAAGCCTGATCGTGTTGTGCTGACGTTGCCGATGCTCTCTCTCCTGCCTGAAGAAGTTCTTGAGGTACTGCGGCAGCGCTTCGGGCCGCGTTTCGAAGCGTGTTCGCCCCAGGAAGTACAGGCACTGGTAACAGCGCATGTAGAAGCCTTTGTCTCTAATGAGCGCCTTCAACTCATGATGGAGACACATCCTGCCGAACTGACGCGCCTCCTCAAACGTCTGGTCGGCGAAGGGCTATTAGAAGCGCAGGGACATGGACGTGCGCGAACCTATGTCTTGCCCTCCCAAAATGTGTCGGACAACCTGGGAAGCGGTTCCCATAATCTGGGAAGTGAGAGTGAAAACTTGGGAAGTAAAGGTGGAAACCTGGGAACCGCTTCCCAGGTTTTCGTTCCTCTTCTCGGGGCCGAGGAGATTAGCAATCTTCGCAGTATTGCCTATCCAAATGGTTTCCGCCCTCATCTCATAAAACGGGAAATGAGGGCTGCTGTCCTGAGAGTCTGTCAGAACGCTTTTCGGACGGCGGTTCAGTTGGGACGAATCCTTGACCGCAACCCGGATGGACTGCGCGATAGCTTTCTAACGCCGATGGTTCGCGAGAGACTTTTGGAACCTCTGTACCCTGCCAGCCGGCACCATGCTCACCAAGCCTATCGGGCTACGAAAACCCCGTTCGATGCAAGCGATGACATAGCAACAGACGATAGCGCCAGGAAAAATGAGAGATCAGGATGAGGAATCGGGAGGACGTGGCCAGGCGGGTTTGAGAGTCCAGCACTGGAGTCTGGTCTGCTCCAGAATGTTGCTCAGGTCCATGTTGATTGGGTGAATGATCCAGTCGGGGAGCGCACGGGCGACCTCCTGCGCGACGGCTTCCGCTTCGGCAGGGTAGGGGGCATCGGAGGGGCCGGAGACTTCAGAGTGACCGAGCAGAGCCTCTGCAAGCGCGACGAAGTAGGTTCCCAGCCCGAGAGTGCGTCCGGCGACAGCAATAGCGGCGGGCAGATACCCCGATTTCGCCGCTTCGAGAACGCCGGTCGCGGCCGCTTGTACGTCTGCCGCCGCGAGGCTGCCTGTCGGGGAGACGGGTGGCATGGTGAGGGGGCCGTAGACCGTCGGGCAGGGGTAGCGTGTTCGAGGAGAAGCGGCGGCCTGACAGAGCAAGAGCAGAATCTCGCCTGCGGTGAAGAAGTCCGTGAAGAGAACGCGGCGCTCGTCGGTGATGCGCCGGGCGATTTGCAGCAGTTCCGTATGGCTGGCGAAGGCCCGCTGGCCGTCGTAGCGGCGAATCAGGTCGCCCCATCCGACGATCTCCAGGCGGTCTTCGCTGCGGAGATAGTCGCACAGGCGGCGGTAGTTCGCCTGCATAGTCGGGATAAGGGCCAAATCATGTTGCGGGGCGGGTTTCCATGCGGAGCGTGGCGGGTTCGCGCCGTTCGCGAAGTTGACGCCGTCCCAGAACTCCGTGCTGATGGCGCGGGTAGGGTGGCAGATGAAGAAATTCAGCCACTCGGCCCCGCGCCGATCCGACTGGATATAGGCATCCAACTGACGCTGGACACGCTCCAGTCGCTGCGTGAAGAGCGCATCCTCGTAAAACGAAGTATCGAAGCCGCCGAACCCCCCGTCGAAGTAGAAGCCCAGACAGCCGCCATACCAGCAGACATTGTGGCCCGGCAGACAGACCTGACTGTAGGCGTAGGCCCGCCCCATGCGGCCCATCAGCCCCATCACCGACGGAGACCAGCTATTGCCCGTCCGCGCCCAGCCGAGCAGAGGACGGCCCAGAATGCGCTCCGTCGCCTGCCAGCCTTCCCGATCCCATTCCCACACCGCCTCCATGCCCTGCGCGAAGTCCTTATCAAGACATAGCTCGGTTGTGGTAGGATGGACGGAGTGCCAGGTCGAATGGAACGCAAGATGGTGCCGTTTCAGGGCTTCAATCACGTCACGGCGTCCGCGCTGTTCCCAGAGCCGTGCGTTCTCCCCGACGACCATGAACGAACCGGTCAGATGGTACTCCGCCAGTATCTCCGCCATCCAGAGCGCCGCATCGTCCGCCTCCGGCGCGATGGGGTCTTCGACATCGAAGCAGAGTGCGGTCGGAATGCGGCTCGCTGCGAGGGTTCCTCCAGCCATAGGGCAACTCTCTTTCTGCTGGCAGACGAGGCCAGACTATTTGTAGACGCGAACGAAGTCCACGTACATATCCGCAAGGCCATCGTAGCGCGAAAGGTCTACGGGCCATCCGCCGCCGGTGGCGAGGTTTATCATGAAGAACAGCGGGTACTCTTTGCAGACAGGCAGGGTGGTGTGCCGCCCGACTTCAATGTTATCGCAGTAGTAGATCGTGTCGGTGGCGGTGATCTTGCAGCCATAGGTGTGGAAGGTCTCGTACCAGGTGGAGGGAACGCCGAGTTTCTTGATATGCGCCGGATTGTGCATCGCCTGGAAGGCTTTCGTTTCAAGGGCTTTGCCCGCATCGCCCTGATTCCAGGCATGGGGCGTAATCATGTAGGTGTCGCCTGCGTTGGGTTCGTGTGGGCCTTCGCCGCCGTAGGCTTCGATGATGTCCAGTTCATCTACGGGCGTCTTATCGCCTTTGAGCTTGTAGTCGGTCATGTAGTCCGTCATCAGCCAGAAGGCCGGCCAGGTGCCGATGGCGTTCGGGCCGAGGAAGCGGCACTCGAAGTAGCAGGGCAGCGAGACCTTGATGCCCGTACCGTCGTTCTTGAGGGAAGAGAGCAGACCGGAACTGTGCGCCTTCTCGCTCGCCCGGATACGCAGGTAGGTGTCCAACTGTGTGAAGGGGTTGTTGGGCGAATCGTGTCCGGTGAACGGGAGGGTGCTGAAATCCTGCGAGCCGTTCGGCGGCTTGTGATCGTAGTAGGTTGCCTTGGGATCGGTGCTGGAGATGGAGAGCGTACCTTTGAAGTCGTCGGCGAAGACCAGTGACATCCCTTTCGCGGCTGGCGGCGCAGACCTGGGCATCCCTTCGTTCCAGGAGACGCCGCCTCTGTTGTAGAGCTGGAGATAGCAGTTGTCGTGGGTGACGCTGTTGGCGCCGGAAATCGTCAGGGTGACGGGGCCGTGCGGGTAGGAGTCTGCCGGGAAGACGAAGGAGCCGCTGCCTTTCGCGCTGAGGGCAACGGTGGCGACAGTCGAATCGCTGCCGTAGACGCCGCCCTGCTTCCAGCACTTCACGATGAGGCTCTGGAAACCGGGCGCGGACACGGTGATGGGGGTATTGCCCCTGACTTCGGAGCAGTAGTGTGGCGAGACGACGGCGATCTGCCCGCCCAGAGTCTCCGCCGCGCTGCGATCCGAGGAGACACGGACGGCATCGAAGGCCAGGTCGCTCTCGACAGGCAGTTTGGCCTTGTCGGTGGGCTGGCCGATGGTGAGCGTCAGCTCGGTCAGCGGGTAGTCCATCTTGCCGTTCTTGTCGCCATCCCATGTCTCATGCGGTTCGTCCAGGTTGATCGTCATCTCTTTCCAGCCCGCGAAATCTATGACGCCCGCCTTGTACTGATGGGTCTCGCCGTCGGCGTCCAGAACACGCAGGCCATACGAACAGCCGGATTTATCGCCCCGCAGCATGAATTTGAGCGTATGGATGGGGGCCAGAATTTTGACCTTATTCGGAATACCGAGGTACTGGAAGCCGTCTTTCCCGGTGAAGTGGTAGTGCAGCAGAAGACACTGCTTCCCCTCTGAGGGATGGTCGGGCGAGAGTTTGACGGAGGCATTCTCATTGGGGATGTTGACGACCCACACTTTCGGCGCAGTCCCGCTCTCAAAATCCAGCACCATTACCTCCGACGCGCCCTTGCCAAGCGCAGCCCCGCCGACCGCCGCGAGACAGAGCAGCAACAGTAGAACAGGCAGCATTCGTTCCGGGCAGAATTTCATGGTATCTCCTGAGCCTCGCTTCCGTTCCCGAGGCGCAGGCAGGCGAGAAGGGGGAAATGGTCGGAGGGGTAGCGTCCGTTGATGTTATCGTGCAGGATGCGCGTCTCGATGGCTTGGAACGCCTCGGTTGCGAGAATATAATCTATCTTGTCGCCGTCTGTGTTACCCACAAAATCATGGAAGGTTCCCTGGCCGGGCAGCGCGGGATGCAGGGCGCGGAAGGTGTCTGTCAGGCGTGGCGTGTCCGCTGCCAGCAGGGAGCGCATCGCCGGGTTGTCTTCCGTCATGTTGAAGTCGCCCATGACGAGCGTAGGCGTGTCCGTCGCGTCATGCCGAAACCGGTCGTGAAGCAGCCGGACGCTCCTTTCGCGGGCGTCCTGCGATTCGTGGTCCATGTGGACATTATAGACGGCGCACGTCTGCCCGGCCTCGCCGATAAGGATGGCCCAGGTGCAGATGCGGGCATGGTGGCGTGTCCAGTGGCGCGATCCCGGCACGTCGGGCGTTTCGGAGAACCAGAACGTCCCGCTCGCGCCGATCTGCCACTGACTGCCCCGCACGAAGAGGGCGCAGGTCTCGCCTTCCGCCCTGCCGTCGTCTCGCCCCACGCCAAGAACGGTGTACTCCGGCAAGGCCTGCCGCATCGCCTCGATTTGCGGAAAGTACGCCTCCTGCGTCGCCAGGATGTCCGGGCTGTGCCGCCGAATCAGGCCACATACCATCTCCCGTCGCCGCTCCCAGCCGTTCTCGCCATCCTGAGAGCGCATGTTGCGGATGTTAAAACTCATGACCTGGATTTCCAGCGACTTCCTCCAGCCAATAGTGAGAGATCGCGGCCAAAGTGTGCGAGATTGCTGTACACACGAGCCGACAGCCTGAAAGGAGCGTCATAATAGGAGACGCGCTCCCTGTTTACACAAAAGTTCCGCCCCTGCATACGATTGGCGCAACTCTTTCGGATGCATCGCGTATATCAAAAAGTATCCCAGACGCCGGAAAAGTCGCGTGTGGGCGGTTGGGAGAGCCTATGGCTAGTCGTTAGTTAACTGAAGTTTTATATGCGGCGCAACTGTCGGGTAAACTGAGGGTATGAACAAACACACTTCCCTTACCCTCACTCCCCAACAACGGCAACAACTCGAAATCATCCTGCGCACCGGCCAACACAAGG
>JBBRLP010000134.1:0-14190 GCA_038231295.1 Chthonomonadales bacterium
ACGTCTGCCGAGGGGTCTGTTGCCAGGAAAAGGCGAGATTGGCGTCTGTTTCTGAGTAGAATCGACTCTCTGCCCGCTCCGTAGCATTCTTGATGGGCAAAGCAACCACGGCGACAGCCGACTTTTGAAAAAGGCTCATATGTTACCCGCATTTATCTTGCGAAAACGCTGTTAAGTGCCGATGTGACATCAAATTTGCATGTTTGGCTGCTTTTTCAGCGCGAGGAGCGCTGTACGCCACCGTGCTTACCCCCAGGAAACCCTGTTTTGCGACCGAGCGCAACGTCTCCCCGGCATCGGATCACGGTACAGGCAGAAAGAGCGCCCTGGAGTTCAGCGGCTGACTCCGGGGCGCGACTCGTGGTCGGCCCATCCGACCTGGCAGATTGGGCTGCTTCGGCAAAGAAAATGTGCCACTTGCGAGTCACATCCGCTGCAATCGGGCAGTCGGCACAAAATAGAACTGATAGAGTACAATCCTAGGGAGAGAGGGAACCGCATTGACGACAGCGGAGGATTGAGACGATGGAGCCGGGAAAGCGCAGCGGCAAACCCTGTATCTGAGGGATGCGAATTACCGTTTACGATGTGCTTTCCTATCTGGCGGGCGGCATGACACAAGAGGAGATACTGGCGGACTTTCCCATGCGTCAGTTACCCCTCGCTAACGGGCAGGGGGCAACTGGAGCGCGAGCAGGCCCTCGCTCCAACTGGCGGAGTAGAGAATGTGGCTGGCAGGGTCGTAACCCATCTCAAACGGCTCTGCGGAGAACTTCTGCGCCCCGCCTCCGTAGGCTGTCCAGGTCAGGCCATCGTTTTCCGGGGAGGTGAAGTACGGCTCGTTGGCGTTGGTGCAGCCGGTATAGAGGTTCTTGCCGTCGCCAATGATGCCGATATACCAACTATAGACCAGCCCCTTTTTGATCTGCTCCCAGCTTGCGCCGTTGTCCGTGCTGCGAACCGGGTACTGGTAGGCTCCGGCGTAGAGAACGCCTGCCTTTGTGCGATAGAGCTGTTCGCCGCCATGCGTCATTTGCAGTTTGTAGACCTGTGTCCACGTCGCGCCCGCATCCGTCGTGCGGTAGAATCCTCCTGCCTGCGTCGTGAAGAGCCAGGTGTTCTTATCGCCCTGTTTCGTCGCAGGGCTGTAGAGGAAGAAGACCGCCATCCCGTACCCGCCCACCAACCCGACCGGCGGTTCATGGACGGCCCAGGTGTTGCCGCCGTCTTTGCTCTCCAGCACGCCGCAGCTTTTCGAGTCGCGCCAGGGCGAGTGGAAACTGACCAGGATATGCTTGAAGTCGGTGGGGTCTACGGCGACCGAGTAGAGGTCGCGAGTCCCGGTCTGCTTCTCCGCCACCGCCGCGAAGCCTGCGGGCAGCGTCCAGGTCGCGCCGCCATCCGTCGAGACCCAGAAGCCCAGCGTCGCCCCTCGCACCCCGTCCACACAGTAGAGATGCTGGGAATTGTGCGGGTCAATAGCGATATGAATAGGCTCGTCGAGACTGCCCATCTTTTTCCAGGTCGCGCCGCCGTCGGTCGTCTTGTACAGTCCACCCTTCGCCACGTCGTAGGCGCAGACGCAGAGATAGAGGGTGGAGGGATGGGCCGGGTCTATCGCCATCCCCTGACAGAACACATGGTCGGCAGCACTCATCGTCACCCCGCTCGGCGTGATGCTCTTCCACACCCCGACGGTCAGCTCCGGCCGCTTCGCGCCCTGCCTCCTGTCCGCCCTTCCCAGCGTGACCATCCACCCGACAGCCACCGCAACGCACCCCGCCAGCAGACACACCCTTTTCAGATACACTCTGTCCATACCCACTCTCCTCCTCACCGACGAGACCCCCACAGGGAACGAAACACACGAAAATCTCGATTTCGCAGCGCGTCTACAGTAGGTGTGACTGCTTATATTGCGTGTTGAGCCTATAGCCGGAGCGCCCCGCTTGTTTCATCAAGATGTCGCTCTCCGTGAGGCGGTTGAAGAAATAACGTACCTTGGTCGGGCAAGGTGTAGAGGAAAAGGGCTGCGCTGTGCCCTTCTGTGCGCGTTTGAGCAAGCGCCAGATACGGCCCGTATACGCGCACGGAGAGTTCGGTTGGCCATACACGTGGGATGCCTCCCTTCCTACGCCGACCTGCGGGGAGGCTGTCTGGCGGCAAAGTAGGGAGCGGGAGGGTCCAAGCCATTTTGCCATGGAGCGAATCGAGGGCCAGGAGGGTCGCGCCAGTGCGAAGGACAACCGTATCCTGCCAGGCGGTCAGCACCTTGTCTTCCGCGCCAGGATGCTGCCATAGTTGGTGTCCAGTCGCGGGATCGAGCGCAACGATTCCTTTGCCCTTGCGGTCACATACCAGGACGCCGTTGACGGCATGAAAGCCAACCGTGTCTGAACGACTCCAGACGAGTGTGCCTGCTGCATCCAGGGCGCGTATCTCCGTCACGTCCGTGCCGGGAGAATGCACCTCAAACGTACCGATCAGCCTTTGTGCCAGTGGAAACCAGGTGAGCGAACCGAGGGAAGAGAGGGGACGAAACTCCGGGTAGAAGCGGAGGCGTTGCAACGGCTCTCCGGTCGTGGGATCCAGCACGTTCAGGAACTGTCCCTGCGTATCGGTCACTCCCGTGTCTTGCGCCTCATTGTAGAGGTAGAGCCGATGGTTGGCCAGAAACATCCCACTAATCATTCCGGCGGAGTGATGCCAGCGTTCTTGTCCGGTAGCAACGTCGGTCGCGATCACATGGTTGAACGGCCCTCCCTCCCCTTGCGCCCCCGTATGAAAAAGGAGATCACCGAGCACAAGCGGGTCCTCGCTATCCTCGCAGGGAATACGCCACGCTTCTCGACCGCTGACCCAATCAAAAGCCACCAGTTCCGCCCGAAACTCTTTTGGATCGATCGGACGCTGGTCTGAGCGGGGCAAGGGGAGCGGAATCACCGCGTACCAGTGCTTCGCGTCGGCAAGCACATCGCCTCGAAACCCGGTAATCTGCGGCTGCTTGACCTGCCTTCCCGTCTCCAGGTCGATCACGATGGGGGTCCGCGGCCATGCGTTCCAATCCGCTTGCTTTGCATCCCAGGGCGATGCCGTAAAGACCACCAGTTTGTTCGCCCCGGACGGGCCAAGCCTCAATATCTGCTGCCCAGCAAAAGATGCCTTCCAGACAAGACGCAACGACTTCGGAGGCAACACAGGCATTGTGCGGGGCGGCAACGACACAGCAGCCGAGCCGAACCGGGCAGAAAGGCACAGAGCGGAGCCGAGCAAAGCCAGGCGCAAGAGTTGAAATAGAGGCCGCATCTCTTTCTTCCATTCCGTTGTGTAAAATTCACGAAGGCTCACCGCCTCTTCACAAAGCCCCAAGTCATGCCTACTGGCAACAGCAGGGTCTGGTTCCCCTGGCAGAACGTTACCAATCTGCGCGGAACGGGTGGTGAACCGCCGTATGCGGACCCGCACGTACAGTGGTGTGAGAGGCGGAGCCTGCGAAGACTCCGCCTATTCGATTTGAGTGGGTAGTTGTTGCGAAAGAGGCATCAGGGCATAGGGTTTCCGGCGCGTTTCTCTTTCAGGAACTCCAGGACAGCCGCTTTCTCTTCCGCGCTCAGTTCGTTGTTGCGGAAGGCCTGCAGAACCGCCTGGCGCTCCCCGGCGTCCAGTTTGCCGTCGCCGTCTTTATCGAACTTTTTGAGCAGTTGCTGAAGCACGGCGGTGTTGCCGCCGGTCGCCGCGCTTCCGACGCCACTCGCGCCCCCGGCAGCGGCGATTCGCCGCCCGCCGAACTCGCGTCCGCCTGCGACGGTGACGCCCTGCGTCAAATTTTCCCCGTCCAGTGTGTAGTAGACGAAAGCAATGCACATCTCGTCCGCCGTCTGCTCGCCCCACTTCACCGGCTTCGGCGGGTTGTTGGGGTTGCGCGGGTTTTTGGTGGAGTTGTCGTAGTGGGCGACGAGACCGAGGCGCGTTCCCTTCGCGACCTTGACCGGCTCTTTGTACATATAGGTGGTCTGCCAGTTGAAGTCGTAGTTCGGGACATGTACCAGTTGTTTCGATGTGCTGTCCGGGAGCGCGGCGGTGACCGTCATATCTTTTCCAAGCAGATGCATGTGGGGCATGACTCCCAGAATGGTCGCATCGTTCGGCAGCGGCATGGGGAAGCCATGCACAGTATAGTTGGACTCTCCGGCAGGAATGGAGAGCAGGCCGACGACGGGCATGATCCGCATCCGCTTCTCGACCGGCTTCTTGCAGAAGTAGAGGCCCAGTTTCGTCTGATCGGTCTCCGCTTTACCGCTACGATGGTAGTGGACTTGCAGGACGATATCGGTGCCTTTCGGGAAGAGCGTTCCGACGCCATCGGGCAGGAAGCGGGGCAGGTTACCGGGCGCCCAGCCGCCGAGCGAGCCGGAGGGGGAAGTCCCGATGCCGCCGTAGGAGGTGTAGCCGGGCTGACCGTCGGTGTTCTCCGTCTCTTTCTGTCTGGCTTTGCCGCTGCCATCCAGGTAAGCGATGACGTGATGCACGATTTTGGAGTTGCCGGGGCGCACTTCCATCGCGGAGATATAGCGGTCTTCGGTCTGACCGCCCGGTATCACGAAGCAACGGTAGACATCCGAACCCTCCGCTCCCAGCGTGTAGGCTTTGCTCGGCTCCAGCACCAGATCGGGCTTGCCGAGCGCCCAGCCCTGCGGGAACTTCGGCGTGGGCGGCAGGTCGGCGGGATTGCCTTCGGGTGAACCGGCAGCGACCCACTCTTTGATGGTCGCGATCTGATCGGAGGTCAGTTTGCGCTCGTCGCGGAACTCACCGTGCGACTCTGCGTGCCAGGGCGGCATGAACTTGCTTTCCGTCACGGAAGCGAGCTGCGCTGCGCGTTTTTTCGCGTCGGAATAGGACATCAGCGCGAAGGGGCCGATCTCACCGGGGCGATGGCAGGAGGCGCAGTTCTGGTTTAGGATCGGCGCGATGTCTTTCGTGTAGGTCAGCGAGCGTTTGGCCTTCGCGGTCTCTCTCTTTTTGGGGAGCGTCTCTTCCGCCTGCGCGGGGGAGCGATGGGTGAACAGCACGGAGCCGACAACCGCGCAGGCCAGCGCCAGCGTAGTCGCGATTCCGAAGGGGCGTTTGAGCGTCATCAAGTATCCTCCTGCATGGGGCGTCGTCCTCATCTCCCGGTCGTCGCCAGGGTGAGGGGAGATGGTAAATCGTGTGTTGTTTTCCGGCGGTGCAGCGTCATCTGCATCCCGTGTCGGGGGCGCAATGTCACGACGGGCTTCATCACGACCGCATGGCCGGGAACCAGCCGCATCTGCCACTGCTGGGCCAGAGTCGCGAGCAAGAGAATGCCTTCCATCCAGGCGAAGCCCTCCCCGATACAGACACGGGGGCCACTGCCAAAGGGATAGTAGGCGAATTTCGGGCGCATCTCCTGCGCTTCGGGTGTCCAGCGCTCCGGGTCAAAACGGAACGGGTCGGGATACCAGCGCGGGTCGTGATGCGTGACATACTGGCAGATCATGCAGATGGAGCCAGCGGGCAGCGTATAATCTCCAATGCGGTAGTCGGCTAGGACGCGCCGCCCGATCACCCAGGCCGGAGGATAGCGGCGCATCGCTTCGGCAAGCACCATACGGGTGTAGGGCAGGTTCGCGACATCGGCATCGGTGGGCGGACGGCCTGCCAGAACGCTGTCCACCTCGGCATGAAACTTCTGTTCGATTTCCGGGTGCTGCGACAGCAGATACCAGGTCCAGGTCAGGGCATTGGCGGTGGTCTCGTGGCCAGCCAGGAAAATGGTCATGGCCTCGTCACGCACCTGCTCGTCGGTCATCCCGCCGCCGTCTCCGAGTTCGTCCTGCGCGAGCAGCAGCATGGAGAGCAGGTCGCCCCGGTCTTCGCCGTCGCGGTGTTCGCGGATCATGCGGTAGATGGTGGTATTGAGCCGGTCGCGTGTCCGTTCGAAGCGGCGCTGAATGGACGGGTTCAGCCGCTCCAGCAGGGGCGCGAAGGGCAGCATGGCGAAATCCATGTGGTGCACAGCCTCGGAGACAGCGGCCCCGATCTCCTGCGTTTCGGCCTCCAGGTCGGTATCGAACAGCGTCCGGGCAACGATGCCGAGCGTCAGGCGCATCATCTCCTGCGAAAGATCGAGGGTCGCGCCGTCCTGCCACTCCGCCCCGATGCGCTGCGCCTTCTCCACCATGATCTCGCCATACGCGGCGATGCGCTGCCGATGGAACGCAGGCTGTGCCAGCCGCCGCTGCCGCCGATGGTGGTCGCCCTCGCTCGTCAGCAGCCCTTCGCCAAGCAGGCGTTTGGCGATCTCCAGCCCCCGGCCCTTCGCGAAGTTCCGGTAGTCCGTCACCAGGATGTCGTGAATGACTTCGGGGTCATTGACTAAAAAATAGTCCTGCTTGCCGACCTGGAAATGCACCAGATCGCCATAGGTCAGGGCAATCTCACGCAGAAATCCGAGCGTATCACGGCGCAGGGCGAGCAGACTGGCTCCGGGCATTCTGGATTTCGGGCCGGGTGGCAGGGACATGGAATAGCCTTTAGTGATGCACAATCGCGTCCGGGATGGCGCAGCCGACCGCTTTCGTGGTGGAATGCGGCACGGGTCTGCCTTTCAAAACGGCGTCCAGCGCATCGCGCAGGTCGTGGGTGGTGGCGGCGAACCGGGACTTGCCGAAATCTATATAGCGGTCGTCTATGCGGCCCCGATAGCGGCGTTTGCCATCGGCGGTGACGAGAACGGCTTCGGGTGTGGTCGTCGCCTGAGCCCAGTTTACCAGACGATGCGCCGGATCAAGCAGACCGGGACAGGTGTAGCCAAAATCTTTAATATGCTGGCGCACTGCCTCCGCCTTCAAGGACGGATCGGCATAGACCAGATAGAAGGCGATGTGCTTCGGCGTGTAGACGGCGCAGAGGCGTTTGATCTCCGGCGCGTAGGCGTTGGTGATTGGGCAGTCGTTAGTAACGAACAGCAGCACGGTCGCCTTGCTGGTCTTGTCCTGGAGCAGCGTGACCTTCTGCCCGTTGGCATCCATCACGCGCATCGGCTCCGCAAGCGCCGCCACTCTCCCACAGCCCAGCATGACAAGCAGCAGGGCAAAATGCAGCAGCGTCCTGCCAGATAGACGAGACGGCCTGAAACGGGTATTTCTCTCTGCGGAAAGCGTGACTTGCATAGCGGACTCGACTCCCGTAACTCTCCTCTTACATACGCGCCTATAGACGCAGGCGTTTGCGAGAAGTTCAAAACCTGCCCGTCAAAAAGGAGAGGGTGTGGGGAAGCGCCTTTGAAGCCGAAGAAACCGGACGGTTCGGGTCTCGTATAGCAATCAAAGGCTTTCGTTTGCCCGAGGATGCGATGAAGCGGTAGGGGGGTCTCATGCTGACGACAAAAACAACATCACAGAGGAGCGGGTATCCCCCGCAGTACTGGATAAATGTGCAGGCCACGAAGCGCAGTTCCGTGCGGCAAATGGTCTTCTTTGGCGTTGTCACGCTGATACTGGCGACAGGGGGGCTGGCGAACTGGAGCTGGCTGCCGTACAGGCAAGCAAATCTCCTCTCGAACATGTTCCTGACAGGAGCCTCGATAGCCGGGGCGCTGTTCATGCTCCGCCTGCTGACCGTGCTTCCTTCCCTGCGGGATAGCCAGGTTCTTGCCCTGCTTCCCTATTTCAAAAAAGGGGACGTGATTGTAGAGGGAGACACCTTCCTGCACGGTCATGCTCTCGCCCGCAACTGGCTGTTTATCGAGGCGATCTGCCGGGACGCCGGGCTGGACTCGCTGGGCCGATTCGGTTTCGCCGACGATATGAGGGGTGAGACCGTCGTCTGGCACGATCCCTTGGAGGGTCTGGCCGTCTTTACCGCCCTGCTCGACCTGCTGCATCAGAACCCCGCTCTTCTGGAGGACTCTGCCGCCGTCATCGCCGACCTGGAACGCATCGTCTTCCGTCTGCAAAACGCCGTCGCGCTGCGCGTTCCCTTCTGCCTGCTCTGGCGCTATGGGAATACTGCCAGCGGCTACGAAATGGATATGCGGCAGGGATATCTCATCGGCTAACCGCCCCTCCGTCCTTTGCCATCGAAACGCCGGTATATCGGATTTTCGGTGCAGTCAACTATAGATGTCCCCTCGGCGTGTCACGCCCATCTCGGGATCAAGGTTCGGGAACGGCCTCCTCGCGGTGGATCGGAAATGATGCCCGCATCTGCGTTCCCATACCGGGAGAACTCTCTATTTCAAAACGCCCTTGCAGCAGATTGACGTGTTCTTCCATGCTGTGCAGTCCCAGATGCGCGTAGTCTCGGCGCTTTTCCTGGACGAGAAAACCTCTGCCCCAGTCCCGTACCTCCAGCGTCAAATGAGCGTTTCCCGCTTCCCCTTCACTTCGTAACACGATCTGGACGCGATGCGCCCCGGCGTGTTTGCGGACATTGGAGAGAGCCTCCTGTGCGACCCGATAGACCGCTGTCTCCAGCGCCACATCGTAACGCTGTTCCGAGAGGTTCACTTCAAAATCCGCCTGCGGCCAGCCTGCTCGCTGTTTCTCTTCGCTCACGAGTTGCTCCAGCGCCCCCGCCAACCCCAGGTCGTCCAGCGCCAGGGACTGGAGGCTATTCACCATGCGGCGTGCCTCCAAAACCGCCTGCGTAAGGTGTTCCAGACCTTTGCGGAGTTCTCCGGGAAGCGAATCGGGCAGAGCAAGACGGTATTTGTCGGCGTAGGTATCGAGGAATGCCTGTGCTGCCATCACGTACTGAACCAGCCCGTCGTGCAACTGCACGGCGACGGTGCGCCGCTCCTCTTCCAGTCGGTTCAAGAAACCATGTGTGATAAGCCGCTGCTGCTTCAGAAGCTGCTGGTAGAGCTGGCGCACCTTCTCTTCGGCGTTTTTGCGGTCGGTGATGTCGAGCGCCACGCCGCGTACCCCCAGATGCGCTCCGCCTTCGTCCTGAATGGCGGTCAGACGGGTCTCTACCCACAGTTCCCTGCCCTCTTTGGCGATCCAGCGGAAACAGAGATCATGTGGCCCGCCGCTCTGCCGCACGGCTTCGAGTACCATCCGAACATCGTCCCGATCCTCCGGGTGAACGATACGCAGCCAGAAATCGCGGTTCCGCAGCCATTCCGAAATGGAATACCCCAGCATCGTCCGCATATAGTCGCTCACATAGTCCTGCCGCAGGGCGCGAATCTCCTCCTCTTCCCAGACCTCCCAGATGACAATCGGCACATTGACCAGGATATTGTGCAGGCGTTCGCGCCTCTGGCGCAACTGCTGGTAGAGGCGCAGATTTTCCAGGGCGATACCTGCTTCATTCACGAAGACAGAAATGAGGCGCACATCCTCTTCCGGTATCGCAGTAGAGGGGTCGGCGAGGCCGGGACGCAAAAATCCCAGCGTACCGACAATACCGTGGCGATCCCGCATCGGCATAACGATGGAGGCGCCGGAAAGACCATATTTCTCGACGGTGGCCCGGTGATGCAGAGGGGTTCTGTTGTCGGCGGAAGCCACACTCTGCCCGGTTCGCCACACAAAGGCGTGAACGTCCTCCTCGGGATGCTCTTCCTCAGAGAGATGCCGCACCGTGTCCTTGAGAATGCCGTGCGGGAAGCCGTGAACCGCCACCGCTCGAATCGTATGTGTCTCCTCGTTCGCGATGCACAGCATTACGCTGTCGGTGGGGAAAACGCTTGCCACCGCCTCTACGACAAACTTATAGAGTTGGTTCGGGCTGGAAGCCCGATGCAGGCGGGCGCTATGCTGGTCTATGAGGACAATCTGGGTATTTCTGCGCTGAAGGGCCTCCTGCGCCTGCTTGCGAACCGTGATGTCGAGCAGCGCGATGCGAAATCCCTGGTCTTTGCCATTGGCTGACCGAACGGCAATGCCTTCCAACTGGCCTTCAAAAGCGGCCCCCGCTGCCGTCAGCAGGCGCAGTTCGCACGTCTGTTTGATTCCCGTGCTGAGCAGCAGAGCGCAGTATTCCTGGAATTCTGTCTGGAACGGAGGCGCGATAAAACCGGAGAACGCCTGACCCGTCAGACACATCCGGTCGCTTCCCAGTAGAGAAGCGCCCATCAGGTTCGCTTCCTGAATGTTCTCCTGACTGTCCAGGGCAAAATAGCCGATAGGCGCGAAGTCCACCATCTCGCTATAGCGCGTACGCAGCTCTTCCGCTTCCAGGTGCAGGCGCGTCAGGGCATCCTTCCGCTCCTCAGCTTCGCTGTCGTGATTCGTCTCCGAATGAGGTGGCGTGAATGCCACGTCCGACGTGACGACAGCGTCCTCTACAGCCTCCGTGCTGAAATCTCCGAGGGCGGAGGAAAGGGCCGCATATTCCGATCTTGCCTGGTTTTGTCGCATGGTCTTTCAGTACGATCCGCTGTGCTGCTTCGGGAACAGGAGTAGAGACGGGAAAGCGCCTCCGGTGTTCATCTCAAGCAGCCGTGCATTCGCACCTCTCTGAACAAATCAGAGGGATGCGAATCGGGTGTTGCTATTAGTGAGTATATCACAGCGTTTTCCGGTTTTCAAAGAAGTATTGTTCCGCCGCTTCCTTCCCATTAGTTGTCAGATAATCCGTGATGGACTGCTTTGCCCGCTGCACTGTGATTCCGAAATCCACTACCCAATCCCGCCTCCTCTACAGTATGCCGCTCTTGCCGCTTTTAGCCGTCTGCTATTCGACAGATTTTGTGCTGCGAGTCCGAAAAGCCTCGCTCTGTCGTCTCGCATGGCGCTCTTTTCGCGCTTCTGTATGCAAAATGTGCCATTAGGGAGATGTTTTCCGCCGAGGGGTAGACGCATAATGGAAATGTAGGCGACAAGGACCTCGGAGGAAAGAAAGCGATGGTTTATGTTGCAATGAAATCCCAAAAACTTCCGCTGGGCGAACGGCTGATAGCCCAGGGACTGATTAACGAGCGCCAACTGGCCCAGGCGCTGGAACATCAGCAGGAGACCCATACCTTCTTAGGGCAGGCGCTGGTCTCCCTCGGTTTCCTCACGATGGCGGCGATGGCCCCCTATCTGGAGGAGACTTCCGGGTTCCCCTGTGTAGACCTTTCCATGACCGATATAGACATGGATATCGCCCGTCTACTCCCCGAATCGGTGGCACGTGAGAAGCGGATGCTGCTGTTCGCCGCCACCGACACCACCGCCCGCGTGGCGATGATGGACCCGCTGAACCTGACGCTGGTAGACGAACTGCGTGGACGGCTCAATCGCCGCATCTTTCCCTACGTGGTCTTCGAGGCCGATCTGATGGACGCCATTAGTCGGGTCTACGACATTCGCTCCCGCACCCAAAAAGTGCTGGACGAAATTGCGGACGCCTCTTCGGAAGACGCGGAACTCTCGATGGACACGCTGATCGGCCTTGCGGAGGACGCGCCGATCGTGCGGCTGGTCAACAGCCTGATTCAGTCGGCAGTGACTTCCGGGGCCAGCGACCTGCATATCGAACCGCAGGAGAAATCGGTCCGTATCCGCTTCCGGCAGGACGGCGTCCTGTATGAGCAGGCGACTATTCCACGTCAGCATCTGGCCGCCGTCGCCTCGCGCATCAAGATCATGGGGCAGATGAACATTGCCGAGCGCCGCCGCCCCCAGGATGGTCGAATCGCTTTTCAGGCTACGAACGGTCAGCATTTCGATCTGCGCGTCAGCTCGCTCCCGCTTATCTACGGGGAGAAGATCGTCATGCGCGTTCTGGCGAAAGCCGGAACCTATGCCAACTCCTCCACGCTGGGCTTTTTTCCCGAACAGAAAGAACTGTTTGAGCAGTTCATCCAGCAGTCCCACGGCATCATGCTGGTCACCGGCCCGACGGGTTCCGGCAAATCCACCACGCTGTTCGCCGCCTTGAATCAGATCAACGATTCGACCCGCAACATCAACACCGTCGAGGACCCGGTGGAGTACAACATCCCTGGCGTCAATCAGATGCAGGTCAATCCACAGATCGGCGTGACGTTCGCGGCGGGACTGCGAACCCTGCTCCGGCAGGACCCGGACGTGGTCATGGTGGGCGAAGTACGCGACCACGAGACGGCGGAGATGGCGGTGCAGGCGGCCCTGACCGGTCACCTGGTTCTCTCTACCCTGCACACCAACAGCGCGGCGGGGGCGCTCACCCGCCTGCTCAATATGGGTATCGAGCCGTTTCTCATCACCTCTTCGCTCATCGGAACCATCGGGCAGCGCCTGCTGCGTACCATCTGCCCCCACTGCCAGGAACTCCAACCGACGAATAAGCCTCAGATGGCCGCGATGTGCAAGATTCCCGAAGAGAGAATCCCGGAGATGCTGCCGGTCGGGCGCGGCTGTGAAAAGTGCGGCGGACGCGGCATGAAGGGCCGAACCGCCGTCTACGAGGTGATGCCTATGAGTGACGCTCTGCGGGAGATGGTGATCCGCAGCGCTCCCACAGAAGAGATGCACCAGCAGGCGGTCGCCAGCGGGATGCTCACCATGCGGAATGCAGGTCTGGAGAAAGTCCTTCTGGGCAAAGTGACGCCCGAAGAGCTGTTGCGCGTTCTGTATTCGGAGGGATTTTAATATCATGGCTATCTTCAGTTATGTGGCGCGTGACCGCGAGGGCAATAAGCGTCTTGGCACCATCGAGGCGAAGGATGTGGGGGAGGCGCGGGAGACCGTACGCACTCGCGAACTCTATGTGGTGACGATCCAGCGCAAGGCCGAATCCAGCGGCTCTTTCGCGCTCTTTAAGCGCAAAAAGATCAAGATCGGCGATCTGGTGGTGATGAGCCGTCAACTGGCGACACTGTTTCGCGCCGGAATCTCGCTGCTGGACTGCCTGCACGCGGTCTCGCGGCAGTGTGAAAATCCGCTCCTCGGCCAGGCGCTGGATAGTGTGCGGCTGAGTGTCATGGAGGGAAACACCCTGACGGATGCCCTGAGAATGCACCCGGCGGTATTCAACTCCAAATTCATCGCGCTGGCCCAGGCCGGAGAGACGGGCGGCGTACTGGATCAGACGCTCGAGGTCGCCGCCGACCAGTTTGACCGCGAAGCCGACCTACAGGAGAAGATCAAGGCCGCCGCCGTCTATCCCACCATCGTTCTGTGCGCGGCCTTCGGGGTCGTTGTCTTCATGCTCGTCTTTATCGTGCCGGTTTTCGCCACTGTCTACGCGCAGTTCAACGCCAAACTGCCCCCGCTGACCCTGCTCCTGATTACGCTGAGCAACATTCTGCTCTCCTACTGGTGGATCGTCATCGCCGTGTGTTTCGCCACGTTCAAAGGAGCGAAGAAGTTTGTCAAGACCTCGCGGGGGATGCACATTCTCCACCGGATTCAGCTCAAACTACCGTTGCTTGGCAAACTGAACCGGAAAGTAGCGGTGGCCCGGTTCACGGAGACCTTTGGCGGCGCGGTCAAAGCAGGCATCCCCATTCTGCAGGCGCTCTCCGTTTCCGGCCAAACGACCGGCAATATCATCATTCAGGACGCGATAGACCGCGCCTCTCTTCAGGTGGAGGATGGCAAACAGTTGGCCTCCGCGCTGGAACAGACCAAAGAGTTCCCGCCGCTGGTCGTCTATATGATCGCTGCCGGGGAGCAGTCGGGAAATCTGGATATTATGCTGGAGGAGGTCGCCCGATTCTTCTCGCGGGATATCGAGTACGCTGTAGGCCGCCTGACCCGCAGCATGGAGCCGCTGATGACGATTTTGATCGGGGTCATCGTGCTGTTTATCCTGCTCGCGCTCTATATGCCGGTCTTCAACCTGACGCATGTCATTCAGAAATAACCAGAGGGGTAATTGTTCGTGTGCAAAATCTGCCGTTCCGCAGATGTTTGTTCTCTTCGGTTCCGATACAATAGGGGTGTAAGAACCGACGAGGTTCGACGGTCAATCCATTCTATTCCCAACACTATCAAGGAGACACCCATGTTCCGCTCTCAACTGCTCGCCGCTCGCCGCAACCGCAAAGGTTTCACCCTCATCGAACTGCTCGTCGTCGTCCTGATCCTCGCGATCCTGATGGCGGTCGCCATGCCCCTTTACCTTAGCGCCGTATCGGACTCCCAGCGCAAGACCTGCCGCGCCAATATGCAGACCATCGCCAACGCGGTGCAGGCTGCCCGCACCAAGACCGGTGCCAGCGACTATGGTGCACTCATCACCGGC
>JBBRLP010000135.1:0-14086 GCA_038231295.1 Chthonomonadales bacterium
AGCATCATGAGATTGCGGTACGCAGTCACCAGAAAGTGAAGGCTCTCAAAAGTGCGGTGGACACGGCGCTGATCAAGAAAGCGAACGCTCTCTTGGCCGCCCAGATAGAAACTACGAAC
The DNA here is from genome assembly GCA_038231295.1 of Chthonomonadales bacterium. Taxonomy (GTDB): domain Bacteria; phylum Armatimonadota; class Chthonomonadetes; order Chthonomonadales; family Chthonomonadaceae; genus JANXLO01. The sequence continues at coordinate 120 of JBBRLP010000135.1, forward strand.
GAACTATGTCCGGCTACTTAGAATTGAGATTTTCAGTTTCAGGTGTGCTATGGAAGAGTTAGTTTTCGGTCGTTATTCGGAGGAGGCATTCATGGCTGATTTTGCTGCGGCAGTGCGTCAGGCAGAGAACACGCAGTTGCCGGTCGTCGAGGGAATTTCCGTGCAGATAGATTCTGGCGCAGACAGGGAAACATTACGCGCACAGATAGAGGCGCAGGCGGCTTTGCTGCTCGGCGGGCCATGGAAGACAGTTGTTTCTTCGGGCGGAGACTGGCTGGCTGTCCTGCCTGCCGACCCGAAGGCGACCCCGCCCCCACTGGACAAAGCCTGGGACGCCGCTCGTTTGTTGCAGCAGAATCCCGAAGTCAAATTTGCGGAGCCGCTGACGCTTGTCCGTGTCGCCTCTCCCGATGATGCCTCCTCCGCGCAGAGGTTTGGCCTCTGGGGAGTTCCCTACAGCGCGGAGATGGAGAAAGAACTGGACGCCGCCAGCACCGAGGTGGACTGGTCCCTGACGAAAATGCAGGTTCCTCAAGCCTGGGATCAGTGGCGGCAACAACATCCGACCGCAGGGGAGCCGGGAGCGGGTATCGTCGTCGCACATCCCGATACGGGCTATACGCCCCATCCACAGGTACTGCCTACACTGCGCCCCAATGCAGCCCCGGCGAAGGGTTACGGAATCAACTTCGTCGAGTTGGACGGCAAAGACCAGCCTACACTGGATGCCCTGGACCTCCTCCTTAACGACGGCTTTATTCCAAATCCGGGACATGGCACCGGCACAGCGAGCGTTATCGCCAGCCGCCAGGGAGAGACGGTGAACATAGCGGGCATCCCCGTGCCTGTGGTTCCGGATGTTTTCGGCGTCGCGCCAGGAGCCACTATTCTGCCTCTGCGTGTCTCCACTTCCGTCGTTCACCTCAGTTTTCTGCGTCTCAGTCAGGCGATTGAGGCGGCCATCGCCGCGAAAGTGGATGTGATCTCGATGTCTCTCGGCGGGCCAGTCTCGTCCGGTCGTCTGGAAGCGGACATCCAACGCGCTCTGGATGCGGGGATCATCGTTATCTCAGCGGCGGGCAATATGCTGCCGACTGTCGTTTTCCCGGCCAAACTGCCGGGTGTCCTCGCGGTAGCCGCCAGCAATCCGGCGAATATGCCCTGGAATCTTTCCGGTCTGGGCGACGAAGTGGCGATTACGGCACCGGGCGAACGAGTCTGGCACTGCATCACAGACCTGAGCAAGCAGGCTGACCGGGGCAATGGAACCTCGTTCGCGACGGCGGCGGTCGCGGGCCTCGCAGCGCTCTGGCTCTCCTATCACGGTAAGCCCGCGCTGCTGGCACGGTATGGAGCGCAAGGGCTGCCCTTCGCATTCCGGCTCGCATTACAGCAGTCCGCCGACTCGACTCCTTCCTTTCTGGATGGTGGGAAAGGCGGGTTTGGAACCGGGATCGCTCGTGCTGAGGCCCTGCTGAACACTTCTCTGCCCGATCCCAACGATGTGGTCAATGAACGCTCCCAGATAATGAACAACAGTGTGGGAGGCTGGATCGGCCTGACTCTGAAAGGGCTGTGGCAACTGCTGCGCGTTCCGACCTCGAAATCGGATGGGAGCCGCTCGGTCGCGGCGCCGGGAACGCCTCCAGATGTTGCAGGGCAGGCGGCGGTGACCGCCACCGTTCAGGCGCTTATCGGCGGAACTGGCCTCGCCAACAATACGGAATCGCTGCGGGAACTGGCGCATCTCATCGGGAGTGTGCCGAGCCTGCGCCTGGGGCTTGCCGGGGCCGCGCAGAAGTTTCAGCAAGGCGCGATTCCGATGCTGGCCCTGCGGCGAGCGTTCCTGGATCAGCCGCTCTCCACCCTGCTGCGACAGCAGCTTTCTGCCGCGCAGGAGGCGGAGAAGGCGCGGCTTTTGAGCGCCGGGCAGATGCCTGCGTTGGAGGACGTGACACAGGCTTATGCGATTCCACAGCCTCTGTCCCGCCGTCTTCGCGCCTACGCCTTCGACCCTTCGCTCTCGACGCGGTTGAAAACCTCCTCCGTCAATGCGATTACCATTTCAGTTCCGTTCGAGCCGGACCTTGCGCCGGGGCCGGTCGGAGAGTACCTCGAAGTGGTGGATGTGGACCCGGCCAGTGGCTGCGCGTATCTGCCCGTAGACCTGAATCACCCGTTCTTGTTGGCACAGGACGGCCTCGCGCCTTCCGAGGGCAATCCTCAGTTTCACCAGCAGATGGTCTATGCCGTCGCCATGAAGACGATCTCGCAGTTTGAAGAGGCTCTGGGCCGTCCGATCTTCTGGTCGCCGCTCCGCCCCTGGCACACCGGCAGCGGAGATGCGGCCCGTGCGGAAAAACGCACGAAGCTGAATGGGGCGCCGGACGTCGGGGACCAGTTTGTGCAGCGGCTGCGAATCTATCCCCACGCCCTGCGCGAAGAAAACGCCTACTACAGCCCCCAAAAACGTGCGCTGCTGCTCGGCTACTTCCCGGCGCACGGCGACGATCCCGGAGAGGAGTTTCCGGGCGGACTGGTCTTCTCCTGCCTCTCCCACGACATCATTGCCCATGAGACGACCCATGCCATCCTCGACGGGATGCACGTCTATTTCACCGAGCCAACGAACCCGGACGTATTCGCCTTCCACGAAGCATTTGCCGATATGATCGCCCTGTTCGCGCATTTCTCCTATCCTGATGTGCTGAAAAACCAGATTGCAGACGCGGGAGGCGACCTGAATCATCAGACTCTCTTGACCCAACTCGCTGAACAGTTCGGGAGGGCGACCGGGCAGGGGCAGGCGCTGCGCGACGCCATCGGTCGGATTAACAGCAAAGATGGCATGTGGCAGCGCTATACCCCCAACCCGACCGAACTGCCTTCGGTATCGGAAGCGCACGCACGTGGTTCGCTCCTTGTCTCCGCTGTTTTCGATGCCTACCTCGCCATCTACAGCGACCGCGTGGACGATCTCAAACGCATCGCGACGGGCGGGACGGGCATACTGCCGCAGGGTCAACTGCATCCCGCACTGGTGGACCGAATGGCGGACGAGGCCGCGAAAGCTGCCCGACACGTGCTGGCGATGTGTATTCGGGCGATGGACTATGTGCCTCCGGTGGATATCACGTTCGGGGAGTTCCTGCGGGCGCTGATTACCGCCGACTACGACCTGGTTCCCGACGACCCGCGCAACTATCGCGTAGCCTTCATAGACGCCTTCCGCAAATGGGGTATCTATCCGCGCAATGTGCGAACCCTCTCCGAGGAGAGTCTGCGCTGGCATACTCCGAAAGACCTCTACCTGTTCCCACCGGTTCCGGAAGAAGCAAAGAAATCAAAAAAACAGAATGGAGCCGACTACGAGAGCGATATGCGGATAAATATCCGCCATGCGCTGCATCTCTGGAAACCCGGAGCCAGGCGGGAGGAGATTTTCAACAAACTCCATACCGCGCAGGCCGCATTGGTGAGTTATTTGAAAAATCTGGCGCGTCTTAATCCGCAGACAAAACTTCCTGTGAACTCGGCCAACCAGGCACGTGTGCAAAAATTGCTTGTCGGCCTGGACGTTGACAAACCGTTTAGCATCGCCAATCTGCGTCCCGCCCGACGTATCGGCCCCAACAACGAGTTCCTGACCGAACTGGTCGTCGAGATCGTGCAGTCGGAGAAAGACGCACAGGGAAATGACACCGGGTTCCGGGGCGGCGTCACCATGATCGTCAGTCTGGACGATTGGAAGGTGCGCTACACGATCTACAAGCGCCTTGTCAACGAAGGCGGAATTCCTGAAACCGACCGCAAAGCGCGGCAGACGGCCTTCGAGAAAATGGCGTTTGGGGTCTCCGGGAAGGCTGCGGAGTACTGCTGCGGCGACAGGGAGGCGATGGCAAAGGGAGATCGCACGGTGAACCGGGAAGCCATGCGGGCGGACTCGTGCGGCTGCCGCACCAAAAAACAGGGCGGCAATGAGGCGATACGGGAGCCTTTCGCGCTGCTGCATCTCGCCGAGCCAGGTTCGTTCAAGGGAGGAGAATAAGAGATGGCGGACAACACTATCAAAGCGCCTGCTGCGCCCGATCGCCTGCTGCCGGGACCGAATGAAGTCAAGATGCGGCTCTACGGACAGGGTCTCGGCGACTGCTTCCTGCTCGCCTTTGCCCGTGACGGCAAGCCGGACAATCCTTGTTACGTCGTTATTGACTGCGGTGTGGGGATGAACACTCCAGACGAAAAAGACCGGATGAACACCATCGTCAGGGACATCAACACGGCAACGGGCGGTCATATAGATGTTCTGGCCGTGACCCACGAACACTACGACCACGTCATCGGGTTCCTGCACGCGAAAGCGGAGTGGCAGCAGATTAAGGTAGACGCAGTGTGGACAGCCTGGACAGAAAAGAAGGACGATCCCGATGCGGGGTCTCTTGAAAAAGTTAAAGTGGCGTTCCAGAAGGCGACCGTCAACGCGCTGGGCCAGTCGCTGCGGATGGGAGTGGATGCAGAGGCCGGATTTTTTGGCGTGGATGCCGATCTGGCGCTCGACCCGGCCGCTCTCGCAGCCGGGCCAGGTAAGATTACCCAGGCATTCGACATCGCGAAAGGGCTTTGCAGCCCTCAACTCCCGACGTACTGTGAACCGGGCGATGTGCGCGTTTTGCCGGGAACAGACGTCCGTACTTATGTTCTTGGCCCACCACGCTTCAAAAATGGAGACGGACAACCGCTTCTGAGGAAGACCACCCCGCTTGTCAAACTTCTGGTGGATGAGTCGGAGATGTACCACTACAGCGATTTCGGCATGACGGCAGACGGAGACTCTCCTGCTGCGTCCTCCAAAGACGGCAAAGCGCTGGCTGCGAACGCGGGTTTCCCGCCGCCGCATCTCTCACCGGATGCCGACCCCGGCATGGCGGGGCTTTCGCAGGCAATGATGGGTGCCGCCGATACCTTTTCCGCCGATGAGTTCAACCGCTGCTGCCCCTTCGACAGCACTTTGTGCCTGGAGTGGGATGAGGCGCTGGTGCAGCCCTTCTTCTGGGAACACTACACCTCCGGCCCGACCTGGCGGCGCGTGGATGGGGACTGGCTGGGCGGGGCGAGTGATCTGGCGCTGCGGGCAGGCGACATCATCAACAACATCAGTCTGGTACTCGCCTTTGAACTCCCGCAAACGAAGAAAGTGCTGCTTTTCGTCGGGGATGCTCAGGTGGGGAATTGGCTGTCCTGGGACTTTATCTCGACCTGGAACGATATAGACGGTAAAAAGCCGTTGCCCGAAAAGCCGAACATAGAGGAACTGCTGGGGCGCGTCGCTTTCTACAAGGTGGGGCATCACGGCAGCCACAACGCGACCATTAAAGCGAAGGGACTGGAACGAATGGCGAAGCAGGACGGAAAGGATACCGATCTGCTCGCGTTCATTCCGGTCAGCGTTCCCGTTGCCCACGACATTCTCGGCTACTGCCCGATGCCCTTCTACCCGGTCCTCCGCGCTCTCCAGAAGAAGACCGACGGACGGGTCTTCCTCTCCAACGGCGAACTGTTACAACCCACGGAATCCAGCAAGACAGACGCCCAACTGTGGCAGGGGGTGATAAAGTCGAACGACAGACGTCCTGCCGATATACTCACTCCCAAAGTGACGAAAGACGGAACGGTTGAGGGGGCCGTTCCCCTCTATCTGGAAGTAACCATGTGACTGCGTACCTGTCTTCGTTGAGACAGCGCACGGGCCGCGAATCGTTGACGTAGTGAAGTCGAACGTGCTAAACTTCAACAACTATAACCACGTCCGGCTTGCTCAAACCTCTGCTTGTCTGGCAGGACTTGCAGGAGAACCGAAAACAAGGTCGTTCGTGTGTCCGCTTGCGGACACTTGGCCGCCGGCCCACAGCCCCGGAATTTATTCCGAAGGGCAAACCCGGCCGCAACGGCGATCAACGTTCGTCACTCGCGCCCAACACGCACGCTCGATACCGACGCCCGTCAGTGGTCAATCGGAAATCTTTCCGCAGGGCAATCCCGGAGGCACTCTACCCGAGTGCAATAGACAGGTACTACTGTTGGCATGAAAACCTCTTCTTCCGACATCCAAGCCGGTCAGGCTCCCGTTTCGCCGCAGCGAAGAGAGTTCCTCACTCAGTGCGCTCAGTGGGCCGCTGTCGTGGGATTTGCCGGTCAGGAGCGCCTTATGTCTCTTCCGCATTCCCATGCCTCTTTCGCCGAAGTCTTTCTCCCCGACGGAACGGCGGCCCCTGGTGCGATTGTCGTTCGCTCCACAAAGCAGGGTGACCTGACACGCTATAGTCTGCACAACGCCGGAGCAGCGGCGGTCAAGGTGCAGTCTGTACGGCTGTTCTCGCTGCCCCACGCTTTTTCGCCGGAAACTCGGCTGTATGGCGAGGGCTTTCAGATGCTGAGTCAGACCGGAGGAACGCTCGGCAAGCCCCTTGCGCTCGGTGGGTTTACGGACGCAGGCCATTATAAACTGGCGCAGCCATCGGGAGCGACGACAGTCTACGGATTGCTGACGCTGACGCCGCCGCAGGAAGAGACTCGACTGTACGCATTTGCCTCCTGCCATCGGTTCAGCGGCAGGTTCTGTGTCACTCCCGACCGCATCGAGGCATGGCTTGATCTGGAAGGCCGCGAGATTGGCGCGGGAGAGACGTGGGAACTGGAAGAGGTTCTGATACGCACGGGACACGACCGGGAAAAACTGCTGGAAGCGCTGGCTGCCGAGATACATCGCCATCACCCTCCCCTCCATTTTAAATCCCCTCCGACCGGCTGGTGTTCCTGGTACTGCTTTGGGCCGGAAGTCACGGAGGCGCAGGTTCTCGACAATCTCGATGTTATCTCAAAGTCGCTGCCTGCCCTGCGTTATGTGCAGATTGACGACGGGTATCAGACCGCGATGGGCGACTGGCTCTCCACCGGGAAGGCGTTCGGAGGCGGGGTTCAGGGGGTGTTGAAAAAGATTAGGGAGAAGGGTTTCGAGCCTGCCATCTGGGTCGCGCCGTTTATCGCGGAGGAGAACTCTGAGGTTTTCAAACTGCACCCCGACTGGTTTATACAGGATGCAGAGGGCAAGCCGCTTGCTTCCAACCGCGTGACGTTCGGCGGGTGGCGGCACGGCCCCTGGTATGCGCTCGATGGAACACACCCGGAAGCGCAGCGGCATCTCGAAACGGTGTTCCACACCATGCGGCAGGAGTGGGGCTGCACCTACTTCAAACTGGACGCCAACTTCTGGGGGGCGATGCACGGCGGACATCTGCACGACCCGCAGGCCACCCGTATCGAAGCCTACCGGCGCGGTATGGCGGCTGTCCTGCGCGGAGCGGGCGACAGTTTTATCCTGGGCTGCAATCACCCGATCTGGCCCTCGTTCGGAGTGATTCATGGCTCCCGTAGTTCCAATGACATCAACCGTGACTGGCCGGTTATCTCCCACACGGCCCGCGAGAATCTCTCCCGCAACTGGCAGAACGGGCGGCTCTGGTGGAACGACCCGGACTGCCTTGTCCTGACAGGAGCGCTGCCGGAGAACGAGTTCCGCTTCCACGCCACCGCTCTCTACGCCACAGGAGGAATGCTGCTCTCCGGCGATGATCTCACGAAACTCTCCCCGGAACGCCTCGACACGCTCCGCAAACTCCTGCCGCCAACGGGAGTCGCCGCCCGCTTTGAGGACGAAACCCTGCGCGTCGGAACCGTAACGCTCAAAGATCGTCACATACTCTGCCTCTTCAACTGGGAGGAGACGCCGCAAAATCTGCGTGTACGTCTGCCGCATTCCTGTCACGTGCAGGACTTCTGGACGGGAGAAGACCTCGGACAGCACACGGGAGTCTTCGAGGCGAACGCAATGCCACCGCACTCCGCCCGTCTGCTGGTCTGCCGCCGATAGAGGAGGGAAACACACGATGCCTACCCCGCTGGAAATCTTAACGTCTATTCCGCGTCTGCCAGTCGCCCTGACTCCGACGCCACTCCTTCCGCTCGACAATCTGCGGGCAGCGCTCGGCCCCTCTTCGCCTCGCCTCCTCATTAAACGGGACGACATGACCGGACTGGCCCTGGGTGGCAACAAGGCCCGCAAACTCGACTATCTGTTGGCGGACGCACGGGCGCAGGGCGCGGACACGCTGCTGACGTGTGGCGCAGCGCAATCCAATCACGCCCTGCAAACCGCTGCGGCCGGGCGCAAGTTCGGCTTCGCGGTGCGCTGTATTCTCGACGGCCCTGCGCCTCCGAGGGATGCCGCTCCGACGGGCAACGTTCTGCTGCACTCGCTCCTGGAGACACCGATTGTCTGGACGACGCGACTGCCAGAGGAGACACGGAATGAACAGGCGCGGAGGCGCGTGATGGCACAGGAGGCGGAGCGGGTGCAGGCGGATGGCGGGAAGCCCTATATCATCCCGACAGGTGGCTCGACTGCGATAGGCGCGTTGGGCTATGTGCAGGCGATGCGGGAGGTACGGCAGCAGTTGGCGGCACAGGGAGTGGAGCGAGTCGCGGCGATCTTCTTCGCGTCGGGGAGTGGCGGGACACAGGCGGGAATGGTGGTCGGGGCGCGGATGGAGGAGTGGGACGTGCCGCTGGTGGGTGTCGAAGTGGAGCCGATGCCGGTGGACGCGAAAGGAATCAATCCGTTTCATCGTGCGGTCTGCCGCCTGACCAACGAGACCGCCTCCCTGCTCACCCTGCCCGCTGACTTCACCCCGACCAGCATTACGCTCTGCCCGGACTACGCCGGCTCCGCTTACGGTGTTCCCACTCCCGAAGGCGAGGAGGCAATCCGCCTGCTGGCACAGACCGAAGGAATCTTCCTCGATCCGGTCTACTCCGGCAAAGCCTTCTCTGCGCTCCTCGGCTGGATACGCGCCGGACGCTTCCTCCACGACGAGACAATTCTTTTCTGGCATACGGGCGGGGTCGCCGGTCTCTTCGCCCATCATTAAAATCGTTCTGAATGCTGGAGGTTGAAACCCCTGACTGGAAAATAGCCGCCCCCGGCCCCCAATTCTGGGGGAGTAGGCATTTTCATGCGATAGGGTACCCGCAGGGCATGGAAGGCTGGCAAGAAAAAGCAAACGTCTTCCAGACGGAAATGCCTTGTTGCGTGTGAGTTTTCGGAGGGCGTTGCCGGGAAGTGGTTCCCAACCCCCTCTAAACAGGCGACCCGACGCGGTTTCGGAGTTTTTTACCAGAAGGGATGACTGCGGGGATGGTGGGCTGCGCTGTACATCGAACTGATGCCCATGCCCGCCTGTCGCCCCATCATTTTCGTCAGGGTCGCCTGGTCTTTTTCGCTCAGTTTGCGAATATCGCCCTGACACTCTTCCGCTTTCTGCTGCATAAATCGTTCGTCTGCGGAGGCAATATGGATGCCGGAGCCGAAATAGGCATACGTCATCCACACAAAAAAGAGTATCAGGACGACGACCGCTGCTGCCACCGTTCCTGCTCCAACCGTGCGATCTTTCAGCGACTCTTTTTTTGTTTCATGCGCCATGTGGATCTCCCCTGTAACGAGTGTGCGTCTTTGCGCCCATTATAGCGAGGCAAACGCCAATTGGCAAGTAGCGAGGCAAAAATGTTCTAAAATGCATTTCTGGCACTCTTCTGTGGTGTACAGGGACAGACCTCAATAGTTCTTCAAGGATTGGGAGGGAACACTATGGGCGAATTCAACAGTTCGATTACTCGTGTCTGGCCGGTATTTGAGACGCTTCTCGCCTCTGATCCGACTGGAAAGCAGTGGTTGGGAGAACTGATGCGTTTGGCGACGCTCAGTCGCAAACCTCCTCAATCATTTCAGCAGCCAGTGGGAAGCATATTACCTGCTTGTATATCCCCTAACCGTCCAATTCCCGGTATTATGCGGAGAGTTCTCGGGCCTGATTTGAGCGCCAAATTGGGGAGTTTGCCCGCTTGCTTTGAATACTCACTGCCTCCTCCAGAGGCATTCTTGAGATGGATGATAAACCATCCCGACCAACTCACCTGGCCCTATAAAGGGGCAGAAGAGGAGGTTTTTGGAGACGAGACGCAAAAAAATCGAAAATGCCTCCTGAAGGGTGGTTCAAACAACACGTGCCGGACCGAAGCACTTAAGCAACTGGAATTATGCGGACCTGAAAAATATCGGAGTAAATGGTGGGCTTTTGAGGGATTTACTTCGGTTGACTGCTACCTCGAAACGGAAAATTACGTAATTCTTATCGAAGGGAAGCGCACGGAGTTGCTTTCTCCGGCAACACAATGGTATCGCCATCGAAATCAGCTTGCCCGCAATATCGAAGTTGCCTCCTGCAAAGGCATTCAATCGGGAAAGAACTATGCGGTAATCCTCTGCACAGAGGACCCTGTGGACATAGCCAGGAACGCGATCACAGGCTGTTTTCCGCATCTATCGAAGGCGGAAGGAGACGAGCTTGTCAGCCATTACCTGGGATGCGTTACATGGTCGCAGATCGTTTCGCATCTATGCCCGGCAATGACGTTGCCGAATAGACGCAATGAAGCGGTTGACATTTGCTTGAAGGCACGAACGTAGCGAGAAAGACAGGGTTTCTGGCGGATAGCTGCGGGAGTAGACTTTCCCATAGAGGTAAAGAGAGGAGAATGTCTCGATGAACGTAACTTTAGAACTCAATCCCATAGAAGAGGCATGGCTCAATTTTCAGACTCAGAAACAGGGTCTCTCGTCCGCTGAAATCATCCGGCAGCTTGTGGAGGAGCGTATTTCGACAGGGAACTGGACACCAGAAGATCAGCTCCCTGCACTTGATTCCGAGAGCAGGGCAGCGATTACCCTGCTCAACACCTACCTCGAAACGGAGGCTGTCAACGATCTCGAAGACATCCGCAAGGCGGAGGAAGAACTGGCGGAATTTAAGCGCAGCATGAATGCCAATCGGGTCGCGACTGGCGAGCGGCTTGTCTATCCATGAACCGTCACATCCTACTTGACTCTTCCCCACTGGGTCTTTTGTCCAATCCGGCAAACACAGCGGACGTCATCGCTATTACGCAATGGGCGGCGGCTTGCTACGCGGGCGGGGATCATCTGTATATCCCTGAAGTGATTGATTATGAACTGCGCCGTGAACTTCTGCGGGCTGGGAAGACGAAGGGAATTGCGAAGCTGGACAGTTTCAAAACCGCCTTTCGCTATTTAGCGATTACAACGGTGGCAATGCTGCGGGCCGCTGAACTCTGGTCGCAAGCCCGGAGAAGTGGCTTGCCAACCAGTGATCCAAAAAAACTGGACATTGACGTTATATTGGCGGCGCAGGCGCTCACCCTGCCGGTTTCCCCTACGAATCTTATTATCGCGACTTCCAACGTCACCCATATTTCTCGTTTCGCGCCTGCCGCTCTCTGGACAGACATTAAGCCGTAATCCCGCCTCCTCGTGATTCGCTCAGGGTGAAATTGAGTGCGGTTATTCCGGCTTTTCGGCGATTGCCATGAGGGTCTCGAAGTGGGGCGATTCGGCGGCGCGGTCTACGACGGAGATGTCTACGTTCTGAAAGCCTGCCTGCCGCAGCCAGACCACAACTTCGGCCTGGGAGAAGCCGAGCCAGACATCGGCGTAGAGTTCGCGGGCGGCTTCGACATCGTGTTTGAGCAGGTCGAGGAGGACGATGCGGCCACCGGGACGCAGGACGCGCCAGGCTTCCGTGAGCGCGTGGGCGGGATGCAGGGCATGGTGCAGCACCTGGTGCATCAGTACCATATCCACCTCGCCGTCCGAGATGGGCAGTTCCTCCATGTCGCCCTGCCGATACTCCAGATTCGAGATGCCGTTGCGGGCTGCCAGGCTCGCGCCGTACTCAACCATCTTACTGGAACTGTCCACCGCGATGACGCGCTCGGCCCGCTGCGCCAGCATCAGGGCCAGAGTGCCTTCCCCGGCTCCGAGATCGGCGATAACGAGCGGCGGCAGCAGACGCAGCAGCATCTCCGCAAGCGCCTTCCAGCTTCGCCCCGGCACGTAGCTGCGCCCGAAGCGTCCGGCAAGCTCGTCGAAGTAACTGCGGAGGGTATTCTTACGGCGGCTGAGGACAAGCCGCAGTCCCTCGTCGTCGTGGGCGCGTTCGGGAATCTCCGCCGCGCTCTGTTCTAAGACTTCCGTCAGAATCGCCTGCGTTCCGGGCGGCACGACCATCCGATAGATGCTCTTCTGCCCCGAACGGCGCACCTCCACGAACCCCGCCTGCTTCAACTGCGAAAGCTGCATGGAGATACGGCTCTGCCCCATGCCAAGAATCTCCTGAAGTTCCGCCACACTCAGGTCTTCGCTCGCCAGCAGCCGCAGTATTCGTATCCGGGCCTTATCGCCCAGCAGTCGTAACGCTTTCAAGATTTCCATACGGCTATTATAGCCCGTAGAGAGTCCGCAATCTCCACGGACGAGGATTTCGAGCGGAGAAATCGGGCGAAAAATCTCCTCCCGTCACAGGTCGGGGAGGAGAAACGCGGATTCGCACCGCGACGCTAGCCGACGGGCGAGGGATTGCGGTCAAAGCCGCTCTGATGCCAGTAGGGATAGGCCAGGTTCGTGGCGCTCGCGGCGTCGAGGCGGGCCACCTGTTCCGGCGTCAGTTTCCAGCCGACTGCGCCCAGGTTCTGGCGAAGCTGCTCCTCGTTGCGTGCGCCGATGACGACCGTTGCCACCGTCGGGCGCTGCAAGAGCCAGTTCAGGGCGACCTGCGGGACGGTCTTGCCGGTCTCCTCCGCCACAATATCCAGCGCATCCACGACCTTATAGACATACTCGTCGGCGACGGGCGGGCCGCTATCCACCACCATTTTGCTCTGGAGGCGGCTGGTTTGTGGGAGCGGCTCTCCGCGCCGCACCTTTCCTGTCAAACGCCCCCAGCCAAGCGGACTCCAGACGACGGCGCCGACCTTCTGATCCAGTCCCAGCGGCATCAGCTCCCACTCGTAGTCCCGCCCGATAAGCGAGTAGTACGCCTGATGCGCCACGTAACGGCTCCAGCCGTACTTGTCCGCAACGGCCAGCGACTTCATCAGGTGCCAGCCCGAAAAGTTGGAGCAGCCGATATAGCGAATCTTGCCCGCCTTGACCAGCGTATCCAGCGTGCTGAGAATCTCCTCAACGGGCGTCAGGGCGTCGAAACTATGCAGTTGAAACAGGTCAATGTAGTCCGTGCCGAGCCGTCGCAGGCTGCCCTCGACTGCGCTGGTGATATGGAAGCGGGACGAGCCGGTGCCGTTGGGGTCGGGACTGGTGCGAAATCCGGCCTTCGTCGAGATCAGCGCCTTGTCGCGCCGCCCCTTGAGCGCCTGCCCGAGAATCTCTTCCGCCGCGCCGCCGGAGTAGACGTCCGCGCTGTCGAACATCGTCAGCCCCGCCTCCAGGCAGACATCCACGATGCGTGTTGCCTCCGTCACATCGCTGCTGCCCCACGCCTTAAAAAACTCCGTATTTCCCCCGAACGTTCCTGTCCCGAAACTCAGCACCGGCACCTTCCACCCCGATCCGCCAAGCAGTCTGTATTCCATGTTTCTCCTTGTCTCCCACCTCACCGCCCAAAGAGCGGTGTTTTCTAAAAAGTCTTGTCTCGCCCATCCCTATGTACGCCTGCAGCGTGTTCCTCGTGCCTGCAAGCCGTCATGAAGCGGTTTTCTCTGACTGCCCTTCCCGGAACCCCACAATCGTCAGGTTGGAGAGATGGGCCAGCGGAGAAATATCAAGAACCTTTGTTCTTTCCATATAAAGAGTACGCAACGCGTTGCATTCCTTCAGAGGGGTCAGGTCGCTTACCGACGTGTTGTCAAGGGACAGCATTTCCAGTTGTGTGAGTTGGCTTAGAGGGGTCAGGTCGCTTACCGACGTGTTGTGAAGGTACAGCGTTTTCAGTTGTGTGAGTTGGCTTAGAGGGGTCAGGTCGCTTACCGACGTGTTGTGA
>JBBRLP010000136.1:0-13960 GCA_038231295.1 Chthonomonadales bacterium
CGAAACGAGACCGAACATAGCATCCGGTCCCTGGTCATAGAGGATCTGGAATTCTTCGCGTGTCAACATACGGTTTAGATCGCAAAAGGGGGAGACAAAGTTTCCCCAAGTTGACTGGCAAGGCTGGGTGAATAGTTACGAATATTCTTTGTCAATACAGAACCGGCGTAAGTCTCGAATGGGTAACGCTCTGCAAAATCATATTGCTGCCCTGTTCGATATTCACCAACTCCGCTACCAGACACAGAAGATTACAGAAGGGAAAAACAAGCCGGATTTTCTCTTCCCCGGTCACTCCGAATATCACAGCGCTACCTTTCCCGATGCGCGGCTTGCTATGCTTGCCGCGAAATCAAGTTGCAAGGACCGCTGGCGGCAAATTCTCACCGAGGCGCAACGCATTCCCGCCAAACATCTCTGCACTCTGGAAGCAAGTATTTCCATAGACCAGACCAATGAAATGCAGACACATAAAGTTCGACTTGTCATTCCTGCCCCAACTCATTCCACCTACGCGCCGCAGCAACGCTCCGCGCTAATGACACTTAACGATTTCGTAAACTATATCCGGCATTTGCAGACCTCATCCTGAATAATCGTACTCCACCTTTCCTGTTTCGCGTCCTGCTATCGTAGTATCCCTTTCGATATTACTTTCAACCGAGGTGCGATATGGAAATGCCAGTCAACATAGAAACAACAGAAGATGTATCAGCTTTCGTCCGCTATTTGATCTACCACGAAGAACTGAATTTTCACCCGGACACGCCTTTTGACGACTATTTAGACCTTGATGGCAAGTTGGTCTATACGTCCGAACAATGCACTGAACGCGAAAGCCTGCTCGAAAAATGCTTTGCGCTTGTCGGTGACGACGTGTACAGCATCGGTCTGGCTGTTGCTTCTGAATTTTTAGGTATGAACTACCCTGTATTCCGGTACTCCGACCGGATGTAACCTGATGACACATCGGACTGCAATTCCCTGTTCACAAAAAACATTTCTTCCTGCAACTATGTAGCGTTCCCACATTTGCAGGGAAAAGTCTCAGGCAGGAACCCTGCTTCCGCGACTGTCACAGCACACTCCTTCTGGTATCTCTTCTATCTCTATGGTGATTTTGCCGCCCCTGTTTGGGCGGCAATACTCGTGCTGCCAGTAGTTTCTGCACTGAGAAGGACATCTGCGGCGTATGTTGTGAAGTATAATGAGAGGCAAGCATCGTGTCGTACTATTCATAGAGCAGGGGTCTTCATCTATTGATAACAGCACAGCAGGCGCTTGAACGCCTTCAACAGGGAAATCGTGCGTTCGCTTCGGGTATGCGGAGCGATGATACGCTTCTCAGCCATTCGCTGATTCCCGAACTTGCCAAGGAGAAGCAGCCCTTCGCCATCATTCTCGGCTGCTCGGATTCGCGAGTCCCGGCGGAGATCGTGTTCCATCAGGGACTCGGGGATCTGTTCGTCATTCGCGTGGCGGGCAACATCGTCGCGCCCTCGCAGGTGGGCAGCGTCGAATTCGCGGCAGAACGCTTCGGGACACGGCTGGTCGTGGTGCTGGGGCATTCGCAGTGCGGGGCGATTCTGGCGACTCTGGAGGAGATGCAGCGGCCTACCGAGAACCAGTCAAGGAACCTGCGCTCCATCGTAAACCGGGTGCGGCCCTCTGTCGAGATGCTGATGAAGACGGAACTCCGGCACGATCTGGACGCCCTCGTGAGTCATGCGGTTCGGGCCAATGTTATTGCGTCGGTGAACCAACTCCGGCACGGCTCGGAGGTTCTGGAGCAGCTTATCCAGAACAATGGACTGCGCGTAGTCGGTGCGGAGTACTGTCTGGAGACGGGCGTCGTCCAATTCTTCGAGGGAATGGAAGCAGTCTGAAGGAGCCGAACCCTCATGCAGGACGCCGTTCTCTTGCGAGATGTCCGTGAAACCGACCTTCCCCTGTTCTTTGCCCACCAGCAGGATGAAGAGTCCTGCCGGATGGCCGCGTTCCCGTCGCGAGACTGGGAAGCGTTTCTGGCGCACTGGACAAAAATTCTCGCCGATGAGACCCTCACCAAATAGACAATACTTTGCGAGGGGCAGGTCGTCGGAAATATAGTGAGTTTCTTGCAGGACGGCAGGCGTGAAGTCGGCTACTGGATTGCACGAGAACAGTGGGGCAGAGGCATCGCGACCAGTGCGTTGTCCGCATTCCTGAGCCGTGTCACCGTGCGGCCCCTTTACGCCTATGTCGCGTAGCATAACCTCGCTTCCCGGCGCATTCTGGAAAAGTGCGGCTTTCATCTGGCGGGCGAAGAGGGGGCGGAGTTCCTTATGAAACTAATCGGCTCATCTCTCGGAGAATCTGTGCAAGCCGCAGAAGGAGAACTATGATACACAACATATCGCGAGTGTCCGGCCCGCTGCTGCTCAGTACGCTGCTGATTACCGGTGGAGGCCGCGCTGGACGGCCACAGACCAACCCGTTTCCTCCTGCCGGAGGCGTTGCGGTGGGGAAACCGCTCTTCGTCAGTTCCGCCACCGTCGTCTGTGGGCCGCTGGAGACGGAGTATCCCTTTGCCCCGGAGACGTATGGTAAAGTCCGGGGCTATAGCCCGACCACCTCCCCGGACGCGAAGATCGTCCTCTATACGCGTGTGCTGGACAAGCGATTCTTTCGGCTGGCTGTCGCTGTGGATGCGCTGGTGGCACAGGAGAAGAGTCTGGCCGCGTCGTCGCTGGTGATCGTGATAGATGACAAAGGGGCACAGCGGGGCAGTTACAGTCTCGAAGAGGTCAAACAGCGCCGGGAAGCCATTCGGTTGCTCGCAAAGAAAAATAAAATCAGCCACCTCTCGTTCTTTCTCTCCGCGCCGGGGGCGGAAAGTATCGCTCCCAACCTGCGCCTCACCGATGCCAATCTTCTGCTCGCCCATCTCGTCGGCAGTGACCCGCCCGGTCAACACGCCATCGTTCAGTGGTTCACGCAGCAGCAGACGACACGGATGGACGACGACACACTCGCAGCAACAATGACAGCCCTCAAAAAATCGGTCGCCGGAAAATAGCGCGGTCGTTTCCCGTTTAAGGGTCGCTGCATCCTGTCACCAACTCCTCGGGCAGATGCTGTGCGCGGTTCTGGTAACAGACAAAGACGGCTTCGGGCGAACAATTCAGTAGCGTTATTCCGGCGTTGCAGGTCTCAAAAGTGACGCTGCCCTTGACCATTGCCGCCGTGTCGAGGCCCAGAAAGGCGCAGAGCAGGAACGAGCCGAACTCCCCGTGGGTCACGACCGCGATACGGGCCTCCTCCGGATGCTGTTCGCGCAGATTCCGCGCTGTACAGGCGGCTCGCTCCGCTGCCGCTTCCATGCTCTCCTCCGCTCCATGCCACCACCCGGCCTCAGTAATCGCCTCCGCAATCCGTGCGGTGGGATGGAGCGCCTGCATCTGCGCTCGTGTCATGCCGGTCGCCTCGCGCAAACCGCACGTCTCACAGTAGTCCGGGGTGATGTGCAGTGGAACGCCTGTCGCCCCGGCAATGGCGGCAGCGGTCTGTAGCGCCCGCAGCATCGGGCTGGCGTAGAGATGGGTGAGGCGAGCCTGCCGCAATGCGGCCGCCGCGCAATCCGCCTGCTGCTGGCCCAGAGCCGTGAGCGGCGGGTCTGACAGACGAGTCATTCCTGCGTTGTTCGTAGACTGTCCGTGCCGAATCAGATAGATATGCATTCTGTCTCCATCCGGGTAAAGTGTGGGATGGTCTTCGCCACGAACCGTGTCAAGTCCTGCCAGGAAGGATTCTCTTGTTGTTTACGGCGACTTTGAACAGAGTGTTGAGCCACCTTCTGTTCCGTCGGGGAGGTTTACGCCATGCCTGCTGCATCGCCTTTTGTCATTACAATCAGTGGAGTGTCCGGGGCGGGGAAATCCTCGACGGTGCGGGCGGTGGCCGACCTGCTCGGTAACGCCTCCTGTTTCTACTTTGACGACTACGGCGAACTCGCGCAGCAGCCCGAAGACGGCTTGCAGTGGATCGCTGAAGGCGCGGATCTGACTGCCTTCGTGCTGCCGGAGTTTGGCAGAGATGTGCGAAGATTGAAGCAGGGCGAGACGGTGGTCACGCCAACGGGCCGTCATATCGACCCTGCTCCTTTCCTCGTCCTCGAAGAGCCTTTTGGAAGCGGTCGCGCCGATATGCAGGGACTGGTGGATTTCAGCGTCTGTATCGAAGTCCCGATGGAGGTTGCCCTGGCCCGCAGGCTGTTGGATGTTGTTGAGCGATGGGAGGGAGAGGCGGAGGGACGGTTCCGATGGATAGGTGGCTATCTGCATTCCTACCTGTTCGAGGGAATGCGCGAGGTCTACGCCGCCATCAACCAGCGCGTGAAGGAGAGCAGCAATCTCGTTCTAGATGGTACGCAACCTGTAGAAGCAAACGCGCAGAGGGTCTTGGAGGCTGTTTTGAAAAAGTAGCGCCAGCCGATTTAGAGGGACTGTTAGTAGAAGCTGTCAGGGTTTCCAGCGGAAAGGATGCAGTACCTGGAAGCGAGTGAGGCGGTCGGTTTCGGTCACAAACTCACCGGGGAGATGCTGAACGACGGTGGGGTTGCCGCTCGCACCGAGATGCAGAGAAAAAGCAGCGCCTATAAGGAGTCACAGGCCACGAAATACTGTATACTGAAAAGAACAGAACGTTCCTCATTGGATGCTTTCTATCGTCAAATTCGTTCTTGGCGGCGACAATACATTTTAGAGCGGAAAGGAATGGAATAACCATGACTCTTACGATTGATCTGCCTGAAAAACTGGCTTCCCGACTCATCGCGCTTTTGCCCGAAGAAGAGCGCGGAAGTTTTGCTGTCTCTGCAATTGCGGATGCTCTGTTTGCTCAGGAGCGTGACTCCGCGGAGTGTACTGTAGCTGTCGAAGAGGCGCTTTTAGAAATAGAGGCGGGGTATTCCACTTCTTTCGAGGAAGAAAAAGCGCGTTGGGAACACCAGAAATCTGTTCTGCTCACGACCAACAGAATCACTGCTGTATGAGCGAAACAGAGGAAACGCGGACTTACGCATTGCGTTTTACAGAACGCGCTCAACGTGATATAGACGCGGCAACGGTGCATTTTGCTGAAACCTCCTCGCCGGAAGTGGCTATCGCCTGGCGAGAAGGATTGTACGAAGCCCTGGCATTTCTTACCGTTTCCCCTTCCGTCGTTGCCCGAATGCGCCTGAGCGTTTCCGGCGCGAAGTGCGTCAGTTTCTATATCGTCGTTCTGGAAGCCAGGTAGTGTACCGTATCCTCTTTGCGATTGCTGGGGAAGAGCCGGAGGCATTGAATGTGCCTGCCGTGATTTTTCTTCATGTGCGCCATGCCTCCGCCCGTCCTATAACGCGAACGCAAGTCCGCGCTATAGAGACAGAAACATGACCGTGCAGTTTTGGAATCGAAGTCGCCAGGATGGGATTCAACGCTATTGTATGGGCCAGCGGAAATGATGCAGTACCTGGAAGCGAGTGAGGCGGTCGGTTTCGGTCACGAACTCGCCGGGGAGGTGCTGAACGACGGTGGGGTTGCCGCTTGCGCCGAGATGATTGCCGATAACGCCGATGTGGTCCAGATAGCCTTTGCCGCCCGTACTCCAGAAAACGATGTCACCGGGTTTCCACGCCTCAGTAGATTTGAGCGGGATTTCCTGCGCGTGACGGCGAAAATAGACGACGAGGTTGCGGCAGCGGCGATGGTCTATGTTGGGGTCGGGATGCGAGAGCGGGTAGAGGCGCGAATGCGCCTGAATGTCCGCCGTCACCGCACGCTTGAGGTCTACGCCCGCCGCCGAGAAGGCCCGGATCGCCACATCGGAGCAGACGCCGACATTGGCAGGCGGCACGCCGCCCCGATAGTAGGCGCTGTCGTAGACGGTATTCGCCGCCGTCTGCTTCTCCAGACTGCCGACAATCGCGCTCTGAAACGGCGTCAAGGGCTGGGTTCGCGCAGGGAGTTTTGTGTCGTTCGTCTGTTCTCTCTGGCTCCGCAGAGTAAGTGAGGCGGGAGCCGCAGACGATTTTGACGGAGCAACAGGCGCACAGCCCACGACTGCTGCGAGGAGACCTGCCAAACACCAGAATTTTCGTGTTCTGTTTCGCCGCTTCATGGGAACTCCTCCGGCTCTCTATGTCCAGTTTTCGCAGCCGCGAAACGGCATACTCTCGCCTGCCACATAGCGTGGGAACGGATTGTAGTCGTTGACGCCCGGAACCGCCTTGCCGCGCAGCAGGAACGCGCTCGGCCAGCGGCCTTCCGGCGTGAGGCCGCCCCGCAGCAGGATACGGGTAGAGGTGGGAATGTAGCGGATGGTCAGGCCGCAACGCCGCAGGGGAGAGTGGTTGGCATTGGAGCCATGAACGACGTTCGGGTGATGCACGGAGACGCCGCCCGCCTTCAGCACGAAATCTACCGCCTTCGACTCGTCCACCAGCGCATCGTCCATGCCGGAACCCAGGACGCTCGCGACCTCTGTGCGCCGCTTCATCTCCTGCAAATCCATTGTCTGTGTGCCGGGAATGACGCGCATACAGCCGTTCTCCGGCAGCGAGTCGTCCACTGCCAGCCAGAGCGTGACCACCTCCATCGGCTCCAGCGGCCAGTAGCTTCCGTCCTGATGCCACAGCACCGGCTGACCGTCGAACGGCGGCTTGCTGATATAGTGCGAGGCGAACAGCGCGATGTCCGGCCCAACGAACTGCGCTGCGATGTCCAGCAGACGCGGATCGCTGACGAGACGCACCCAGAACGGATCGTGTGTCATCAGGGTATGTCCTAGCTGCTCCGGGCGCAGTTCGGGATGTTTCGCCTGAAGCCACCCCACATGGTCGCTCGCCTCTCGAATCAGGTCAGCATCCAGCACATTCGGGAAAAGCGCATAGCCCTCCCGCTCAAACTGCTCCACCGCCGGACTGCTCGGTTCCTTCGTTATCGCCATCGTTAACTCCCTCCGCCTTCTTGTTTTTCTCTTGCAAGTTACGCGCCTCGACAAAAGTCGAGATGCCTTCGCGGTTTGCTTCCAGCCAGATTATTTGCGCTTCCATCGCCCCGGCCAGCAGCAGCCAGAGGCACAAATAGGAAGGCCGGATGATAATCCAGTGCCAGGTACACTCCCAGGCGTAGATAACGATGTTCACCGGTATCAGGAGCAGAACCTGCAAACCTACGAAAAATACGATGGGCGGGCGGCCACGACGGTTCCAGCGCTCGCCGGCTCGCTCAACGGAGGCATAAACCGCCTCGGCCTGCTTCGCTATAAACCCGGAGGCTCGTTCGTAAAACGGCGTCGCAGCCTTCCGTATCCATTTCCCTATTTTGGCAAATCGTACCGAGTCTTTGCGGCGCAGAGGCTTGAGACGAGCGTTCACCTTACTTGACAGCGCCTTCCAAGACTTCGCGACGATTTCAACCAACCGTTCCCACAACATTGCCCTTGTCAGACGTTCCATTATCGGCCTCCAACGCGCTTGAGACTGCTGTGAGGAGAGCGCAGGCGTTCTGGATTAAGGCTCCATCTGCTGCTCGCCCGTCGGCCTGGCAAGCATGGGGTTCGCGGGTTCTGTTGCTCGCAGCCGCTGTTTACGGCGTTTCCAGGCGTTTCTGGCTGCATCCAGGACTTCGGAAAATACCAGATAGGCGAGGGTTGCCTGCCATGTCATCTTCTCATGGCCTATCAGATGATAGAACAGATAGAACCAGAGCAGATTTCCCAGGAAACGCAACGGAATACGTATCCACAATGGAGGAGACTCTCTCCTCTCCAGCCTTTCTGCCAGCCAGAGCATCGTTTTCCCCAGACCTATCAGGAGAAGGCCCTGGAAACGCTTCAGCCGACCACGCAAGCGCTTTTGTGCCGTTTGCCAGCAGTTCAGGTGCAGGCGCAGGGAGCGGCGTATCTGAATGCGCGTGCGGCGAAACGACGGGTGCACCATGACCATAGAGAGGGCCAGCATCCAGGATAGCCCCCACACAATGAGAAGAATTGACTGCGTTCCCACTCCCACAGCGACCCTCCGCCCGGAATTCGTCTCTCAAATCCTCTTTCCCGAATCGCACTACGCGAATTCTTCACAGTCCGCTTCACGTCTTGTCGTGTGTCAGAAGAGGCCCGTGATGTTGCCGTCGGCGTCTACGTCTATGGCTTCGGCGGCAGGGACTTCGGGGAGGCCGGGCATCGTCATGATCTCCCCGGCGAACGCGACGACGAAGCCTGCTCCGGCAGAGGGTTGGAGAGAGCGCACCGTGATTTTGAAGCCCGTCGGGGCGCCGCCGCCTTTCGGGTCGTCGCTGAAGGAGTACTGCGTCTTGGCGATGCAGACACGCAGATGGCCGAGGCCGTGCGCCTCCAGCCACTTTCGCTGTGTCTCGGCCTCGGCGGTGAGGGTGACGCCCTCCGCGCCATAGACGCGAGTCGCGACGGCGTTCAGTTTGTCGAGCAGGGGCATCTCTGCGGTGTAGTTGGGGGCGAAGGCGGCAGGCTGCTCCAGTGCCGCCAGTACCGCCTCTCCCAGTTCGCGCCCCCCCGCGCCCCCCCGTGCCCACACATCGCACAGAGCCACCCGCCAGCCCTGCGCGGCGCAAAAATCCCGGATTGCGGCCATTTCCGCCTCGGTATCGCCGCTGAATCGGTTAATGGCGATGACGAACGGAACGCCCATCTGCGCCACATTGCGGGCGTGACGGTCGAGGTTCGCCAGACCGCGCTTCACCGCTGCCACGTTCTCTCCCGCCAGTCGTTTTTTGCTGACACCGCCGTGCATTTTGAGCGCCCGGACGGTCGCGACCAGCACCACGGCGTCCGGCGGCAGGTCGGCGGAGGGAGCCACGATGTCACAGTACTTCTCGAAGCCCAGATCGGAGCCGAATCCCGCCTCGGTCACCACGATTTCGCCGAGTTTGCGGGCCAGTTTCGTCGCCAGCACACTGCTGCACCCGTGCGCGATATTTCCGAACGGCCCGCCATGCACGAGCGCAGGCGTTCCTTCCAGTGTCTGCACCAGGTTCGGTTTCAGCGCGTCGCGCAGAATGGCGGTCATTGCGCCGTTGGCTTTGAGGTCGGCGGCGGTGACGGGTTCGCCTGCCTGCGTCTGCCCGACGACAATGCGTCCCAATCGTGCTTTCAGCTCGGTCAGGGAGTTGCTCAGGCAGAGGATCGCCATGACCTCCGAGGCGACGGTAATGCTGGTTCCGCTCTCACGCGGCACACCGCCAAGCCTGCCGCCCAGGCCGATGACGGTGTTCCGCAGGGCGCGGTCGTTCATATCCACCACGCGCCGAAACCCGATGGTGTGCGGTACGATGCCGAGCGCGTTGCCTTGATAGAGGTGGTTGTCCAGCATCGCCGCCAGCAGGTTGTGCGCGGCCCCAATGGCGTGCATATCGCCGGTAAAGTGGAGGTTGATGTCCTCCATCGGCAAGACCTGCGCGTAGCCGCCGCCCGCTGCACCGCCCTTGACCCCGAAGACCGGCCCCATCGAAGGCTCGCGTGTCGCGGAGATCGCCTTCTTCCCCAGCAGGCAGAGCGCCTGCGTCAGCCCGATGGTCGTGGTCGTCTTGCCTTCGCCTGCCGGGGTCGGCGTGATCGCCGTCACCAGCACGATCTTGCCGTTCGGGAGCGAGTCATCGACGAGCAGGCGGTTCAGCGTTGGGAAAGCGATTTTGGCCTTGTTCGCCCCGTAAAGTTCGAGGTCTTCGGCCGTTAATCCCAGGTTGGCGGCCACGTCAACAATCGGTCTTGGCTGTACGGACTGTGCTATCGCGAGGTCGGTGTTCATAGGAGTGGTCATCCTGATAGGTAGATTGGTTTCCAGAGCGGCCTGTCAATAGATACAAAGGACTAGATGCTGGCTGCTTTTGGCAGTAACTTCACCTTCCTACACCCTCTTTTCCTGCTTATGGTTATCTCTCTCGTGACTGCTTTGAGGAGGAATACGGGGTGTAACAGCGAAATGAGTATCCATAGGGCGCGACAAGCGTCAATCAAAAATGAGCTAAACTTTTGCACCGTGCCGAAGGAGCGAGATGAATGTCGCGGATGTAGAGCGGTTGATTTTAGCCGACGAAAATGAGTGCTGCGAGTTTAAGGAGGCCAAGACTACTTTTAACGAGAATGCGCTTGTCGAATACTGTGTCGCGCTCGCAAACGAGCTTGGAGGAAAGTTTATTTTAGGCGTGACTGACCGCAAGCCGCGCCATGTCGTTGGCTCCGCCGCGTTCAGAAATCTGGAAGCGATCAAACATCGTCTCCTTGATACGATCCGATTACGCATAGATGTTATGGAAGTTCTGCATCCTGATGGCCGCGTTGTAGTTTTCGTGGTTCCCTCCCGTCCCATTGGTATGCCGCTGCATATTCATGGGCGCTATCTGATGCGGAGCGGTGAGAGCCTCGTGCCTATGTCGCCCGACCAACTGCAAAGGATATTTGCCGAGTCCGGGCCTGACTTCACCGCAGAAATCTGCACAAGGGCGTCTGCAAGCGATCTGGATGCGGATGCGCTTGAAGTATTTCGACACCGATGGGCGGGTAAGAGCGGTAATCCGGCAGTGCCGATGATGTCCATAGCCCAACTCCTGGAAGACAGCGAACTGACTCTTGATGGGTGCCTGACTTACGCCGCTTTAGTTTTGCTCGGAAGCCGATCTGCGCTCGGACGCTACCTCCCTAATGCGGAGGTTATTCTGGAATATCGCACGACCGAAGGACAGATTGCAGTAAGCCAACTGACCTACCCCCGAAAAACTAGGCCAGTAGATATGTTAGACTCCTCATTAAAAACGGAGGAGTTCGATGAAGCAAGGACAGTTTTCGCAGGCGCAGATCGTAGCCATCCTGCAGCAAGCCGAGAAAGGCGAACAGACCATCCAAGTGATCTGCCGGGAACACACCATTACCGAGACCACGTTTTATCGGTGGCGTAAGATTTATGGCGGGATGAATATCTCCGAAGCGCACCGCCTAAAAGAACTCGAAAAAGAGAACGCTCGTCTCAAGCGGCTCTTGGCCGAGCGCGATCTGGAGGTCGACGCGCTCAAAGAGTATCTGGCAAAAAAGTAACCGGACAGTACGACAAACAGGAACTGCTCGACTTCCTGCAAGGGCGCGGCTTTTCCTTGCGTCACATCTGTCGCCTGCTGGAATGGAACCGATCCAGTCTGCAGTACCGACCGCGTCCCGATCACAACGAGGCGCTGCGCGAGCAGTTACACGCCTTTAGCGAAAGCAAAGACCGGCGCGGCTCTTGGAAAGCGCATAACTTTCTGCAGCGTAAAGGCATCCAGGCCAGTCGCAACCGTGTCCACCGGCTCTGGAAGCAGGAACGCCTGCAGGTGAAAAAGCGTGTCGGCAAGAAGCGCAAGCCGCTCAAGAAGCGTGGAATGCTCCCGCTGGTCGCCTTGTATCCGAACCATGTGTGGTCGTATGACTTTATCTTCGATGCAACGGCCAGTGGCACCAAACTTAAGATGCTGACGATCGGCGATGACTTCACGCGCGAGTGCCTGGCGATTGAAGTGGCGACTTCGATGTCTTCCGAAAAAGTGATCGCAGTACTGGCCCGCCTGGTGGCGAAACAAGGCGCACCTGTCTTTCTGCGCAGCGATTACGGCCCGGAGTTCATCGCACACGCCGTGCGCGCCTGGTTGGCGGGACGGCAGACGACCACCTATTATATCGATCCGGGCAGTCCCTGGCAAAATGGTTTTCGGGAAAGCTTCCACAGCCGTTTCCGAGACGAGTTTCTCTATGGGACTCTGTTTGCCACTGTCGCCGAATGCCGGGTGCTTTGCGAAGGCTATCGGCGCGAGTATAATGAAGAGCGACCGCACCAGTCGCTCAAGTATCTCACCCCGGTCGAGTTCAAAGAGCAGTGGCTCAAGAACCGATCAAAGACCACAGGAGACTAACTTTCCAAGTGGCCTAAAATAACGGGGTATGTCAAGGACTCTGAGAGGGAAGCGCCGTTTGTTTGGTGTTCTCCCCCTTACTATGAAGGAGCGTGCTATGTCGCTTATCATACGCCCGGCCGATCCCGATGTGGATAACCAAGCTATCGCCCGATTGCTCAGTTTTGTCGAATCGGAAACGGTCACAGCGGAGTTCGTTCGAGATCGGCAACGCAAGATTCTTCCTACCACTATTCATCAATCCTTTCTTGCGGAAGATACAACTGGCCCTGTTGTGGGACTGGTAACGGCCCAACACGTTGCGTACAAGCGGGAAGGCTATTTTGAACTTCAAATCGTGGTAGATCCAGCGCGGCGGCATCGAGGAATAGGAGCAGCATTATACGATACAATCGTCGTCTGGGCGCGTACACAGGGCGCGACGACGCTCAGTGCCAGTGTCCGTGATGACTGTCCGGCATGTCTGGCATTTGCGTCTCATCGTGGGTTTGAAATGGAGAGCCATCAGTTTGAGATGGTGCTCGATGTTGCAGCCTTCAATCGGACGCCGTTCGCGGGGGCAATACAAGCGGTACAGGCGACCGGGATACGCTTCTTCTCCCTGGCAGAAACAGATTCGTCTGAGGCGATGCTGCGCCGGTTATATGATTTGAACACGCGCACAGGAATGGACATACCGGGCAATTCCGACGAGCCTGTGCGTCCTTTCGAGCAGTTTGCCCTGAGCGTGTTTGGGGGCTACTGGTTTCGCGCAGAGGGGCAAATCTTCGCGGCGGATGGCGACCGATGGATAGGAATGGCTGCTGTGGGCGAGGTTGCCCCTGGATCTATGTACAATATGCATACGGGCGTTTTGCGCGATTATCGTGGACGCGGGATCGCGCAGGCGCTCAAGTTACTCGCAATCGACTATGCGCGGCGACAGGGAGCACGCTGGATCCGGACAAACAATGATTCCCGGAATACGTCGATGTTAGCCATAAACCAGAAACTGGGCTATCTCCCGGAACCGGGCTGGTATCGCTTGCTATCGCCGATCCCGAATTTGCAGTGAGGATGCAGAGAACGACCAACTCTACAAGTGGCCTAAAATATCGGGGGTATGTCACCAACGTTTTGAATACCGACAGGGTTTCTTAGCCTTCCATGATGATCTATGGAAGCAGGTCAATGTGCGTAATGACGTTAAGTCCGTCCGTGATGGACTATTCCGTCGGGATATTCCCGCTTTTAATGAGGACGCTGTGCGGGAGGCCATTCTCAATGCCATCTGTCATCGCGATTATTGGCTTGGCGGCTCTGTCTTTGTAAGGCAATACCCCGCTCGTCTGGAGATTGTCAGCCCTGGTGGTTTCCCGCCGGGCGTTACCCCAGAGAATGTCTTGAAGAGACAATCGCCCCGGAATCGCCGTCTTGCGGAAGCATGCGGTCGTTGTGGGCTTGTTGAACGATCTGGTCAAGGCATGGATCGCATCTATGATTCTGCACTGCGTGAAGGCAAAGCACGGCCTCAATTTACAGGAACCGACGACTTTCAGGTAGCTCTGACCATGCGTGGAGAGGTGATTGATCCGAGATTCCTACGGCTCCTTGATGTCGCGCAACAGCACGGCATCGTGTTAAATCTGGATCATCTTATTGTACTCGATCATATTCGGCATGGGGCAGCGCCTACCCCTGATATGGAGGACTGCGTTCGACACCTGGTTCAAATCGGCTTGATTGAACGGGTCGGAACGGGCAGAGCAAGCAAGTTAATTCTCAGTCGAGGAATGTATTTGACTCTGGGAGAACCAGGCACCTACACACGGTATGTTGGTCTGGACAGAGAGACGAATAAGCAACTTATCATTAAGCATATGGACCTCTGTCGAATCTATATTCAGTGAGTTAACCCCAGTATTGGGTTGAGAAGTATTAACTACTGCGAACAACAGTAATCTCGACCAGAATTGCCCGAAATGTGGCTTGGAACGGGGTTCCTCAGCCCTGATCGAGTGCACCAGATTGGAGATTGCGCCCTA
>JBBRLP010000137.1:0-13851 GCA_038231295.1 Chthonomonadales bacterium
GAACTTCTCTCATATCGGTTCGCTCCGCCGCCTTTTGTGCCGAAAAAGAAACGTGGTCGCAAGTCCAAATTAGCGGTTGCAGAAGGGTCTCGACTTCAAGAGGGAGGCAAACACGTTTTCACCGGATAATGTAGTCCTACCCGTTCACGGTCATGCAGGATAGAAAGATACTTGCAGCTTTGACTACCGACGAACATTTCCGACAAGCAGGTTATCGTGTTCTCATGCGTGAACTGTCGTGAAGTTTAACGGGGTGATCGCGCAAATACGAAGAAGAGTTTTACAGGCCCTTGACGGCGAAGGGGAGGGCGTGATACAATAAGGTTGTTGTGCGGGAGTAACTCAGTGGTAGAGTGCCATCCTTCCAAGTTGGAAGTCGCGAGTCCGAATCTCGTCTCCCGCTTTTCTTTGCCCCCGTAGCTCAGTGGATAGAGCATTCGCCTTCTAAGCGAATGGCCGCAAGTTCGAGCCTTGCCGGGGGTATGTTCTCACCAAGGGGACAACCCAATTCAGCCCGATCACATAAGTGGTCGGGCTTTTTCCTGTCAGCCTTCCAGGCGCGGGGCGCACCCTATCGCAGAAAATGCTTGCTCCCCCAGAATTGGAAGTTGGGGAGCGAATCCATGACAAAGTCCCCTCCAGAACTCTGGAAGGGACTGAGATTTTGACCTTCGCGTAAGCGCGAGACGGACGGTTTAGAACAGCATATTCAGACGGCCCGTGCTGTCGCCGATGTGTTCGGCAGGGACGCCTACGCGGTCGAGCATGGAGAGGAACAGGTTGGTCATCGGGGTGCCGTTCTTGTAGGTGGTGTGATGACCAGACTTGATCGTTCCCGCACCCTTGCCTGCAAGCAGGATGGGCAGGTCGTCGTGGTTGTGGCGATCTCCGTCGCTGATACCCGCTCCGTAGACCAGCATGGTGTTGTCGAGCAGGGTGCCTTCTGGCTCCTTGATCGCCTGCATTTTTTCGAGGATGTAGGCCAACTGGGTGGTATGGAAGGTGTTGATCTGCTGAACCTTCGCCTGCTTCTCCGGGTTGCGTCCATGATGCGAACAGTCGTGATGGCCTTCGGGAACGCCAATCTCTTTGTAGGAGCGGTTGTTGCCATCGTTGCAGATCATGAAGGTGCAGACGCGGGTCAGGTCGGCCTGGAACGCGAGTACCATCATATCGCCCAGCAAGCGGATATGCTCGCCGAAATCGGTGGGAACACCGGTCGGGCGGTCACTCGCCGCGATTTTTGAACCGGCGTTCGACTTCTCCGCCCATTCCAGACGGCGCTCAATTTCGCGCACACTGGTGAAGTATTCGTCCAGTTTGCTCTGGTCGTGCGTTCCAAGGCGGTTCTTCAGGCGAGTCGCGTCTTCCAGAACCGAGTCCAGGATGCTGGTGCGATAGATTTTGCGGCGGGCAATGCTCTCCTGTGTGTCGCCGGGATTGCCGTTGCTGAACAGACGCTCAAAGACCAGACGCGGGTCAATCTCTTTCGCGACCGGAGACGCTTCGCCACGCCAGGAGATATTGGAGGAGTAGGCGCAGGAGTAGCCGCTGTCGCAGTTACCGGACTGGCCGCCGCGCTCACAGCCGATCTCCAGAGACGGGAAGAAGGTCTGGTTGCCGATGTGCATGGCCGCCAACTGGTCCGCCGAGATACCCGCCTTGATGTCCGCGCCATCCGTCTTACGGGGATGGCAGCCGGTGAGGAAGGCGGCGGCAGAGCGGGCATGGTCGCCGCCCCCATCGCCGAGCGCAAAAGCGTTCTGCTGCGTCAGGCCGGTGAGGACGGAGATGCTGTCCTTGACCTTCTTGAGCGGCTGGAGCGTGGGCGGCAGTTCGAAGGCGCCTTCCGTTTTCGGCGTCCAGGCATCCATGTGGATTCCGTTCGGGACGAACATAAAGGCCATGCGGTTGATGCGGGCCGCTTTCTTGCCGGACTGAGCCAGTGCGGAGCCGGGAATCATGCCTTCGAGCATCGGCAGGGCGAGGGCGGTTCCCAAACCGCGCAGCAGCGTTCGTCGGGATATTACAGGATTGGTCATCGAGTTGCTAGGCCTCCATCGTCCCCTCGCCGTTTGCGGAAGGGATCGCTTTCCACGATTGCAGTCACCAGGGAAGAAAACTTATAGTCGTTCTCTCCCACGGTTTTTACCATTGAGTCTATGTTACAGCGGTCGTAATGCTCTATACCGCGTCCGAGTGCGTAGGTCATCATCTTCTCGGCAAGGCAGTGTACAAACAGCGTCTTCTTGGTCTTCAGAATAGCCTTCAACTGCGCCGGGCCGGTGAAGGAGACCTTGCCGGGCAGTACCCCGGAAGCGTCTACCGTCTGATCGCCGTCCATCGTGCGCCATCCGCCGGTCGCATCGAAGTTTTCCAGGCCGAAACCGAGCGGGTCCATGCGGGCATGGCACGAGGCGCAGGCCGGGTCTTTGCGATGCTGCTCCATGCGCTGCCGGAGCGTTCCCACCAGCGGGCCATGATTGTCGTCGGCCAGTTTCGGGACATTCGGCGGGGCCGGTGGCGGCGGCGTGCCAAGCAGGTTATCCAGCACCCACTTGCCTCTTTTGACGGGCGAAGTGCGCGTCGGGTTCGATGTCACCGTCAAAATGCTGGCCTGGGTCAGCAGTCCGCCACGCTGATCGCCTTCCAGCGAGACACGCCGGAACTGATCCCCTGTCACCCCGGTGATGCCGTAGTGTTTGGCAAGCGGCTCGTTCAGATAGGTGTATTTCGCATCAATAAAATCGAGCAGACTGCGGTCTTCGCTCACGATGGAGTTGAAGAACATCTCCGTTTCGGTCTTCATCGAGGCGCGGAGTTTGTCGTTCCAGTCCGGGAAGCGTCCGGTATCGGGCCGCACCTGCGACAGGTTCCGCAACTGAAGCCACTGCCCGGCGAAGTTCTGACCCAGCGCCTTCGCTTTCGGGTCTTTCAGCATCCGCTTGACCTGCGCCTCAACGACTTTCGTGTCCTGCAGCTTCCCTTTCGCCGCGAGGGTCGTCAATTCCTCGTCTGGAGCGCTGCTCCAGAGAAAATAGGAGAGCCGTGCGGCGAGTTCATAATCGGTCAGGAGCCTCTTCGTGGACTTCTCATTCGGCTTCGGGTCCAATTCGATATGGAACAGGAAGTTGGGGTTGACCAGAACAGCCTCTAACGCGACCCGAATGCCTCCCTCAAAACTTTCGCCCTGTTTCTCCGCCAGATGCGTGTATTTCAGCAGGCGGTCTACCTCAGCGGCAGTCACCGGACGGCGATAGGCACGGGCAGTAAAGGCGGTCAGGATTTTGCGGGCTGCCTCGTCCTTCGTCAGAGTGGCCGACGGCGTACAGAAAACGATCTTCCTGTGCGATGCGGGCAGCTCTTTCGGCAGTCCGGGCGGCCCGACAAGTTCGAGATAGTTGACGACGAGGTTGCGATCCTGCTTGCCCTTGACGGCCTTCTCGTCGTAGAAGTCGTTGTTATATTCCATTTTGAACGTGTGTTTGCCCGCTTTCAGGGGCATCGGCAGTTCAAAGGTCTTCGGATTGCGCTCCCGTGCGGCCACATCGAAGGTAAAAACGACCTTGTCGTCCACCCAGAGCGCCATCTTCGCGTTTTCCGGCCCGGCAGCCTGCTGCGCGGCATTGACCCGGATGGTGTACTCGCCATCGCGGGGAATATCGTATTCCGTATGCACGTCGCCATTGGTGTAAAGCAGGAAGCCGTTGTTGCTGTAGGGGCCACCCTGGAGGGAGTGCTGCATGGTTCCGGCGGGCAGATGGATTGGCTTGCTGCCGTCTTCCGGGGTGAGAATAGCCGCATTCACGACCTTCTCCGCCGCGTTGAGATACTTCTCCATCAGCAGCGGCGACAACGACAGCACATCCCCGATATTGTCGAACCCGTAGCCGACATCGTCGGTGGGAAAACTGTCGGCGGGGCGAATGTCCACGCCGAACAGGTCACGGACGGTATTGTTGTACTCTTCGCGGTTCAGACGGCGCAGGGTCACGCGGCCCGGATCGTGCAGTTCGCAGTCGGCTTTGGTAAAGGTGCTGTCTATCCAGCCCGCCATCCGGTCGCGCTCAACGGCGGTGGGCTGCGGTGCGCTGGCGGGCGGCATGTGGCTATCAGCGATATTGCGCGAGACGTTTTCCCAGTTGCTGCGGTTCTTGATGACAGCGGCCGTGGTCTTCTCTTTGTCCACATTGACGCCACCGGAAGGATTGGGGCCACTGTGACAGGCAATGCAGTACTTGCGAATCAGCGGCGCAACCTGTGTCTCGAACTCGGCGGAGGCGACAGGTGCAGCCTTCGCAGCCGCGCCTTTTGCTTTCGGCGGGACGGCGGCGCTGACTGTCGGAAGAGTGGCGGCGTAGATCAGCAGGCCCGTCGGCAACAGCCCGGAGAGCAGCAGCAGAGAGCTGCGCTTTATTCGGCCCGTACCCGCAGAGAGACGTCCGAAACCAGGTTTGCGGTTATTTTGATTGTAGATGTTTTGATTACTCATAGGTTCAAAAATCGGTCTTCACGGTCTGTGCAGGTCACTATAAGAGTATTATACTAGATGTACGCCTCGAAAGGAAGGAAGACATGCACACGTTTTTCTTTTTTCTCTGTTGAGGCAGATCATTACTTGATTAGACACGGAAACCCACGCTTTGTGACGTCTTCTTTGCCGTGAACAACGCCGCTTTCAGGGCCAGTACACAACGCGAACAGCAAAATCGTGCCGGCCTGTTGAGCGAAAATCAGCGATGCTTCGACATAGGGGGTATAATCTAGGGTAAGGAGGATAGACACTATGGCTAATCTAGGACGCAAACTCGCACGACAGAGCAAACGCAGTACGCCGGAAGGCAAAGAGGAGCTGAAAGTGGAGCAGGAGAAGAAGCAGAATGCGCTTCCGCTCCAGAACCAGCCAGCCCAGAATCAGAAAGTGGCGGGACATCAGCCTACCACCCGGATGTTCCAGCGCCGCTCCGGCAATAGCTGACGCCAGCCCCGTGCCGAAAACATTCATCCATGCCCCTCCCGAACTTCGTTCGAGAGGGGCATTTTTGTACTCAGATTCGTGAAACGTACCGTCTGTTCGGCCCGTCACAAAGAGTACCGAGAGCGATGGCGTCTCACTATTCCTGGGGATAGTGGAGGGGAGAACAGTCAAAATATGCGTACAATGATGAATGCGTTATTTTCAATGGCCCTGTTCCTGCTGCTTGGCGGCACAGCGCCGGCCCAGAAAGGCGTTCCGAGCGCGATCAATACGCCGGAGTTAAAACCCCCCAGTTTCCCCCTGCTGTTCCCCAACCCCACCGGTAACAACGGCTACGAAGAGTGGGTTCAGGCGGTAGACCTGATCCAGAACAATCCGAAGGTGCTGGAGTTGACCTCCCAGCCAGGGACGACCCTTGCGTTCAGGCGCAGTCTACTTGCCGAACCCTCTGTGGAACGGGCGCTGTATCTTGTGCGTGTCGGACTGAGCAAGCCCACTTTCTCTCCGCGACAGGATATCAATGAAGTTACAATCACCCCTGAACTGGCCTCCTTTCGGCTGCTGGCCCGGCTGCTCAGCGCGGATCAGTATGTGCAGTTTGCCACCGGCCATGTGGATGCCGCCATTGAGGATATGCGTGTCGGCCTGGCGTTCGGGTATCGCATCCAGACGGATACGCTTATCAGCGGACTGGTGGGGGTGGCGATGGATGCCATCACGCTCAAAGAGTTCACGCAGCATCTCGATCAGCTTTCCGTGTCCCAGTGCGATCAGGTCTGCCGCATTGTCGAAGATTTCCTCAATGCCGAAAGCCCCGCAATCCACCTGATGGCGCTGGAAAAGGCGACTATGCTGAAAATAATAGAGGCGCGTCGTTCCAACCCGAACGCACTCCTGGCCCTTCTTAAGCTCAACGGAGCCAACGGCCCCTCTTCGGAGGCCAAAGATATAGAGGCATTGCAGTCGCACCTCACGAATCATCCCTCCGACCTGAACCCCATTCTCGAAGGAGCGCAGGAGCGTGTCAATGCGCTGTATGACGTGACGATTCTCAATCTAAGCCTGCCGTATACTCAGCGGAAGCCGTTCCCGCGTGACAACGCGACCTCTCCCGACGCTGCCCTGTTTCGCCTGCTGACAGTGGACCCACTACAGATCATGGACAAGTATGAGCGTGACCGGACACAGTTGCGGATGCTCGAAGTCCACGCGCTGATCTGTCGTTACCGCTGGCAGCACGATACGCTGCCCAACGCTCTCACCGACCTCCGCGCTCCAAAACTGGTCAAAGACCCTCTCACCGGCAGCGAAATCCTCTATCAGCGAGACGGCGACCACTACACTCTCTCCACGCAGGGGCCGGGGAAAACCCTCCAGCCCTGAGTGAAGAAATTTGGGAGCGTTGCCTCCTACGAAGGGGATGCCATCCTCGCCTGCGGCATGGCGAATAGCGACGCTGCGTCATCACGCCCGAAGAGTCGCATCGCGGCAAATAGCCTGTTGTCTCCCTATCCTGGAAGCGACTTCGTCTGCCCGGTCGTGCTATAATGGAGCAGCAAGACGGGGGCAGGCGACGATGACGACGGGCGGAGCAATCGTGCTGGCGGGCGGGCGCAGCGAGCGGATGGGGCAGGACAAGGCCCTGCTGCGCGTCTGCGGCAGGACGCTGCTAGAAACCGTTGTGGCGATGCTGGAGCCACTGGTGCGGGAAGTGATTGTTGTGGCGGACAGGGCGGATCGGTACGCTCTGTCCGCCGCTCGCGTTGTCGGGGACGACTACCCGCAGACCGGGCCGCTTGGGGGCATTCTCACCGGCCTGCGCGAACTCGGCGCGGGAAGCCATCTCGTCGTTGCCTGCGATATGCCGACGCTTCAGCCCGCCCTGCTGCAACTATTGCTCGATGCCGCAAGCTCGGAATGGGACGCCGTCGTGCCGGAAGTCGGGGGCAGGCCGGAACCCCTATGCGCCGTCTACTGCGATACCGCCGCTGAGCCTCTGCGCCGTTTTCTGGAGAGCGGACGCCGCGCCGTCCATCTCGCCCTCACGCAGATACGCACTCGCCGCATCCCCGAAGCCGAGCTGCGCCGCCTCGACCCCGACCTGCTTACCTTCACCAACCTAAATACCCCGCCCGACCTGGAACGCCTGCAAAGGAGCGAAGCGAACCGACCGTGATCCATCCACTCACTTACCCCGATAGCCTGCCCATCGAACCGCTTACCCACGCGCCGAACGTCACCGTGCCGATTCCCGGCTCGAAAAGCCTCACCAACCGCGCCCTGATCCTGGCCGCGCTTGCCTCCGGGACTTCGACGCTGCAAGGCGCACTCTTCTCGGAAGATACCGACGTCATGGCGGAATCGCTGCGGCGACTCGGCATCCCAGTCACCGCGCAGGCGGACGCCGAAACATTTTTAATCGAGGGGCAGGGAGGACGCATTCCGGCAGACGCCGCAGACCTCTACGTCGCCAATTCGGGAACCGCGGTGCGGTTTCTGACCGCGCTGACCGCGCTCGGCACAGGCCGCTATCGGCTGGACGGGGTGGAGAGGATGCGCGAGCGCCCACAGCAAGACCTGCTCGACGCGCTGGCCGATCTCGGCGTTTCGGCGCGGTCGGAGCGAGGGACAGGCTGCCCGCCGCTGCTGATTGAGGGAGAGGGGGGACTGCGCGGCGGGACGGCGCGGGTAGGCGCGGAGGCCAGCAGTCAGTTTCTGACGGCTCTCCTGATGGTCGCACCCTACGCACAGCGCGACGTCACGTTAGAGATCGTCGGAGCGCTGCGCCCTGCCTATGTGGACATAACCCGGCAGATGATGGCGCAGTGGGGGGTGCAGGCGAGTCTGCGGTCGGGGGGAGAGGCGCGGGCGGGCCGTCCTGCGCCCGTCGTCTACCATATTGCGGCGGGGCAACGCTATCAGCCGCAGGAGGCGTATCGCATCGAGCCGGATGCGTCGGGAGCCTCTTACTTTTTCGCGGCGGCGGCGATCACCGGCGGGCGCGTTACGGTTCCGGGGCTGACAGAGACCGCCATGCAGGGGGACGTGCGGTTCGCATTCGAGGTTTTGGCAGAGATGGGCTGCACCGTCACGTCCGACTCAGCAGGGCTGACCGTTCAGGGGCCGCCGCCGGGCGAACTGCGCGGCATCGAACGCGACATGAGCGCAATCTCCGACACTAGCCTGACTCTCGCCGCCATCGCGCCTTTCGCCAACTCCCCGACCATTGTTCGCAATATCGCCCACTCCCGTCTTCAGGAGTGTGACCGCATCACCGCCGCCTGCACGGAGCTGACACGGCTCGGCGTTTCGGTAGAGGAGCGGCCCGACGGTTTCACGATCTACCCGTCCTCTGTGCTTCGCCCTGCCCTCATCGAAACCTACCGCGACCACCGCGTCGCCATGAGTTTCGCCCTGGTCGGCCTGCGGGTTCCAGGTCTCGTTATCCGAGACCCCGCCTGCGTCACCAAGACCTTCCCCGACTACTGGCAGCGGCTCGCCCTTTTGCGCGGTTAGCAGTCAGCCATCCGTGCGCGAGGCGCACGCTATCGCATGAAAACGCTTACTCCCCCAGAATTGGGGGCAGGGGGCGGCTATTTGCCTTCTCCCCCAGAATTAGGGGTCGGGGGCGAATTGGGGAGCAGGCATTTTCTAGCCAGCGCTAATCGTTCGGCGTGTGCGTTCCTGCGGAGGTCTTGTTATCCGGTGACTTTTTCAGGTCCGCTTTCAGGCTGCCGATGTACTGCTGCACACCGCTCGCGCCGGAGAACGCGCCTGCGGCATTGTCCAGGGCGCCTTCCGCTTTCGACACCTGTCCCGCATCCTCTTTGGCCCGCCAATAGGTGTAGACGGCAGTTCCCAGCGTCGCAATCGCCTCGGCCTGCGGATTTCCGCTCTGTCTGGCCCGCCGCAAGTTACCCATCATCACCTGACTGGTATCGTTGTTGCGGGCATCTATATAACCTTCAATCGCGTATCCGACCGGACTGTTCTCGTCCCGGCCCTTCGCCTTGATTTCATTCAGACGAGATTCGGAGGGCCTGCCGCCGGGGAACGACCGACAGAAGGACTGAAACAGCTTCTTCGCCACTTCGGCCTGATCCGTCTTCGGCGGCGGAGTGCCTCCGGTAGTCTTCTTCACAATCTGCGTGGGACTATCGGCGGTCAATTTCTTCCCGTCTGCCAATTTCAGCGAGAGAGTTCCTTTTCCGGCCTCAGATGGCGCGGCCACGACGACTTTCGTCGCTGTCCACTCTTTTATGGTCAGCGTGTGCGAACCGAACTGTGCCTCTCCCGAAGGTCCCAGATCGTTTCCGGTAATTACCAGAGTTTCCCCGACCTTCGCTTTCGCAGGAACATCCGTAATCGCCGGATTCAGTTTCACTGTCGGCTCGGGATCAGTGATGGGCGGTTTCGACTTCTTGGGGTCTCCCCCGCTGGGAGGCGGACCGTTGCTTCCCCCATTCGATGCTGGCTCTCTCTTGCCTCCTCCCCCGCCGGAGAAGGATTTGAACGCAATAGCTCCGCCAACAAGGACAATAGCTAGCGCGGCTATTCCGCCGATCATGGCGAGGGGAGGCTTCTTTGTAGACGGACGGACGGGAGCGACTGTTGCGGGAGCCACCTGCGGCGCAGGTACTTGAATTGGCTGTGACGAGGCGTCCGCAACGGACTGAGGCCCCTTAAAGATCGTCTTATCGTCATCGTCCACAACATTATAGACGG
The DNA here is from genome assembly GCA_038231295.1 of Chthonomonadales bacterium. Lineage (GTDB taxonomy): Bacteria > Armatimonadota > Chthonomonadetes > Chthonomonadales > Chthonomonadaceae > JANXLO01. The sequence continues at coordinate 9,704 of JBBRLP010000137.1, forward strand.
GCGGCACGGCAGAAGGTGTGGTCGGGCCGTCTACCCAGATCGTCGGGCCATCCGGGTCGAAGGGCGGCAGAGAAGCTTTCGGCATGGCCGCAGACGGGGGCGCGGCAGGGTGGACGGACACAGGCGGTTCTACAGGCGGCGGGGGCGCAGACGGCTCTCGAACAGGCTGGGCGATCACGGCAGTCTCCGCAGGCGGAGGCGGCGCGGGCGTCTCGACAGACGGAGCGGTATATTTACGTGTGGGATCGAAAAAGCCTTCCGGGGTCACATCGGCGGGGGCAGATGGAGGAGGCGGAGCGGGGGCGGACGGAGCCTCCTCGAACGACGTAAAGACAGGCGCTTCCTGAACCACACTCGCAAGCGGGGGCTTACGAACCCCAAACGGCACGGGCGACGGAGCGCGTCCAGAAACCGGAGGAGCGGATTCCGGGATAGTCGCGGGCGGCTCGACAGGCAGTTTCAGCGCAGGCACTTCCGGGACGGTGAAGAACGACTCCGGCGCTCTGAGACGTGCAGAAGCAGCCGATTCGGAAGGCGAAGGAGGCGCTGCCGTCTCTATCGGTATTTCCACTGTCGAAGGCGCGGCAGCAGGCGGCGTATAGAACGTAGACCCTTCCCTGGAGGACGGCGTGGAGGCAACAGAGGGCGGCTCTGCGGCGGTCGTCCTGGCAGGAATGGACACAGGCGGAACAATCGGTGGAGACGCCTCCACAGCAAGAACCGGGGCGGGCTTTTCGACCGGGAGGGGCGCTGCTTCGGGTTTAGGACGGGACTCCACAGGTTTAGCGGCGACAGGGGGAGGCTCGACAGGCGGCTTCACGGCTTCTTTGACAGCAGGCGCTGGCTCAAGAGGTGCAGAAGGGGCCGCACTCCCTGCGTCCGTCCGGGCTGTTTGCAGCGGAACGGAGGGCGCAGACGGAGGAACGGGCATGGGAACGTCCGCCTGAGGCTCCAGTGGATTGAAGGGCGCTATCTCCTTGTTGCGTCCGCGTTTGATAGAGGGCGAGGCAGCGGAAGGCTCTGCGGCATCACGCCGGGCGTCCACGCGCAAAATCAACGGAATGCTGCCCCACCCGACCCCGAGGCCGTTGGAAAGCACTTCGACCTGAAAATTGTAGTTGCCCGCTGCCGCATTGGCAGGTGGCGTCAGGGTAAGGCGCAGGGTACCGCCCGCGCCGACAGCGGCCCAGGCCTCGAACATCGGCCCAACCCCAAAATACCAACTCTGTCCCGGCAGGCCGTGTACATCCAGGTAAAAACTGGCAATATCTGTGCCTTCATTTTTAAAACTGAACTCCAGTACGGCCTGACCACCCGCTGGAACCGGCAGGACATAGCCAGCCCCAGGGTCTCTGGCATAAAACTCACTTTCCGATTGTTGCTTTACATTATCCAACACAATCCTCCAGGTAACGTGAGGTCTGAGCCGACACTTGCCGGACTGCGAACGCTGTACGCCCTGCCTTTGCAAGCAGAGACACGTTCTTATCCCTATCAATTCGGCAGCAATCGGTCTCTTCCCTTCTCTACTCAGATTTTACCCTGTTAGCCCGCTGTTTCGCTATGATGTTTTTCACGCCCACACTATTGCCCATTGCACGCAGTCGTCTGGGAACGGCGGACGGGCCATGAATCAATGCGGAGCCTTCTCAGCCTTCGATGTTCTTTGGGCACCCTATCGCATGAAAATGCCTGCTCCCCCAGAATTGGGGGTGGGGGGCGGTATTTTCCCCTCAGGCAGGGAAGCGACAGGAGTGCGATCCTGGGTGACGGGAACGAGAAGATTGAAGGTAAGCGGGGCAAGCGGAAAGGTTTTTGGGGTCGGAGAGAGCGGAGTGACATGGAAGTGCAGATTCACACAGTCCGTACCGCGCCCGGCCCCGTTCACAGGAGCGATCCAGTCCGCAGACTTGCCTTTTGAGCCGGTGTGAGCCAGGGAAGGCATCGTCACGAAGCCCGTGCTGTGCAGCAGCGCAGTCCCGTAAGGATCCGTGATCGTGAAACCGTCGCCGGGGATCGCGGAAGGCGTATGAAAGCGAACTGTCCCGCCGCCTGGACCGGCTGTAATACGGAAGACCTGACCCTGAACACGCTGTATCTGACGCTGGATGGCAAGGGTCTCGGCGGAATTCAGAGAGGATGTCGGCATCTCTACATTGTCGTCGGCGATCTGCCCGCCGCGAATCTCCAGATGGAAGGTCAGGTCGCGCTGTCCCTCATACAGGTTCCGCAGGCGCGGCGGGCTGAGATGCACTGCGCTGACGGTGACGGTGACGCTGTTTTGCGTCACCGTGAGCGGGCCGGCGGGCAGAGAGGCGGCGGGAGGCAGCAGGCGTTTTGCAGCGGGAAGCGGCACGGTGAAGGTCATCGGGTGGGAGACGGGGAAAGGCGCGGCGGGACGGCGCGGCATCCAGCGCACTGTGCAGGCGAGACGATGCGCGGAAGGGTCGTAGCCGGGCAGATAGACGCCGACGGCCTTGCCCTGAAAATCGAGAAAGCCGTGATAAACCTGCCCGAGATCGTCCGTGAAGGCGGTCGGCCCGACGCGGTGACACTCCAGTTCTTTGACGGAGGTATGGCTGTCGTAGTCGAACCAGAACTCAACGCCGCCCGAATCGCCGTTGAAACTGCTGGACAGAACGGTGTAGTCCCCAAGCGCATGAATGCCGTGCATATTGGCCCAGCGCTGCACTTCCGACCCCCGCACAAGGGTATGATTGGGGCCAAAGGTCGTCCCGATCAGCCAGACGGTCGCAACCTCCGGGTCGGTCTGCCGCTGATGCTGCACACGACTCTGCTGAACCGCCGCCGCCAGCCCACCAATCAGCGTTCCCGCCACAAGCACGACAGCCCCGCCGCGCACCATGCGCCGCTGCTGGCTGCGTTTCGCTGTCTGCGGACGTCGGGCCTCTTCCACGGTTCCCACTCCCCTCCCCGGCAGGAAGGAACTCTCAGCGCAGGTGCATCGCCTCACGGACGAGGCGGAGGGTTTCGGCAGCGACGGCGCGGGCGCGTTCGGCGCCGTCCTGCAAAATGCGTTCCAGTTCGGCGGGGTCGGCGAGCAGTTCTGTCCGCCGCCGCCGCATCGGTTCCAGCACACTGTTCAGGACTTCAGTCAGCTCTTTTTTGTTCTGCATACAGCCGCGCTCGCCTGCGATGTCCTCGTTCCAGGAGGTCTGATACCCGTCTGGGTCGTAGAGGCGGCGCAACTGGCAGACCACGCAGTTTTCGGGAATGCCGGGGTCGGTCTTGCGGATTTTAGTCGGGGTCGTGAAGGCGTTCTTCACCTTCTCGGCAATCGTGTCCGGCCCGTCCGCGATGAAGATGCCGTTGCCATACGACTTGCTCATCTTGCGCCCGTCCAGACCCGGCACGACAGCGGCTCCCTCCATCAGGACGGTCTGCGGTTCGGGAAAGACACTGCCATAGTGCCGATTAAAGCGCCGGGCGATTTCGCGGCTGATCTCCAGATGCGCCGCCTGATCTTTGCCGACCGGGACGGCATGGGCGCGATAGACCAGAATGTCGGCGGTCTGGAGGCAAGGATAGCCGAGCAGACCATAGGAGAGCGATTCGTCGCCGCCGCCCCGCTCCTGAATCAGTTCGCGTTTCTCTTTATACGTCGGGACGCGCTCCAGCCAGCCGACGGGCGTAATCATCGAGAGCAGCAGATGCAGTTCGGCGTGTTCCTTGACGTGGCTCTGAATGAAGATGGCGCATTTCGCGGGATCGAGGCCCGCCGCGATATAGTCGGCGGCGACTTCACGGCAGGCGGGCGCGATCTTTTCGGTCTCTTCGTAGCGGGTGGTCAGCGAGTGCCAGTCCGCGATGAAGCAGAACATCTCATACTCGTCCTGAAGGCGTACCCAGCTCCGCAAGGCCCCTTCCAGATTGCCGAGATGCAGTGCGCCCGTACCGGTGGGCTGCATTCCGCTAAGCAGGCGTTTACGCGGGGTCGAGGGGTCAGGCGTATTGGACACAGTTCGTCATCACTCCTTAAGAAGTCTTTGTATACTAACGGCAGGTGATAAGTTCAAAGTTTTCCGTCATCAGGGTGGCTAACTCCTGTCGGTACTGTCCGATGTCAGCGAAAAAGGCGTCAATCGCCTGGGAGAATTGCGCGAACGTCTGGTAGAAGTGACAAAGAA
>JBBRLP010000138.1:0-13715 GCA_038231295.1 Chthonomonadales bacterium
CGCGGGTGTTGGGCGCGGTTTCGGGCAGGTGTGTGCGCCGGTTCAATTCCTGGCGTGCTGTCTCATCAAATTGGACACGGTACATGGCGTGAAAACCCTCCACGCCTTTCTACGAACGAACTAAGGCCTTCTACTTAGTCGGGCTGACGCGATCGATGACGGGGTCCGGCGATATTTCGTTTCGATTGCGACGGCTTGTTGAAAGCCGTGTCGCAGTAGCGCTCGGCGCATTCTCCTATAGCCTGTATCTTACGCATTCGCCCTTATTGTCTGCGCTGCATTTGATATTGAGACAGTGCGGTTTATCCCCGATAGCGCGATTTGCGTTGCTTTTTCTCGTCGGTATACCGGCGCTGCTGACAGCAGCATGGCTGTTCCACATTGCTTTCGAACGCCCGTTTTTAAAAGGCAATAAGCAGAATTTGCAAGATAGCGTCCTACCAACACGGTGAAAAAGACGGCGGTTGAGCGGATCCGGGGGTTTCGTGCCGCTGAGACCCGTTGTATTTTTTCACCCGACTGAGGTACACTTCGCATGAATACTGCCTCGTTCGGGAGAACACAGACTGATGAATAAGAGCGGCAATCCTGGAGCTTTCGTACGCACACTTCGTCAGCTATATCGTCACTATCCCTTGCCCCGTGGGCGCAACCGCCTCTTCGCTCACGCTATGCGGCAGTTGCATGGGTTTACACTTGATCATGACCAAAGTGGGGTTAGATACTTACTTGATCTGGACAACTTCATAGATGCCTATATCTACCTTAACGGAGCCTATGAGCCAGAGCAGATCAAAGTCTTTCTCGACCAGGCGGAGCGGATTGGCTGCCGTTCGGTAATTGATATCGGCGCAAATATCGGCGTATACACGCTTGCCTGCGCTCGCGAACCCCGCTTTGAACACATCTACTCCTTCGAGCCGGACCCCCGCAACAGGACGTTTTTGCAGGCCAATCTGATTCTGAATGATTGTAGGGATCGTGTCACCGTCTACGACTGCGGACTTTCCAATACCGATGGTACGGCCAGTTTTCGCCTTGAGCGTAAAGCCTATAATAACCTCTGGGGCAAAATATTCTCCGCCAACAGCCGCTTCGCCCCGCCAGACCACAACGATAATCCCTATCAGACGGTGCCGATCCATCGTCTGGATACGCTTGAGGACTTCAAGGGACAGTGTCTGGCAATCAAGCTAGACGTGGAGGGGTTTGAGAAGTCGGTATTGGAAGGGATGGAGAACACCCTGTGTAACAATCGCTGTGTCTTGCTCATAGAGATATACGCTGACAACTTCGCCGCAGTGAATGGGATGCTCGTCAGCTTCGGCTATAAAAAATTGGATATCGCTCTTGAAGACGATAACCACCTCTATGTCAGTGCCACAAAATGACAGTTCGACTTCAACGTGTTTCCCTATCCCTTTGAGTACAATGCCTTCGACTATGTTGTAGCCGAGCATGTACTGGAACATATTCGGGCCGTCTTGCCTGTACTAGATTTCCCTATAGTACGGGATGGTTCCTTCACGTCTGCTTGCTTGCCTTTCCGAATCATAGCTGTGATTCGGAAAGGTTGCAGTAAACTACCTGTACCGACCTCTGGGGCAAAATATTCTCCGCCAACAGCCGCTTCGCCCCGCCTGACCACAACGATAATCCCTATCAGACGGTGCCGATCCGTCGTCTGGATACGCTTGAGGACTTCAAGGGACAGTGTCTGGCTATTAAGATGGACGTGCGAGGGGTTTAAGAAGTCGGTATGGGAAGAAATGGAGAACACTCTGCGTAATAACCGCATTGGTACGCGATCAGAGCGTGACGGTCAAATTGAGTCTGGAAGATACGAATGGCTGCACCGACGGGCCGACTGAGATGATAAATCGGTAGCAACACTGTGCCGCGCCCGCTAAGTTAGCGGGCGCATATAGCCCGCTTCAATGTAATGCGATTGACTACTTAGTAAGTAGTCAATCGCATTAGTAGTCTGTTTCTGTAGAATTAGAATGCCGTTTTAGGTTGGCACATGATAGAAGCGCGCTACGAACTATTTACGCGCCCGGCGTCGCCGTGTGGTAAAACCAACTCCGGTCATCAGTAGGCCGCAGAGGAGGGCCGCAGAACCCGGTTCCAGGGTAACAGTCACTGGCGGGCCACCGGGAGCCTGGAAGAGGAAAGACGCAGAGTTCACCCACAGCGGGTCACTTCCGAAAGTCTGACCCGGATAGAGGGTAGGATTCGCACTCTCACTGTAATATCCGGTCGTGACGCTCGCGATAGAGAGGAGGCCACCCCCGGTATTGAACGTATCGTGGATAAATCCACCGCTGCCAACGAGACCAGCTTTATCTGCCCCCAGGAAATTGCTCACACTCACGATATAGCGCCCGGCAGTGAGCGTGAGGGGAGAAACCAGGTTGAGGAAGCGATGATCTCCATTGAAAACACCAGCCGTTGCCGTACTCGTGCCAGTAAAATTTTGGATGGCAAGAAGAGACTGGTCGCTTGACCGCCAAAGACGGGCGGTAACAGTGCCTGCAAACCCATCTTGACCTGAATCGAAAGCCCCAAGCGCCGTCACCTGAACAGGAGAGACGACATCGAAGGCCAGTCCCAACTGACCAGCCCAGTTAAAAGTGCCCGTGTAGCCAGCAGCCTGAAGATCATAAGCTGGCACCTGAGCCTGGGCTCCACTACCGATCAGAAGCAGGGCCAGCACCAACCCAGCTGTATAATTGCCAAATCTCATCGTTTCTTCGTTCCTTTCAGAAGTAACAACATATAAGCAGAACGCTTGCCAGGCGGTCAGTCTAATCACAGTGATTTCAGACTGCTCTTATGGCCGCATTGATAACATCAGTAGAAGGAGACTTGTCACGGAACTACTATCCGAAACAATCTTAATAGGAGCTAAATTTGCCTTGTCTGTGGCAGATTTGCTTCCCCAGACTCTGCGGGAAAACATACAACAGTAACACAGGACGTTCGAGAGCGAAACCAGTTCCCTCAGCGTACGCTCCTATTTGCGGCGGCGGCGAAGCAGCATTCCTGCCCCTGTCACAGACAATCCACCGAGCATCGCCAGCGCTCCGGGTTCCGGAGTGTTCGCATTGAAGCGGATCGTACCGGCATTCAACTGACCGGAGAGTGTTCCTGTCGGGAAGCTATCCCCTGGATTCCCAGCGGCGTTGTAGCGAAACTGGGTCGTGTTGATCGTGATCAGATTTCCCGAATAATAAGTATCCGCGGTGAAACCGGAAAGAAGGGAGTTACCGTTCTGGTCTTTGCCGCTGAAACCACTTGCAACTATCGTGTAGTTCCCCGGGCCAATCGCCACACCTGCACCCCCGTTAACCGCCTTAAACAGGTTGCCACCGATAAGTGTACCGGGACTGGCAGCGGTGAACGTGAAACCCGATAATCCTGCTACCACCGACTGAGTATCCGTATTATACAGAGATACGACCAGAGTTCCACCCAGAGGATGGGCGGCTCCCGTACCGGATGTCGCCGCGTCGAATACGCCAAGGTCAGTGATGGTGATATTCGTATTCACGTGAAAATCCAGACCAAGCGCAGACGGATAGCTGTCGTTTCCATTGACCGGAGTAGCCAGATTATAAGCGATAAAGCTCTGAGCGTGCGCCCCCACACCCAGCATCGAAAGACCCAGTACAGCCCCGGCAACCAGCGTTAGTTTTTTCATTGTGTTCTGTCCTTCTCCATTAGCCTTGACTGGAAAGCTATTACTAAGAGGCAGAGGCGGAATTGTCATCCCGAGAGCGACTAAATCCTGCCTGACGAATACCTCAAAAAGTTCTGTTGAATGCACCTATCATTGTCTATCACTGCACATTTTGTGCCAACTCGGCCAATTGCAGCGACAGGCTGTAAAAAAATCTTATCCCACGCGGCGCAGACGTCTGCGCCGAGCGAATAGACCAAGCCCCATAGTACCGCCACTGAGGAGCAGTCCATACATTCCTGGTTCGGGCACAGGCGCCAGACTGAACTGGAAACTGGGACCGTTTACCCACAGAGCCGAGCCAAGTTGACCACCAGGATAGTCGGCAGGATGCCCAGCCGCACTGTAACGCCCGGGAGCCACCATCGAGATCGCTCCACTCCCACTGTTGAAGTTATCGCTGACGAAGCCGCCAATCAGTTCGTTGCCGTTATTGTCTGTCCCACTGCCATCACTGGCAAACCCACTGGAAGAGATGGTGTAGTGTCCGGCCGCAAGCACCAGAGAACCAATGCTCTTAAACCTATGATAGCCATTCAGCGTACCTGCATCCGAAGGACTGAAGGTTTGCGAGGCTATGAGTGCCTGTGTGTCCCGGTTCCACAGATAGGTGGTCATTACATGGTGAAAACCGTCCCGTCCACTATCAAATACACCCAGACTGGTCACCGCAATACCGTTGCTGTTCACATCAAAGTCCATACCTATAGCGCCGCTCCAAGTTTGGTTGCCTGCATAAGAGGTGCCTGCATCTGCAACCTGGAGATCATACGCGGTAAATGTTTGGGATATTGAAGCCGACCCGGCTGCGACAAACAGCATCACAAGCGGCAGAAGAATACGTATTTTCATTTACGGTCTATTATTCCTTCCCTGTCACTGCTGACACGGGGATACGCAGTTTCTACCACTCCCAGTCTCAAAACGGGCGAGGGAAGATCGCATCTGCGCGGTACTGCTTGAGTACACTTCACCGCGGAGCGATCAACGACTGCGTCGTACCATTTACCCGGAAGCAACGGACCCTGTAGTAAGACGCTAAAGAAACCGATTTGTTCACTTGTTTTCCGCACGAACATAGGTGCAGTACGGAAGAGAACGGGCGTTAGCCAGTTACGATTGAACGATACCTACGGGAATATTCTACCCTGTCTACGGGATTTCCCTGCTCTCAACTACGTAATTGCACATTCCATGCCAAACTGACGAACACCGCGACAGAGAGGCAAAAAAAATGCTTTTTGTGGAATTCTTCTTGTGTCGAGGCGTAAAACACCAGGTTCGCAGGAAAAAAGCGAAGTCTAACAGAGGAGAGTATGGAGAAAGGTCGTAACGGGAACTATTCAGGGAGAAGGAAGGCGAGACCCTGTACAAGTACCAGGTCTCGCCCGACACGGGCGGAGTCTATGGCTGAGCCGTGCCGCCTGTTATTAGTATCTCTTGAGATTCGGTCAGGGCTTCCGCACTTCGTTCTCCCTGATGAATCTGTTCGAATACCTCTTTGCGATGCACAGCAACAGTGCGAGGAGCGCGTATACCCAGGCGTACCTGTTCGCCCCGCACTTCCAGAACCGTGATCTCTATCTCATCACCAACCATAATACTCTGGTCAGGTTTACGAGTTAAAACAAGCACTTCGATGACCCTCCGAGGCTATCAGCGCGACCGATCTCAACCGACGATTGTGCGGAGAGATGGCCTATTCCAACCTGACTGAATATAGCCCTGTTTGAAATTAGTTCCTTCTACAACAGTCGCGCAGCGAGGAAACCCGCGTACACGCCCATTCCCTTTATTCCACGCTTAAGCCAGACAGATTGTTCCCTCTATGTTATTTTCCTTTCCTTCTGCCAAAATATGCCTGTGAAATGAAGCGTCGGGTATACATATCCGTATGCGGCACTATGCGTTCCGATCCGATGGCACTGCCGCTCATGCCTTATAACGGCGTGAAAAAATATTCAGAAGGCTGCACGCCCAGGCCAGGAGGCAGAGAGTTTCTCTGCTCGCTTACTTTCGTCGCGCAATTCCCAATGGAATGCACTAGAAAACAGAGCTGACGTGGTTGTATCGGAAGAGGATGAGAAAACTCTCCTCCGAACACAAACCGCGCCAGCCCTGTTTTTTAGTGCCGCGCTGCCTTGCCTTTTTTCCCGGCAGAGACGGAAGCGGCAGAGAGTCCCTCCGAGACGTTGACATGGAACTCGTCGGAGAGGGCGCGGATGTCGGGGGTGTACATCGCGTAGGCGTTTGTCGGCAGGACATGGAACTTGCCGGGAATCTCCGCCCGCAATTTGTAGGTGATGCGCCGTTCGCCCTGCGGCAGAGTGTCCACGAAGAACGCGACCTTCTCATCCCGCAGTTCGAAGTTCGAGCAGAGACCATCGCCGTAGGCCGTGCCGCTGCGTGTCCCCACCGCCTCGCACCCCGCCGGTTTCATGTCCTCGAAAACGACATAGTCGTAGTCGTTGTCGCTCTTCAGGTGCAGTTCCACCTCAATGATGTCGCCGCTCGCCAGCGTTGCGCCGTCCGCCAGGGGCAGGCGGCCGGTCGTCTCCTCTACCTCCCCGCTCTTCAGACGTTTCGTGTGCGGCACAAGGCGGAAGTATTTGCGCTCGACGCCGATGGCATTCGCCACCCCCTTGATCGGCTCGGATAGATCGAAGAACTTCAGATAGCCGCTATAGTAAAGTGTGCCGCGTCCTTTCATGGTGATATTCAGATGCTGCGCCCCGGAGGAGAGCAGTTCGTCGCCGACCAGGAAACGGTTATCCAATAGCAGGGCGTTCTCGGCGGTGATGGTGTAGGTCTTCTGTACCTTGCCGTCGAGGTCTACAACGACCGTGTAGTCCGGCGCGAACTCTTTCTGCGCCTTCGCATACTCCAGCAGCGCCTCCACGACGTTGGCGGTCTGCCGGGTCGAAGTCCAGTGACCGCCGCGCCGATTGTCCACCAGCCAGCGCACCGTTCCCGCCGCTAATTGCGCCCTGTCCAGCCCCTCTTTTGCCGCAGGTTGGCCGTTGGCCGGGGCTAGCGCTACCAGCGCCCGGAGAACCATCGCGGTTGTCTCCTGCTTGTCGTTGTACCAGCGCCAGTAGTAGCGGTCGGCATCGCCCTCCCAGTGGGCGGTGCCGTGATCGGGATCGCGTTTCGCCAGAGTCACCAGATTCCGCAGCACGACCTGCGCCTTCTCCGTCTCTTTGACCTGCGCGAGGGACAACGCGAGCAGCGCCTGCCCGTAGGCATTCATCCGGTCGCGCCGCGTATAGAGCGCCTGAATGGTCTTGTTCAGTTCGGCATTGCCATTGTCCCGCCCATCCAGCGAGAGGACATAGGTGAAATAGGCCAGCAGATGGAGGTCGTCCGTCGCGTTCAGGTGGTTGGCGATGTAGCCGTATGCCTTCGTGAGAACCTCCGGCTTGACCGCCACATCCGCCTGCCGTGCGTGCAGCAGCCCTTCCAGCGCGTAAGCCGTCAGGTAGGGATCGCCCACCCCGCTGCCCGGCCACCAGCCCCAGCTTCCGTCGTCGCGCTGTGTCGAGTAGAGCCGCTGAAGTCCCGCGTCCGTCATGGCCTGAAGGGTGGCATCGTTGAAAATGGGCGCGTGGGAGCGGCCATTCAGGTAGAGGCGCGAAGCCAATTCTTTCGCATCCAGTACGCCCGGTGCGCCCTTCGGATAGGTGTAGCCGCTGTCCGCGTAGACCTGTTGCGGGGGAATCGCGGCCCGCTGCCGCTCCAGCTCCTGCGCCCGCTTGCCGAGCGCGGCGAGGTCTATGCCACTGTCTCGCAGACTCTTCGCCACGAGCACGGTCGGCACAAAGCGGGAGAGTGTCTGCTCCGTACAGCCGTAGGGATAGTCCTCCAGATAGGGAAGCGCGTCCAGCAGCGTCGCCGCCAGCGAGGGCGACAACTGCACATCCAGCAAGCTCGCGCCCTGTCGCCGCATCTCCGGCAGGTCGTAGGTGAGAGTCGCGCTGCCGCCATCCCGCAGGACGCCGCTCTGCACGACGAACTTCTCGACACCATGCACCAGCACCGGGAACGAAACCTCCGCCGCATCCGACTCCTGATCTGTCTGCGCGACGACCTTGATCTTCGTCCGCCCGGCTTTGTGGACATCCACCGTCCAGTCCACCCGCACTTCGCCGTCCTTTGCCACGTTGACGGTCCGCACCGCCGCACTCCCGCCCGACAGCGTGAATACCCCGCCGTCCGTCACCAGTTCCACGCGGACGTTCTTCGCCGCGCTCAGATAGTTGTGGACATTCGCGGAGAGCGTCACCTGATCTTTGTCCACGAAGAAGCGCGGAGCCTGAAGCCGCACCAGCAGGTTTTTCTTTGTGAGCGTCTCGGCCTCAGCGAATCCGACCTGCACATCGCCGGAAACCCCACGCGCCACCGCTTTCCACTGCGTGATATTGTCCGGGAAGTCGAAGGAGACCGTCGCGTTGCCCTGTGCGTCCGTCACCACCGCCGGAATCCAGAAGGCGGTATCCGCGAACTTACTGCGTACCGTCGCTTCGACCAACGGCCCCTCCGACGGCGTTGCGGGCGGCACCGAAGCGGCGGGTTCATCAGCCGCCGGTTCTTTACGCAGCATTCCTAGACTCATCTGCTTGTCCGCCCTGCCGTGGCCGTCGGCCCAATGCGTCGGTTTCGCCGAGCCGGAGTAGTCCCGGTTGCCTGTCGCGCTCGCTATTCCTCCCGGGGCGACCGCCCCGTTCGTGACATACAGGGCGTCTATGTCCGACTCCAATACTCTTCTGTTCTTCAGCACCTCTTCCAATTCGGTAGGTGGCATATAGGCGACATAACCGGGAAGTTCAGGACGGTTGCCGTTGTTCTCGTGGTCGAGCAGCCAGCCCATGCCTTCCGGGTAACGCAGGTCATGCGCTTCAAAGCCGGGCTGTGGCGGCGCAAAAAGGTGCGTACTGGCCCCGGCCTGTGTGGAGAAGGAGGGTTGTATGTTAAAGTCTATGCGATAGCCGTAGAAGTAGCTGCGAATGTCCGGCGTTAGGTCGGACTGCATGGCGAGGAGAGCCGCATCCACGACGCCCAGACTGATCTCACCCTGCACGGGCCGTCCGTTCGCGCCGGTGGCATGAATTTTGAAGGTGGCGTGTTCGCCCGGCTTGTACTCCGCTTTGTCCGGCGTCACCGTGAGCGCAAGTACCCGGTTCTCCGCAGGCACGACGACATCCGCGACCTGTTCCTGCATCGTACCATTGGTGATCAGAGTCGCCGCGAAACGTGCGTTCGGAACGTGTTCGTCCCCTATCGTGACGTTGACAATCGTGGAGCGTCCCGGTACGAAAATCGGGCGGCTGTGGACAATACCGCCAACCGCTGCTTCCGTAAAGAGGATTGTCGTGTCAGGAGCAGGCGCGACGACGAGAACCCGCGCCGTATCCCCCGCCCGATACTCGGCAAACTCCGGGGTCACCTCGAACCGCCCGTCGTCTTTCTTGAGGCGGGTGTCGAAATTCGGGCCATAAACGAGTATGGTCGCTCCCGCCGTCACCACCTGTTTGCGGTCATCCTTCGCCACGTACTCGATACGGTAGTCCGCAGGCGTATCGGGATGCCAGAAGGCGAAACCTTTGCCGTCTTTCGCGTCGGTCGTCAGCCACATCGTCGCGGCAAGTTCCTCACGCGGCGGCTCGTACTTCACGACGATCTGCCACTTGCCCGTTTCGGGATCGCGCACCTTCTGCTCCGGCACTTCCGGTATCTGCCGATAGATGTTGATCTCGCCCGTCGTGCCGAACGGCGCGTCGCTGCCGTCCTGCGTTCGCGCCTCGATCTGAAGGGTATCGCCCGCCAACAGGAAACGCCGATCCACTTTGAGCGCAGCATGGAACTGCGCGACGCTTGCTCGCGCTGTGCCGATACCCGTCACCTGCCGACGCGAATCGGCTACCATTTCGGCGCTGATGGTGAACTCCTGGTCGTTCCGCAAGCCGGGATTGGTGCGGTAGCCTTTCGGGGTCTTCGGCGGATTGGTCGGAAAGGTCAGATGCGCCTCGCCTTTCGCATCCGTCGTCAGATTGCCCTCCCGATAGACGGTTCCGGGATTGCCCCAGTACCCGTAGTCAATATTAGGATCGTTCCCGAAGCGGCCCCTACCGTAGTAGTTGTTCGGGTTCTCGTAGGCAAACCATTCCAGACGCGGGCGAAACGGCAGGGGATGCACAAACGGCGCACGCATGACCTTATAATGAACTTTCGCATTCGCCACCGGAGCGCCGAAGAAGTATCGGCCCGCAATCGTCACCTTCATCGTCTCGCCGACGCGCACCTGCGCCTTCTCCGGCGTCACCGTCACCGCATATTCCGGCTTTTTGTACTCCTCAATGCGGAAGGTCGCCGCGCCATAGACAAGTTCGGTCGGCAGTTTGCGCTCCGGCAGGGCCATCACGCGGATACTCCAGTCCCCCAGATCGGCTCCGGCAGGCAGGGTAAAACTGTCGTTGAACGAACCGCGCTCCCCCATTTTGATGTTCTTGTGCAGCAGTTCCCCACGCGGCCCGGTTACGCTCAACAGCGCCTCTTTACCGATAGCAAGATGATAGGCGCCCGGCCTGCCCTCGGTCATCACCACACGCAGATTTACGGCCTGCGTCGGGCGATAGAGAGGGCGGTCGGTATAGACGAATGCCTTGAAAGCCCGTTCGGCTACCGGCAGGTCGTTGCTGGCAAACTCGGTGACTCCCGCGACCGCATAGCGGTTGTTGCCCGCATAGGCGAAGACCTGTGCCCGGTGGCGCACCTGGAGTTGATTCATGCCTCCATCGTTGATCGGCATGGGCAGCGACACGAAACTGGTTCCCTGGCTGTCTGTGCTGGCGGTCGCGTAGGTCGCCTCGCGCTCCGGTTCCGACTCATACAGATGCACTGGCTCCCAGACAGTCAGTTTCACATTGGGAACAGGCTTCCCGGTTCTTGAGTCGGCGACGTAGGAGAGAACGCCGCTCTTATCCACCTTCTGCACCAGCGCAAGGTCGCTGACAATCACCAGGGTCGTCGCGCCAAGCTGGTCCTTCTCGCCTGCTTTCGCCTCGATAATGTAGGCTCCGGGCGTATCCAGCGGAGTGTCTACACGGTCATAGGCAGGACTGTACTTGCCGTCGTTGCCGGTGGTAATGGTCCACTCCACCAGTTTTTCACGGCGGAAGGCAGGGTTCGCACTCTCCGGCAGGAAGTGACGGTCAAGGTCATCGAAGGAGGGACGGCGCACGACGCCATCGGCGTCTTTCGTCTCGGTATGCCCGAAGAGGGTTTCCAGATGCACCCGATAGGCCGTCAGGCGCACCTGCGAGACGTTGCGGGTGTTCACCTCCACAATGGCCCGCTGACCGGGCCGTGTCACGTTCTCCGTGCTGAGGCTGAGGGCGAGGCGAGACAGATTGTCGAGTTGGCGTTTCGCGTCGCTGACCCACCGGCTTTTAGGATAGGTGTGCAGGAAGGAGATATATCGGTCGGCGGCATGGAGGAAATCGCTCTTCTGCTCCGTCCAGAGCGCGACCGTGTAGGCGAG
Organism: Chthonomonadales bacterium; assembly: GCA_038231295.1. GTDB lineage: Bacteria > Armatimonadota > Chthonomonadetes > Chthonomonadales > Chthonomonadaceae > JANXLO01. The sequence continues at coordinate 11,280 of JBBRLP010000138.1, forward strand.
ACGGTCGGCTTCCGGGTCGTTGGGATAGCGGGTCAGCACGTCCAGCAGCAGATCAATCGGGTCGGTCGCCTCATAGGGAACCGGGGTATGGACATAGAGCGGAACCCGCTGCCCGTGTATGCGCCGATAGCCCAGAAACCGCTGAGAGTTGGAGTTCCGCTGTCGCAGTTGCAAGATGTACGTCGCTTTGCCGAGGGTCGCCAGCACCGTCGCATGGTGATCGCTGTTAGCCCGCAGGCTGTCCAGATGCAGAATCTGCGCGTAGAGGTACAGAACGCGCCGTGCGGAGGGCCAGTGTGGGTCGTAGGGCAGCGCGAGGTCAATCGTCCAGTCGGTCTTGTCGGGGTCGAAGTTTCCGGTATCATCCTGCCGTGCGTTTATCTCGGCGAGGTCGAAATCGAGGTCTATTTCGGCGGTGGTCAGCGCGTCTCGTTCCTGCGGCGCGAGGCGGACATTGCGGAACCGGGCAAAAAGCGCCTGCGCCCGCACCATCGCCTCTTCAGCGTCCTGCGAGTCTTCGCCTTCCAGTTCCACCGCTTCGGGAGCCTCTCCGCCCTCCGACTTCGGCACGTCGCTGCCCCGGTAGACCTTCTCCCCGACTTTATACCCATGATGGTCTACAATCCGGTAGAGCCGTCCGCGCCAGGCCTGTCCCAGCGCTTCCCAGAGGGTATCGTGATACTTTTCGACGTAGTTCTCCGCCGCCTCTATCGCCCGATCCCACTTCTTTGCCCGCCCCAGCCCGACCATGATGCGGTACTCGATCTCGGCCCGGTTCGGCAGTTTCGGATCCGCGGTCAGCGCTTTCTGGTACGCCTCCAGCGCGAGTTCATACGACTGCTCCTTCCAGCTTTTGTCGCCCTGCCGCACCAGTTCCTGCGGGTTCTGCCGCGCCAGGGTCGGCCTGACCGCCAGCCCGATACCGACGACCGCCAGCGCCAGAAACAGCACGAACGACATTCGCCCGCCCTGCGGCAGCAGGGAACGCAGACGAGAAGCAGACGCTCGAAGATTGGAATACGCCATTGTAAGAACTCTCCAGAAACCGAATTGGGGCCAATCAAACAGGTCACGCGGGGTTAGTTCCCGGCAACGCTGGAAAGGTTCACGCTGCTTGTGCATTTCCGGCAATTAGGCGAAGTGGCGGCGGAGAAGGTTACGGAAGCAAAACGAGGTTGTTCACTGCTGCTATTTTAGCGAAGCAAGGGGCCAAATGTCCGACAGGTCAGGGCGGTCGCTTGAAAACGGGACGGATCGTAGAGGCGTATTAGGCGCGTTCCGGCAGACAACATATGGAACAGAGGAGCAGGAGGGTTTGAGGGAGGCGGAGGAGCGACTTTGACCAATTAGCTCACTCCTACTCCTCGCGCCAGAGAGAGAAGTCTCTTCGTTTCGCCGTCTCGTAAGGCTTCGACGGGAGTCCTGCCGGAGAGGGAGGGGTTCGAGCGCACGAACCAGCTCGCCTGTTCCCAGGGAGACACTGTGAGTGCCGCAAGTACCTCTGTCAATCCGGTCAGAACCCCATCGGGGCCGGTCGGATCGAATTGCCATCGGGGAAAGCGCAAGCCGCCCCGATCCCGTATTGCCAGCAGCGTTCCCGCTCTGGCCCGATCATGCGGATTTTGACGGCTTGTTCCCAGCAGTCGCGCCACTTGCGGGGCAGACAGAGTCTCTTGCAGCAGAGTCTGCCGCCAGGCAAAATAACGTGCGAGATTGTCGGTACGCAGTTCCAGTTTTTCCAGAGGCGTTGCGGCCTCCCCTCCTGTCAACAGCGCAAGTGCCTCCTCATCTCTCGGGGGAGCCGTGGGAGGCGCAAAGGCCCGTTCAAGACTGGCAGCGACGCGCTCCATCTCCTCGGGCGTCACCTTCTCACGAAAGGCCCTTATCACACCGACACTGCGCTCAAAGGCATCATGGCGTCGCTGGCGGGCCGGAGTCAGAGATTTTTCGGAGGTCGTCAAAGCCATAGAACTTCCCTCATTGCACTGTACTTATCTTCATTATACCGCGTATTTATAAGACTGGAAAGGTTCACGCGAACGATCCCTCCCGCTTCAGGAGTTGTGGTTTTTGCGCTGCCACCAGCAGGCGGCGACCCCGACACCGAGCAGTCCGGCTCCCAACAGGCTCAGGGCTATCCCGCGCTGATTTGGGCGAATCGTGCGGGCATACGTCTCCAGCGCACTCTCCAAAAGCGGCTCCTGTGCTTTGCGCTCATACCAGCGCTGAGCGGCGTGCTGACTTGCCATCGTAAGCGTGGGATAGACATGAACGAGATCGGCAATATCCCGAATGGAATGGGTGCGTTCCGTTTCATTTGAGAGGAGTTGGCGTCCTTGCACGCTTTCTGGTAATCTGTTTGATCTCACCCATTCAGCCACCAGGAAACGCCCATGTCTACCAACTCCCAAGAGATTGTACAACAGGTCCGACAAG
>JBBRLP010000139.1:0-13538 GCA_038231295.1 Chthonomonadales bacterium
AAGGCGGTCTGGGCCGCCACGAGAAATTGAATGTAGTCGAGGTCTTCGACTTTGGGTAAAGTTGCCATGCCAAATTATCGCCAACCACTCAAAGCTTTGTCAAGAGCAGTTGACCCTGAGCAACATCCGCGTAACTCCTAAAGCGTAATGGGCTATTTTCCAGTCAGTCCTGATTGCCGCGCATACCGTCGGTGGGGTTGTTGGCGTGGGTGATCTGCCAGCGGCGGAACCGGTACCAGACGATGGGAATGACAATCAGGACGGCGAGCATGATCCAGGCCCACATCTGAATCTGCTTGTCGTGCGTGGTCATCGGCTGCGGCTTTTCGTCCGGGTCCTGCGCCCGGGCGAGGAGGGGCAGCAGCAGTGCGCCTGTCGTGAAGAGCAGGGTATGTAAACGCGATTTCAAAAGGCGCTCCTTCTTCGGGGCTATTCGTCGTCCCCATCGGTGATTGCGGGCATAGGCAAACGGCGACGGCGTTCGGGGGGCAGCAGCCGTTCGATGGTATCGTCTACGGTGATGATTCCGAGCAGACACTCATCCTCGCTCACCACCGGGACGGCGAGCAGATTATACCGCCCGATGATCTGCGCGACCTGATCGGCATGGTCTTCCACATAGACATGGATGACATTCTGTACCATGATATCGGTAACGTGTGTCTCAGGCGGCGCAATGACAAGATCACGCAGACTCAGCACCCCCACCAGCCGACTCTCCTCATCCACCACATAGACATAGTAGATAGTTTCCGCTTTCGGGGCAAGGTCACGCAGCCGATTGATGGTTCCCTCACAGGTGAGATTAGCCTCGATAGCCACGAACTCGGTGGTCATTAGCCCGCCCGCCGTATCCTCATCGTAGGCCATGAGTTCCCGCACGTCCTCGGCTTCCCCCGGTTCCATCTGATCCAGAAGTTCGTCGCTGCGGGCATTGGGCAGGTCATCCAGCAGATCGGCGGCCTCGTCGGGCGGCATCTGTTCCAGAATGTCGGTCGCCGTCTCGTCGTCGAGGACGCCCATAATGGAGACCTGTGTGGCCGATTCCGCTTCGGCCATCGCATCCGCGGCCGTCTCGGTGTCGAGCGATTCGATGACTTCCGCGCCCTGCTGAGGGCTGAGCTGCTCCACGATGTCGGCAATGTCGGCGGGATGCAAGCGGGCGATCTTATCGTGGGAGACTTTGAGGCGGATACGCCCTCCGGCCGTTCCCGCTTCGAGAGTCTGCACATCGTCCCAGGCGATCAGGTTGGAGCGGAGAGGCCGCTTGAGGAGTTTGGCGGCGGTCTCAATGGGTTTGCTGATGCTGCCGAGGCGACGCAGCGTCGCCCGCAGGCTGGCATCTACGCCGACGACGCAGTAGTGTTCGCCGCACTGCGCCAGTCGCACATCCGACACCCGCACGACGCGATAGTCCTGCACATCCACAATCTGACGGTCCAGCACATCCCGGCGCAGACGCAGGTCGTCGTCGTTGGGCTGATAGGGCGTAATGGAGCTGAGGGGCTGCTTGAGCCGCACATCGCCGTAGATATGCCCGCTCCCGGTGGGGCCTTCGGGGTCCGGCTCGAACTCCAGCAGATCATAAGGAACGCAGAGTTCGCCGCTCTCGGTCTTGAGAATCACAGCGTTGACGGCGGGCAGTCTGCCGCCCAGCACGGCGACCGCGTCCATGATACGCCCTACCGAGCTGCCGTTGGGGGACAGCACTTTTTTGTCGAGCAACTGCGTCAGATACTTCATGGGACTATTATACAGGCAAGCGGAGAGCGCGTCAACGGGCCGCGAGTCAAAAAAGGGGCCGGACGTTTGGGGCGTCCAGCCAGTGCGCGTTCCAGAGAACGCACAAAACGAGAAAAGGGTGATCGTCGCTCGGAGAGTGAGCACGGTCTATAGTATAGTGGCTGTCCATTAAGAAGGTGTTAAGGCGAGGTTAAACTTGCGTTAACTTTCTGCGGGGGGCTGCATATCCAACTCTTTTTTCAGGAGGCGTTTGACGACCTTGCCGGTGCCGCCACGTGGAAGGGTCTCGCGGTAGAGGATGCGGCGCGGGACTTTGTAGTTGGCGAGGCGTTCGCGGCAGTAGGCAATCAGTTCGCGCTCGGAGGCGGTGACGTTGGGGCGCAGGACGATGACAGCGGTGACCTCTTCACCGCGCATGGCATCGGGCAGACCGATGACGGCGGCATCGGCGACGGCGGGATGGTGAAACAACACCTCCTCAATCTCACGTGGGTAGACGTTCAGTCCGCCGACCAGAATCATGTCCTTTTTGCGGTCGAGGATGTAGATATAGCCGTCGCTGTCAATCTTGCCGATGTCACCGGTGTGGTACCAGCCGCCGCGCATGGCCTCTGCGGTCGCTTCCGGCTGGTTCAGGTAGCCGAGCATGACGTTGTCGCCGCGCACCACAATCTCGCCGAGGGCGTTGGTGGGAACCGGGCTGTCGTCGTCATCGAAGATGGCGACTTCGACATCGGGCAGCGGCAGGCCGACACTGCCGACTTTGCGGACACCCACCAGCGGATTGACGGAGGTGGCCGGACTGCATTCGGTGGGGCCGTCGCCTTCGAGTACCGGCAGGTGGAACCGGTCTTCCAGCGCGTGCAGGATCGCAGCAGGGAGCGGCGCTCCGCCGCTGACGAGTATCCGCAGTTTCGCCAGATCGTAGTCGCGGTCGGGCGAATACTGCAAGATGCCCTGAAAGATCGCCGGGACGCCGCAGAAGATCGTGACGCCATGCTTCTCCAGAGTCTCCAGCGCACGGGCAGGCGCGAAGTTCTCCATCAGTACGCTCGCCGCCCCGACTGCCAGCGCGGTGTGCATACATACGGTTCCAGCGAACGCGTGGAACAGCGGCAGAATGGTGATGAAACGGTCGTCGGGAAAGAAGTGGAACGCGGCCTGCACCTGCTGGACGTTCCGCATCAAATTAAAGTGCGACAGCATCGCGCCTTTGGGGTAGCCCGTCGTACCCGAGGTATAGATAATCACGGCGCAGTCTTGCGTGTTTCGGGCTGGTGAGACTAGCTCCTGCCCTGCCGCCAATCGTCCCGCCCCCTGCCCCATCAGTTCCGGCAGGGTCAGAAATCCCTCGATGCCCTCTCCGGCGGTCGGGTCGGGCATCTGTTCACGTGGCAGAATGCTGACAATATGGCGCAGGCCGGGCAGGCTTTGCCGCGCCGCCTGCACTACCGGCAGCAACTGTGGCACCGTGACAATCAAACGCAGGTCGCAGTCTTTCCAGATATAAGCGAGTTCCGCCGGTTTGAGCAACGGGTTTGACGGCACCACGACCGCCCCGATCATCGCCGCCGCGTAGTAGGCATAGACAAACGGCGGACAGTTCGGCAACAGTATCCCTATCCGCTCTCCCGGCTGTATCCCCAGCGCCGCAAACCCTGCCGCCAGCCGCCGTACTGCCACCGCCATCTCCCCGAACGAAGTCGGCTGATCCCGAAAAATCAGGGCGATACGCTCCGGGTACTCCCTCTCGCCCCGCTCGATAATGTCCGTCAGAAGCATCGTTGGCTTCCTCTCCCTCATGCAGAATTGTGCGCGTAGGTTGTTTTTCGCCCTGCCTTCTTCCTCCCTGCGCCCGGATTATGGATGGAGCAGAGGATAGGTGGGGCAGAGATCGGTGAGGGGACAGAGAGGGCAGAGGGGTGTGCGGGCTTTGCAGACCTGACGGCCATGCGTGATAAGGGCGATGTGGAAACGGAAGGTCTGTTCGGGGAGAATCTGCGCTTGCAGGGCGTCGTGCGCTCTGGACTCTCCGATGCGCTGCTCGATAAGGCCGAGCCGCCAGGCGACCCGAAAGACGTGCGTATCTACGGGGAGAACGGGACGGCCCATCGCGAAACAGAGCACGATACCCGCTGTCTTCGGCCCGACGCCGGGCAGACTGCGGAGCCACTCCCGCGCTTCGGCGTCAGTCATGTCGGCGAGGAAGTCGAGGGAGAGTTCGCCGCGCTCGGCCTCCAGGTCGCGCAGAATGTTCTGAATGCGCGGGGCCTTGCTGTCCGCCAGCCCGCCGATGCGGATGGTCTCTGTCAGTTCCGGCAGGGGCGCGTTCATCACCTCGCGCATGGTCGGGTAGCGGCGCTGAAGCCGCTCGAAGGCCCGGAAGGAGTTGGTGTCAGAGGTGTTCTGTGAGAGGATACAGGCGACGAGTTCGTCCAGCGGGTTCAGACGCGGTATCCATTCCGGAACGCCATACACATCCTCCAGACGATGCAGGATGGTAGCGATTCTGTCCTGCGGGTCGGCGATAATCGTGGCGTCCGGTTCGCGCAGCGTAACGTCGTGTCTCATCTATCTCTATCCATTCAAGCCGTCGGGCGAACCCATTCTGTGTGGCGACACGGCCAAAAGCAAGGCCCTCTTCGATGGAGTTGGAAGAGGGCCGGTGCAGAGAGGTGACGCGGCTATTTGCCGTGGCAACGTTTGTATTTCTGGCCGCTGCCACACCAGCAGACATCGTTGCGTCCGCCTTTCCAGTCGGCTGGAGCGCCATCGTCGCGGCGGTTTGCGAGTTCACTGCCTCCACTCAGATTGGTGGAGAGACCGCCGGGCGCGGGGATGTCCTGCATCGTGTTGTAGCGTGGCAGGGACTGCGGCAGCGGAATCGCCGGAGCGACCTGCGGCGTGGTAGCCTGTCCGAGCGGAACGCCTGCGCCGAAATCGTCGGGCGGCGGTTCGTTGACGATCTGAACCCGCATAATGTTGCGAACGATGTCGTCCTGAATGGACTGCTGCATCCTCTCGAACTCGTCGAACGCCTCTTTCTGGTAGATCAGCAGCGGGTCTTTCTGCTCGTAGCCGCGCAGGTGGATACCCTCACGTAGGTAGTCCATGTTCGCAAGATGCTCCATCCACTTCGAGTTGATCGCCCGCAGGGCCATCCAGCGCTCCAGTTCGCGCATCGTGCCTTCGCCCTGCATCTCGTTGAACTCCGACTCCCGCGATTCGTAGACGTTCACGACATGGTTGGTCAGGTAGGAGATCATCTCGTCGCGGCTCTTGCCTTTGAGGTCTTCCACCGTCACGACCGGGTAGAGCAGGAAGAAGTCGTTGAGTTCATTGTAGAGCGTGTCCAGATCCCAGTCACCCTGCGTCTGATCCTGCGGCGTGTAGACCCCGACCGCCGCCTGAATGTTCTCGCGGACGTAGTGCAGGATCGTGTCCTTCAGATTGACGCCTTCCAGAATACGGCGGCGTTCGCGGTAGATCAGTTCGCGCTGTCGGTTCATGACGTCGTCGTAGTTCAGAACGTGTTTGCGCGACTCGAAGTAGTACGCCTCGACCTTGCGCTGCGCGTTCTGGATCATGCCGGAGAGCAGTTTGGCGTCCATCGCCAGATGCTCGTCCCAAGTGCGAAGCAGCGGATGGTTGGCGCGGTCCCCGAACAGTCGCCACAGTTCGTCTTCCAGCGAGACGAAGAAACGGCTCTCACCGGGATCGCCCTGCCGTCCGGCGCGTCCGCGTAACTGATTGTCAATACGGCGGCTTTCGTGCCGTTCCGTACCGAGGATGAACAGCCCGCCGAGTTTGCGAACCTCGTCGCCTGCCTTCTTGTGTTCCTCGTCGGTCAGCGCCCCCGTCGTGACGGCGTCCAGCACCTTCGCGCTGCCAAAGCGGCGGTAGTCCTGCTCTTCGGCCAGAACCGGGTCCACGTACTCTTCGCCCTCCGCCTGATCCGCGACGACTTCCGCCGCCTTGAGCGATTTCAGGCTGCCGTCCACGGGCGGGAGTTCCTGATTGATATGCTTGCCGCCGAGCAGGATGTCCACGCCGCGTCCGGCCATGTTCGTGGCGATGGTGACCGCGCCTTTGCGTCCGGCCTCCGCGATGATGATGGCCTCTTTTTCGTGGAACTTGGCGTTCAGAACGCTGTGTTCGATACCATGCGTCAGCGCCTCTTCCAGCCGCTCCAGACCCGCGTCAGCGACCTCGAAGATTTTCGCGATCTCGTTCATGCTCTCCGGCACAAGCGGGTCTTCGCTCAGGCCGAGTTCTTTCAGCAGCGGGCGCAACTGCGTCAGCGCGAGCGGCGGACGGCGCTTGTTGTCCTTATCGGTGTGCGGGTCGAACGGCGTATTGAGCAGATTGGTGTACTGCGCCTTCTTGTCGTTCGGGATGGCTTTGGTCGTCTCCATCCGGGCGCGGGCCAGTTCCACCATGCAGAGCAGCGTCAACTGCGCCGGACTCATGCGGCGGCTGACGCGCTCACTCATCTCAATGGAGCGCGTTCCGACCAGCACCGGCTGCTGTTTGGAGTAGATACGCAGAATTTCGGCGGCGATGCCGCGCAGTTTATGCTCTTCGCTCTTGTAGATAACGTCGGCATGATCCAGGCGCTGCGGGGGCTTGTTGGTCGGCACCTGCACGACATCCAGCGCATAGATTTTGCGGAACTCGTCCTCTTCGGTCTTGGCGGTTCCGGTCATACCCGACAGTTTCGGGTAGAGGCGGAAGTAGTTCTGGAAGGTGACGGTCGCGAGGGTCTGGCTCTCGTTCTTGACCTCGACATGTTCCTTCGCTTCAATGGCCTGATGCAGGCCGTCGGAGTAGCGCCGTCCGAACATGAGGCGGCCGGTGTTCTCATCCACGATGATGATTTCGGGACCTTCGCCGCTGTCCTTGACGACGTAATCAATGTCTTTGCGGAAGACGCCGTGCGCCTTCATCGAGGCGGTGAGGTAGTGCATCACCTCGTGGTTGTCGGCGAGGTTGTCCACGCCGAGGGCCTTCTCCATGAAGGTGACGCCCGCATCGGTGATCGTCGCGGTCTTGGCCTTCTCATCCACGACGTAGTGAATGTTCGGATTAAGTTTGTCGGCGTCCGGGTTGTCCTTGTCCTTCTTGGGGTCGTCTACGCCGCGTTTCATCTTCACGACCATCGCGTCCAGGACGCCGTAGCGTTCGGTGGACTGCTCGACGGCCCCGGAGATGATAAGCGGGGTTCGCGCCTCGTCAATCAGGATGCTGTCCACTTCGTCCACGATGGCGTAGTGCGGTTCACGCTGCACGAGGTCGTCTTTCGAGAAGGCCATGTTGTCGCGCAGGTAATCGAAGCCATACTCGTTGTTGGTGCCATAGGTGATGTCGCAGGCGTAGGCTTCCGCCCGCGAACAGGGCCGCGAGTGGGTGAACCGCTCCTCTTCGTCCTCAAAGGTCGGGTCGTAGATGTAGGAGCCGCCCTCGTCGCCGGTCTCCGGCGACTGGCCCTGAATGATGCCGACGCTCATGCCGAGCAGATGGTAGATGGGGCCGTTCCAGACAGCGTCACGGCGGGAGAGGTAGTCGTTGGCGGTGACAAGGTGAGCGCCTTTGCCGAGCAGGGCGTTCAGGTAGAGTGCCAGGGTCGCGACGAGGGTCTTGCCCTCTCCGGTTCGCATCTCCGCGATGCGTCCGTCGTGCAGCGCAATACCGCCGATCATCTGGACATCGTAGTGGCGCAGGCCGATGGTGCGCTTGGAGGCTTCCCGCACCAGCGCGAACGCTTCCGGCAGGACGACATCCAGAATCGGGTCGAAGACTCGGCGGTCTTCTTCCCGGCGTTTCTGGTCGGTCAGGCTCTCCCAGGAGGCTTCGACAGCGGCTTTTTTGGTCTTATACTCGCTCTGGACGCGCTCTTTTAGCTGCTGTGTCTTTTCGCGAAGCTGTTCCTCCGTCAGCTTTTCATACTGCGCCTCGAATGTCTTGATCTTTTCTGCGACCACCTGGTACTTCGCGATGTCGCGTGCATTGGAGTCGAACAGTTTGCTGAGGAAATTGGGTAGTGCAACCATAAGAGCTATCTCACCTCTATTCCAGCGGCCGTCTCGTCGCGGCTGCCCGTCTGGAAAGGAATTTTACGCGTTTGTGAAAAATGGGGCCGTGCTAGTATACCCCTCCTCCCATACGAAAGTAAACGCCCTTACGGTTTCGGCGTCTTGCGTTCCTCCATGTACGCCGCTCAGAGCGTGTTTAGCAAATACGCTGGCATACGGTACTGAAGTGCCGGTCTACGATTACAAAGCCCGCCTTCGCGGGCTGCCCCACATACAACGAGCGACTGGCTTCTGCGTTGGGAGTCCACGCAGGTGGACTTCGTAAACGTAGAAGGGGGTTTCAACCCCGGTTCACAAGCATCCCGATTTGCTAAACACGCTCTCAGGAAATTGGTCTGGCGGAGGCTGGATTGACGGGCAGCGCAAAATTCAGATTGTCTGTACCCGCTCTTTAGGGCAGTGAGGAGGGCGTCCAGTCGAAGGTGGGGAGGATGGTGCCGTCGCGGAGTTCGACGCCGTGTTCGTTGGCAGGCACACCGTTGTTCAGGCCGGACGCATGAACCGCAATTCGCCGAATGCCGAGGGATGCCAGCGGAACGACCTCTCCGGGCTGCGAAACGCCATCGCCGTTACGGTCGAACCAGACGGCGATACCCTTGAGTTCCGCGCCTTCCAGCCAGCCGTTGTGGTCGTTGTCCAGAGCAGCAAGTGGGCCGTAACCATCTTTCCAGAACAGCCACCAGGTCACGCTGCCGAAAAGCTGCAAACCAGAGGTGATCTTACCGGTGTGCTTCGGGTTCCAGACCAGAATTCCCGTCGTCGGTTTCACCCAGGGCCAGCGGCGGTTCAAACCGTCGCCTGCCAGATCGAACCGGACAGACTTCTCCGGCGCCAGCAGGTCTGTAAGCCGTGCCTGTCGCTGAAACGAGATGAGGATCGGCGTTATGTAGCGCGGGCTGCTGTTGAAAGCGTTTACGGTCGCTTGCAGTTTCACGATTTCCGCCTGTTCCATCGGAGACAGAGAACGGTTCTTCTGAAGGCCGATAATGTATTGCGCCGCCTCCGCGCTGACTGTGTTCTCCAGACCGGCTACATGACCCTCGTCGGTTTTCACGCTCAGCTCGTAGGCTTTGCGATAGCAGCGCAAAGCCTCCTGCCGAAGTTTTTCGGCAGGAGGCTTGCCGGGGAGTGCGAGGGCGGTAGATGCCTTCGCGACAGCCTGCGGAAACGGCAGCGCCTCTTCGCATTGAAAGCCCAGTCCCAGCCATATCAGCGCATCGGCGGCATTCAGAGTGGACGCTTTTTTGTAGTTGGTGAGGGCATCCGACAGATAGGTGAGGGCGAGCGGCGAAACCGGCTTCGCCCTGTCTCGCGCCGGAGGTGTCTGGGAAGGCAGGGTGACCACCGTCGGCAGCGCCGGGGAGGCAGAGAGGGAAGGCATCGCCGCAGCGATATAGACGGGAACGGTCGGTTTATCCCACGCAAACGCGGCGCTGTTGATGCGTCCGAGAGTGTAGTAACCGGAAGCGTCTTTCGGGTGCTGCTTCACATAGCCGCGCACATTCTGCAAAAGGCGGGCCACAGGCATCTCTGTCGGGGCAACCCACTTCGCCCATGTGGGCTGCATGGAGAGTGTTACAAAAATCAGGATTGTCGCCGCAAGCCACCTGCATCGTCTGATGGGGCTTTTCATCTTCCGTTCCTCCTCACACTTCATTTTTCCTATCGGCAGTCAGTGCCCGCCCGTGGGCCTTCGGCCAGTTACCAGCCTGCGCGAATGCAGACTCTGTTTAGGGGCATATCCGCTTGAAAGGCATTTGTTACGGAAGCGCTTGTGCAGTGTTTTCCGGGTATTGGGAACAGTTTCCTGCATTGCCGCCGTCTGCTTCTGAACAGGTCACCGGTGACCTCTCCCATACAGGAGTTTGACGATGCACACAAACCGATTTCATGCCCTGCTCTTTGTCGCTGCCCTTTCGACAATGAGTCTGGCTTCTCAGGGGCAGCAGAGTATTGTGAAGAAGGCGCAGAAGACGAGCGCCACGGTCTATCGAAAGACCCGGAGCGCGGTGAAGACAGCCACCCACGCGACAAAGAAGGCCGTAAAAAGCGTGATGGCGACACCGCTCTGGCCCAAGCTGAAGGCGGCCTACGACTACGATGGCAGCGCGGCCCCCGAGGTGAAAGAGGAGCCGCAGGACAGCGACAAAGCGGTCGTTATCAACATATCGTTCACCGGGCCGAACGGTAAGCCGGTCAATGGCACCTTCATGCGCCCGAAGGCTGAGGGCGTCTACCCCTGCGCTCTGGTCATGCACGGCCTGACCAACAACAAGGAGATCGCTATCAAGCTGTACGGGCAGCGGCTTGTGGACAAGGGAGTGGCGATCCTTGCCCTCGATGCGCCCGAACACGGCAAACAGCAGGCTCCTAACAAGAAATACTGGAACGATCAGGTCTATACTGTTGCCGTTCATCAGGGGGATCGCAACTATCGCCGCGCCCTCGACTATCTGACGGCCCGACCGGACATTGATAAGGAACGCATCGGGTCTATCGGCTACAGTATGGGAGCGATTATGAGTTCCATTCTCGGCTCGGTGGACGGCCGCATCAAGGCGCTGGCGCTGTGCGTGGGCGGCGACCCGTTCATCGCAGTGGCGCGGGCGCGGCAGCATGAAGAGGACTACGATGTCTCACCGAGTCTCTACCTGCCGCACTTCATCACGCGGCCTGTCATCCTGTTCAACGGCAAGACCGATCCTGTCATTGTCCCGCCTGCGGCCATCCTGCTTCAAAACGCGGCACAGCCTCCCAAGAAGGTGGTCTGGTTCGCCGGAACCCACGATGTCCCGGCCTCTATCCGAGCGCAGGCCGTGGACTGGCTGGCGAGCAAACTCGGCGCAGTGACGCCTGGTAAAGAGACGGCTCCGAAAGCGGGCGCACTCTGACGGCGGTTTCAGAGCCTCCGTTCTGCTGCCCTACCGCAGCCAGTGCAGCAGAATGGAGGCCAGGCTCAGGAAGATACTGATGCCGATGACATCCTGAAACGCGGTCTCGAAAGGGCCGGCGGTGAGGGCGGGATCGAAACCGGCCCGCTTGGAGAGCAGCGGCACAACGGTTCCCACGATACCGGCGATGTTGACCGCAAGGAACATTCCCAGAAAGACCGTCAGCCCGAACGCCCAGTGATGATCCCACACCGCGCCAATGGTTCCCAGCGTGAAGGAGCAGGCGGCGGCCAGTATCGCCGTTGTCGCCATTTGACGTAGGACGGCGTGTTTCCAGTGGGCCAACTGCACATGGCCGCTCGAAAGCCCCCGGATGATGATAGCGGCGGACTGCAAACCTGTATTGCCGCTGATGGCGGAGATGATGGGCATGAACGAGGCCAGCAGGATATACTTCGTCAGCGTCTTGTCGAAGTAGTGGATGACGAACCCGGCCAACAGTTCGATGAAAAGGGTCGCCATGATCCAGGGCAGGCGCAGTTTGGCGACCTGCGCCGGAGATTTGCTCTCCAGTTCCTGCGCATCCGAACCCGACATGTGCGCGACATCTTCGTTCGCCTCTTCCTGGATAACGTCAATGATGTCATCGGCGGTAATCACGCCGAGCAGTCGGCCTTCTGCCCCCTGACTGACGACCGGCAGCGCGGTCAGGTCATAACGGGCGAACATATTGGCGACCTGCTCCTGATCGCAGTTGGGAGCGACGGTGACGATCTCCTCGGTCATCAGGTCGCGCACCGGGGTTTCCGGACTCGCGGAGAGCAGGGTTCGCAGGTCTATCTCGCCGCAAAGACTGCCGTGAGCATCCACCACATAGACAAAAAAGATATGCTCCGCCGCCTTCTTTTCTCGAAACCGGGTGAGGGCTTCGGCCTGTGTCGCCGTCACGAGTACGTCCACATAGCCAAGCGACATGATACCGCCCGCCGTGTCTTTCGGATAGGCGAGCAGGGCGCGAATCTCCCGTGCGATCTCCACGTCCGTCAGGGTGAGGATGCGCTCCGCCGCCTCCCTGGACAGTCCGCCGACCACGTCGGCCCCTTCATCGGAGGGAAGCTCTTCGAGGATGTCGGCCAGACGTTCGTGGTCGGTAATCCGCACCAGTCGCGCTTCGGTCGCAGCGTCTACCTCGTCCAGGACTTCGGCGGCTTCCGCCGTATCCAGCGCCTTGAAGACCTGCTCGTCCTCCCGCTCGCTGAGGAACAGCATCGCGTCCGCAATGTCGGCGGGATGGACTTCCTGGAGGACTTCCCGGAGCTTGGCCGCCTTCTCCGGCGCGAGATTGGCGCGGATACTGGCCGCCAGCCGGACAACATCCTGACGCACGGTCATCAGTCTGCGCCGCTCCTGAAACTGCTCATTCGCTCCGATCATAGGCTCTCCTCATCTCTATTTTGCAGACGGGTCTGCTTCGGGAAGGCTCAGAACCGGACACTGACACCTGCGGACCAGAAGGGATGCGGCGGCATATGGCCGAGCGCTCCGGTGCCGTAGCTGAGGTCGAGCTGAACGTTGCGTCTGGTGAAATAGGCGATTCCCAGATCGAATATCAGGGCCGATTTTCCGTCGCGCTCTTCAGGAGCCTGGAGGCCCATGTCCACAAAAGGATTGAGGCGCGGCGTCGGGTTGTAGTTGAGCGTGATTGCTCCGAGGCCCGTCACGAAGGAGCGGCCCTGCCCGTCCTCGTATATGCCCAGACCGAGGTTGGGGTTCAGCGACCACTTGTCATTCCAGGCCCAGTCTGCTGTCAGGCGCAGATCCCCCGCCGTGTGGTGGGTGCGGAGGTCGCCGGAACCGGAGGCAGGAAAGAGCCGAAATATCGTGCCGAGGGAAGGATGCTTGCCCGGCGCAGGCTGATCCTGAAAATGGTACTTGAAGCCGAAGGAGAACGGGGGCAGACCGGCGGTATCACTCGCACCTGTCAGGGGATTGGAGGCGTGGAGAAATGTGAAATTGTTCCCCTCGATACGCGCTTCCAGTCGCGAGTTGATACCGAACCGCAGCAGCGTGGGCAGAAAGGTGGTACGGGCGCTGACTCCGGCCTCTTTGCGGAACTCCTGCTGCACCCCTATCTCGATCTGAAACCTGTGCGGACCAATCACGCTGCTGCCGTCCGCAATGCCCGGACGGTCGGGATTAATGAAATCCGGCGGAGCCTCCGTCTTCTGGGCCGCAGGAGGCGCGGAAGCGGCCTGCCCAACCCCCGGAGAAGACGCTGCCAACAGACACGCGCCACCCACAACCCACCAACCGGGAGACCGCTTCATCCTCTTCACTCCTTTTCCATGCTGTCGTTCTCGACCAGACACCGCTCTCGTTTGCGCCGGAATGAATTCCTGCGAAAAAGCGGCAGTCTCCACCCATCCACCGATTATTATTCATGTTACCCTATCCAAAGAGGCTTCGACAACAAAGCAACGTGGCTCAGGCGAGCCTAACGGGTCACGAAATCAAACTCTCTTGAGGGAGGGTTGTGACCGTCACAGGCAGCGTTCCTTCTGTCCTCCGCTGTTCGCTTGTGGCAGTGTCAGTCCACTTATGAACTCCCCTTACGCAGGCGAACAGCCAGCCTCCGACAAGGGAGCAAAGGGTTGACACCCCTCGCTCCGCGCCTGCGGCGGAGTGTCCGTCGGACAAGACACAATGCCAGAAGACTGTTGATGGACAAAGAACGGACTCAACCAATCGTGTCGCGGTGGGTTTCGGCCGAAGGACGATCCGCCGCAGGCGCGTCGCGAGGGGTGTCAACCCG
>JBBRLP010000140.1:0-13475 GCA_038231295.1 Chthonomonadales bacterium
AGGAGGGTGCGAAGGACTTCAATCGCGTTCGCGGCTACATCTCGACGTTGCGTAAGCAAGGTCAGAAGGTGTTGTCCGCCCTCCACGACGTTTTCTCAGGACACCCCCTCATCCCCGACCTTAACCCCTGAGCAGTTACAATTCGGCAAGCTCCTCTGGCAACTCCAGAGGCTTTGGAGTCAACAGGCGAAGGGCTTCACGTAAAGTTTTGGCTTTATGACCAGGCATCGAATGTCTCCGTCAACCGTCCGAGACAGGGTAGTGAACTTCACGGATGTTCCCCGGTAGTATACACCACGTTCGCTGCGGTTTCAAGAGATGCGTATAATGCCTGCTCGCCTATTCGCCTGATTCGCTTTGCAGAGAAGCAATCAGGCTTCGTGAGTGTGGGTGTGTTCGCCGGTCGGGGGATGCGGGTGGGCGTGGAGCAGGTCGCCGTGCCGATGCAGGTGTTCGTGGATGAGGTTAACGCGCAGGAGCAGAGGCAGGTTCGCGAGGATTTCCTGAGCGGGACCGTCGGCAACGACAGTATGCTCTTCGCTGAAGACGAGGGCGCGGGCAGCGATACGGGCGACGATATTCAGGTCGTGCGTAGCGGTAATAATGGTCTTGCCCACCTCGCCCAGCCGCACCAACAGTTCCACCAGTGCGTACTGTGAGCGCGGGTCAAGGCCGTTGGTCGGCTCGTCCAGCAGCAGGACATCCGGGTTCACGACGAGGGAGCAGGCAATCGCGACCCGCTTCTTCTCCCCGCCGGAAAGCTGAAATGGCGGGCGTTCCAGCAGCCGCCCGATGTCCAGCAGCGCAGTCACATCGTGCAGCCGCTGCTCTGTCTCCTCCATACTCAGCCCCATCTGAAGTGGCCCGAAGGCGATCTCCTCGCGCACCGTCGGGGAGAAAAGTTGAGCGTCCGAGTTCTGGAAGATAAAACCGACCCGCCGCCGAAACCGATACGAGAACGCCTCGTCGCGCAGGCTCTCTTCCGTCAGCGGTTCCCCGAACGCCTCGATCTGCCCCTCCTGCGGATGAATCAGCCCGTCAAGCATCTTGATAAGCGTACTCTTGCCGCAGCCGTTCGCTCCCAGAATCGCCACCGTCTCGCCCAGACCAATCGTCAGCGAGACGTTTCGCAGCGCGACCACACTCCCCCCGTAGCGATACCCGACATTGGTCAGGCGCAAAGCCGGGACAATCGTCGTTTCCGGCATGGTCAGCCTGCTCCTAGCATCAGGGCCGCTGTCAATCCCACTGCCAGCGTCCAGACTGTGTCGGCGACGTGCCAGCGCAGGCGCGACAGCGTGTGCATCTCCCCGTTAAATCCCCGTGCGATCATGGCGGAATGGACCTCCTCCGAAAGCGTCAGAGTCTTGCCGAAAAGCGTCCCGATGCTGCGGCCCACAAACCGCTGTCCCTCCGCGTTCGTCGCCCTGCCGACCGTGCGGCTGCGCCGCGCCGTGAACATCTCTCCCGCCGTCTGAAGCAGCACCGTCAGATAGCGATAGGTCATCGCCAGCACGCTGATAAATACTTTCGGCACAAACAGCGACCGCAATGCCCGCAACAGTTCGTTCCAGGGGGTCGTCATCGTCAGCAGCGCGGCCAGCGAAACCGCGACCCCGACCCGCAGTGTCAGCAGACCCGCCACCACAAGACCCGGCAGGGTGATCGCCAGATGCGGTGGCCCGCTCCAGAGCGTCACGAGTTCCCGCCCCGGCGTCATCACATTCAGGGCCGCAGGCAGACTAATTGCTCCCACCGCCAGCGGCACCGACAGCCAGACCCGCTTCGTCAGCGCCCCGACCGGCAGGCGTGAAGCCAGCGCCAGTCCAATCGTCAGCAAGTAGAGCGTGAGCAGCGTTGCGAACGCATGGACGAATCCCGTCACCACGATCAGCCCGAACAGCCCCAGAACTTTGGCGCGAGGATCAAGCCGCTGTAAGTAACCGGGGCGGCGTGACGCGCCTTCCCCGTTCAGAGCGACTGCCGCGCCAGCCGCCATTTCGCCGACTGTCCGTTCCAGATACCGGTTCGGCGGGCGCCCCGAATCCGTCCGCACCGTCGCCACGTCCGCAGACCGCAGCATCCAGGCGGGAAGTTCGCCGGTCGGCTGCGGCTTTGCCAGACTGCTGTATGGCGGGTTTGCGTTGTCCACAGCAGCAGGGACAGCCTCCCGGTCACGCCGCGCCAGCAATCGCCCTGTGACAAACAGCAGTCCGGCCACGCTCCCCACTCCGAGCAGCGCCGCGCCAAGATAGCCCTTCCAGCCCTTTTCACTCGCGTAGTCCGTCAGCCCACTGACCCCCCTGTAGCCCTGCGCCTCCGCTCGCGCCACTCCCTTGGGCAGATAGGCCCTGCCTTCCACCTGCTTGATCTGCGCTTTGATCCCCTCCGCGTCCCATTCGCCCCAAGCATCGCCCTTCGCCAGCAGACCCAGCGGTGTCAGCGCGACCATCGCCAGCATTCCCACCCACAGCGTCTCTCGCCGACGGCCCGGCGCTACCGTTCCCCGGCTGTCTGTCGGCCCGTCATTCTGCGAATAGAGCGCGATTTTCGCCGCCTGCAAATACTTTACCACCAGCGCGGTCACAATCGCCTCAGCCGGCCCCGCGACCAGCAGATGAATTCCGAGCATCGCAGGAACCGTGATCTTCAGGCCGAAAGGAAAATAGAGTGCGTGGCCGTTCGCTTCGTGGAACAGCGCGGGCTGTATGCCGAGCAGCACCGCGACCATCAGCGACGCCGTCACAATCCCCACATACGCCCCCGCCCCGGCGCACAGAGCGCGAAGGGAAGAGGAGGAGGGCAGGCGAGCGGAGAGCAGCCGATAGACACTGTAACCGACGAACGGCAGCACGAACGCCATTGTAAACGAGTTCGCGCCGAACGCCAGCAGCCCTCCATCCCCAAAGAACAGCGCCTGTATCGCCAGCGCCACCGAGATACCGATCACCGCCGCCCACGGCCCCAGCAGCACCGCCAGCAGCGTTCCTGCCACCGGGTGTGCCGTCGTGCCGCCGAGCGCGGGGATATTGAACATCATTATCGTGAAACAGAACGAGGCTCCCAGCGCCAGCAGCGGAACCTGCCGGGTCTGGAGACGCCGATGCACCTGCCGCGCCGCCACCGTCCATACCGGCACCATAGCAACGGCACAGACTGCGGAGGTGATAGGGCTTAAAACGGAATCGGGAATGTGCATCGAACTCTCTTCAAAAACAGGAGGCTCCACCGAACGAATTCGGCGCTTGCCCGGCCCGCTGTGTGATACGAATATGAAAATTGTAGCACACTTACTGCCGAATCTGTGTCTTTTTTAAGCTCTGTACAGGGCTGTCACACTGGATACGCGGCTTCGTTCTCTACTCAGTGTTAGAAGACAATCGGTTCCGTCAGGAGAAAGCCAACCATGAAATACACATCACGATATATGTCCCTCGCCCTCGCCGCTATTGTCGGCTTCGGGCCGCTCTGTCTGCCGGTCGCCGCGCACGCCAGCGAAGAGGGCAAGCGCAATACTGCTATCGGTATCGGAGCCGCCGCCGTCGGCCTGCTGCTGACGCAGAAAAACAAACTGCCCGGTGTCGTCGCCGCTGCCGGAGCCGCCTATGCCTATAGCCAGTATGACAAAGACGTGAAGAATCGTCACAACCGGGATCGGTACTACGGGTACGACGATTCGCGCTCCAATAGTGATCGCTACTCGAACGACTCGCGCTATAACAACAACGACCGCACGACGGGCGATTCTCGGTATAACAACGACCAATACAATAACGACCGTTATTCAAACGACTCTCGCTATAACACGAATGATCGCTACCGCGACAATTCCGGTTCTCGCTACGACAATCAGGACAACTGCAATAACCAGAATGAGGGATACAGCAGCGACCGGTCTGCCCGCCGTTCAGGGGACAGCGTTCGCAAAGGCCGCAGCGCTCAGAGCCTCGGCAGCCACTCCAGCGCCGCCGATGTCCTGAATAGAGGCCGCCACTAAACAGCGCACATTTCGGGTAAAATGCTTCCTGTGAGGAGAACGATGACACAGGAAGCGAAACTGAAAATGATGACACCCCAGGAGGTTCTGGATCGCCGCAAGGCCGTCCCGGACCTCCTGTTGCTGGATGTGCGGACACAGCCGGAATGGAACAGCTATCACATTCCCGGCGCGACCCATCTGCCCATGCACACCCTGACGGCCCGTCTGTCCGAACTGGACCCGCAGCGTGAGATCATCGTGCTGTGCGAACATGGCGTCCGCAGCCTGAACGTCGCCCGATTTCTCGCAGGGCAGGCGGGCTTTCAGAACGTCTGCAATATGCTGGGCGGAATGAGCGAATGGCCCGGCCCCATCGAGAGCGGGGCTGGAAACTCGGAGGAGAGAAGCATCTGATGGCGTTTGTAAAGGTCACTGAGACGGATAAGGTTGCCGTCGGAACCGGGACGGTCGTGGAAGCAGGCGGCAAAGACCTGGCTCTGTTCAATGTCAACGGGGAGTTCTTCTGCATAGACAACAGTTGCCCCCACCGTGACGGGCCGCTCGGCGAGGGCGAACTGGAGGGCGATGTCGTGATGTGTCCCTACCACGCCTGGCAGTTCAGCGTCCGCACCGGCGAAGGCCTCTACGGTTCCGGGGTCGGCGTCCGCACCTACGACTGCAAAGTCGAAGACGACAGCGTCCTCGTCGAAATCTGAGAGGTTATCCTGGGGGTTGGCTCTCACCCCAACCCCAGAGTATCCTCCAAACGCTCAGGCGTCAAGGGCGTCTTTGGGCAGGCCGAGCGGCAGGGGTGCGGGACGGTCTACATGGCTCGTCATCTGGTAATGCGTACCGCTCGCCGAGGCGTCGTGGAAACCGTGCATGGCTTCCAGCACATGGTAACCGAGTGCGCCGCTGGCCCGATGCGGCCTGCCGGACTGAATCGCATAGGCCATATCCGCCACCCCGATTCCCCGACTGTTGTCCGCAAAGCCGTGCGACAGCGGCATCTCCGTCCACTCCTTCGCCCCCATCCTCCGCAGGAATACCGGCCCGCCAAAACCATTGGGGTCGGGAACGCGCAGAGAGCCTTCCGTACCGTAGATTTCGATATTCGGCAGTTGAGAAGACCAGACATCGAAACTGGTCAGGATCGTGCCGATGGCTCCGTTCTCAAAATCCATGATTCCCGCAATGTGCGTCGGCGTATCTACCGTGATTTTTTCGCCGTATTTGGGCGCACTGGTGACGGTGCGTTCGGGGAAAGTGGCGCGGGCGGAACCGGTGATTCGGCGTATCGCCCCTATTAATGACACTAAACAAGTGAGGTAGTAAGGCCCCATGTCGAACATTGGGCCGCCGCCGACCTTGTAATAAAAGGCGGGATCGGGATGCCAGGACTCGTGACCGTGACAGAGCATGAAAGCCGTCGCGCCAATCGGTTCGCCTATCCAGCCGTCGTCAATCAGTTTGCGGCAGGTCTGGATTCCGCCGCCGAGGAACGTGTCCGGCGCGGCGCCCAAGCGTAGCCCCTTTTCGGAGGCAATCGAGAGGAGTTCCTGGCCCTGTTCGCGGGTGATCGAAAGCGGCTTTTCCACATGGACGTGCTTGCCTGCCAGCAGCGCAGCTTTGCAGACACTGTGGTGCGCGTTGGGGATGGTGAGGTTGATGACGATCTGGATTTCGGGGTCAGCGAGCAGTTCATCCGGGGTGCAGGCTTTCGGAACACCATGCTCCTCGGCCTTTGCCTGAGCGCGGGAGACATCGAGATCGGCACAGGCGGCGATGTCCAGAATGGAAAAGGTCTGTCCGGCCTTAAAATAGATGCCGCTGATATTGCCGCAGCCGATAATACCCACTTTTACCGGCTGGGGCGATGGATTGGAACTCATAACGAAGACAATCTCCTCTCAGATTTGCCCTCAGTTTCCGTGCCGCCGTTCCCTATTCCTGCCTGCCACACAAAGACACGCCGAATGCAGAATGCACTCGGCGCGTCGAAGTTCTCAGAGCCGTCTCTATTTACAGCGAGACGCGCACCTGTGCGGTGACAATACCATCGCCCTGTCCGGGGAAGAGGACGCCGATTTCACCGCTAATCTGCTGGCTAAACCGCGCACCACCGAACACTTTGCCGCCAAAGTTCGTATCTGAGCCGATGAAAAGCCCGATACCCGCGCCGCCGTAGAAGCGGACAGAGCCGCTCTTGACGGGTGCGAAGTAGACTTCGTTAAAAGTCAGGGGAACGAGTGTCGAGTTGCCGCCAATGTTGGCAGAGACAATCGCTTCTGCATCCAGGCGACCGGCCCAGTTCGCGCCCAGGCCAAGCGAGGGAATTGTCAGGTCGGCACCGCCTATGAATTTAACATTGGGCGAAAGCGTCGCGCCAAGTCGGATCGCGAAGGGGTAGCTCCGTCCTCCAATCTCTACCGGCTTCTGCCGTCCTCCCGCGTTCATTGCCAGGAGCTGCTTGTAAGAGATGGTGGCAGGCGTTACCCCGGACAACTGCGCGAGCTGCTGGGCCAACTGTGGCGTCAGCGTCGCCGTCTTCACTGTCTCGTCCGCTCGCACCGCTCCCGGAACCAGAAGCCCCACCGTAGCACAAAGCAGAGACCACCCCCGCACCGTCGTCATACTATTAAATCGAATCATCTTCATATACTCCTTCACGCCTATGTATGGAATTACAGGGAACCGACCGCAGAGCATCACCATGTGAAAATTGCTTACCGTATCAAGTGGCGCATATGCAAACAGTCCGTTCTAAAGGGCAGACGAGATTGGCAACGTTCCTGTTCCGAAAAACGAGCGCACACAGTCGTTTCGCGCGTGCGGAAACGCTTTGCAGGGAAAACCGTCTCCTGTGCGTAACTCTGGCGCAAGCCAACCACCGTCGTCCTGGCCGAGGGGCGGACACAAGAGGGAGAAAGCAATGAGCGTTCGGATCGGGCTATTGGGAAGCGGGTTTGTTTCGACTTTCTATATGCAGGGCCTGCGTGACCTGGCAGGCTGGGAGGTGCGCGTCGTCGCATCCCCAAACGCGGAGAACGCGCAGAAGTTCGCGCAGACCTGGGGCATCCCGGAAAGCACGACGGACATGGAGGCCGTCATTGACCGCCCCGACCTCGATCTGATCATTCTGGGCGTCCCCAACTATGTTCACAAAGACCTCGCGATCCGCTGCGCCCAGGCCGGTAAACACCTCGTCTGCACCAAGCCCCTGGGCCGCAACCGTCAGGAGGCGAAGGAGATGCTGGAGGCGGTACGGGCCGCAGGCGTCATGCACGGTTACGCTGAGACGGAGGTATTCAGCCCTGCCGTCATCAAGGCGCATGAGTATGTGGCGCGGGGCGGCATCGGCAAAGTGCTGACCGTGCGCTCTCGTGAGGCCCACTCCGGCCCACACGGCGACTGGTTCTGGAACCGCGAACTGTCCGGCGGCGGCGCTTTGCTCGATATGGGCTGCCATACCATCGAAGCGGCCCGCTACTTCGTCGGCAAAGACAACCCGGTCGTCGAAGTCATCGCCTGGGGCGACCGGCTGTTCCACCACGACCGCACAGACGCGGAGGACAACGCCGCGATGATGATGCGGTTTGAGGGCGGGCAGATGGCGATCTCCGAACTGAGCTGGATCGCCCGGGGGGGACTGGACCTGCGAAACGAAGTCTATGGCACGGAAGGCACTATTTTCACCGACATCACCCGCGAGACGCCCGTCAAGGTCTTCTCACGGCCCGGCGCAGGCTATGTCGTCGAAAAAGCCGACACCGAAACAGGCTGGCTCTTCCCGCCGGTAGACGAGGCGTGGATATACGGCTACCGCGAGGAGATGAAGCATTTCCTGCACTGCGCCGCAACCGGCACGACTCCGCGTGAGACCTTCGAGGATGGCTATGTCGTCAACTGCGTTTTGGATGCCGCCTACCGCTCCATGCAGACCAAATGCTGGGAGCGCGTGGAGGCCTAGATCGTCATGCCCTCTCCCCTCTCGTTCGCCCGCCGCGAAATCCAGCCGCACTATCCGGCGCTGCGAGCGCTCTGGCAGATCAACAAGTATCTGTGGATGACGCTCGGATTTCTGCTCGTCTACATCCCGATAGCGCGGGCGCAGGGCATGATTCGTGTGCCTATCGCGCAGGTATGGCTGCTGTTCACCCTGGCGCTGGCGGATGGAGGCGCACGTACCCTGCTGGCCTGGCGGCGCGGCGGGTTCCTCTCCGACGCGACGGCCTGGCTCTTCACCACGCTCGATATTGTGCTCGTCTCCCTCGCCATTCACCTGACGGGCGGGTTGGGCAGCGACCTCTGGCTAGTCTACTTCGTCGTGATGATTTTCGAGCTGATGTTCGCGACTCCCCACCAGAAACGCCTCATTACCGCCGGTCTCTCCTTCGCCTATCTCTGCGCCACTCTGCCGACACAGATGGCCGCCGTCTCTCCCGCCCTGCCGCTGTCCGCCTATCTGCGGGTACTTGGCTCCCGGTTATTTTTTCTGCATCTGGTCGGTTCGCTCAGCAGACGGATCAGCCTCAACGCGCTGGAGCGGGATCGGCAGTTCTCTGTGCTGCACGAACAGATGGCGACGACGGAGGAACGCGCCCGAATCGCCCGCGAGATTCACGATGGGCTGGGCCACAGTCTCGTCAGCGTGATTCTGCGCCTGGAGTTGTGTCAGCGCCTTCTGCACCGCGCCCCGGAGGAGTCCGAGGCCCTGCTGCGCGAAGAGATCGCCTCCCTGCGCTCCGCCTGGAACGAAAGCCGCGACCTCGCCTTTCACCTGACCCCCTGGGACGCGCAGGGTGCCGGTGAATCTCTGGCCGATACCCTGCGCCGCCACCTCAGCCGGTTCGCCGAGCGCACTGGCATTCCCGCCAAACTCACCGCAGTAGAACCGCTTGGGACGCTCTCTGCGGAAGCCGTCTTCGGACTGACCCGCATCGTGCAGGAAGCGCTGACCAATATCGCCCGCCACGCCAACGCCACACAGATAACGGTAGACCTGACAACATTGTCGCCGGAAGTCGGCCTTTTCAAATGTACAATCACCGACAACGGCAGCGGGTTTGACGTGGAAACACAATCCGTAGGAATAGGTCTCCAGTCCATGCGTCAGCGGGCTGAGGCGCTGGGCGGTCATCTGAGCCTGTTCAGCGTTCCCGGCGAGGGGACACGGGTCGAAGCGCTGCTCCCAATAGCGGACTCCTGACAGGCAGGCCGCTGATTTTTTTTGTTTCCGAGGGAGACAGGCAGGAATTTGCAGAATGGACGTGCAACCTACGGGGGTACACCTTTTTCTACGCGAGCCGTGGGAGAAGGCGGCTCTGGAAACGTCTGGACGCAGAGTCCCGCTCTTTCCCTATCAAACGAGGAGGCATTTACGTGAAACGGATTGGAACATTCTGGGGAATGGCCCTGCTGATTCTGCTTGGACTGGCTACGGCCCCCCGCACTGCCCACGCGCAGAGCGAGGCAATTCCCGAACTTTCCCGCGACTGGTCTGTGCGAATCGGTATGTATATCTACAACAGCAAGACCACCCGCAACGCTCAGGGCGAAGTCGGTATCAGCGGCCTGGTCGAGCGGCGCGTCTTCAAGGGCGACAAGTACGATGTCCTGGTCGGTATCGGCTACAACGGATTTGATCGTGTCTACAGTGTGCCGGTGCAGATCTCCCTTATCGCCCACAAAGCCAATCTTCGCTATGGTGCGGGTGTCGGCTACTCCTTCAACAAACGCCTTGACGGAAGCGGATCCAACGGAACCGTGTTCTCCCTGATTCTGGGTTATACACCTATTCATGGCAAAAACCCGGTCTCGATTGACCTCCGCTACTTCTTCATCGGCGGCTCTTCCAATGAACTCGATGGCTACAGTTTGACCATCGGCTCTCAGTTCTGAGAGGTTCTCTCCGCAAAAACGAACAGGCCGGACGTCTTTGGACGTCCGGCCTGTTCATTGTGTTGACTGCCCCTACTGTTTCGGACCGGGGCGCTTCTTCATTCCTTTGCCAGCAGCTTTGCCCGGACTCAGATTGACATTGAACCGGGAGAGGGAGAGTTCCGCGACGTCTCGGCGAGCATCCGTGGAGTCGAGGCCGAAGCGTCCGACTTCCGTATTGCCGCGTGGACGCAGATCAAGTACCAGGGTTTTAGCGTTGTAGGGATTGCTGCCCGATGCTAGCGTCAGGCTGACGAAGTAGATGCCATTATCGCCCTTGTAAGTTCCGGTGAAATGGGAGTTCACGGTGGAAGAGAACGTCCAGTCCGCTGTCGCCGTGCCGTCCTTAAAGAGATTCAGGGCGAAACTCTGATCGCTCACGACCAGATGACCGTTGTAGCCTTCCATCAAACCCGCACTCTCCTGTGCGGCGGGGTTCTGGTTCGGGCGTTTCTTCCCGGCGAGCATTCCGATCCCGGCTCCCGGCCGCAGTCTCTTCCCGCCCGGCGCTGTCGGTGACGTGTTCATCTCCATCGCCGCGCCGGGAGCGCCTGCCGCGCTCTCGTCAGTCGCCCCTTCCTGTATCCAGGTGCGGAACAGCCCTATCTGTGTATCAGAGAGCGGGGCGCTACCCTTCGGCATCCGGTCTCGCTTGCCGGTCAGGTAGTCCAGCAGTTTGCTGGAATCCGGCTTGCCTGCCAGTATCGCCGCCCCATGATCACCGCCTTTCATAAACTCCGTGAAGGAGGCGACATTCAGCCCGCCGAGCGCGTTGCCGCTGTTGTGGCAGGGCTGGCAGCGCTGGCGCAGGAGGGGCGCGATCTGTGTCTGATAACTGACGGTGTGCGGCCCATTCATCGCCGCGACAGACGCGGCAGCGCCGCCCGCGCCCGGTGTAGTCTTGGGGCCGGGACGCACGGGCGGCGTCTTCGGCAGGGCATCGGCGAAGGTAGCCGACTGGAGAATCGTTGAAAGGCCTATCGCCTCGCCCGACTGCGCCGCTTTTTCCGGCACAATGACCATGCTGTGTCTGCCAATGATTGCCACCCAGACCGCGATCACCGGCGAGTCGTCGCCTCTGGTCTTGTCCTGAAAACGGAAGACGGCTCCGGCGCCATGATCCACCAGGGCCGTCTGTCCGCGTACCATCTCCGCCTTCGGAAGCAGTTTCGCGGCCAGACGGGTCGCCTCGTCCTTCAGTCCGCTATCATAGGCGGGTGGCCCCGAGGGAAGGGTCTTCAGCACATCTTGCTGGACGAGAAACTTGTTGCCATCCGGGGAGGTCAGGTGAATCTTGTCGCCTTCCGCTTTTACCACCCATCGTTTGGGCAGTTTGAAGCCGAAGTTCTCATCCGGGGCGGTGTAGACTTCCTGTGCGTGGGCTGCTGCCGCCAGCCCGCACAATAAGAGCAATACGACGGCCCGGCGGATGGTAACCTTTAGATAACTGCTATGACGCATCGTTTCCCTCATAGAGTTTGTGTCCTTCCCATAACTTCTTCTCACTGCGGTTTCTCTGAGATTACCTCTTGTAGACGTGTTCCGCGTTCGGTTGTTCATACCGTTCGTCTTCTGTGCGAGAATTCCTGTGTCGGCAGTCTGATCCTTACCGCTATTTTCCGCCGATACGCCTCAAAAAATCTCCAGACGGCAACAAAAAACCTTCTCTCTTACCACTCGAAAGAGAGAAGGAAATTTACGGACAGAACTCCGCGAGCAGTCATTGGGCAGGGCGAAGGGTGACAGCGCTGGCAATCAGGGTATCCTGGCGCGGGGGGAGGAGAGCGATGGTATCGGCGCTGCGGCGAACCATGCCGCCGCCACGCAGTTCAACGAAAATGGTGCGTTTGCCGTATCCCGTTTCCAGCGTCCAGTCCCGCTGAGACTGAAAAGGCTCCCATTCCGACCAGTGGCTGCCATCGTTGCTGAAACGCATCTGGCCTGCCCAGTCAGCGCCGTGCAAGTAGAGATGCACATTAGCATCGGTGGTAAGGAGAGCTTCGTTGTTGATGACAACGGGATAGACATCGTTCCGGCTGCCGAAGTCCTGCACCCAATAGTGCTTGTAGTGGGTATGGGGGGCGACGGCATGGGACACGCCGATTTCGCGGAAGTCGGGGTTGAGCAGATTGGCGCGATGACCGGGGCTGCGAAGCCAGTCCGCCACAACCTCGTCTGCAGTCAACTGCCCGCCCGCGATATTCTCGCCGATCTCACGATAATCCCCGTATCCCAACTCCGGCAGGCGCGGGTCTATCTCACGGCCTTTGCAGTCAGTATGGCGAAGATAGTTGTGCTGCGCCATATCCTGCGCCATCCAGGCGGCAGAGTGCATAAGGGCAGAATGCACATGGAGCGGGGCGAGATGATACCGCGCCCGAACCTCGTTGGTTAACTGAACGACGCGGCGAGTCATCTTCTCTTCCGAGGAGAGGCGAGCGGTGAAGGACGTTTCGGCGTGGGCGGAGAGTCCCACGGCGAACAGGGTTAAAAACAGGCATGAAAAGAGCGTGAACAGACGGAGCATCGCGTAAAATTCCTCCGTTGCACCGCAGATTCGGAAATACCCGAAGCGGCACAACGCCTTCCCGACTTGCAGCGCCCGAATAGGTGGGGCTGCTTGTCGCCATTACTGGGGAATAGTGGATACAGGATAGGGAATTGAACGAACCGGCGAGTGGATAGGGCCGGCCTCTTCCGGTGGAGCGTGGAAGAGAAGATAGGCTCCGCGTCTGGGCGGAAAATGTCTCTCACTACTATAGTAGATGAAAACGCCGAGAAAATACACCCTTCAGAAGGCTTTTTTTCAAAAAAACTTCTGCTCCTTCGCTTACAGCACATGATACGGGGTCAGGACGAGCGATTTGCGCCGTTTACCTTGACACCCCGCGCCAACTATGCTATACTGTGCCTAACCTACTCGGTGAGAGACACCCTCCACCGGGTATAACTTTGTCTGCCGTGAAAAACAGAGATCGGCGGGCAAAGTCGGCGGCGTGGGGAGATACCCGAGTGGCCAAAGGGGACTGACTGTAAATCAGTTGCGGAACGCTTCAGAGGTTCGAATCCTCTTCTCCCCACCATTTAGAACACGACGCTTTGTGAACTACGCCCGACCAGGCAAATAGTTCCCAGAGGCAGAAGGTTCTTTTCCCCGCCCTCATAGCTCATTGGCAGAGCACTTCTTTGGTAAAGAAGAGGTACTGGGTCCGATTCCCAGTGGGGGCTGGACTATCCCTGAACGCCCCGTCGCACAATGCCCGATGATCGGCAGCGACGGCGCAAAGGCCGCTTCGCCAGGGCGCGAAGCGCATCGTTACGGAGGCTTATCAGATACTATGGGCAAGGCAAAGTTTGAGCGCACGAAGCCGCACGTCAACATCGGCACCATCGGTCACGTAGACCACGGCAACACCTCCCTCACCGCCGCTATCACGCGCATGCTCGCCGAGCATAACGGCAGCAAGGCCATGAGCTACGAGGACATCGACTCCGCTCCCGAAGAGAAAGCGCGCGGCGTTACGATTAACGTCGCCCACCTCGAATATCAGACCGA
>JBBRLP010000141.1:0-13393 GCA_038231295.1 Chthonomonadales bacterium
ACAGTAATCTCGACCAGAATTGCCCGAAATGTGGCTTGGAACGGGGTTCCTCAGCCCTGATCGAGTGCACCAGATTGGAGATTGCGCCCTATTTACAAAGGCTCCAATCTCATTTTCAACCCAATACTGGGGTTGAGTTAACGACCCGAAAGCAAAGGTGGTATCGGCCAAAACACGCCTGTAGTATACGCAGACCTCCCGGCGTAAGTCAAGCATGAGCCGGCGTTTTTAAGGGTTCAGCCTGCAAAAGGCACGCCCAAAGCGGGCGATATAGGCGTGCCGACAACGAATTCAGCGCTCCAGAGAAATAGACCCGGAATTCAGGCAGGGCAAACCGCTACATATGGTGAAATGAGCAGGAGATGCAGGGGTAAGGAGACGCTGTCTATTACCAATGCCAGCAAGCCGCATTTTGGAGGAGTGAAGGGCAGCGTCACGTCCAACAAGGCACAAGTACAAAGGAGACTCGAACCGCTATGGAGATAGGAATAGTCGGCCTGGGACGCATGGGCGGCAACATGGCCGAGCGTCTGATACAGCATGGGCATCGTGTGGTCGGCTGCGACCCCTCACCGGACGCGCAGGAGCGTTGCCGCTCTGTAGGAGGAGACGCCGCCGGAAACGTCACGGAGTTGATCGGCAAACTGACGCAGACCCCCCGAGTGGTCTGGAGCATGGTTCCTGCCGGGAAAGTGACGGACTCCGTCTTGACCGAAGCCGCCGCCGCTTTGCAACCCGGCGACATTCTGATTGATGGCGGTAACTCCCGTTTCAGCGATTCCGTGCGACACTACAACGAACTGAAAGCAAAGGGCCTGAACTTCCTGGACGCCGGCACTTCGGGGGGCATCTGGGGACTCAAAGAGGGCTACTGCCTCATGGTCGGCGGGGATAAAGAGGTTTTTGATACCGTCGAGCCGTTGCTGGCGGCGCTCGCCCCGGAGAACGGTCTTCTGCACACAGGTGCGGCGGGCTCCGGCCACTACGTGAAGATGGTGCATAACGGCATCGAGTATGCCCTGATGCAGTCTTACGCCGAGGGCTTCGAGATACTGAAAGCCTCTCCCTACCCCGAAATTGACCTGCATTCTGTTTGCGAACTGTGGCGACACGGCAGCGTCGTGCGCTCCTGGCTGCTCGATCTGGCGGCGGATGCGTTCAAGGAAGACCCGAACCTGGATCAGATTACGGGCTATGTCGAAGACTCTGGCGAGGGCCGCTGGACAGTCGTGGAGAGCATCGAACACTCCGTTCCCGCACCCGTCATCGCCCTTTCCCTCTATCTGCGCTTCCGCTCACGTCAGACAGACAGTTTCTCTATGAAAGTGCTGGCGGCCCTGCGGAACGAGTTCGGCGGACATGCTGTCCACAAAAAGACGCTCGAAGGCCCACACGTACCCGGCCTGGAGGCCGCCGGAGCCGAGAAGACCCACGCGAAAACCGACATCTGACGGCGTAGGGAGGAGACCATGCAAGACCGCAGACCATTCATAGACGGCCGTTTTGGAAGTGTTGTGCTGCTGGCTGCGTTGCTGCTGGCAGGCGACCTGGCGATTCGGAATGTTCACGCACAGCCGGACGCCGCGCCCCCGAAAATGGTCACCGCGCAGGAGTTTCGGCTGGTGGACAAGATGGGGAATGCCCGTGCCACGTTGCAAACGCAGGAGGACGGCAGCCCCGGTCTGGCCCTGTACGATAAGACCGGCAAGGTGCGCGTCACGCTGCACGTTCGCCCGGACGGCAGTGCGCTCTTTGCCTTTCGGGATGGGGCCGGGAAACCGCGTGTCGAACTCGAACAGGCAAGCGATGGCACCGGGGGCCTCACCTTCACTAACAGCAAGGGTACGGGCGGGGCGGCTCTGGTGATGGCGCCGGACGGCAACCCCGCGGCAATCTTTAAGGACAGAGAGGGCAAAGTCACGTGGTCTGTGCCTGAACCCGACGTGCCTCTCGTGCCGGGGCCGGAACTCCCCGAAAAACCGGCCAAAAAGCCCTGACACGAAGGCTGACCGGGGAGAAAAGGATTTCACTCATCGCGACGTGGTTTCGTGTGTTCGGGAGTGGTAAAGGGTTGACACCCCTCACTACGCGGCTTCGCCGGATCGTCCTCTGGACGAAACCCTTTTCTGAGAACTTATACGAGTAAGTCTGCATCTTTAAGCGGTTATTTTCCGCTCTGCTCCGCTGCGCGGCGACAGAGTAACCCCTGGAAAGAGAGAGTCATGTCCGAATCATCTTCAACCCCTCCTGCCGAAAACGGCGAAAAGAGTCTGGCTTCCTGTGCGTTTGTGCTGTTCGGCGCGACAGGCGACCTGACGAAACGCAAGATTTTGCCTGCCCTGTTCAGCCTCTCCGTGCAGGGCCTTCTGCCGAAATCCTTTGCCATCGTCGCCTTCGCTCGCCGCGACAAGACCGACGAGAGTTTTCGGGCGGAACTTCAGGCCAATATGCGCGAGTTCGCGCCGAAACTGCCCGCCGATGGCGACGAATGGAAGATATTTGCCGAACGGGTGACCTATGTCCGTTCCAACTTCGACGAGGAAGCGGGCTATCAGCGTCTCGCCGAGCATCTGGACAGACTGGACACTGAGCGCGGGATTGGCGGCAACCGCCTGTTCTATCTCGCCACGCCTCCGGATAACTTCAGCGAGATCATTCTGCATCTCGGCAAGGCGAATCTGCACAGGCCGGGCAAGGGCGGCCAATGGTCACGTATCATCATCGAGAAGCCGTTCGGCATGGACCTCGATTCGGCCAAAGCGCTCAACATCGAACTCAACTCCGTTTTCGAGGAGAGTCAGGTCTATCGGATTGACCACTACCTCGGCAAAGAGACGGTGCAGAACATCCTCGTACTGCGCTTCGCCAACCAGATTTTCGAGCCGCTCTGGAATCAGAAGTACATTGACAATGTGCAGATCACGGTCGCGGAGACGCTCGGCGTGGAGGGGCGTGGCGCTTACTTCGAGCAGTCGGGTATCACCCGCGACATCGTGCAGAACCATGCGCTCCAGGTGCTGACTCTGATTGCGATGGAACCGCCGGTTGCCCTAACTGCCGACGCCGTGCGTGACGAGAAGGTGAAAGTCCTGCGCTCCATGCAACCCTTCACCCCGGAAGATGTCGCGCTCTGGACGGTGCGCGGGCAGTACGGCCCCGGCGTCATCAACGAGACGGCGGTTCCGGGCTACCGGGAGGAGGAGGGGGTTGCCCCGCATTCGGAGACGGATACCTTCGCGGCCTTCAAGTTCCAGATCAACAACTGGCGCTGGTCGGGGGTGCCGTTCTATGTGCAGGCGGGGAAGCGGATGCCGCGCCGCGCCACTGAGGTCAAAATCCAGTTCAAGGCCGTTCCCGATGTGCTGTTCGCTCGCCTGCATACGGACGGCCTCCGTCCCAATCTGCTGACCCTGCGTATTCAGCCGGACGAGGGTTATGCGCTGGAGATCGGCAGCAAGGAGCCGGGGCCGGAGATGAATATTCAGCCCGTCCGTATGAACTTCCAGTACGGCTCGACCTTCAATGCCCCCATCCGCGACGCCTACGAGCGCCTGATCCTCGACGCAGTGCGCGGCGATGCCTCGCTCTTCGCCCGCAACGACGAGGTCGAAGTCGCGTGGGGTCTGATAACCCCGATTCTGGAAGCGTGGCGCGATCTCTCCTGCCCGCTCTTCCCCAACTACCCCGCCGGAACCTGGGGGCCAGAAGCCGCCAGCGACCTCCTCACTGGCGGCCGCGCCTGGCACCTGCCCAAGTAGGGCGCGGCTTTTCGTACTCTCCATCGTCAGCCTCTCCAGACGGTCTGTCTCTTCATCAGAGCAGGCCGTTTTTCTGTTCCCTCTCTTCGGTGTGATGTTGGTCACAGCGGGGAACAGGCAGTTCGAGGAGGGCGTCCAAATCAGGCAGGAGCAAGTAGGCTCCTCCCTCCCCTATATTCGAGCGCGAAACGCCGATGTTTCACCGAACCCCTACAGGTGATTAGAACGGCGTTCGAGGAGATTAAGGACAATGATCACCGGTCGCAAGTTTTTGTTTCCACTCGTCTTCCTGTCCCTGCTGGCACTCGCGGCAGGGACAGCCTCGGCACAGCGGGCGAAGACGCCCGTTGTCCGGCGCGTCGTCAGCCCGACGGTACGCACTTCGATAACGACCACTCCCGCTTCCCCTACCAGTCCAACTACCACCCGTGCCACCATCTCAACCGCGCCCAAATATCTGTCATGGTCGCTGACGGACGGCACACCGAGTCTCACTGCCTCGCATCATGTCGGGTTCTTTATCTGGCACGATGCCAACTTCGTCTATGTCGTTACCAAAGATGAATCCGCGAAGGGCCAGATTTTCAGCGGCGCAGTTCGTACAGAGGGCGGCCCCATCAGCGATGTGAGCGGCTTTCGCAATGAGCAGGATGGCCGCTACACTCAGAGTGACGCGAATAACCTGCGTTTTCACTTCCAGATTCATGAGCCGGTGGATGGCGTGAAGTTCCGTATCGGTGCGGAGACGCACCGCATCGGCTTTCACTTTGAACTGGCGGGCCATCCCAACGAACACGTCTTCCTGGGCAAACTAGAGACCGAACCGACGGGCGGCTTCGAAAACGGCTATCTGATTTTCGACATTGAGCAGAAAACTACCGGGGTCTTGCCGTGGTCGCTGACCTACGGACGACCCACCATCGCCGCTCGGCATCAGGTCGGCTTCTTCATCTGGCACGACGCGCACTTCGTCTATCTCGTGGAGACGGATGAGGGCCAGCATGGCCGCATCTTCAACGGCGACGTTCGGCTCCGCGACGGTCATTTCGGCGGCATGAGCGGCCTGTACGGCGAGAGTGACAACCGCTTTACGCTCCACAGCCCCGACTTCTTGAGTTTCCGCTTCCCCACCCACGAGGAGATTGATGGCGTGAAATTCGAGATCAGCACGGCCTCCAAATTTATCTCGATCTATCTGGAACTCCAGGGTCGCCAGAATGTCCGCGTGTTCCTGGGCCACGATCAGCACGAAGTTCCGGGCGGCTTCCACGGTCAGCCTCTCTACTTCGACCTGAGCAAATAGACCCTACCGCGTCCCTATCCGCACAGCAGGCCACCGATTCGTTGAACCGGTGGCCTGTTGACGGCTAAACAGACCAATGCAGCTATTTCGTTGGAACCGGCGGGCCTGCTGGGGAACCCATAGTGAACTGCCTGGGAGAGGGGGGAGGCGGGTAGAGGCGATCCAGTAGGATTCGGATTGGCTCGATGCTGCGTGCCTTCTCATAGGCGCTGAAAGGTTGGGCCTCGGAATTCGCGTCGATCGGTTCGCGATGGGCGAGAGTGGAGGCGTAGGAGTAGAGTGTCAGAAACAGCACGGTAGTGCAGGCGAGGGTCGTTGCCATGCGCTTGCGGATTGCCATGACGCCGACAGGACAGTTCTGTGTCAGCATCGTGCCGTCCGGACGGCGGTAGAAACGCACACAGACGTGTCCCTGACTTTGCGAGACCAGCGTCTCCGCCTCTTTACGGCTCATCCCCGACAGGTTGTAGACATTCAGTTTACACGACTCGCAGTGCCGGGTACGTTCATCCCCCTCCATCCGCTCCCATGAGGCGGAACAGGGCGATGCCACCCGCACAGAACCAAGAACATCCTCTTTTGCCATCTTCCTTCTCCCTTCGCCGCGAACCTCCAAAATGACCCTGTAAACGGAAGCGCGGCAGATTTGCAGTCTTAGTTCCTCTGGCTGCCCAAAGGGTTCACGGCAGGCAATGCTGGCGCTCAGGATGGTGCAACCTGGCTTCCACGATCCAGTACAGTCCACCAGCCCTTTCAGCACCGCAAAATTTCCTGACAGTACACGCTTTACGCACGCCGAGATACCAGATCAGTCTGAAATCATGGCAATCCCATAATCAGGAAAATCATGGTTCAGACAACGTATTTCTCGCGATAGGGTCTAATTACCTCTTTGCCCTCACTTTCAGAGGAGTTGAAAATCGTTGTATAGAAAGACTTGACAATGGTACACTAAGGTAGTATAATAACAACGTCACAAGGACAGAACCTTAACGGTATTTATCCAACCACAACGCGAACTCTATGCGGAGGTTTATTACATGGGAAAAGCAGTCGGAATTGACCTGGGAACGACCAACTCGGTCGTTTCCATTATGGAGGGAGGCGAACCTGTCGTCATCCCCAACGTTGAAGGCAGCCGGACCACGCCGTCCATTGTCGGATTCAACAAGACCGGAGAGCGGCTTGTCGGGGCGAGCGCCAAGCGACAGGCCATTGTCAGCCCGGATCGCACGATCATTTCCATCAAGCGCAAAATGGGCACGATGGACAAGGTTTCGGTAGATGGCAAAGCCTATTCGCCCGAAGAGATTTCGGCCATGATCCTTCAGAAGCTGAAGGCCGATGCCGAAGCCTACCTCGGTCAGCCCGTCACCGATGCTGTCATCACCGTTCCCGCCTACTTCAACCAGGCGCAGCGCACCGCGACCAAGCAGGCCGGTGAGATTGCCGGGCTGAACGTCCTGCGTATCATCAACGAGCCGACGGCGGCAGCGCTTGCTTACGGCCTGGAGAAGAAGAAAGAGGAGAAAGTCCTTATCTTCGACCTCGGAGGCGGAACGTTCGATGTCTCCCTGCTGGAGATCAGCGACACCACCGGCAGTCCCGACCTCGAAGTGATGCTCCAGGTACTCTCCACCAACGGCGACTCGCAGCTTGGCGGCGACGACTGGGATCAGCGTGTTGTAGAATACGTTTCCGAGCAGTTCAAAAAAGATACCGGCATAGACATCAAGAAGGACCGTGCTGCGCTCCAGCGCGTTCGGGAAGCGGCGGAGAAGGCGAAGATCGAACTCTCTACCGTTACGCAGACCAACATCAATCTGCCCTTCATCAGCATGACCTCCGACGGTCCAGCCCACCTCGACATCAACCTGTCCCGCGCCAAGTTCGAGGAACTGACGCACGACCTGGTAGATCGGTGTAAAGTCCCGTTCGAGCGGGCGCTGGCGGATGCCAAGCTGAAGCCGAGCGATATTGACGAGATCGTTCTCGTCGGCGGCTCGACTCGTATGCCGATGATCCAGAACCTCGTTCGCGACCTCGGCGGCGGCAAAGAGCCGAATAAGGGCGTCAACCCGGACGAAGTCGTCGCCATCGGCGCGGCAGTTCAGGCCGGAGTGCTGGCAGGCGGCGAAGGCGCGGGCAAGGGCAAAATCCTTCTGCTCGACGTGACCCCGCTGTCCCTCGGCATCGAGACCCTCGGCGGCGTGATGACCAAACTCATCGAGCGCAATACCACCATCCCGCACCGCAAGGGCATGGACTTCAGTACCGCGGAAGACGGACAGACCAGCGTTCATGTCAAGGTCTATCAGGGCGAGCGCGAACTCGCGGCGGCGAACAAACTGCTGGGCGACTTCCAGTTGACCGGTATCTTGCCCGCTCCTCGTGGCGTTCCGCAGATCGAAGTTACCTTCGATATTGACGCCAATGGTATTGTCAGCGTCTCCGCTCGCGACAAGGCGACCAACCGCGAGAACAAAATCACCATCACCGGTTCCGGCAGCCTGAGCAAGGACGAAGTAGACCGGATGATGAAAGAGGCCGCCGCCCACGCCGAGGAAGACAAGGCGCTGCGGGAGCGGGCCGAGGCACGTAACCGGGCCGAGTCGCTGATGTATCAGACCGAAAAACAGGTCAAAGAGCTGGGCGACAAGGTGCCATCCGACCTCAAGGTGAGTATCGAGGGCCACATTAGCGATCTGCGCTCCGCGCTGAACGCCAACGAGACTCCGGTCGAGGAGCTACAGCGCCTCACCACCGAACTCGAGCAGGCGACCTACAAGCTGGCGGAACTGCTCTACCAGCAGGCTACTACCGATGGCGCACAGCACGGTGAGCCCCCGGTGGAAGAGCCGACGCACTCCGACAGTGACACGGTCGAGGCAGAGTTCAAAGCCTGATAAAGAGGGCAGGCCGGGTGTTAAAAACACCCGGCCCGCACAAAATCTTCCGTGTTGTGGGGGTGAAGAAGTATGGCCGGGAAAGATTACTATCAGTTGCTGGGGGTGGGTAAGACCGCATCGCCGGAAGAGATTAAGAAGGCGTACCACAGACTGGCGCGTAAGTATCATCCCGATCTGAACCCCGGCGACAAGAAGGCCGAAGAGCAGTTCAAAGAGATGCAGACGGCCTACGATGTCCTTTCCGATGCGGAGAAACGCAAGAAGTACGACCAGTACGGTCCGATGTGGGAGCAGGCTCCCGCAGGCGGTGGCCCGCGTCCGGGAAGAACCCCTCCGGGTGCGCCGGGCAGTCCCTTCGTCAATGTGAACGGGGGGGGCGAGGAGCGCGGGTTCCAGGATTTCATTGACGAGATTTTCCGGCACTCCCCCAATCGTGGTTTTGAGACGCCGCGTACCGCCGAAAATATCGAGTTTGCACTCGATATTTCGCTCGAAGAGGCGTTTCGCGGGGCCTCGAAATCGGTGAATGTGACTGTCGAAGATGTCTGCCCGGATTGTGGCGGCACGGGGCAGAAGCGTAACGCGCAGGGGCGGTTTGATCTGGGCAAGAACACGGCTTGTCCCCGCTGCCGGGGTGGGGGGCATCTCGAAGTGCCTCGTTCCGGGCAGGTCACCATTCCGGCGGGAGCGTGGGACGGCCTACGTCTGAAGCTTTCGGGACAAGGTCCGACGGATGGACGCGGGCGGCGCGGAGACCTGTTCGTGCGCCTGCACCTGCTGCCGCACAGCCGTTTCGAGCGCGAAGGCCAGGACCTTTATTTTGACCTGCCCCTGCCCTATACGGTGGCAGCGCTCGGAGGCGAGGCGACGGTCGAGACGATGGACGGTCAAAAGCGCGAACTCGTCGTGCCGAAGGGGATTCAGAGCAGCCAGAAGATGCGGCTTTCGGGGCAGGGAATGCCCGCCCTGCAGGATCGGAAGGCAGGAGACGCCTATGCGCGGGTCAAAATCACCGTCCCACGCGACCTGTCCGAAGCCGAACGTAGCCTGCTGGAGCAGTTGGCCGTGTTCCGCAAGGACCCGGTACGCACCGCGAAATAAACGGTTTGAGACTCCATGGTGATTTCCTGCGTGATGTTCGGAAGGGAGAGGAGTTACACTCATGTCTGCACACGATAAGAGCGAACCTGTCTATATGATCGGGGTCGTGGTGAATCTGACGCAGATGCACGCGCAGACGATTCGCCTCTACGAAAAACTTGGCCTGGTGACCCCGCAGCGCAAAAATAAAAATCGCCTCTATTCCGAATCGGATGTGGAGCGGCTGCGGCAGATCCGCCGCTTTACGCAGGAGATGGGGGTCAACCTGGCAGGCGTCGAGGTCATTTTAGACCTGCTGCGGCGTATGGAAGAGATGCAGGCGGAGCGCGATGCGATGGCTCACCGCTCCGAAGAGATCGAACGGCGTGTGCGCGAATATCTGGCTCAGACAGGCGGCAAGTTCCCTTGACTGGATCAGATGGAACCTCTCCCACCCGGCAGACCGCCACTGGACCTGATTCTGGCGGTTGAAGAGATTGAAATTCGGCGCATCGGCCCTCCGCCTGTCATTCTGCCCCCGCCGCCGCGGCAGTTGCCTGCGGCGCCCCGGTCCTCCCGAAGTCCGGCGCAGTCCCGTAGGGAAAAGGAACTCGTTGAGGAGGCCGAATAGCCGAGCAGTCCTAACAATCGCAACCCCTCTCCTGCTTACCTGTGCAGGAGAGGGGTTTGTGTATTTGTGGAACTCACCTTACGCAGGCGGACATACAATTGGGCGGATTCGGCGGACTGAAGTCCCCGCTATATGACCTGCGGCTCAGCTTCCTTCGGAAACGTCCAAGTTGTGAGGGCCACTCCTCGTACTCAACAAATCTTGTCGCACCGTGTTTCGTCCGAAGGACGCTCCGGCGAAGCCGCGTAGCGAGGGGTGTCAACCCTTTGCTCCCATTGCGCCCCGTCAAATAGCGCGTAAAAGTCGTCAGTAGACGACTTTGTTGAGGGGATATTCGACGATGCCTTCGGCTCCGGCGCGTTTGAGCTGTGGCAGAAGGTCGCGGACAGCGTTCTGCTCGGTAATGATCTCCAGAGCGACCCAATCGGGATCGGCGAGGGGAGAGATGGTCGGGGTTTTTAGAGCGGTCAGCAGATCGGTGACGGCCTGGAGATTGCCCCTGTGCAGGTTCATTTTCAGCCCGACCAGCAGTTCCGCGTTGAGTGCGCCGCGCAGCAGCATGGAGATGTTTTCGATCTTCGCCCGCTTCCAGCCATCCTCCCACGCAGCCCGATTGACCGCCAGGCGTGTTGTCGAGGTGAGCAGGGTGTCCACGATCTTGAGGTTGTGGGCGCGAAGACTGTTGCCCGTTTCGGTATTGACGACAATGGCCTCGACCAGTTCCGGCACCTTGACCTCGCAGGCTCCCCACGAAAACTCGACTTCCGCCTTCACGTCGTGCTGCTTCAGATAGCGTTCCGTCAGGCGGACATACTCGGTCGCGATGCGCTTGCCCTGTAAGTCCCGCACGGAGTGGATCGCCGAGCCGTTCAGGGCCGCCAGCACAATGCGGATGGGGTTCAGCGTCGCCTTCGAGTAGCCGAGTTCGGCGACTTCGAGAACGTCGGAACCGTTGTCTTCAATCCAGTCCTTGCCGGTCAGACCCGCGTCCAGAATGCCCTGCTCGATGTAGCGCGGAATCTCCTGGGGGCGCAGCAACAGCGGCTCCAGTTCAGGATCGTCCACGCTGGGATGATACGAGCGGCCACTGCTCATACGGAACTCATACCCTGCCTTCTTGAACAGGGCGAATGTCGCTTCTTGTAGGCTCCCCTTGGGGATACCCAACTTCAATTTGCCTTCCACCGTCGTCCTCGCTCTCGTCGAATCGGGCCGCGCTGCAATGCACGGCCCGTAAGTTTTTCTCGCTCTCATTATAGCACAGGCAGGGATGAGACGGCGGGAGAACGGAGCGAGAGCGTCCGGGCGATTTCAGACCTAGGGCTTGGCGGTATTGCCGCGTCCGGCCTGTTCGCGTTTCTGCTGCTCCTGTTTGGTGACCTTGTCGCCCTGCTCGGCCAGTTCGACGCTGCGGTCGTGAGCATGGAGCGCCTTTTCGGTGGTGTGGCCCTCGGCAGCGCCGCGTTCGTCAGCGCGGCGATGAGTCTGCTGGCTATGCCGCCCCGGAGGGGAGACATGCTTCTTGCCTTTCGTCCGGTGTTCGGCGGGAGCGATGGCGGCGGTAGTAGTGGAATCTGTTTCTGTCGTCATTTCGGTTTCTCTTTTCGCATCAGTTCGTTTTTACACTCCTTATCATAGCACATTATGCAGGAAACGTAATGAGCTGAGTAAGTATGTCTGGTTTCCTCGCCGTGTTTTTTCGGGTAAACTGTCTATCCCTGCTGTGAGGCGGGGCGCAGTGCAGCGAGGCGAGGAGGACGAGAAATGATAGTCGTGATGGCGGCAAACGCCACAGAAGAACAAATAAAAGACGTTGAAAAGAGAATTCAGGATTGGGGCTACGGCGTACACCCGATTTACGGGGCGGAGCGAACCGTGATTGGCGCGACAGGCGTACCGGAGGCGGACAAGTCCCGCTACATGGAATCGCTGGAGGCGCTGCCCTATGTCGAGCAGGTAATGGGCATTCTGCGGCCCTACAAGTTCGCGAGCCGGGAGTTTCATCCCGAAGGCACGGTCATTGATGTCAAAGGGATTCCGGTCGGCGGCAATCAGATCGCGCTGATGGCGGGGCCGTGTACCGTCGAGACCTACGAGCAGACCTGGGAGTCGGCGGTCGCCTGCAAGGCGGCGGGCGCGACTATTCTGCGCGGCGGAGCCTACAAGCCGAGTACGTCGCCCTATTCGTTTCAGGGGCATGGCGTTCCCGCTCTGGAGATTCTGCGCGACATCGCCGACAAACTTGATATGCGAGTCATTACCGAAGTCATGGACCTGCGGAATGTCGAACTCGTCTGCCGATACGCCGATATTCTTCAGATAGGAACGCGCAATATGCAGAACTACGACCTGCTGCGCGAGGTCGGCAAGGTGCAGACCCCGGTGATGCTGAAACGGGGCATGACCGCGAAGATAGAAGAGTGGCTTCAGGCGGCGGAATACATTTTGCTAGGCGGCAACCCAAACGTGATGCTGTGTGAACGCGGCATCCGCACCTTCGAGACCTATACCCGCAATACGCTCGACCTCTCCGCCGTGCCTGCCGTGAAAGAGCTGTCGCATCTGCCTATCATCGTGGACCCGAGCCAGGGAACCGGCAAACGCAGTCTCGTACAGGCCATGACGAAGGCAGCGGTCGCAGTCGGCGCGGACGGCCTTCTCATCGAAGTCCATCCCCACCCGGATCAGGCCCTCAAAGACGGCGCCCAGCAGCTCACCACCGACCACTTCGGCAAACTCGTGGCAGAACTCCATCCCATCGCCCAGGCCATCGGCAGGACGTTTTAATCTGTCGGTATATTTTTGTCTGAACTCGGATGTAGCGGATGAAACGGATGGACTATGATGTACGAACTGAATTGGCTGCTCCTCGCCTGTTATTCTCCTTGTCCGAACGCGCTTTGAGAAGAGAGCCAGCCAGTCCAGCCTGCTCATCATAGTCCATCCGTTTCATCCGCTACATCCGAGTTCAAGACAAAAAAAGACGTGCCGGAGAGCCGAAAACGAGGCAGATTGCGTGTCCGCTTGCGGACACTTGGCCGCAGGCCCATAGCCCCGGAATTCATTCCGAAGGGCAACCCCAGGACTTTTCGCGTCAGCAATTTATTACTGATCACACCTGTACAGCGATACAGACTTGTCGTGAGGTAGAAGCAAGGACAATGCGGAAACTATATTACAACTCCATCGGGCGAGCGAGCATCAACCTCTTCATAGAGCCACTGTCTCGAATGAGCGACGAATCAGCCTTTGATGACATCGCCGTTATTCCTCATGATGGTGTTGGGCGTGTCATCGTAAGTGATACAGATATTGTAGAGTATTTGCCTGAGGAGCAGACGACCTGCAACTATCCCACCCGGATGCAACTCTGTGTTCGTGCTATTTCTACCTTGACTGGAGCAGAGACGACACTGTGGTGTTTTGGAGATGCATATAGACGGATATGGCCGGAAGGGAGAGCTATCCCCGAGCTGGGCATCCGTCAGCTTCCCTGGAAATCTGAGGATCACCATTATGTGTATTACATTTTTAAGATCAAGGCCAAAGACGCAGAGAACATAAAACAGGCTCATTGACAAATAGTGGGGTTGCCCTGCTGAGCAGATTCCCTTCCGGTATTGCTACCGATTGCGATGTCCTGGCACGTTGGTCTGCTCTGCAAATTGCAGGCTGAACAGACGCAAAACCTCGACCCCACTATTTGTCAATG
>JBBRLP010000142.1:0-13284 GCA_038231295.1 Chthonomonadales bacterium
GAATGGCCTGCGGCCAAGTTTCCTTCGGAAACGTTCAGGCTATCAGGGCCACTCTCCGCATTCTACGCCTTTTGTCCGAAGGACACTCCGGCGAAGCCGCATAGCGAGGGGTGTCAACCCTTTGCTCCCTCGGTGCTGCGTAAGGTGAGGTCTTAATGTTTCTGGGGGGCGTTGATGGCCTGCACGTCGTTTGCCATGGTGACGGTGTAGACGATATTGCCGTCGTATTCGGGGGTGGAGAAGATGTTACCGGGGCCGAGTTCGTAGCTCCAGAGTTTGCTGCCGTTGGCGGTATCGAGAACGGAGACGCGGCCTCGCAGCGCCATAATCGCCAGAGATTTGCCGTCCGGGGCGAGACGAGGAGCGCCGTCATACATGGTCTGCCCGGTGGCGTGCCGCCATTTCAGATCGCCCGTGTTGGCGTCGAGCGCGTAGACGTCTCCGTTCTCGCCGAGGCCGCCGAGGTAGACCACCCCCTCGGCAAAGAGGGGCGAGGCGTAGCCGAATACGTCGCCTTTCGCGGGCGCATGGGCCATCCAGTCATCGTGGCCGGTCTGGAGGTTGACAGCGTGAAGGACACCGTCGTTGGAGCAGAGGTAGAGACGGCCGTTGCCGAGCGTCGGGGAGGCGATGGCGGGCGAGACATAGAAGTTCTTGCCTATTTTCGTCGTCCAGCGGGGCGTACCGGTCAGCACGTTCAGCGCGTAGAGCGTGTTGTCCCAGCCGCCGAGGTAGAAGGTCTCTCCGTCGGTGATGGCGTGGGACTGAAAGAAACTGCCTGCTCCGGCAGGCTGCGACCAGCGGCGTTCCCCGGAAGCGCGGTCA
The DNA here is from genome assembly GCA_038231295.1 of Chthonomonadales bacterium. Taxonomy (GTDB): domain Bacteria; phylum Armatimonadota; class Chthonomonadetes; order Chthonomonadales; family Chthonomonadaceae; genus JANXLO01. Next base: position 826 of record JBBRLP010000142.1, read on the forward strand.
ATGCCATAGATGGCCTCTTTGCCCCCGATGCAGACGATGCTTTTGGCGACGGCGGGCGTGGCGAAGAGCGGAGCCTCCGAGTCGAAATGCCAGCGGGGCTTGCCGGTGGTGGCGTCTATGGCATAGAGGTTGTGATCGGTGGAAGCGACATAGAGCGTGCCGTCGGCGAAGACAGGCGAACCGATGAACTGGCCTTTGGTGGGAAACGTCCAGCGTTTTTTGCCGTTGGCGACGTTCAGCGCGTAGAGTCTGCCATCGAGCGAGGAGACATAGAGGGTCTCTCCGACACGCAGCGGATCGGACTGGATAGGGCCGTCCAGATCAATCGCCCATTTGCGCGTCGGCTCTTTCTCATCGCGTTCGACCTCGAAGATCAGTTCCTGTGAGAGCGCGACCGCATTGCTGGTAGTGACCCGCACGGTGGCGGTATGAATGCCGGTGGGCAGGTCGCGGGTGACAAACTGATTACGCCAGATGTCGCGGCGGTCTTTGGTCATGTGAACCCAGGGGCCATCGTCGAGCCGGAATTCGCCCTTCTCGCCATCGGGGTTGTCGCTGACAGCGCGGGGTTCGAGGGTCGCGGCGGCGCGGCGGCGTTCCAGAAACGGCACGTCGGGATCGTCCCAGCCTGCTCGAAGCTGCGAAGGCACGTTCTTGCCGCCAATCGGGATGCTGGCGATGTGTTCGGCCTCTCCCGGCTTCTCCTTCACCACGCGGTCTATCGTGACGATGAGCGGCGTGACGGTGACGCGGTAGTAGGAGCCTTGATAGAGGCCCCGCGCCATGAGCGTGGTGATGCCGTTGACTTTCCAGACCAGATCGCTATGCCCGTGTCCGGTGAATATCGCCACGACGTTATGGCCGCGAAGCTGCGCCGTCAGTTCGTACTCGTTGTCCACGAAGCGGGTTCCAGGCGTACTGCGCCCAATGGGATGGTGCATGAAGAGGAAAACGGGCGTTTCCGGGCGGACGCGCTTGAGGTCGGCTTTCAGCCAGTCGAGTTCGGCCTTGTCGAAGTGGCCCCAGTGTTCCAGAACGACGGTCGAGTCGAGCAGGATGAAATGTGCGACGCCGTAATCGAAGGACTGATAGAGCTTGCCGAACGCTTTGACGAAGCCCTCTTTGCCATCGGGACTCCAGCGCACGTCGTGGTTGCCGGGGACGGGATAGAAGCCGATGCCCGCGCTCTGAAGCGGTGTGATCGCCTGCTTGAAGGTGGCGTATTCCTCCGGACGACCCGCCTCCGTGATGTCGCCGGTATCCACGACAAAGGCCGGTTTCGGGTTCATGCGGCCCGTCTCCTCGGCAAGCAGGCGCAGCGGCTCTGTGCTGCCCGAGGCGGTCTGATGCGTATCAGTCACATCCAGAAATGTAAACGTTTCGGGCTGCTTCTCGGCAGGCTTCTGGGCCTGCGCGGAGTGTGCCAGCGCCATAAACGCGCAAAAGGCGATAAGGAGGCCGAGGTTTCGGCGCATAGAACTGCTTCCTTCCTGAAATCCGGTGAGCGCCTTCCCGGAGGGGAGGACAACTCTCTATACGTGCTATACGTCAACGTTCTGCACAGTTCGTCACCGGCACAGGAGGATTCCTCTTTCTCATCGCGAAAGAGAAGGAGCGGACTGCCTGAGTTCGCCCATTGTGGCTCGCCTTCCTCAACTCTGAAATCATGGAAAGCAGGGTTTAATCCAGAGGCGCTTTGCGGAGAAACAACCCGTGACTACGGAAAACGAGGAGTTGGAGCCTTTATCTGATTCGGAATCCTATCTTCTCTTGCGCGATTTGCGAAAAGAGGTCGCCCTGTGTCGTCGGTTAGCCCGGTATATGAAGTATGTCTCCTTTCCTGGTACGTTGGCGTTCATTACGTTGCAGATTTATGGCTTTGCCGTAATGAATGAACATCCCTTACCCCATACGTTTTTTATGGTCTGGCTGTTCAAAATAATGCTTGTCAGTATGGTCTGTGTGGTTCCTCTGAGTTTTCTTGCTTCCAAGCAGAGCAAACGGCTTGCGGCGCTCATTGAGCCTCTCTCTTACGATCTGCGGGCCATCGGACCACTGGCGCAGCCGTGCCATAGCAAACAAGACAAAAGCATCAGTAAACTGGCGCTGTCAGCGTTGTGCAAACTGCTTCCGCGCCTCAAGCCAGGAGACGGACGCTATTTAGACGACGATCAGATGGACGCTCTGCTGGGCCTTCTCTTTGTTAGGAAGCAGCCGCTTTTTGTAAGCCAGAACTTCGCGAGTCTCCCCTGGTACGTCCTAAAAGCCCTGGAGCAGATCGGAGCCAGTCGGGCGATAGGGCCTGTCCGCCTACTAACCCAGGGATATTTCAACAGGAAGTTTCAGCAAGCGGCAAAGCAGTGTCTAACCCAGCTCGAAGCGCACGGCGAGGAGCGAGAACAGACCCGGTTACTGCTGATACCGTCTGCGGAGACGGCTGGCCGTGACACATTGCTGCGGGCGGCGAGCGGAATCGGGGAGACAAAGCCGGAGCAGCTTTTGCGGGCGGCAATAGGTGAGGGAGAAAGATGACGGAGCCGCTCAGAGTGGGGTTGGTGGGATGCGGGGGAATGGGGAACGAACATCTCAAGATCATTGCCTCGATTCCGGGCGTGGAATTGGTCGGGGTGTGCGATGAGCGGGAGGGACGCGCCAACCGCATGAGCCGACAGCATCGGGTTCCCTGCTGGCTGGACTACACAGAGTTTCTGGAAGAGGCGAGGCCGCAGGCGGTGCATATCTGCTCGCCCTCTGGCCTTCATGCCATGCAGGGGATCGCGGCGGCGGAGCGCGGGATTCATGTGCTATGCGAAAAGCCACTGGACATTGATCTCGCGAAAGTGGACGCGCTGATTGCCGCCTGCGACGCGCACGGCGTGAAACTGACCTGCATCTTTCAGCGCCGCATGAGTCGGGGAGCGCAGCAGGTGCAGCAGGCGATTGCCGGGGGCAAGATGGGGCGTATCCTGTCGTGCAGCGTCTCCGTGAAGTGGTGGCGGTCACAACTCTACTACGATAAAGACGACTGGCGCGGCACCTGGGCGCTGGACGGCGGCGCACTGACCAATCAGGGCATTCATTCGCTCGATCAGATGGTCTGGATGGCAGGGCCGGTGGCGGAAGTGGAGTACGCGCATCTCGAAACCGCGACTCATCAGATAGAAGCCGAGGACTTCGCGCTCGCGGTCGTGCGGTTTGTCAGCGGCGCACGGGGAACCATTGAGGTGACGACCTGCTGTCAGCCGGACCTCGCGACCCGGCTGGAAATCTACGGGACGAACGGCGCGGCCTCCCTCGAAGACGCCCGCGTGGTGCGTTTCGGGCTGGACGGGAGGGATATGCTGGAGACGCTGGAAGATCGGGGCAATCTGCATGGCGGCGGCTCCGACCCCTGGGCGATCAGCCTGAGCGGACACGACGCACAGATACGCGACTTCTACGCCGCCATTGCCGAAAATCGCCCCCCCCTCGTAGATGGGCGTGAAGCGCGTCACGCCGTAGACCTGCTGACCAAAATCTACGCAAAGGCCTATCCTGGCCAGAAACTCGGCGCCGGATGAAACACTCTCCTCAACAACATCGCTTTTTCAAGACCTCTTTCCATACAGGGATACTGGTGATGACACTTTTCGGAACGGGCCTGCCTGCCGAACCGGACGATCTTCCGTCCGACGCACCGCTCTTCTCCTACCGCCGCGACGACACCACGCCGCAACAAACAACGATAGCCGTCATTGATGTCACACGGCAGGCCGCACCGATTGATCGCAACGTCTTTGGCAACTTCATCGAGCATCTGGGCGATGTGGTCTATCCGGGATTGTGGGCACAGGCACTGCTGAACCCGAGTCTGGAGCGTATCGAACCGGACGACCCGGAGCCGCAGGCATGGCATCTGGTCGGCGCGACCTGGCAGAAGGGCGGCTGGCAGTCGCCGCTCTGTGTGCGGATGGAGGGCGATGCGGTTCTGATGCAGGACGGCTACCTGCCGACCCACCGAACGCGCAAATACGGGCTAACGTTGGCCGCCCGGCGTGCGAAGGGCAAGGGCGCAGACAGTATCACGTTGACGATTCAGGGCGTCGGGGCGAAAGAGGCCGAAACCTACCTTCAAGTCGTGGAGCCAATAAACGCAACGGAGTGGCAGACGCACCATCTGACGCTGACTCTTCCGGCAGGACGCATCGCAAAGGGCGAACGCCTGCGTTTCCTCGTTCAGCATCACGGTGCAGAGGGCATCGAGATAGATCAGATTGAGATTTTTCCGGACGATAACGACCAGGGGATGGACCCCGATGTGCTGCGTCAGGCAGCCGCATGGGAGATGCCTCTCGTGCGCTGGCCCGGCGGCAACTTTGCCAGTGGCTACCACTGGCAGGACGGCATCGGGAAGCGGGAGGCTCGCCCCACGCGCCGCAACGCCGCCTGGGGCGGTATCGAATCCAACCATTTCGGAACGGACGAGTTCCTGAAGTTCTGCAAGCGGCTCTCCGTGCAGCCGCAGATCACCGTCAACGCCGGGGATGGCGCTCCCCAGGAGGCCGCCGACTGGGTGCTCTACTGCAACGCGCCTGCCACGTCCAAATTGGGCCGACAACGCGCTGCCAACGGGCATCCGGCTCCCTATGCCATTCGTCTGTGGGAAGTCGGCAATGAACTGTATGGTTCCTGGCAGATCGGACATACCAATGCCGGGGACAACGCTGCCCGTTATGTGAGGTTCCGGGACGCGATGCTAAAGGCCGATGCGGGCCTCAGTCTGATTGCTACGGGCAAAGGCGATGAGTTTACCCCGCAGGGCCTGGAGCGTGACGCAGACTGGAACCGGAAACTGCTGGAAGCCGCTGTCGCCAATCATCGCCCTGCACCCGACTACCTCTCCATTCATCCGCTGGTACCGCTGCCCGGCGACCTGAAAAACGCCTCCTATGCCGAACAGTATGCCGGTGCGATGGCGCACCCGACGTTTCTGGACAGAACCCTGTTACCTGACCTCGCTCGTCTGATTGATTCCGTTCCCGGTGCAAAAGGCAAGACCCGCATTGCGGTGACGGAGTGGGGGATCATTGTCGGTGGGGCAGGCTGGCAGAACGGCCCCAACCACGATACGCAGTCGGGGGCCATCTACAACGCGCTCGCCCTGAACGCCATGCTGCGGCACAGTGACTTCGTCACGCTGGCGAACATGACCGCGTTCATGCACGGCGGCGGCATCAAGAAGCCGAACGGAGTCGTGATCGTAGACCCACAGTACTGGACACAGCGTCTCTATTCCGAGGCAAAACTCCAGACGCCTGTTGCTGTCAGCACGACCGGGCCGGGGCAGGACGTTCCCGCACGTGGTCATCTCCCCGCCGTCGCCGATGTACCGGACGTAGATGTGTTTGCCGCTCTGACCAAAAGTGACCGCACGCTCGTTGTCTGCGCTGTCAATCGGCACCTCACCGCGCCGCGTCCACTGCACCTGAACATCAAAGGCTTTGCCGTTCGGTCTATCACTGTCCAACAACTGGCCGCTCCAGAGCCGCAGTCCCGAAACAGCATCGAACATCCCGACGCGGTCTCTCCCCGTTCTTTCGCGCTCACGGCCCGTGCGGATTGGCAGACTGTTCTCCCGCCCCACTCTCTGACCCTCTTCACCCTGCATCGTAACGAATAGAGGGATAGCGGCCTCAAAGGCGATCAAGGGCGCTGCTTGCTGCGCCCCAACGGGGAGAACGGGGGGTGGGGGATGCGGTCCAAACCAGGACAGGAAGGGAGAAGAGGCGTCTGCGGCGAATGAGTAGGCAGTACAAAGAGACCTCACGAGAGGGGTAGCGACGATCATGCGATCACTCCATCTGAAAATTTTACGCAGTCTCTGGCTGGCGCTGCTGTTGCTGATGGCCTTGCCTGGCCGCGCTGACACACTGACACCGGAAGCGACGGCGTTCTTTGAGAGCAAAGTGCGGCCTTTGCTGGCGGAGCAGTGTTATGGCTGTCACGGCAGTAAGGCGGTGCAGGGCGGTCTTCGGCTGGACACGAAGGAGGCGATTCTGCATGGCGGCGATCATGGGGCTGCGCTGGTGGCAGGGAAGCCGGAGCAGAGTCTGCTGATTAAGGCCGTGCAGTATACCGATAAGTCGCTTCAGATGCCGCCGCGTGGCCGACTTTCCAACGCACAGATCGCCGTGCTGATGGAGTGGGTGAAGCGGGGAGCGCCCGACCCGCGCACGGCGGTTCCGGCTTCGGGCGGCAGAGTCATAGACATCGCGCAGGGCAAGAAGCACTGGGCGTTTCAGCCGCTGAAACCCGCTGCTCTGCCCACAGTGAAGCGAACCGGATGGGCGAAAAACCCGATAGACCGGTTCATTCTCGCGAAGCTTGAGTCGAAGGGCATGAAGCCCAATCCCTACGCCAACCGCCGTACCCTCATCCGTCGCGCCACGTTCGATATGCTCGGCCTGCCCCCGACGCCGGAAGAGGTCAATGCGTTTGTCAATGACCCTGCGCCGGATGCCTGGGAGAAAGTCGTGGATCGGCTGCTGGCCTCGCCGCACTATGGGGAGCGCTGGGGCCGTCACTGGCTCGACCTCGCCCGCTATGCCGACAGTCACGGCTACGAACAGGACTACGACCGCCCTTACGCCTACGCTTACCGGGACTTCGTGATTAAGGCGCTGAACGCCGACCTGCCCTACAACCAGTTCATCCAGTGGCAGCTCGCGGGAGATGAACTGGAGCCAGAGAACCCGCTGGCGCTTGCCGCCACGGGCTATCTCGGCGCGGGCGTCCATAGCACACAGATCACCAAGAATCAGGTCGAAAAAGAGCGTTACGACGAACTCGACGATATGCTCTCCACGACCGGAACCGCCATACTTGGCCTGAGCATCGGCTGCGCCCGCTGCCACAATCACAAGTACGACCCTATCCCGAACCGCGACTACTACCGGATGCTCTCCACCTTCACGACCACCGTTCGCAGCGACATGGACGTGAACACCGACCCGCAGGGCTACCGCAAGGCCAAAGCCGCGTTCGATGCCGACCACGCCCCCCTTCTAGCAGACCTGCAAAAATACGAGAAGGGGGAACTCGTGCAACGGTGCGCTCAGTGGCTGAAAAGTCCGAACGTGCGGAAGCCTGTTGCGGCCTGGAACACACTCACGTTCAGCGCTGTGAAGTCTGCGGGCGGCGCGACTCTCACGTCACAGCCCGACGGCTCCGTGCTGGCGAGCGGCAAGAACCCCGATTTCGACACCTATACCTTTACCGCCACCACCCGCCTGACGGAGATCACCGCCATCCGATTGGAGGCTCTGGCGCATCCGTCGTTTGTCAAAGGCGGGCCGGGGCGGGCGAGTAACGGCAATTTCGCTCTGACCGATTTCCGCGTTACTGCCGCGCCGCTGCACCTGCCGAACAAGGCCATGCCTCTGAAACTGGTGCGGCCTCGCGCCACCTTTCAGCAGGCAGGGCTGCCCATCGCCGCCGCGATAGACGGCGACCCCAAATCCGCATGGGCCGTAGACCCGCAGTTCGGCAAAGATCACGCCGCCGCGTTTGAACTGGAGACGCCCATCGGCTATCCCGAAGGCACCGTCCTCACCTTCACCCTGAAGTTCGAGAATAACACCGGCCACAGCATCGGTCGCCCGCGCCTCTCCCTCACGACCGCCGCACCGACTCTGCCTCTCAACGCGCCTGCTCGCCCGGAGCGTATCGCCGCGTTGCTTGCCACCCCGAACCTCGACCTTGCCACTCTGTCGGAGACGGACAGAGACGCCCTGCTCGACTGGTACAAAACGCTCGACGCGGAGTGGCAGATACGCAGCGCACAGGTGCAGGCGCATCTCGCGCAGATGCCGCAGCCGCCCCTGCAGAAAATGATGATATGCAGCGAAGGCGTCACGGCGATCCGTACCCACACGCAAGGCGGCGACTTTCTGGAGCAGACCCACTTCCTGAAGCGCGGTGACGTGAACCAGAAGGACGGCGTTGCGACACAGGGTTTCCTGCAAGTCCTCATGCCTGCTTCCGAGGCGGAAAAACGCTGGCAGGTCGCGCCGCCGCCCGGTTCGCACACCTCCTATCGCCGCCGCTCTCTCGCCGCCTGGATCACGGATACCGACGCGGGCGCGGGGTCGCTGCTGGCCCGCGTCGCCGTCAATCGGCTGTGGCAGCACCATTTCGGGCGCGGCATCGTCGGGACTCCCTCCGATTTCGGGACGCAGGGCGACAAGCCTTCGCACCCGGAACTGCTGGACTGGCTGGCCTCGGAACTTGTCCGCAACGGCTGGCGTCTCAAACCGCTGCACCGCCTGATGCTCACCAGCGCGGCCTATCTCCAGTCCGCCGCCGACAATCCCGCGCAAGCGAAACTTGATCCGCAGAATCGTCTCTGCTGGCGTTTCAACCGCCGCCGTCTGGAGGCCGAACCGGTGCGGGACGCGCTGCTGGCGGTCAGCGGGGAACTGGACACAACGATGTTCGGACCCGGTACCCTCGACGAGGGCATGAAGCGGCGCAGCATCTACTTCACGGTGAAGCGCAGCCGTCTGATTCCCACCCTGATGATCTTCGACGCGCCGGACGCCTTGCTCTCCCTGCCCGTCCGCTCTACAACCACCATCGCCCCGCAGGCGCTGATGCTGATGAACAACGACCACGTGCGCGACTACGCCCGCACACTGGCGCACCGTATTGCGCCGAAACCGGAGACGCCCGCAAACGAGGCCATCACGACCGGCTATCTGCTGGCGCTTTCCCGTCCGCCCGCTCCGCAGGAACTTACTGACACGCTTGCCTTCCTGCAATCGCAGGTTGCTCTCTATCGCGCCGCCGGGCAGTCTAATCCGGCAGAACTGGCAATGAACGACTTCGCGCAGGTGCTGCTGGGCCTGAACGAGTTTCTGTATATCGAATAAGGCAACTTCTATGGCAAAACAACCGCATTTTCAAGCCGCGCCGAGTCCTGTCTTCGCCTCTCGCCGCGATTTTCTGCGCCTGACCGGTTCCGGGTTCGGGATGCTGGCGCTTTCGGGCCTGCTGGAGGCGGACGCCCTGCGCTCTGCGGGGGCGTCGGAAGCAGGGTTCTACCCCGCTCCCAACCCGCAGCATCCGCTCGCCCCGCGTCCGCCCTATCTGCCCGCGAAGGCCAAGCACGTGATCTGGCTGTTTATGAACGGCGGGCCGTCGCAGGTGGATACCTGGGACTACAAGCCGGAACTGGAAAAGCACAACGGGCAGGAGCTAAAGGGGTTCGATAAGGACACGGGCTTCTTCGTGGATCAGGTCGGGCCGATCATGCAGTCGCCGTTCAAGTTTCAGCAGCACGGCAAAAGCGGCACCTGGGCCTCCGAAATCTTTCCGAACCTCGCGCAGCACGTGGACGATATGGCGTTCCTCCATGCCTGCCACACGGAGACCAACAACCACTCTCCCGCGCTATTCGAGATCAATACGGGCATGAGCCGTATGGGATTTCCGAGCGTGGGCGCGTGGGTGACCTATGGCCTCGGCACGGAGAGCCAGAACCTGCCCGGCTTTGTGGTGATGTACGACACCCTGGGGCGCGGCCTGCCGAAGGGCTACGCGCAGAACTGGGGTGCGGGGTTCCTGCCCGGCATCTATCAGGGAACCGCGCTCAAGGGGCAGGGCGCTCCGATGGACAACCTGCTCCGCCCTGCCCAGATGAACGACGAGGAGCAGCGCAATCAACTTGACCTGCTGGCGAAACTGAACAATACGCATCTCCAGCAGAACGACGCGGATACCCAGCTTGCCGCCCGCATTCAGAGCTTTGAACTCGCCTACCGGATGCAGATGGCAGCCCCGGAAGCCCTCGACTACGAGAAGGAGTCGGAGGCGACGAAGAGCCTCTATGGCCTCGACGACAAGAAGTGTGCCCACTTCGGCAAGCAGTGCCTGATGGCGCGGCGCATGGTAGAGCGCGGGGTACGGTTCGTGCAGATCTATAGCGGCGGCGAGGAGAACGAGCGCAGTTGGGACGGACATCTCAATATTGAGGCCAATCACCGGGGCTTCGCGGGAGAGACCGATAAGCCGATAGCGGGCCTGCTGGCCGACCTCAAACAGCGTGGTCTGCTGGAGAGTACGCTGGTGGTCTGGTGCGGAGAGTTCGGGCGGCTGCCGCTGGTGCAGAAGGGCGGCACGGGCCGTGACCACAACCCCCACGCTTTCACGACCTGGATGGCGGGCGGAGGTGTGAAGGGCGGCATCCACTACGGCGCGACGGACGACCTGGGCCACAAGGCTGCCGACAACAAAGTGAGCGTCAACGATCTCCACGCGACGATCCTTGCGCTGCTGGGTATGGATCACACCCGCTTGACCTATCACTTCAGCAGTCGCAACTACCGTCTGACCGATGTCGCCGGTACGGTCGTCCGCGACATCATCGCCTGATTCCGCACACGCACGAGAGGCACAACGGTCTATGGAACGCAATGTGGGGTTGGTGGTGCATCGTACCCGCCCGGAGGCGATGGCTTTCGCGGTCGAGGTAATTGAGTGGCTGGAGGCGCGGGGCATCAACGCCCTGCTGGATGCGGAGACGGCGCAGAAACTTCACCGCCCCACGTTGAGCTGCTCGCCGGAGGGGTTTCAGGCGGTCTCGTTCATCGTCACGCTCGGTGGGGACGGCACGATTCTGACAGCGGCGCGAATGGCCGCCCCCTGTGGGACGCCTATCCTCGGCGTTCACATGGGGCGTTTCGGGTTCATCGCGGAGACGCACCCAAACGACCTCTACCCGCATCTGGAAGAGATTCTGGACGGCAAGATGCAGATCGAGGAGCGCATCATGATTCACGCCGACATCGTGCGCGGCGGCAAAACGCTGCACTCCGGGGTCGGGCTGAACGATGTCCTGGTCAAGAGCGGGATGTCGCATATGCTGCATTTGAAGACGGAGTTCGGGGGCGCGACTTTCGCAAGCTACCCGGCAGACGGCATTCTGGTCGCCACCCCTACCGGCTCTACGGCCTACTCCCTCTCGGCGGGCGGGCCGCTCGTCGTCCCGACAGTGCAGGCGTTCATCGTCGTTCCCATCTGCCCCCACACCCTCAGCGCTCGTCCCATGATCGTTCCCGCCACCGAGACCATCGCCATCGAGATCGAATCAGAGGACGGGGATGTCATCTGTGCCATTGACGGCGTGGAGCCTCTGCCCCTCCAGCAGGGCGACCGCATCGAAATCCGCCGCGCTGATTACGTCACCCGCCTCATCGTCCTCGACCACGCCACCTTCTACGGCAAAGTCCGCGCCCGCTACCTCTACGGCGAACGCCTCAACGAATAGCGATATAAAAGTCCCCTGCTTATAACCTTACTTATATTGCAGGGCAATCAGTTCTCTACAGGGGAGCAACCCGAGATCGTTAATATGCACTACGTAGAACATACCTACAAGTGAGTTGGATGCACAAAAGCGAAATTTCCACCCGAATCGCAAAACAGCCGACATTCGTGTATACTAATGTAGGTACAATCGCTTTCACGGAAGGGACGAGCATAATGTCTGGAACAAATTTTTTTGATTCTCCCAAAGAATAGTCGTTAGTCAAGACGTTGATCGTCAGCAAGTACTTTGAAGCATGGGCTAATGTGATTATGGGTGTTCAGGATAATAATGCTCAACGGTACGGTAACCGCTATGAAAAGAAAATTCAATATCTTGATTTGTTCGCAGGGCCAGGGCAATACGAAGATGGAACGCTTTCAACGCCCCTCATAGTTTTGAAAAAAGCCATTGACAACCCTAAAATGCGCGAACGGCTAGTAGCGACTTTCAACGATGCTGATGCAAATCATGCAGCATCTCTTGAACAATCTATCAAGGAACTTCCCGGGATTGATCTTTTAAAACATAAGCCAACTGTCTTTCACTCGCCAGTGGACGAAGAGATCGTTAAAATGCTCGAAGATATGGCTATGGTTCCAACGTTTTTCTTCGCTGATCCTTTTGGTTACAAGGGTTTATCACTGGAACTGTTAAATTCCGTTCTTAAAGATTTCGGAAGCGACTGTATATTTTTCTTCAACTATAACCGCGTCAACATGGGTTTACCAAATCCCAAAGTGGAACAGCGTATGAACGAATTGTTCGGGCAGCAGCGGGCCGACTGGTTACGTCAGAAGTATAAGGATCTTCATCCGCGCGAACACGAGTTGGTTATTGTCGAAGAACTGTCCCATGCGATTAGGGAAAAGATTAAATCACCGCGAACTGCTACGGGAAAGCCCTTTGTATTGCCATTCCGTTTCAAGAGCCAGGATGGCAGGAGGACAAGCCATCATCTAATCTTCGTTAGCAGTAACTATTCACCCAGCCTTGCCAGTCAACTTGGGGAAACTTTGTCTCCCCCTTTTGCGATCTAAACCGTATGTTGACACGCGAAGAATTCCAGATCCTCTATGACCAGGGACCGGATGCTATGTTCGGTCTCGTTTCGA
>JBBRLP010000143.1:0-13198 GCA_038231295.1 Chthonomonadales bacterium
ATCATGAGATTGCGGTACGCAGTCACCAGAAAGTGAAGGCTCTCAAAAGTGCGGTGGACACGGCGCTGATCAAGAAAGCGAACGCTCTCTTGGCCGCCCAGATAGAAACTACGAACGAACTATGTCCGGCTACTTAGCAGCCCTTTCGTTTGTTCGTGGAGAAACGCCAGCGTTTTCTCTGTGGTGTCGAACGAGGCATAAAAGGCAGCACGGTCTTCCGGGGAGGGTCGTACGTGTTCTTCCTGACGCAGAGCTTTGGCGAATACCAGATTGACAGCGCCGCACTCAACCATCAGTGGGAGCGCGGCACGGCTCGTCCCACCCAACGATTCGCTGCGCTTCGTCTCTTCGATGGCATGGAAGTCTTTTTCCAGCAGCTCGGCAGCATGGGAAATGGTTGCTTTCAGATGGTCTTTCAGGTTTAATCCGGGCATTGTGTCTCCTTGCATCGTCGTGAGGAAATTCCGCCTGTGCCAGCGCGGATTTCGGAGGGTTCAGTTAAATCATAGAACCGCCACTACTTTTACGCTTTCCCGACCGGAGAAGGTTGCGTCCGTATTGGCCGCCAGAGTGAGACAGAGCAGGGCGTAATTCGCCCCTTGCTCTCGTATAGAGAAGAATACGGGAGCCGAGGGGAGTGCGCTGCATCTGCTGCGATAGCGCCGACGCAGAGAAGGCAACGCGGAAAGCGAAACAGGCAGTGAGATGAATATATTCGAGAGTTTTCGTGTCGCGATGCGCGGATTGTCGAACAACAAGATGCGAACGGCCCTGACGATGCTGGGAATGATTATCGGAGTAGGCGTCGTGATTATCGTCGTCGCCATTGGGCAGGGAGCGACCCAGCGCGTCACCGATACGGTCAATTCGCTCGGAACCAACCTGCTGTCAATCTCCTCTAACCGCAACCGTCTGCGTGTAGGAACCGCCACCTTCCGGGCGGCAAGCGTCACCGGCGCAAACGCAACCAGCAGTGGCCCTAATAATCGCCTGACTCTGGGCGATGAGAAACTCATCGCTACGAACTTTCCCAAAACCGTGGACGCGGTCGCTCCACAGTTCGATTCCGGTGTCCAGGTGCGTATGAATGGCGTGGATACCAACTCGCAGGTGATCGGGACAAATCTGGACTATCCCTATGTCAAAAACACCGATGTCGCAAAAGGCCGCTATTTCACGCAGGAGGAACTGGACGGCAGCCAGAAAGTCTGTGTCGTCGGAACAACTGTCGCAGAACATCTCCTCGGCAGCGCCGGCGCCGACCTGACCGGGAAGACCATCGCCATCAACAAGCAGAATTTTCAGGTCGTGGGAATGCTGGCTCCCAAAGGCGCGACTTCGTGGGGTCAGGATCAGGACGATGTGCTCCTCATCCCCGTCACCACCGCGATGCGCCGCGTCCTGAACCGGCAGTTTCTCAACGACATCCTGATCCGCTGCACCAATCCGGCCATGATGCCGCTGGCGCAGGAGCAGATTGCGGCCTTTCTGCGAATACGTCATCATCTGACGCCGCCTTTCCCCGACAACGACGATTTCCAGATACGCAGTCAGACCGATCTCCTCCAGTCCCAGCAAAGCATCACCGGGACCATGACCTCTATGCTCTCGATTGTGGCGGTCGTCTCCCTGATTGTCGGCGGCATCGGGATCATGAATATTATGCTTGTCTCCGTTACCGAACGCACTCGCGAGATCGGAATCCGCAAGGCCATTGGAGCCACCCCGCGTGACATCCTGCTTCAGTTCCTCATCGAATCGGCGATTATCTCCCTGCTTGGCGGGGTCTTGGGCATTGGTCTCGGAGTAGGCGGCGCCATTGTGCTGGCCTCGGTCGGTGGATGGAACACCATTGTCAGCACGACCGCTATCATCACGGCAGTCGTGGTGTCGGCTGGTGTCGGCATCTTCTTCGGCATCTATCCGGCGAGCAAAGCTGCGGCGCTGCATCCCATTGATGCTCTGCGCTTCGAGTAAAACACGCCGAGAACTCTATCCGTCTGCAAACAGCATCAGAGGCCCGGCATCGGGCCTCTTTTCTCGTCTCAGCGCAACTCCTTCCCTCAATGTGACGTAAACAGGGGCATGACTTTTTGAAATGAGGATACTCCGATAACGCATCTTTTTTCGCCCCTTACCATCCGTAGCGTCACGTTTCGCAATCGTATCGTCGTCTCGCCGATGTGCCAGTATAGCAGTGAGGACGGTTTCGCCAACGCCTGGCATACCGTCCATCTCGGCAGCCGCGCTGTCGGTGGGGCAGGACTGGTCTTTACCGAAGCCGCCGCCGTAGAAGCGCGGGGACGCATCAGTCCACAGGACCTCGGCATCTACCAGGACGCGCATATCCTGCCGCTTCAGGAGATCACAGATTTTATCCGGGAGCAGGGCGTGGTGGCAGGAATTCAACTGGCCCATGCAGGCCGCAAGGCGAGTACGGCTCGTCCTTGGGAGGGCGGTACGCCTGTCTCCCAGGAGAAGGGCGGCTGGAAACCGATTGTTGGGCCGAGCGCCATCCCGTTCGATACGGGCTACCAGACACCGGAAACGCTGGACGCGGCGGAGATAAAAGAGATTGTTCGAGCGTTCGGGGTGGCGGCTATCAGAGCGGATGGAGCGGGCTTCGAGGTCATTGAAATTCATGCGGCGCACGGCTATCTGCTGCACGAATTTCTCTCGCCGTTGAGCAATCAGCGCACGGACGCCTACGGGGGCAGTTTCGAGAACCGGACGCGATTCCTGCGCGAGGTAGTGGAAGAGGTACGCCGTCACTGGCCGGAGCGGTTCCCGCTCTTTGTTCGGCTTTCCGTCACGGACTGGACAGAAGGAGGCTGGACGATAGAAGAGTCGATAGAGACAGCGCGTCTGCTGAAGCCACTTGGAGTAGACCTGATTGACTGCTCTTCCGGCGGAAACGTGGCCCGTGCCTCTATTCCAGTCGGAGCGGGATATCAGACGGCCTTTGCCTCGCGCATACGGCAGGAAGCGGGCGTCATGACGGGAGCAGTCGGAATGATAACCTCTCCGCAGCAGGCCGACCACATCATTTGTACAGAACAGGCGGATATGGCGCTGCTGGCCCGCGAACTGCTGCGCGACCCCTACTGGCCGCTTCGCGCCGCGAAAGAACTGCATCAGGAGATTCCCGTTCCCCCACAATACGAACGCGCCTGGAAGAGATAGCTCGAGACGCGGATATCCAAAAATGACCCCACTCCTCTTCAGGAACGGGGTCATTTTTGAAAGTCACTGTCAGCGTTACTCTCTGGGCGCGGGTATCTCTACTGACGCTGCATTCGCAGAGCGCGGAAGCTCACCATCTGCCTATTCTTCTCGTCCCACAGATGCAGCCCGATACATTTGAAGCTCTCGAAGAAGGTCAGGGTGCGGGCCTGCTGAAGTTCCGGTACCTCATCATAGCACTTTTGCAGGTTGTAGTTGGGAATACGCGGGCGCAGGTGATGAATGTGATGCAGCCCGATATTGCCGGAGAACCACTGAAGGATTTTCGGCAGGCGGTAGTAAGAACTGCCTTCGAGCGCGGCACGGATGGGATCCCATTCCGGCTGACGCGCCCAGTAGACATCCTCGTACTGGTGCTGCACATAGAACAGCCAGACGCCGAACGAAGCCGCCACAGCGATGACAGGCAGTTGAATGAGCAGGAACGTCCGTAGGCCAATGGTCAGGCTCGCCACGACGAACAGGGCCACCAGAGCCAGATTCGTGATCAGGACGCTCTGCTTCTCGCGTTTGCCGCTGCGCTTGTGGGTGAACCGATGCACACCGACGAACTGAATAAACGGCCCGACTCCAAGCATGAAGAACGGATTCCGGAAAAGCCGATAGTAGAGTTTCGCGCCCGGAGAAGCCGCCTTGTACTCTTCCAAAGTCATCGTCATGATATCGCCGATACCGCGTCGCTCCAGGTCTTGCGCCCCGGCATGATGCGCCGCGTGTTCGTGTTTCCAGTCCTCGAAGGGCGTGAAGGTGATGACGCCGCAGATATAGCCCAGCACCCGATTCGCGGTGTGCGAACCAAGGAAGGAGCCATGTCCGCAGTCGTGCTGCATGATAAAGATGCGTACCACCAGTCCGGCGGCCACAAGAATCAGCGGACACAGTAACCACAGCGAATGATGCGAACGAACGATCCAGATCATTAAAGCCCAGAGGCCGATGTAGGGTACCAGGGTATTGAGGAGTTGGCCGATGGCTTTGCGGAGATCGGGTTTCTCGTATTGGGAAAGGGAACGATACCAGGGGGACTGTACGACCTGCTTCTTCAAATCACTCGAACTATCACTCATTCTCGCCTCCAGGGCAGCCTTTAAGAATTCTGCTCATTGCAACGAGCCGGACTTCTTAGAGTATACCCAACGCAACCTGTTTGATGCAAGCCGCATTCTATCTGACCTTCCAGGAAAATTGTGGCGACTTACATACTACTATTTACGTTTGCATAGCATAAAACGATAGCGATTTGCCTGCCTGGTGGCAGGTTTTACGGGAAGGAAAGAATAATGTCTCTAGCAGCCCCGTTGATTTCAAGCGTCAATGGCGGAAATTTCACGCGCCACTGCATCGCGCAAAGGCAGACAAGACGCCGTCACAAGCCAGAAAAGAGACCCGTATGCCACTCTCCAATACCTCCCACGTCACTTCCTCACCGCCTCCGGACGATGCCGAAGTTTTCGACCTTCCGGGCACGCTTGACCGCTGCGACAACGACCGGGAGTTTGTACAGTTGATTCTGGAGGAGTTTTTGAGAAGGATTCCGGTGTCGCTGGGCGTTCTGGAAGCCTCGATCCAGTCCGGCGACAGCAGCGCAGTGCATAGCGCAGCACATTCGTTGCGAGGAACGCTTCAGATGGTAGGCGGAGTGCGAGCGGGGGCGCTCTGTATGGAGTTAGAAACACTCTCGAAGGGCGGTGAACTCGACACAGCGCCGCATCTCAGCACACGCATACAGGCGGAGACGGCCCTGCTCAAAGAGGCGATAGAGCGTGAGGTTGCCCACGAGGCAGACGGCGCTCAGACGAAATAGGTGGCGCCTTCGCGGGCAGGCTCGCTCGCAATCGTGACATTGCGTTCCGTCAGGGCCGCGACAAACTCGTCATGTACCTTCTGCACAGCCTCGTCGTCGTTGTCCGGGTCGTGGTGGAAGAGCAGGACGCGCTGTACCTGTGCTGCCGCTGCGACCGCTGCCAGACACGCTCCCGTCGAATGCCCCCAGCCGCGTTTGCTCTCATAGACGGCGCGGGAGTAGGCGCAGTCGTGGATGAGAAGGCTCGCTCCCTCCGCAAACTGCGCGAACCTCTCTGCCTCTCCGGAGAGTTCCGGGGTCACGTTCTCCGGCAAGATCTCGTGGTCAGGGCAGTAGACGATGGACTTGCCCGGCAAGTCTATGCGATAGGCCAGTGTCGTACCGGGATGAAGCACCCACTGCGTCGAGACCTTGATGCCGAAGCACTCGAAGGTCTGTTCCTGAAGCCCGAAGAAACTGACGGAGGAGCGGAACGAGTTGGTGGAGATGGGAAAAAACGCGCCGCCCATCTGACCCTCAATGGTCTGCACCAACGCCTCGCTGCTCTCGGCAGGCCCGTAAAGGTGAAACTCATTGCCGGGGATGTAGAGGGGAACGAAGAATGGCAGGCCCTGAACGTGATCCCAGTGGAAGTGGGTCAGGAAAAGCGCGGCCCGCATTGGAGAGCTGCTGACGATGGCGTTGCCGAGGATGCGAATCCCGGTTCCCGCATCGAAAATAAACCGACTGCCGCCAGGCAGAACCAGTTCGAGGCACGCCGTATTGCCGCCATAGAGACCCGTCGCCTTTTCCGGTGTGGCGATGGAACCTCGGCAGCCCCACATCTTGACCCGTGTCTGTGTGGAGAGCGTGGCATTAACGACCTTGACGAGTTCGGAGGCGCGGATGGGTTTAGTGATATAGCCGGACGCACCCGCGTTGAGCGCCGCCTGCTTGTCCTGCTCGAAAATTTTGGAGGAGACGAGGACGACGGGAACGGCGAGTTCCGGGTCGGCCTGTAGACTTCGGCAGACCGACAGCCCATCACGCCCCGGCATCATTAAATCGCACACAATCAAATTGGGAGCGAGTTCAGGCAGACGCGCTTCGAGATCCGTTGCCGAATCCATCTCGATAACGTCGTATCCCTCTTTTTGCAGTACGGTTCGAATGAACAGCCGTGCATCCGCCGCATCGTCAATAATCAAAATACGCATGGTGATCCTCCCCTGTGCCTCCCTATTCTGCACAGCCGGTTCGGACTCCTGCCGCTGGTTTATCGGAGGGGGTTCCAGGCACGTTTTCGTGGCTGGAACCCCACTTGAAATACTGCCAACCGGCAAGACATCCGAAAGTGTATCCGGGTAAAATAGTCTCAGCCTGCCAAATAGCAGCCAGGACAGAACAGGATAGGCACAAAAGATGAAACCCGGCCTGGGCGTCGAATTAAACCGGGATACTCTGGAGCGCTACAGAGCAGCCTGAACTGAGCGGCACGGCTGCCGCTCTCGGAAATGGAGACAAAACGATGACGTTGCCTGTGAAAAACGCGGAGGGCCAGTCCGCCATTGCCCCGACTTCGGAGCAGAAGTATCTTTTCGATACGCGCGGCTGGCTGCTCATTCCCGGCGTCTTGAACGGGGCTGAGATCGCCGAGATGCGCGACTTCTGCTGTCGGCTGAAAAAAGACCCGGCCTCTATTCTGCCCCACGAACGCTCCTCCTACGGCGGGCCGCTGGAACGCCTGACAGACCACCCTGCGATTGTCGGCTTTATGAACGAGTTTGTCGCCGACCCGTCTGCGGGCAGTGAAAACGGCTACGGCTTTCGCATGGAGAGTTCATTCCTCACCATTCGCAGCAAAGGCGATACGAACTGGGGGCCGCACGGCGGCGGGGGTTCGCTCAGTTTCGGCCAGAACTCCCACATCTACCGTTATCAACAGAATCGCGTGTTCAGTGGCCTGACTCGCGCCGTCTGGGAACTCAACCCGGTCAAAAAAGGCGACGGCGGCACGGTCTTCCTGACCGGAAGCCACAAAGCCGCCTTCGCTGCGCCCGCCTCGACCTCTGCCCCCGACTCACCGCTTTGGGAAGACTACGACTGCCCTGCCGGTTCGCTGCTGTTCTTCACGGAAGGCATCACGCACTCCGGCACACTCTGGACTAATCCCGATGTTGATCGTGTGGCGATTTTCAACTGCTACAACACCATCGGCTGGAAATGGCACGACTGGAACCCTTCCCCCGAAGCCCTCGCCGCCATGCCTCCCGTCCGCCGCTCCCTCTTCCGCCCCGTCCGCTGCGACAACAACAAACTATAGGGGAAGATAAGGAATAGTTGCTGCGTCTTCGGCGACCTTATAATTTGCGTGCTGGCATACACGTTGAGCGGATGAGGAATAATTCGCCTGTTGTCAGGTACTTTCAATCGCGTCTTTCGAGGTCGAAGCCCACTTGGCAGACAGCCTGCTGATTCTATCCTGGAGCGCGCACTTGCGATAGTAATCCAGACACTCCGCGTAGAGCGTATGCGCCTCGACAGCATGTCCGGTCGCGTGAAACAGATCGCCCAACGCCTCCGCTGCTGCACTCCGATGCCGGTCCATCGGAGTGCGCCGGTGCAGCAGCAGGGCATGCTCTAGATGGAAGCGCGCCTCGGCAAGCCGACCCTGAGCGGCATGAATCTGACCCAAGACACAGAGACAGAGGCCGACCTTGGTATCCCCGGAATCCTGCCACAGTGACAGCGCCTCCTCCACCTCAAATTCCGCCTCTCCCCAACGCTGCAACCCGTACAGAATGCGCGCTTTCCAATAGCGTGCATCCGCAATAGCATCCCTGTCGAGCGGGTCAGAGGTTCGCAGGTTCAACACTTCGTCGCAACGCCGGAGCGCACTTTCCGGCTCTCCGGATTGCAGGGCGACCTCTGCCTGAACGCGAATGCAGTGTGTTTCACCCCGATGGTTGCCAATTTGGCGGTAAATTGCCTCCGCCTGGAGTCCCTGCTCCCGGGCCAGCTCCCATTCGCCCAGAGCGCTATAGGTCATCATCATGGTCGCAGCGACAGTCGCCATCCAGTGCAGATCCGATAGCGCTTTGACAAGAGGCGACATGCGTTGCAGTGAAACCAGTGAAGCCGCATAATCGCCCGCATGCATGAGAATATGGGCGGCACACATTCCTGCATTCAACCGCGTCTCGTCCGGCAGGGTGGCGTCCTCCAGCGCCTGTTGCAGAGAACTTACGCCATCCAGCGCCAGGTCGTTGAGACCGCAGTAGCGCAGCATATTGATAAACCCGATATGTGCCGCAGTCAGCCGCTGTTCCAACACCCATTGCAAGGCTTCACGCAGTAACGGCCTGACCTGCTCATCAGAGCCGAAGAGCGCAGGCACTGTGCTTTCCCTCGTATGTGTCGCAATCGCCTCGATGCAAACCTGCGCCAGACGCTTGCGCATCAGGCGACGGTTTGCCGGGCGAAGGAGTTTCCAGGCACATTGCCGCACCACCAGGGGCAGGACAAAGAGGTCTTGTTTGTCTTCCAGCATCGGCGTCTGCGCCAGCGCCTGTAACGTCTGGAAAGGGACGCGGCAGACACGGCCCGCAATTTCCGCCGAGAACGTAGCGGGCAACACGCTGAGGCGCAACAACGCCTTGCGCAGTCCAGGCGCCAGCGTGTTGATCTCCTGCGCAAAGAGCGACTGAACGCGCCGCTGATCCTTCAGGATCGCCGTGTCCAGTCCTCCTGCCCGGAATCGGGCCACCGTCTCCCGGAAGTTCGCTGTCTGTTCCAGCAGGTGCAGAACCTCCTGCTGCCCCGTCGCGGTGGCCAGACGCAACGCCTTCTGTCGCGCCGCCGCATGCCCCGGCTGAAACTGCAGAATGCGTCGTGCGATATCGAAGGCCGCGACGAGGTTCAGAGTCTCTTCCAGGGTATCGGCCAGGAGGAGCAGGACGGGAAGGAGCCGACTGTGGACCTCCGTGCGAAGCTGAAGCAGCCATATCTCCGCCTCGGCGGAATCAGGCGTCCACCCCTCGAAGAACTCTCCGCGTATCTGCGCTTCTGCGAGCGTAAGCCAGTGCAGGCGCTCCTCAACGTGCGTGGCTTGCAGCGCTTTCCGGTGCGCGTCCAGAGCCAGTTCGATGTCGGTGAGGAACCCTCCGGGAGCGGCCTGCACGGTGTGCCGGTCCGCCATAAGGCAGGATTCCCCGAACGCCTTGCGAAGGGAGGCAAGGCACTGCCGCAGATGAGTGCGCGGCTCGACTATTGCGCTGTCATCCCAAAAACGATCTGCGAGCGTTTCGCGTCCCATGGCAGAGGGCGGCGCTCCCCGCAGAAGCGCCGGTAAGGTCAGTGACGCCAGCACAGCCCAGGTCTCCCTGGAGCGGAGGCGGGCGCGTTTCTCCCCACACAAGGCGCAGGGAACCCCGAGAAACTGGACATTCCAGACTTCCATGTCTACGGTATACCCGAAAGAGTCAAGAAAATGTCCGTCAGCCATGAATAAACCGGATTTGGTTACGGTTTGGTTACGGTAGGGTGTGTATAATGCTGGTACGGTTCGCGAAGAATCGGCTAATGATCTGCAAGCGACGACACATCAGGAAGCAAAATGTCCCGCTGCGGACGCTGTATTTCCAAACTCTGACATCCCCGAATCACAGGGGAATGTTGAAAACCACCCCACGGATAGCAATCCAAAGGCTATGGGAATTCACATGTCAAGACTTAACGTTCGTACTCGTCTCACCTTAATGCACGGCGCGCTGAAGGCTTTCACTGCGGTTGCAAACTGCTCCGTAGGTGTCTGTGGCGAAACCGGAAGCGGGGAGCTAACATTGTTCAGTTTATTCAAACGTTCGCCTCTGGTGGCCGCACTCGTTTTGCTCTCATGTGCAACGCCTTGTTATGCTCAAGGCGAAGACAGCTATACCCGTGCCACCGCCGCATTCCATCAACTGCGCACAAGTTGGGCCGACATTGAAAAGGTACAAAGGGCTTTCAAACTTGCTGAGTCACAAATCAATTTAACCCAGGCCGACTATACAGAGATGGCTCAATACGACCGGTGGCGCTTTCACGCGATGGACGGCGTGCAGCTGATGAAACGCGCGCTCCGTCTCTTTCCAACGCAGGAGTCCCTGGCGGAACTGGCGAGATGTGAATATGAGGCGGGGCTTGTCGTTGAATCTCAGGCATCGCTCGCTAGATTAGTGCGTGGCGATGTCCCCAAGTCAATTCTTGGAGAGGTCTCCTGGCTTGCGTGGAAAGTCGCAAAGAAGACCTGGGAGCTAACGATTGAACTCAAACCTGACCCAATCAACGCGCCAAAAGGCTTCATCCAGCGCCGCGGGTACTATGTGTTCTACACACGACCAGACACCGCGTATCAAAAGAAAACAGTGCGATGGACGGAAGCGCGAAAGGCGGAGTGGGTCACAGATTCGGCCGGAAACGAGATTCTTAAGCTCTGGCCAAATGACTGGCACACTCCGGTGGTTGTCAAGATGATCGTGGCGGAGAACCCGGTAAACTTTAAACTGGTTGAGCGGGAAGTTCCACCAGGTGAGATGCCCGAAGACGTACGGAAGTACCTTGGCGACAGCCCCCTCGGTCCCGCGAAGACTCGGCCACTAATAAATCCAACGGGTACGGCCGCTATACAGATGGCCAAGACTCTCAAGGGCGCCAATCGCGCTGCTACGATCGAGAACATCCGAAACTGGGTCATGGGGAATGTCAAGTATGCCGATACACTTGACCCCAACTCTTCGGCAGGGAGTGCCCAAAAGGACTCCGAACTCGTTCTTCAGAATAAACGCGGCTTCTGCTGGGAGAACGCAAAAGCTATGGTCGCGGTTTTGCGCGCGGCCGGCATTCCAGCACGGCGCGTGCTAGTGCTGAACATCTTCCCACCGAACAACCAGACTATCTTTCCAAAGGACGTACTTACTGGCGGGCATGTGATGGCCGAATATTGGGATCCTGTCGGTGGATGGATACCTGTTCAAGATCGGCCGGCTGCCGTATGTGGCATGGTGGGGTTTGTCATCGCATCCGAGCTTGCGGATGAGTCGGACCCTAACGGCACTCCCGAGCGCGTATTCACTGAGAGCTACTATGGCGGAGGCAATGGTAAAGACCCTTATGTCAATATGACAATCCGCTCGCTGCAGTATACGTTCGCGCCCTGACGACGATTTGTACAGTATCGGTCTGGCTCCCGACAAGAGTAGATATCTTGAGGTTGGTACCCCTCTCTTTGAAGAAGTCGAGCAGAAGTTGCTGTTCGCTTCGTCCAACTCCTCTGTTTTTGAAGAGGGGTCTAACATTTCCACTGGCCTAAATCGCCGAGGGTATATCATCAACCCCGCCTGGCCCTCATAAACGGGTCGGGCAGCCACATCACGAGAAGGAAAAGTCGCTCATGAATTATGTATCCCGTTCCCGTTCCCTGCCTATTTTGGGGGCATCTATCGCCGCCGTGGTTTTGTTGACCGGCATACCTGCCGTTGCGCAGACCATCGGTTCATCGCTTGTCAGCCGCGGTCAGGTAGACACATCTGCGGGACAGGTGTTAATCTACGCAGGTGGATCGTTCACTTCAGGATCAACCGTCTCCACGTTCGGCATTTTCGATAACATTAGCTCTGGAAGCGTCATGACGCCGCTTCTGTTCGAGCAGACAACCAGCGGGGTATTTGCCGTGCGCGGCGTGGGAACTGGGCGCACGATCACCGCCTCAGCGTCGCCGCAGTCGTTCGGGTTCGGATTGCAGCAGGGAACGGCCCTGGCTTCGAACGGCAACTTTACCTTCGGATATATCAACGCACTTGTGAACGCCGCTGGTACTCAAACGGTTAATGGCGCTGGCACAGTGGAACTACAGACTTCACAGCAGTCCGGCGATGGCATTAGCGGGCCTGGCAGCACGAATCGATGGATCTTCACGAATTCTACCCCCAGCCTCTCGGTGGCTCTTGGGACGACATACTTCTTGCCCGGTAACTCTGGTGACTTCCTGGTCACCGGAGACCGCACATACTCCGCGACGGCAACGGCAAATACAGCGGCGAACACACCGGAACCCGGCAGTATCGCTCTCCTCGTTGGTCTGGGCCTCTCCGGCAGCATCTTCCTGAAACATCGTAAACGCAACCGCCTCTGAATCCGCACGATTCACGACACCAAGGGCGGGGAGCAGGATACTCTGTTCCCCGCCATTTTTAGGTGTACGAACTCGAACTGAAACGCTTGATTGTCTTGTTACGCAGGCACCCGTCATACGCTGTCATCCCAAAGACGATTCTCATGCGTTTCGCGCAATGATTGCAATACCTTCCCTTCAATCCAGTGGATCGCTACTACCGCCGGAGTAGTGAACGTCTTGGGCGGTGTAGGGATGAACCGCAATATCGGCCGTACCAATACCGTCAGCCTGTTTCACAACGGTGTGGCTACGCTTTCCGATGTGATAATCCCCTCGCAGTCGGGAACGAAGCGGTTCGCTGTTTATGGGCTGACGTACCATTCGGAGGCAATGGACAGACCGGCAGACTGGAGCATTTCGCGTTTCGGTTCGTCCCGATGCCCGCAGACGACGACAGCCAGTTTTGCGCCCTGCGACTCGGCTGTACGGCGGGCTTCCTGCAGCAAATCCTTGCCAACCGTCGTCCAAAGAACCGGAGAGGCCATCACAAAGTCATCCACGATACAGACGAGACTGCCTGGATCATAAACAGGCGGCGCGGCAACGATAGCCGCGATAATAAACCCATTGATCTGCTCTTCGTGTTCAGAGACAAGACAAAGCGTGTTTTCCCTGTGGAGTAGGTCGCAAAAGAAAGCGGTCTGCTTCTCGGCGGCGTCCTTCGCCTGATGCCAGAACGTTGGCGCGAAACTCTCATACTCCGTTCGCTTCATGGCCGCCAGCGCGATCATTTGTGGGACATCTGCCTCACGCGCCTTTCGAAGCATCTTACTTCCCCTCCCCAAAGAAACTGTGCAGAGTGGGCAGCGGACCGTCCGATTGAAATGGGTGCGTTCCGTTTCATTTGGTTAATTCTTGTCTACGCAGCGAACCGTAACGGCATTGACGGAGTGTCTACCTGCTCCGCTTTCCAGTATCCATAAACTCCGAGTTGGCGCTGGCGTCGGCGATACGCATGA
>JBBRLP010000144.1:0-13029 GCA_038231295.1 Chthonomonadales bacterium
GCCTGCGAGTGTGTGGGGCCAATCTGTTGGGCAGGCTCACAGCGTAAGTATCAAAGCGACCTCGCTCTCGGCCAGCGACACTTACTGATACGGGATTTTCATCATCGAGGGTGCCGCGCAGCGGCATAGAAGTCTGTTGGCGTCTTCCTGTGAGAGGGATTGAGTTTTGATCGCAGCGCCAAAACACGCTCACGGCGGTTCGGCGCTGTCTGCTCAATGCTCTTTCGCTCTCGCGCCTCCATGACGGCTTTGTTAATCATTTCGGCTTCCTCCTGAGACAGCGGATTCAGATCTTCCAGCACAGCCAACAGCCGCTCTCTTATGTCCTGTCTGGCAGACAAAGGATTAGAAGTGGCTTGCTCCTGTTTCGCCGCAATAGCAGGCATTTCTCTCTCCTGAACCGGGTTGTTTTTATTGTATCAGAAAGCGGGAGGGAACACAAATCTGTCCCTGCTGGTTGGCTTCAGGGAACGAGAGGATAGGGACATAGTTAGATCAACCCTGGAGACTCGTTCTGTCCGATTTCCTTGCGATAGCCCCCGGAATCGGGGGCCGGGGGACGGCTATTCTCTCGTTAGTGGGAAAGGAGGTCGGGGCGCTCCTGGACGGTCAGGCGGATTTCGCGGGGATGGGCCTCGCCGGTGCGAAGAACGTGCAGGGAGGCAGTCTGGCCGTTGCGGTGGCTGGTGATCGCTTCGCGCACGTCGCGCACGTCGCCGATGGGCTTGCCGTCCACCGAGAGAACGATGTCGCCCTCCTGGAGTCCGGCACGGGCGGCGGGAGTGTCGGGGATCACCTTGTTGACGACGGCTCCGGTATCGGGCGGCAGGCCGAGTTCCTGAGCGCGTTCCTGCGGAACCGGGTCGAGACCCACGCCGATCCAGGCTTGTCGAGGGGAGTGGAAGGTCGTCTTGCCGGTCGCGATGAGTTCGCGGGCGACGCGCCGGACGGTATTGGCGGGGAGCGCGAAGCCGAGGCCGATGCTGCCACCGTTCGGGCCAGCGCTGAGAATGGCCGTATTGATGCCGATAAGCTGCCCGTTGATGTCGGCCAGAGCGCCCCCGGAGTTGCCGCGATTGATGGGCGCGTCGGTCTGTATCGCCCCGTCGAGATTGCGGCCCTCGTCCAACTGGAGATTGCTGCGGTTGAGGGCGCTCACGACTCCAACGGTGACCGTCGAGCCGAGACCGAGGGGATTGCCGACCGCGATGGACCATTCACCCACCTGCACATGGTCGGAATCGGCGAGATGCGCGACCGGCAGGTTGTGCGCGTCAATCTTGACGACGGCGAGGTCCGTGCGGGCGTCCGTGCCGACCAGATGCGCGTAGTACCAGGCCCCGTCCGGCAGGGTGACGCGGATACGGTTCGCGCCTTCGATGACGTGGTTGTTGGTGACCAGATAGCCGTCGGGAGTGAGGAGGACCCCGGAGCCTTTGCCGCGCACCTCCATGCCGTAAGTGAGCGGGCTGCTCGCCTCTTCGGAGCGCACCTTGCCCACTGTATCAATGTTCACCACCGCAGGCGCGATGCGCTTCACGGCCTCGACGATGCGGTTATCGCCGATGCTCATAGCGGTCGGGGGCTGTTCGAGCAGGCGTAGGGCGTTGCGCTGGGCGACGGTCGGCGTCTCCGGGCGGGAGGCGTAGAGATGCAGCAGGGTTCCCCCTGCGCCTGCCCCCATGATAAAGATCAAGACCGAACCCAATATGCGCCGCCAGGTCATCTGCCCGTCCCTTCCATGCCGCTACGCCCGAATCTGTTTCAGCACATTCGCCATTTCCACCGCGACCAGTGCGGCCTCCGCGCCCTTGTTGCCCGCTTTGCTGCCCGCCCGTTCTATCGCCTGCTCGATGCTCTCCACCGTAATCACCCCGAACGAGACCGGCAACCCCGTCTCCAGAGCCACACTGCTCAGGCCGGAGGTGACCGCCGAGGCGATCTGATCGTAGTGGGAGGTTGCGCCGCGAATGACGCAGCCAAGCGCGATCAGGCCGTCGTACTTGCCTGTCTTCGCCATCGCCTGTATCGCAACGGTTATCTCGAAACTGCCCGGAACCCAGGCGACGGTGACCGCTTCTGCACTGCCCCCGTGCCGTTTCAGGGCATCGAGCGCCCCTTCCAGTAGCGCCTTCGTAATGAACTCGTTCCAGCGGCTGACGACGATGCCGAAGCGTAGCCCCTGCGCGGCGATATTACCCTCTATTGTTTGATGCGACATGGATGCTCCGGGGTTCAGAAGACCAAAATAAAGAGTCAGGAGGTCTGTTCGTGAAGGGGAGCGGGGAGTCCTTCTCCACCGGGCGCGTCCACGTCCAGCCGATGCCCCATCTTCTCCTGCTTGGTCTTGAGATAGCGATAGTTGTAGGGGTTGGGGGAGACGGGAATGGGAACCCATTCGACGATTTCGAGGCCGTAGCCTTCCAGCCCGGCGACCTTCTTGGGGTTGTTGGTCATAAAGCGCACTTTTTTCAGCCCGATGTCCGCCATGATCTGAGCGCCGATGCCGTAGTCGCGCAGATCGGGCTTAAAGCCGAGCATCTCGTTGGCCTGCACGGTGTCCGCACCGTGATCCTGGAGTTCGTAGGCTTTGAGTTTGTTGATGAGACCGATGCCGCGCCCCTCCTGCTCCAGATAGATGAGAGCGCCTTTACCGGCCTCCGAAATCTGCTGAAGAGCGTGGTGAAGCTGACTGCCACAGTCGCAGCGCAGGGAGTCGAGCAGGTCGCCGGTCACGCAGGAGGAGTGGACGCGCACCAGGGTCGGTTCGCCATCGCTGAGGTCGCCCTTGACGAACGCGACGGCCTGAAAAGGCGCAACGCTGGCCTCATAGGCGTAGGCGATGAAGTCTCCGAAGTGTGCGGTCGGCAGTCTGGTGGTGGCGACGCGCTCAATGAGGCGTTCCGTGCGGCGACGGTAAGCGATGAGGTCGGCAACGGTGATGATCTTCAGTCCGAAGCGCTGTGCGACCTCTTCCAGTTCAGGCAGACGGGCCATCGTGCCGTCGTCGCCCACGATCTCGCAGAGGACGCCCGCAGGCTGGAACCCGGCCAGCCGCGCCAGGTCTACGCTCGCCTCGGTGTGTCCCGCCCGACGCAGGACGCCGCCCTCTTCGGCCTTGAGCGGAATCACGTGTCCGGGCCGCGCCAGGTCTTCCGGCTGTGCGGCACGATCTACGAAGACTTTGACGGTGAGCGCACGGTCGTAGGCGGAGATTCCGGTTGTCGTGCCGTGCAGCGCATCCACCATCTCGCCCATTGCGGTGCCGAGCCGGGCGGTGTTGTTCTTCACCATCATGGGAATTTGAAGCTCATAGAGGCGTTTCGCGGTCGTCGCCACGCAGGGGATGCCGCGCCCGTACTTGATGATGAAGTTCATGGCTTCGGGCGTACAAGTCTCTGCCGCCATGATGAAGTCGCCTTCGTTCTCGCGGTCCTCATCGTCGGCCACAATGACGATCTTACCCTGCCGAATGTCCTCTATCGCTGCTTCGATGCTGCTGAATCCCATGCCGTTCTCGCCTTCTTCGGAGCCTCATCGCACACAAGAGGCCGCCTGTCGTAACTCTTATTGTACCTTACGCACCGCAAGGGACAAGAAACTGCAAAGCGAAGAGGAAGGCCGGGGTTCGCTTTGAACCGAATCGTGCGCTTCGCCCGGCAGGAAATGGCCGACGTTGGCAGGAAGGAACTGCCAACTCTCACGCCGAAGAAGCCGCCACAGGCGCAGTGCGGAACCGCTACAGGCGCAGTGCGGCAGAGGAGGCAAGGGTGTTTCTGACGTTCACACCGGCGGGCATCGAGTTCGCATATCGGCGCGGGGTCTTCCCCATGTACAGCCACTGGACGGATGAGATCGAGTGGTATCGCCCCGACCCGCGCACCATTCTTCCGCTGGAGGCGTTCCATGTCTCGCGTTCCCTCGCGAAGACGCTGCGGCAGGGCGTCTTTGAGGTGCGCTTCAATACCGATTTCGAGGGCGTGATGCGGGGCTGTGCGGATCGGGAAGAGGGTACCTGGATAACCGAGGACTTCATTCGCGTCTACGGCGAGATGCACCGTCTCGGCAAAGCGCATAGCGTGGAAGTCGTTCGGGAGGGCCGTCTGGTAGGCGGAACCTATGGCCTCGCGCTCGGCGGCGCGTTCATGGCGGAGAGTATGTTTCATTACGAGACGGACGCCTCGAAGGTCGCGCTGGCCTCCCTGGTCGCCCGACTGCGGGAACGGGAGTTCACGCTGCTGGACGTGCAGTACATCACCCCCCACCTTGCGACCTTCGGCGCGACCGAAATCCCCTTCCGCGACTACTACGACCGCCTGCGCCGCGCCCTCCGTCGCGAATGCCGTTTCGCCGAACGCTCCGAAGAGTGAACGGGAACACCAGCCCCTCGCCGACACGCTTTCTGAGAACGGTTCGGGCACAACAGAGCGACCGGAAACTGCTCCGGTCGCTCTGTTGTGTGTTCTCGCCTGCCGACTATCGGCAGAGAGGTCAGGCGGCTGTGTGTGCCTTGCGGCGGCGGGCCGTGGCCGTAAGACCTGTCAGTCCCGAAGTGACGAGCAGGGTGAGTGCGCCAGGCTCCGGGGTGACCGCGCCTGCGGTGACGCTCACATCGTCCAGGTTGATGCGCCAGATACCGCTGCCTCCGGTAGACATGACTGGACTGTCGTACTCCAGGAAGGTAGATGTTCCCGAGGCAACTACTCCGAAGGTGAACTCGTGATAGGCGCTATCTTTGGCAATGTCCAGGGTCGCCAGCGCCTGTCCATCCCACAAGAGATTGACCGCGTCTGTGCCGCCCGGATGACTGGTATTCTCGTCCCGCAGCCAGAAGTCCAGGATGTACGCCTGCCCGCCAACGGTCGTGAGGTTCTGTCTTATGGTTCCGCTGCCGGGATTGGTGACGGCAGCTAAGGAGTCTGAACGGGCGCCGCTGTGTACACGAGAAGGAGCGGCGTCAGTGAAGACGAAAAATCCCGGTGTAATGGTCACTGTCCAGGGTGCTTGACTGCCGGATTCAAAGCCGGGGTTGCCAACGATATTCTGTGCGTGTGCTGCCGAGGCAGACAGAACCAGCAGAGCGAGAAGCGAAATTTTGCCGAAACGCATACAGGGATTCCTTCCAGAGAACTAGTAACACGTCAAGGTAGTACATTTATGTTGCTGGTGAGTTCAAAAATCGACATCGCACTCTCAGAAGGAGCATATACTTTCTACCTTGAAGAGGTACTAGGGAACGGTGATGAGAGGATGTATTCCACGATACATCTCGCCCATTGTATCCGCAGACCATCTCAACCGAATCTCAAAACTCTCTTCCGCTGGCATAATCGTTCTTTTCCGCCCACGACAGGTAGGAACGGGAATAGGGACGTGCGCTTTGGAGCGCACGTCCCTATTCCTGTTTTGCCGCTATCGGCTACTTTCGGCGGCGACGGCGTACGACAAAGACACCGCTCGCAAGCAGCCCACCTGCCATGAGGAGCATAGAGCCAGGTTCCGTTGCAAAACAACAAAATATCCGGCAGTTCCAACCCTCAGAGTCACCCTGCCAATCAGGAACGCCCCCGCTAAACCCCTCCGCCAACTGCCCCTCCAAATCGTCGTCGGACCCCGGTAGCCCTCTCCCACTCGTGCCTCCGACGACTCTTTCGCCCCTTTTTCCACCCAAAAGAAGGCCTCTTGACATCCTTTAGCCAATCAGTTATTATCCGTAGGGCTAACTGCATCCCTACCGGCCTAAACCAAGCTCGGCCTTTAATCGAACCAGTCTGGAATTGAAACCGATAGTTGAGTGGATGAATCAGGCGGCAGGAGGCGAGGATGCGACGAAATAGTGCTGTCGTTATTACTCTGCCGTCTTTTCTTGTCGCAGGAAGTTTCCTGTTTCCATGCTGGCGATGGAAACTCAAGGATGGCGACCGAGAGACCGGAATGAATCATTGCTGGTTCGGCGTCAGGGGACTTCGCACACCGGACAACGCAGATAAAATGCCATTAGGGAGCGAAGCACACACAGAAACAGAGATGAGCGGATGGGCGTTTCTGTACTTGCCGCCAACACCTTCTGCACAGATTGAATGGAGTCTCTCCTGTTTCCTGACGCTTGAGATTCTGGCGTTGACGGCAGGGGCGCTTGTCTTATGCCGTGTCAAACAGCGCGATAAAGAAGCCGGGGAAGTCTGGAAGTCGAAATGGAATCCAGCGGGGGATAGCAGAACGACACTGCTTCGCGCTTCCAACGAACCGGCGATAGCCCATACCCTGCTGCGGGCTGCCGTAGGCTCTGTCGAAGAACATCCCGAGGAACTGCTTCGAGCGAGCCAGCGGACGGGGAACGAAAACTGAGACGATGCGCGAGAGCGTACCGACTCCCTCAGGACAGAAAGTTACTCAAGGGCGAAAATGCGAGTCTATGCGGTGGAAGAGGGTCTCTGGCAGATTTCGCTGGCGTGGAGTAATGCCTGGCTTTTGTGGCAGGGCGAGGAAGCCACGCTGATTGATACGGGCTTGCAGGCGGATCGGGACGGACTGCGAGCGGCCTTGCAGCAGATAGGGGTGGACGAGGCAAAGGTGCGGACGGTGCTCCTGACCCACGCGCACTGTGATCATGCCGGGAACGCCGCCTACTTTGCGGAGGGAGCGGGACAGTCTGCCGTCCATCTGCATCAGGACGAACGTCCCTTCCTCGCCCTGCCGCGCCGGACTCATGCGCCGCCCGGTTGGGGAACCTTGCTGCGGCCACACACAGCCCTCGCCTTCGCGATTGGAGAAATCCGCTACCCCGTCGCCCGGATCGCGACGGGCCTCGTCAGCCATGCAGACGGCGATCTTATCGAAACGCCGGGCGGGACGCTGCGGGTCGTCGCGTCTCCCGGCCACACCCCCGGCCATATTGCCTTCTATCGCGAGCGGGATGGCGTTCTCTTCAGCGGCGACGCCGTCCTCAACATTATCCCCATCAAGCGCGAAATAGGTCTGAGCCTCCCCATCCGCTTCCTCTCCTCCGACTGGCCCCAGAGCAAAGCCAGCGCACGGCAGCTCGCCGCCCTCCATCCCCGCCTGCTCCTCAGCGGACACGGCCCCCCCCTGCGCGAACAGACCGCCGAACGACTGAACGCATGGGCCGCGAGCCTCTAATCTACTCCGGCGGCAGGGTGCGGAGGACAAGGGCGTGACGCTCTTTGAGTTCGCGGACAAGGCGTTTAAGGCGCGTCAGGGTAGCGCGATCCATCTCCGCATACATATAGCGACAGATAAAGGTAGTGCAGCCGAAGGGACGAAGGTCGTTGGGGAAGGTGCAGCCGCGCTCGGCCAGGTAGTGGCAGGGTGGAGCCGAAGCGTTCTCCTCCGTCTCCGCCTCGACGGGCGGGAGGAGAACCTGAGCACGCCACCCCGTTCCTTCCGCAAGCCGAATATCCGACGGCTCGATGCGGGCAGGCTGGCGGCAACACGGCGTTGGACAGGACGGGCAGCGTCTCTTCGTGAAGGTCTCGAACTGAGCGCGAAGTTCACGTTGCGTCCGGCGATAGGCGTTTAACGGATTGTGCATGGCTCCTCCGCGCCCACGACGTGTCAGCGGGAAGACGGCGTGTTTGGCATCATGTCTACACTCGTCAGCGCGGGCGGCAGGTCCGGCGGCGACGGCGGCAACTGCGGCGCGTTTGCATCCACCACAATCGAGATCGAGGGTGAGGGCAGGGTATACCAGAAAGCCGTGATCGTACCAACGCCCGTGGCGGTTGCGGCAAACGTCTCGTCTGCGGCGAAACTGCCGAAGTTGCCGGAGAACAGCAGGGTCGGCTGGACGGGCAGACGTTTGCCCGCCGAATCCAGCAGGCGCGTATGAATGGTCGCCGAGTCGCCGGGCGGGAGAGAGCCGACATCGCGCAGGGTCAGGGTCCTGGCGGAGTTCACATCGAACGAGACCGGCGGCAGCGCCACCACCAGGTTGTCGGTGCGTCCGTTATCCGCCCGGAAAACCATCTGCTGTGTCTGGCGGGACGTGGCGGGGTCGGGCGTGACGGTGACGGTCAGCGTTGTCGAGGTGCTGCCGGTCGGGACAGAGGTAAAGTCAAACGAGCCATCGGCGGCAGTCACGGCCTGGAGGGTGCGGACGCCCCCGCTGATAGGCCGGGTTTCGACCATCACCATGGCGTGGGCCAGCGGCTGAAGCGGGTTCTCCGCCGCCGCCACCCGCCCGAAGAGCCGTGTGCCGCCCGGAGGAATGCTGCCGCCCGTAAAACTGTTGCCCGTCCCACATCCCCACAACAGCCAGAGCGCGGCCAGCGAGACGAGGCCACGCACCGCCCGCAGTTGAGGGCGGGCAGGGGAGGTGCGGCGGAAAATCGGTAGGGTGACTGCCGATCCGTCGGCGGAAGAGACACACGGATCAACCGGCTGCGGCTCATTTCCGGGGGTCACTGGCGTCATTGCGCTCCTCGTGGGAAGGGTGTGGCCTCGGCGTTCAGGCGGGTGAGCAAAGGCGGCCACCCGGCCTGTTCGAGGCAAGAAGTCGCCTCGTCTGTGCGGCCCGACTGCTGTAACAACGAAATCAACTGGATATAGACGGCAGCGCAGTCCTCATTTTCGAGGAGCGTATCGGGAATTCCTGTCTCCACCAGCGCCGCCCGCAGACTCTCCAGAACAGCGAGAGCCTCGCGCAGTCGGGTTTCGGCGGCGTCTGTCTCCGGGGAAGCGGCCTGGAGCAGGATTCGGGCGAGAACAGCCCGCGCCCGCCAGCGCCCCTCCGCCAGTTCCAGTTCGTCGGCAATCTCCAGAGCGGTCTCCGCCTCGATACGAGCGGCGGCAAGCGTTGTAGCGGCATCCGCGTTTCCGTCTGCCGTGGACGCCCGCAGCAGAGCCTCCGCGAGCCAGACTCGAGCCAGACTCTCCAGATGACGTGTACCCAGCCGTTGCGAGAGGGCAAGAGCGCGGCTTGCGGCGTCCCGCTGCTCCGTCAGGCTGCTCGCCTGTGCGCCGAGATGGGCCAGCCGCAGGCGGCATTCGATCTCGGCGCGAGTCTCCCGCACCGCCGCCGCGACCGCGAGGGCCTGCGTGGTATGGTAACGGGCCTCGCTGTCGCGCTGCCTGTCACCGCTGTAGGCATCGGCGAGCGCAAGCTGCGCGTAGAGTTCCGAGCGGCGGTCTCCCCGCGACAGTGCCTGCGCCAGCGCGTCTTTGCCGAAGGCCAGCGCCGCGTCCCGGTCTCCGGCAGCGGCGAGCAGAATTCCTATCCAGGCGCGGCTCATGGTCTCCCGGCCCTGATCGCCAATGAAGCGGGCCAACTGGAGAAGGTTGGTCAGCGCCGGATACGCCTGCGCCCACCGCCCCACACTGAAGTCGCACCAGGCCAGATTGAAGCGGGCCTCCAGATACTGCCCGGCGATTCCCAGGCTCTCCGCATCCGCCATGCACTTCTCCGCCAGCGGACGCGCTCCCTGAAAATCTCCCTCGTCCAGATAGACGTTCGTCCGGTTGGCGTTCACATAGAGCAGGCCGATGGCGACCGTCTCCGGGCGCACGGTGCCGTTCGCCTCGCCCTCTTCCAAAATGTTCGCGGCCTCATCGAAGCGCTGCATCGCCTGTCGGTATTCGCCCCGCTGCTCATGGATGCTGCCGAGCGAGAGCGTCCCCTGCCAGCGGCCCTGAAAATCGGCTCCGGCTGCTATACGGGCAAACTGCTCTCCCGCCTCTTCCGTCCGTCCCAACTGATACAGCGCCTGCCCCAGACTTTGACGCGCCGACGTCTCCGTTGCGTTCGCTCCGATCTCCTGGGCAAAGGAGACGGCGCGAGACAGGGCCTCGGCGGCGCGGGGGTAGTCGGCGATGCTGAGAAGCGCGTTCCCCAGCCGCAGCAGCGCGGCCGCCTGCACGACCCGGTCTCCCACCTGCGCCGCGAGCGACAGGATGCGCTCACAGGTCGAGGCGAGAGCGCGGTAGTCTGGTGGGCTTTCCTGGGCGCCAGCCAGTTCTTGAAGTGTCCGCAGGCTCTCGTTCAGACGGACGGAGACTTCCTGCGAAGGCGGCATTACGGCGGGAGTGACGGGCGCGGGCACGACGGCAGGCGGCGTGGCGCGACGGGGAGCCGGGGTAAAGTCTTCCGAGGTGGAGTAGAAATCGGTCAGAGTCACGCCGCATTCGGCAGCGATCTGCTGGAGGCGGTCGGGCTGGGCGAGGGTGGTGCCGGAGAGGTACTGATAGATGAGCGCACGTGAACAGCCAATACGTCCGGCAAGCTCTTCAATCGAGAGTCCGGCCCGTTCTACGGCGCGCTG
Organism: Chthonomonadales bacterium; assembly: GCA_038231295.1. Taxonomy (GTDB): domain Bacteria; phylum Armatimonadota; class Chthonomonadetes; order Chthonomonadales; family Chthonomonadaceae; genus JANXLO01. The sequence goes on from JBBRLP010000144.1 coordinate 10,278, forward strand.
AATGCGCTGCCCCTGCTCACGTCTGCCCTGTTTAGTGGAAAGATCCATTCCGCGCCGTACTGTCACGCGCCTTCGTGGGGGGAAGGGGGGCGAGTAGGGTTCAAAGGAAGAGGCCGCGCGCCTTTCTATATACTACAGATAATAGCACACTGGCGAACGAACGTCAAGCCTTCGGCCAAAAAAATTACAGCGAGACTAGAATGCCTGTCTGTCCCACACAGATTCTTACATGCGCTTGGGTAAGGTTGAGTTATGACGGCAGCAGGCGGGAAAGATAGCGACGGTAGAGTTCACAGCGGAAATCTACGCGGTTGTCGCCGCGCTGTTGGATGATTCCGGCGGAGAGGAGGCGGTAGTAGGCGTCTTGATGCGGCAGGGCGGAATTGGCAAGCACGGAACGCGCATAGTCGGTGACTTCCGGGAGGCGGGACACCGCGACCAGGAGGCGTTTGAGATGGTCGCTGAAGGGGCCGTCGTCGGCATCGGCGTGTTCGAGGAGGGAAGGCAGCGATTCGCGCCCGGTGGCGAGAGCGTCGAGGGCGGCTCGGGTGAGATAAGGCTGTCCATTGATGAGGGTGTAGAGCGCCTGCATTTCGGCGTGGCTTTTCAGGGGGCTGCCGTACTTTCCATTCAGGTCAACGGTCTGCTGCAAGTTGAAGTCTTCCAGATTGAGTTTGCGTCCGACGTTGAAGGGCGACTGGTTGAGGTCCTGAATGAAGAGATGGGCTTCGGTGGCGTAAGCGATGACGACGGTGAGTTTGCGCCACGGGCCGGAACGTTCGGTGGAACGGGAGTTGTGCCACGAGCGAACGAGGGCGAAAAAGTCACTCGCGAACGGCGCAGTAAAGAGTTTGTCTACTTCGTCCATGACCCAGACAACGGGTTCCTCGGTGGCGGCCAGAAGGGCGCGCAGGAAGTCCTCCATGCTGATGTTGGCCCCGAAGCCCGTATCCCATTTGCCTGTAAAGTCATAGGGGAATTTTAACTGGCGGGCAAGGGAATTGGCAAGCAGCCGGTAGAAGCTGTCCTCAGCGGCGAGTTGGGCGGCATTGTACTTTTGAAAGTCGGTGATGGCAACGCGGCGGCCTGATTCCTCCGCGTGGACGATTCCCTGCGCCAGCAGGGAGGTTTTTCCGATCTGTCGCGCCCCTTTCACCAAAAGGATGCTTTCACCCGCGTCCAGCGCTTTGAAAAACTCCGCATCACACGCCCGGCGCACGTAAAACGGGGAATCGGGAGCCACTGCGCCGCCAACGGGTTCGAGGGGGAGCTCCTCGGAACGGGGCTTCAAGGGTTCGGTAATGGCGGACAGGATTTCGGCAATCAGGCGCTCGTCGTCGGCAGGGCTGTTCCAGGTGTAGAAATGGAGCGGCTGTAGGATGGAAGCGATGGTTCCTTCCGGCGGCTCGTCCGGGCCGATGCGAACGGGCAGGAGGATGGGCTTGCCGGAGTGGAGGAACTGGTCGTGAGCGGTTTCGACCTCGTATTCGAGCATTTCGGAGCGTAGGGAGAGGGGAGAGACGATCGCGATAACGGCATCAGCGCGGCGAATCGGTTCCTCAACGGCTTTGGCCCACGCGGAACTGATTTTCAGTTGGTGGTCTATGAAGACCTCATGCCCCAGCATTTGCAGACGGGCTTCGAGCGTGTGCAGAACGTTCTCATCGGGCTGAAGAGTGGGGCGGTAGAGCAGTACGATGCGTTTGCCGGGCGCGAGAATCTGCGTGGCGGGCGTGAGCTGATTTTTGGCGGGCTTCAGGAGTTTGACGGGCGAGGTGGCAAGCCCGAAATCGTCTCCGTATAGGCTGTACAGGGAGATTATCTGGTCGTGCTTGGCGGTTCCTTCGCCGAGCGGGTGGATGAAAGCGGCCCATTCCTCGAAATTCTGCAGCCACGCAGCGTACTGGGCGGAGAGGAGAATGTGTCCGGCGTCGCCGAAATCCATGACGCGCTGCGCGGTGTTGATGCCTTCCCCGACGATGTTGTCGCGACCTGCGGCGTCTATCTGCGGCAAAACAAGCCCACTGTGGATGCCGATGCGGAGGGGAAGCGTGTTACGGTCAAGGGAGCGTGCGATTTCGAGGGCGGCGCGCACAGGCGCGAGAACGTCCTGCCAGAACCCAAGCGCCATGCCATCACCAGAAGGCAAAGTGAGAACGGATGCAGCGGATTTGGCGGCAACAACTGTAGGGGCGGCGTTGACAGCGCCATTGAGTTGTTCCAGCAGACGCGATTGGATGGCAACTGTCTGGCGGGAGTAACCAACAATATCGAGAAAGAGTACGTGCGCGATACGCGCGTCGAAGGCGGTGTTGGCAGGCATCAAGCCCCTCCTGAAAGCGCGGAACTACGGGCGCATGATTGGTACGGCGTTGGAACCACGTTCGTTGCCGGTGGTAAGGACGACTTAGACACGGTAGAGGGCTTTGGTGTCCGCGACGGGAAGACCGGTGCCTGTGGTGAAGGTGGTCTGCGTTTTGGGGATATCGGCGGCGACGGTCTCATTGCTGACGCGGTATTGGGTTCCAACACAGCAACGCAGAGAGTAATGCGCAAGGTGCGGGTTGGGGGAAGCAACCCAATGGAAGACGGTCTGATTTTGTGCGTCTATCCGTAAGCGGAAAATAGCGCACACCTTCCGTCAGGGTGAAGGAAGGTGCTATAACACGGGGTGAAGTTGGCGGATGTTCGAGTTAGCGGCTGAACTTTGCGGGGATGCGAAACTTCGCCTGGATAGGTTCAGACCAGGGCA
>JBBRLP010000145.1:0-12850 GCA_038231295.1 Chthonomonadales bacterium
AGTAGAGGTGACATCGGTACCCTCCTCTGGGGTTGGTTTTGTCACCATAGACTACGGAGGCGGGGTTCCGATGTCACCCTCTGAGCAAGCCGCCAATACAACCAGCAGTTCGATGTCTACATCTTTTACCGGAAACTAAAGAACTTCATAACCCGTCATTACTGCCCAGGTTCCGCAGAAACGATGTAGAGCATCCCATGATAGATAAAGCTGATCTGTTTGCCATCCGGCAGCCATTCAACGTTTCTGAGTTGATTGGGGTCTTCGGCATCGGAGGCGGTATACCCGTCTGAGGGACGGAGTATTTCACCGATCTTGTGCATCTGCGTCTCATTTGCCCGGCTGAACCATATCTCTTCCGTGACCGCAGGTTTGACAACAAACTTAGGGGAGACTCGCTTCAGCAGAGCGGCCAGGGAATTTTCCCTGACAATGTACAGATGATACAGGACACGGCCTTGCTGAGGCGACACTTCGCTATTTAGAAGTACAGCTCCTACTGGCAATCGGACTAAAGTCGTATGGTGGGGTACAGGCGGCTTACGCTGCGGGTAACGATAGGCGAACAGGGCCGGGAGAGTATCCTCTGTGCGGTAGGCATCCAACTCCAAGCTCGCTTTAGTCTCATCGCCTGAGCGATCTGCAAAGAGGTAGTAGGGCTGCCGGGCAGTTTGGGAGGCAAGGAGTGCCTTTGCCTGCGGCGCGGTGCGGGGATACCGTTTGTCATTGCGGGCGTCCTGCAAATCACGCACCAGGATTGAGAAATCTGCGTCTCCGGTTTCCTGAACAAAGTGCCGATCATCCAGAAAGAAACTCTCTTCGCTCTTGTCCATGCCCCATTCGCGGTAATGGGTTCCGTCCAGGTGAGCAGCGGCGGGGAAAGGATAGTTATCCGGGGTCCTGTAGTTGGTCCATATCAGCCAGGTGTGGCCGGGAGAGAGTTCAAAACTGGAAGGCGCTCCCTGTGGCGAAACGTCTGACCGATGCAGCAGCGTTGTTAGCCCCGGAAGCAGGGTACGCAGGTGGGTTTTCCTATCGAACAGATCGGCGTGTCCCTGCCAGGTGTTCAGCAGAGGCCAGCGGCCTTCCCGATCTACGCTCATCACCAGGAGTTGGTCGTCTGACAGCCAATACCAGGATTCATGTGGCTCCACATTCACGACAGGCCGCGCCACCTCCGTCAGTAGGAGTTCGCGAGGCCACTCCCGCCAGAGGACGGCCACAACCAGCGCGAAAGCGGTCAGCCCGATGCCCGTCCTTAAGCTGCGCCTCTTCCTGGTTACCCGCTTCATCGGCTTGCTTTCTTCTGGTCTTGATCTGTCCTGCATGGTGAACTTCGCGTCAGTTTCTTTGTCTGAACCATGATTTATCGGATTAAAGGATTGGCCTGATTTCAGGCTGTTTCGGTTCCCCTTGCGTCGTATTAAGTGATGTACACACCAACAACGGCTCCTGGCAACGGGAGGGGGTAGGGTCTGCAATCATGGTAATCTTTTAATCCGACAAATCATGGTTCAGACAAAAAATGGGGTAGGTTGCTTTACCGCTTCCGCTTTGGATGTTTATCTGCGATGGGCAACAGGATGCCGCCAGCATCGTAAGCGCCGCGATCAGATTCTACACGTTAGTTACGCCTCCTCGTCCGCCCTATGACAGGGCAGACGGGAGTTTTGTCGGTTACTCGAAGCGGAAGCGGGTGAGGGCGAGGCCGAAGAAGGCGAGGCCGAACAGCATCACCACGCCGATGTTGGGCAGGGTCGCGAGCAGGGGGCGATGGCGCAGGATAAGGTCTTGATAGGCGTCTAAGGCCCAGGCGTGCGGGGTGATGCGGCTGAGCTTCTGCATGGCTTCGGGCAGGAACTGACGTGGCACGAGCGTCCCGGAGAGGAAACCCATCAGGAGCAGCACCAGAGTCGTCATGCCCTGAATCTGCTCCATCGTTTTGCCCATCGTCGCGATGAGCAGACCGAGGCCGGTGGCGCAAAAGATCGTAGCGAGAGCCGTCAGAATCAGGCCGATAGGCGAACTGTCCAGCGAGAGTCGGAGCCAGAAATGCCCGACGACGAAGAGCAGCAGAGTCTGGATGCTGCCCATCACGCCGCGAGCCAGCAGCTTTCAGAGCAGCACCTGCGTCCGCGAGACAGGTGCGGTCAGCATCCGGCGCAGCGTCCCCTCCTGCCGCTCACTAAGCAGGGTCGAGGCCACCCCGTTCGCCATGAAGAAGACGAAATAGACGGCGAACCCCGGAATCAGTGTGTCGCCGGGCGTGGGCTTCACCGACTTCTCCGCCTCCGCGTTCGAAACATCAATTTCGACAGGCGGCTTCTGTGTGCCCTTGCTCATGTTCTGCTCGGCATACTGGCGATAGGCTTCGGGAACCCGCTCCAGCGCCGCCGTGCGATAGAGCGGCGCATAGACCCGCTGCGAGGCCGCCGTCAGCGTTCCCTCGGCGATACTTGCCATCTGCGTCTGGGCCGGGTCCACCCGCACCTTGAGGCTCGCCTGTGGGGCGTTCGGGGCGTTCGCGGCCATCGCCTTAACCGCTGTGTCCAGACGGGCGCTGAAGTCGGCGGGAATGGTCAGGCCAATGGCGCGGTCGCCGGTTCGCACCCGGTTCTCGACGGCTGCTGCGCCTTTGGCCTCCGTCTCCGGAGTCATCCCCATCTTCTGCATCGCCGCCAGAAGTTCCGCGCCGTGCATTCCGGTATCCAGATTGGCGACCAGGATTTTGAGAGGCGCCCGGGTCTCCTCTTTGCCGCGCCCGCCGAACACGACCCCGAAAATACTGGTCATAATCAGCGGCAGCCCGAAGATAAAGATCATGGCGGAACGATCCCGAAACAGCACTCTCAGGTCTTTGCGGGCGATAGTCATAAACTGCATGGTTGTGTTATCCTGTGTGGGAGGCTTGCTCTCCTCCGATTGTCACATAGCGCCCCGGCAAACCCGTGCGCGGCGATTTCACGGCAGCGTCCTACCCGCCGTTTTACTCGCCACAGCCCCCCGCAGACAGGTATCTCTACGAGCGGAACCGAGAGCAATCCCGGCGGCAGGCAGGTCGCTTCGAGATGATGAAACAGTTCGTGGGCCAGCAGCAGGTTTCGGGCCAGCCTGGAAGCCTCCGCAGTGGGCAGAGACGGCGTGAACTGCGCGGCGAGAGACGCAATTCCCGCCCGATAGAGCGTGATGCAGCGCGTTCCGCCATCGTACTCGGCAAAAACCGACGCTCCCGCGACGACGTTCTCCCCGGCTAGTTCCACGACCCGCACCCCGAGCGCGGCGGCGAGCGCGTCCGGCTCCTCCCCCGCGAAACGCGCCGCCTGCTCCCGCCCAATTGCCAGCGCAGACGCGATAAAGAACTCCTGCTGCTCCTGTGTCAGATGCGCGAACAGGCGATCCCGGCGCAATTCGCGCCGGGCTAGGGACTCGCTGTCAAAGGGATTTTGCGCGGCGGGGGTGTATATGGGAAGCGGCACGTCTAACTTTTTCCCTGGAGGTCGTTTTCACTCCATGCTCCGAACGTTTCTTCCCTCATGTTACCGCATCGGGCGGCATTTCGTCGTCGGGTTCGCGCTGATTGTGTGGCCCCTGTTCGCCTCGGCGCAGACGCCGCCTGCCGCGCCTCCCAAAACCGTTCCCGCGAAGCCGCCGAAGAACGCGCCTAAACCGCCCGGCGTAGACCGCGCCCGCTCGATCTTGCGAGCCGAGCATGAGCAGTTGTTTCGGGGCAAACTGGAGTTCCGCAACGTGGGGGCCAACATTCCCGACCTGTTCGAGAAGTTCCTGTCGGGCGAGGATGCGGCCGCCGAGAAGATGCTTGCCGACGCTCAGGCAGCAGGCGTCCGCTTCGTGCGCTGTTTCGGGACGACCTGGGGGCCGGAGCGGTTCGGGCTGTTCGCCTCTGACCGCCGCCGCTGGCTCGCCGCCTTCGACCGGATGCTCCTCATCGCCGACAATCACGGCATCGCCATCGTTCCCTCACTGTTGTTCAACATCCGTATGCTACCGGACTATGTCCAGCGCACGACGGGCCGCCCGGAAGGCGTCGTCGGCTATCTGACTCCCGGCACGGCTTCCAATCGATTGGCTGTGGAGTATGTGACGGCGCTGGTGACTCGCTACCGCACCGACCCGCGTGTGCTGTTCTGGGAGATCGGCAACGAGTACAATCTGGAGGCCGACCTCTCCTTGCAGTTAAAACCCCGCCCCGCCACCGACGCGCCGACCTCCGAGCAGATACGGGCGTTTCTGGCGCAGATCGGAACGGTCATCAAACACCTCGACCGCAAGCATCTTGTCACCTCCGGCAACAGCGATATGCGCCCCGCCGCCTGGCATCTGCGGCAGGCCATGCGTAGCCACAGGTCGGACACCGCCCCGCTGAACTACCCGATGGACTGGACGAAGGATACTCTCGACCAGTACACCGAAATGATCGGTTTCTTCAGTCCCGCGCCGCTCGACCTCATCAGCGTCCATCAGTACGCCCCTGACCCCCAGAATCCCGACGAGAACCTGGTCTCCTGGCTGCTGCCCGACCACGACCACGCTATCCTGCTCTCCTGGGCGCGTGTCGCCTGCCAGACCCTCGAAAAGCCGCTCTTCGTAGGGGAGTTTGGCGAGACCTTCGTGCGGGACGGCAAGGCGCAACCCGCCCCCTGGACACAGGACTTCTTGACCCGGATACCGCTCGGCACGGCCCCCATTGCGGCGGTCTGGGCCTGGGAGTTCGCGCAGGACGGCAAAATGACTCCCAACACCCTCACGCCCGAAACCACCCCGGCCCTCGTCTCCCTCCTCACCACCACCAACCGCACCATCCTCAACGACATCATCGGCGCGTCCCCCATCGTCGCCCCTACCCCGAAATAGGACAGCCCTTCATACAGCGTTGCCCTCTCGTGTTATAATAGACTCAACGACAGGAATGGGAGGAAAGGACCGCATGTCTAATCTCCAGGTTTTAGAAGGTACATGGGAAGAGTTGAAACTCAATGAGAAGGAACTTTCCGGCAGACGTTTCCGCCTGATTCCCCTTCCCATGGAGAGGAAGAAAACGCCGCCACAGGCAGAGAGCCTCCAGATTCCCCCCTCTCACGAACCAGAGGCGAAAGAGATGCGCCCGCTTACAGGAATGGGGAAATTCGCTGGTCTTCTCCCTAGCTCTGAGGAGTTTATGCACCAAAAACAAGCAGAGATCGAACTTGAGGACAGGAAATTTCACAGGTGAAATACGTGCTTGATGCCTGTGCAATGCTCGCTTATCTCAACGGAGAGCCTGGCGCTGCTCTCGTCGCGTCTCTTCTAGCTGACACCGGCAATCAGTGCTATGCTCTGCGCCACTGGTTCCAAAAACTCGAAGGCGAGCGCACCGAGCAGACACCGGATACCCTTGCCGCCATCTGGAATGTCAGCCGCGACGCGGCCCTCGAACATGCCGACAAACTCTGCGACGTGGGCTTCTTCGAGAAGCAGGGTTCCCACGACGACCTCTCGTTCCGCGTCCCGTTTCTCTACCGTCCCGCCCTCAAAATGGTGCAGGGTTTTGCGGAATAGCGGGCGTCCTTTTGCCAGCCTCCGCAGGGACGGAATATGCCCGTTTTTGGTGTATACTGTTCTGTACCCGTGAGGGAACCTGAGTCTGGCTCCGGGGGAGGCAGGCGACAGTCAGAACAAGGAGTTTCCGTAGCACATGAACATCGTCATTCTCGGTTGCGGGCGCGTCGGCTCGACGTTTGCGCGACTGATGTACCGTGACGGCCATACGGTCACGGTCATAGACATTCAGAGCGAATCGTTCCGCCGTCTGGGAACCCGTTTCAAGGGCAATCGCATCATTGGGAACGGCATTGACGAGGATATCCTGAAACGTGCCGGGATCAAAAGTGCGGACGTGTTTTTCGCCGCCACGCAGGGCGACAATCGCAATATCATGGCGGCGCAGATCGCCCAGCATATTTTCAAAGTTCCCAAAGTAGTCGCACGCATCTATGACCCCATCCGTGCCGACCGCTACCGGCAGCTTGGCATCGTCACGCTCTGCACGACGACCATCGCCTCCGGCCTGCTGCGCGATTTCGTCACGACCGACGAGTGGGGGCTGGCAAAAGACTACTCGGCGGAGTATCTCGCCCAGAACGTCTGAGGCCAGACCGGTCGGACACAGTAAGAGGACAGGAATGTATATTATCATTGTCGGCGGGGGGAACATCGGTTACTACCTCGCCAAACAACTCTGCGCGGCCCGCCATGAAGTGCTGCTGCTGGAGAAGGACCGCACGCGCTACCGGATTTTGTCGGAAGAACTCGGCGAAGTCGTCATGCAGGGCGATGGCTGCCAGGCCGATCAGCAGTTGGAGGCCGGATTTGGCCGCGCCGACTCCGTGGTCGCCGCCACCGGCAGCGATGACGACAACCTCGTCGTCTGCCAGATGGCGAAGATGGAGTTCAACGTCCCGCGCACCATCTCCCGCGTCAACGACCCGCGTAACGAAAAACTGTTTCATCAGCTCGGCATAGATGCCACCGTCAGCTCCACCAAGATCATCTACAACCTGATCGAGCAGGAGGTCGGCGGCGGCGAAATGATTCCGCTGGCCGCGCTCAACCGGGGCAATATCGAGATCGTCGAAATCGAGATCGGCACGAAGTCTCCTGTGCTGAACAAAGAAATTCGGGAACTGAATCTGCCGGAAGAGGCTCTTATCATCTCTATCATCCGGGACGAGCACGCGATTTTGCCCTCCGGGGAGACCGTGTTTGAACTGCACGACAGCGTTATTGCCCTGGTCAACGCGGATCGGGAGCCGGAACTGCGGCACGTGTTTGCCTGACGGTGACTCGGAGTTCGGCGGGGAGACGTAATGGACGAGACGAAGTCGCCAACGTTGCGGGAGTATGCGGCGCAGGCCATTCAGCCGCGCCTCGAACGGATGCTGTCGCATCTCGAAGGTGCGAAAAAGGGCGAGGAGACGGAGCCGATCAAGCAGATGCGTGTCTGGTCGCGCCGCACACGGGCCGCGCTGGAGGTGTTTCACGTCTGCTTTCCCGAAAAGGAGTTCCGCACCCTGGAACGGGAGATCAAGACCGTCACCGGCGCACTCGGACAGGCCCGTGACCTCGACGTGATGATCGGCAACCTCTCGAAGCGCGAAGCGGGCCTTCCCCCGCAGCAGCGTGGCGGCATCGCCTCCTTTATCGCGCAGCTTCAGGATCAGCGCGAAGGGGCACAGGAGGCTGTCTGTTCCACCGTCGCGCATCTGGAGGATAAAGATCTGCTGACTCACTTCCAGGCGATTGTAGAGGCGCCGCCCGCCCCGGAAAAGAAGCCCCGAAGCCCGAAGCCCGAACACAGGAAGAGACACAAACATGGCAAAGGCTGAACCGATTCGAGGGCTGGACGCGGACGCGCCGCTCGCCGTCAACTCCGCGCTCATCATCCGCACCCGCCTGGAGGAGATGCTGGCCTATACGCCCTATCTCCACGATGCGGAATCGGTCTATGAACTGCATCAGATGCGGATTGCCGCTAAACGTCTCCGCTATACGATGGAACTGTTTCAGGGGGTATATGCGCCGAACGCCGACTTCGGCCCGCGCTTCGCCGCCGCGCTGGAGACGGTCAAGGCGCTGCAAGACCATCTGGGCTTTCTGCACGATGCCGATGTCCTCGTCCCGCAACTGACCGAGCATCTCACGCATCTGCTAAAAGACAGTTTCGGCACCGACCACCGGGAGGAGCCAGTCGTCGGAGTCCATTTCGTGGATTTCGACGCCTGTATCGGCCTGCTGACGCTGTGCCGTGAAAGCCGGGCCGAGCGCGACGCCCAGTACGCGAAGTTTCTGACCGACTGGGTCCAATGGCAGGAGCAGGCGGTCTTCCCGAATCTGATCGTTCTGCTGGAGGAGGCCGCACAGGCCCTACCGCAGACGCCTGCCGCGTCTGCTGAAGAGACTGCCGCCCCCGCCGAGACTGTCGTTTCTGTACCTGCGATTGCGCCTGCCGATCAGAATGAGACCGCCCATGTCGAAAACCGCCCCGAACCCGTCAAAATCGTCCGTCACCGTGCCGCCCCGCGCCGCCGAAGGCCGCTCGACGGCCGCCCCGCCCCCGCGTCGCCTCGCCGACATACCCGGACTGGGGCCGATTCGTCTCCGCGCCCTCCAGAAGGCCGGTCTTGATAATCTTGCCGCGCTGCGGAAGGCGTCCCTGGAGACGCTGCTCGCCGTACCCGGCCTGACCGAGATCAAAGCGCGGCATATTCAGACTTTCCTCGCCCCTTTCCCCGCCCTGCCCGCTGTCGAACCGCCTGCTGGCAAGCTGGCTTCCCCGCACCTGGTGCAGTGGGAAACTTCCCCTGCCGCCGCGCCTGTGCTGTCGCCGCTGGCCGCCGAGGCCGTTCGCGCCCTGGGCAAAACGTCCCGGTTTCTGCTCGGCACCCACGCCCCGCAGTTTCGCAATCGGCTTCTCCGGGAACTGGCTCGTTTCGCCGAACGTGCGGAAACGCTGATTCTGGAGCCGGGCGTTCTGACCGCTGCCGAGCAGGAGAAACGGATGCGCTCCTTGCGGCAGGCCGGAGAGGAGTTTGCGGCGGCGGAGGCTCAGGCAGAACTGGAACGCAAGGTGCAGTCGCGTCTGGCCGATACGCTCGCGGAGATCAATATCGCGCTCGGTGCGCTGCCCGAACCGGAACCGGTGAAAGAGAAAGCCAAGCCCCATGTCTGACCTGGATGTTCAGGAGTATCGCAGTCCGCTTCCCCTGCCCCCCGACGCCGCGCTCTATGCAGGCGTGGATGTCGGCAGCAACACGGTGAAGATGATTATCGGCGACCTCGGCGGTGGCCGCGCCGCCCGCATCTACGAGGCGTCCGTGCAGTCCCGTCTGGGAGAGGGGATGGCGGCTCATGCCAGCCGCCTGCGCGAAGTGCCTATCCTGCGTACCCTCGATGCGCTGGCGCATTTCGTCGCGGCGGCGAAATCGTACGGGGTGCGGCAGATTGTGGGCGTGGGAACAGCGGCGCTGCGGAATGCGGAGAACCGTGAGGAGTTTCTGCGGCGAGCGCAGGAGCGCAGTGGCCTGACCATCGAAGTGATTTCCGGGGAAGAGGAGGCGCGGCTGTCGTATTTGGCGGTGCGCCGTGATCCCCACTGGCGCGAGGTGCCGCGTCTGCTGGCAATAGACATCGGAGGCGGCAGCACAGAGGTGATTCAGGGAGAGGCGCACAGCGACCGAATCGCCAATCGTATCAGCGTCAACTGGGGCGCGGTGAAGCTGACCGAAAGTTTTCTGAAGTCCGACCCGCCTGCCATTGCCCAGCTTGCGGCGGCGAATCAGGCAGCGGCGGAGGCGTTCGGCGCGATTCCCCTGCCGGAAAGTTTTCAGGACGCCGAGACACGGGTCGTGGGCGTCGGCGGGACGCTCTCCAATCTGGCGGCGATCCAGCGCGGCGGACGCAGCCTGTCCGACGTGATGCACGGCTATGTCCTCCCTGCCGACGATCTGGAAGATGTTCTCTCCTTGCTCGCCTCTCGCACGGTCGCGGAGCGCAAGACCCTGCCCGGCCTCGATCCCCGCCGCGCCGACATCATCCTCGGCGGCGCGATCCTGCTCTCGCAGGCCCTCGCCCACCTTAACAGCCATAGCGTCGAAGTCAGCACGCGTGGCCTGCGCTGGGGTCTCCTCTACGACCGCTTCCTTAAATAGAATAGTTCCAGGCTTTCAGAGCGCGATGAGATTAAGGCTGATGTCGAGGGCGGTGGCAGAGTGGGTGAGAGCGCCGACGGAGATGATGTCTACTCCGGTCTGAGCGATGGCCGTGACGGTCTCCTCGTTGACGCCGCCGCTGGCTTCGGCAGCGGCCTGGCCGTCGAGCATCTCCACCGCCTGGCGCAGCATCTCCAGGCTCATATTGTCCAGCAGAACGATGTCCGCTCCCGCTTCAATCGCCTCTCCGACCTGTTCCAGCGTATCGCATTCGACGGTCACGGTCATGGTGTGCGGGGCCTGCGCGTAGGCTGCCAGAACCGCAGGACCGATGCCGCCCGCCGCCTGAATGTGATTGTCCTTGATGAGAATGGCGTCGTAGAGGCCGAAACGGTGATTGAAGCCGCCGCCCACGCGCACCGCGTACTTTTCGAGTGCACGCAGTCCCGGCGTCGTCTTGCGCGTGTCCACGATGCGGGCTTTCGTTCCCTCGACCAGCGCGACGAACCGGGCTGTCTTCGTAGCGATACCGGAAAGCCGCTGCACGAAGTTAAGGGCTACGCGTTCGGCGGTCAGAATGCTTCGCGCCGAACCGCGAGCGCTCATCAGGGTCTCGCCTGCCTCGACATAATCTCCTTCTTCCGCCACCGTTAAGACTTCCAGGCCGGGGTCCACCTGGAGAAAAACCTGCTCTGCGACAGGCAGGCCCGCCACGATGCCCGACTGCTTCGCTATCAGGCTGCCCATGGCCAGTGTATTCTCTGGAACCGTCAGCAGGGTCGTCAGGTCACCCGTCCCAACGTCCTCCGCAAGTGCGGCCCGCACAATCGCTGCGCTTTCCGGTAGATAAGTCGCCATAATCCTCTTTCCTCTTACGTTTTATGTTGGTGGTTTCAGACGGCCAATGATGACTTCGCAGGGAGCGCGGTGCAGCAGGGTGTCCACCAGATGATGGAAACGGTCGTGACCGTCGCCGCCAATCGGTTCGTCCGTTGCGCCCAGCACGACGCTCTCCGCGCCCGTATTGCGGAGGGCGGTCAGAATGCCCTCGGCGGCGTCTCGAACGCGCTCGACCTGCTCGGTCGCCTGCGCGTTGACTTGTCGGGCGAATTGCATCGCCTGCACCAGTGACTCCTGCGCCGCCTGTTCCGCCTCTAGAAGCGGAGCGTTGAGCGGCAAGGTACGGGTCACCTCCAGGAAGTAGACGAGACGCACCTCGGAGCGCGTTCCACGCGCCAATCGCCCCGCCAGCGTCGCGCCGTATGTCAGGTCCATGCCTGCCACCAGCGGCACGAGGATCAGGGAGGTGCGCTTCGTCGGGTCGTTGGAAGGTTTCTGGGCGGCGTTCTTGTGCATTCGCAGCGAAGCCCGCGCCTCCTCGATGGAATCAGCAATGGGCAACTGCGAGCGCACACCTGGTACGGTTTTGAGGACGGTCATCACTTTGTCGGGCAGGTGGACGACCACGATGCGGGTGTGCGCCGCCTCGATGTCGCGCATGGCTTCCAGAAAGGTCTTGGCCCCGTCCTCCGAAACATCTACGAGCGCGCCGCAGTCCACGATGATCCCTTTGGGATGATCGTTGAGCAGCAAGTTCGCGGCGGCCTTGATGGTCAGCCACTGATTTTTATGCAGCGAGCCGGACAGACGGACAACGTCTTCCGAGGTCTCGATAATCATGCTTTCGGCTCCGTTTCCTGTGGCGGATGGTGAGAATGCCCCTGTGTATCTCCATGACCGAGGACCGCCGTTTCTTCTTCTGACATCGCATCCAGAGGCAGGGAGTGCTGCTTGTGCAGGTAGTAACGCACATTTGCCACGACGACATCGTCTCGATCCAGAAGGGCAAATTTCAGGCGCAGGCCGGACTGCCCATGCAGCAGGCTATGCCACCATTTGGTCGGTACATACTCCGGGACGACGACGGTCACGGTGTGGTTACTGCGTTCGCGCTGCACCGCATCCAGATAGCGCATGACCGGCGTAATCAGCTCGCGGAACTGCGAGGCGAGTATGACGAGCGGAACGTCCTTGCCCCACTTCTCCCAGCGCTCTTTCAGCATCGGGGTCTTCTCTGGGTCGGTAGAGATATGCACCGCCCGACAGTCCGGGGAGAGCGATCGCGCATACTCCAGTGCGGGCATGACCCCCCGGTGCAGGGAAGGCACCAGCACCAGCACCGTGTTGCGGAATCCCTCGGCAGGCGGGGTGTAGTGCGCCATTCTCAGCTCTTCTGCGACCTCGGCGTAGTGGTAGTAGATTTTGCGGAACATCAAAACCAGCAGCGCAATGAGAACCATCACGACCCACGCGCCTTCGAGGAACTTCTCTACGGCAATGTCTATTAGCACGGCGAAGGTCGCGAGCGCGCCGATCCCGTTGATGGCCGCTTCAATCTGCCAGCCCTTTCCGGGGAAGGGGTATCCCTCCCAGGTTCTGCACCCCGGACGCGATGGAAACGGAGACGGTCAGGACATAGTCTATCAGCAGCGCAGCGGCGGCGATGAGGCCGGGTATGACGCCGAGATTATCTTTCGAGACGATGTAGGAGCCGCCGCCGCTCGGATAGCCGAAAATGGTCTGCCAGTAGGAGAGAACGACGATGACCGGCAGGGCCACGATCAGCCCGGTAATCAGCATGGTGTAGTGAAAATAGTCGTCTTTGTGTTCGAGCGTATAGAGGCCCGCCGCGCCGAGCGCCAGAATGATCTGCTGGGTAGCACAGGCGTCGGAGGCGAAGACCGGCAGGGCGAGCGATTTGGGAAGCAGGGTATGTTCCGCGTGGCGACTGGAGATCGGATTTCCGAAAACGAAGCGGCGCAGAGCCTTTACCAGCGGGGCCGTCTGCTGTTGATCTGGCGCGAACGGAGAGTTCTCCCCTGTGTGATTGGGTGGGCGCGTTTCAGGCATGATAGTAGGCACTCCACAGGATTACCGTACCCTACATCGCCAGCCAGAGCCGCAAAAGGCAGAGAGGGCAACTTAGTCTCCGCAGCGCAGCAAATGCCAACAGACTTCTATGCCGCTGCGCGGCACCCTCGATGATGAAAATCCCGTATCAGTAAGTGTCGCTGGCCGAGAGCGAGGTCGCTTTGATACTTACGCTGTGAGCCTGCCCAACAGATTGGCCCCACACACTCGCAGGC
>JBBRLP010000146.1:0-12831 GCA_038231295.1 Chthonomonadales bacterium
CGCAAAATCTTCGAGACGATCGCGCCACTCTTGGGCCAAGGCTTCTCTGGCAGTCATGGAAGGCACCTCCGATTTGAGATGCTTACATTCTACAAAATTACGGACCACCTGAGAAGGTGGCAAATATTAGACGCTTACGTTGCTTTCTGATAACGCCGATCACAGGGACTTCGCGACTCTGTTACTTTTCGAGACGATCTGGCACCAAGGAGATGTGTACGAAGCGACAGCTTATGTCATTCCGTTTCTGTACAATCTGTTGGAGTATGATGGCCCGCATGACAAATTAGCGATAGCACAGTTGATTTACGCAATCTCTCTCGGGCATCCGCCGAAAATATCTCGCTGTGAGGGAGATAACAAACTATCGCAGGAATGGAGAGGCAACTTCATCCGGCAAGGTATGGATTTGGAGGTAGAATTCGAGAAAGAACGGGTCTATATGGCCCACATTCGCAGAGAGTTAAAGGCTCGTAGTGACGAATTTGAAGAGGTTTTGCGCGAGGCTGAGGCAATTTGGAGTGGTGAGGGGTGAGATAGTCTCTGGTCGAAGCAATCACTGCACGTGATTTGTACGCGCTTATGAACGCCAGGACAGAGAGAACTAGCGCAAAGGAGACGTATGTTCCAGACAATACCAATCGGGCGTGAGGAACGTTGGCGCTTGATGGAGACATTGATTGCCTCCTGGGCAAGGCCATTACAGGTAAGTGATCGCACTCCTGTACATCGTCTCGACGCAGCCGAGACGCGTCTGGGGGTTCGCATCCCAACCGCACTCCGTGAATGGTATCTTATCGCTGGAGAAGCGAAAGACGTCTGGAGCCGTCAGGACAGGCTACTCTCCCCCGAAGACTTGAGTTTACAGGAAGACGTACTTGTTTTTGGAGTTGAGAATCAGTATGTCTGGTCCTTCGGTGCAAAGATCACGGATGCAGACGAGGAAGACCCACCTGTCTATGGCTGGATGGATCAGGTTCTTGATAAACCAGACGAGTTTGGGATACTGAGCGTATCCGTCTCGGCGGGGATCCTTCAGTATCTGGCCTGGAGCCTGGGTATGTTGGCCTACGCGTTTCCTCAAGACCCGATTGATCCATGCGTGCGGCGCAGTTTCAGCGATGGCACCTGGAAGCCGGAAACACTCGCAGCAATTGAACAGGCATACGTCCGTTGTTCATTCCCTGTGTGGCGCCTCTGGTGCTGTGACAACGTCTTTTATGAAGGAGAAGACTTGCTCATACATGTCAGTGATTCCGCGCCGGATTACCTGGACAGAAGACTCTTCGTAGCGGCACGAACAGAAACTGCGGTGGCAACATTCGAAAAAGTGGTTGCGGGAACAGGCTTTCACTGGGATACCTGCCCCGGCGAACGCTTCTGAAACTCACCGCATGCAGGCATTTACGCTGATTGCTGGCAGAGGAAGTAAGAGGAGTTCCTGCAGCGCGTTGGGCTTGCGTACAGGGAGCATTTTTGCTATACTGCTTGCAATGGCATGATGGAGAGCGAAACGGAGTTGAGGCGCGTGACGAATACTGAGGGACAACAGGAAAGTATATCGCTAAAGCGCCTTTTTCCGCTTCTCAGGCCATGGCTTACGCTCTTCTTTGTCTGTTTTCTGTTTTCCCTGCATCCGGTTTTTCGGGTAACCTTCTGGACACGCAGTTATCTACCCGACATTTTGCAGCAGTCAGGGCGAAATATCGTGCTTGCGGTCGGAATGTCCTTTGTGATTATGACCGGGGGAATTGATCTATCGGTAGGAGCGGTGCTGGCATTGTCCGGTGTCGGAATGGCGATGGCGCTCTCAGGGCAGCCACAGATTCCGAACTGGCTGGGATTCCTTGGCGCGGTACCGCTCGCATTCTCGCTCGTTCTCGCTCTCCATTCTCTGGCAACGCGGCATGGGAAAACGGTTCCCGTCGTCCTCCGTCTGGTTCTATTTGTTGTGCTGGAATCTATCTGTGGTGTGCTGCTCCTGCGATTGTTACACGCTGGCGTCAAAGTCGAGCTTGCCATCGCTTTTGGACTGCTCATCGGGATGGGCTGTGGCCTGATAAACGGGCTTGTTGTCTCCTATGGACGTGTGCCAGCGTTTGTGACGACGCTGGGGATGATGAGCGTAGCGAGGGGATTGACGCTCTACGCCACCAATAGTCAGAGCGTCACGGCGGATTTTCCACGCCTGCGGGCGCTTGGCGATGGGACGCCACTTCTGCTCATCTCGCTCGGAGTTGTTTTGTTCGGCTCCCTGCTGCTAAAGCAGGCGAAATCGGGACGCTACTTTCTGGCTATCGGCGGGAACGAGCAGGCGACCCGGCTGACTGGTGTCTCGGTCGGCACGTACAAAACGTTGGCGTATGTTCTGGCAGGACTTTGTGCGGCGATAGGTGCTGTCCTGGTGACAGCGAAGTTCGGGCTGGCAAGCACCGGGGCAGGCACCGGCGCCGAACTGGACGCCATTGCCGCTGTCGTTATCGGGGGAACGTCGCTGTCAGGTGGTCAGGGTTCGATTCTGAACGCGCTGGTCGGTGCCCTGACAATCACGGTCATCACGTCCGGGCTGGTACTGGTGGGCATCGAAGTGAATCTTCAACAGGTCATCCTGGGAAGTATCATTGTCCTGACGGTATTTCTGGATCAGATACGAAAGCGAGACACATAGCAGATACCGGGCGGCGAAGTCTGTGTACCTGACTGAGAGGAGAGACGCTTGCGACGACGATTTTTCTGTGCGCTTCTGCTGGGAGCGACGCTGGTCGGCTGTGGGAAAGAGGACGCGCCTCCGGTGAACGGCGGGACGAATGCCGTGCCAAAGTCGAACGCCCCTGGTGTCGCTGCCGTTGCCACACCGATAACCGAGTCGGAATTGGACGGAGTGGGGAAAGCGACAAAGCCGTATAAGATGGTTTTGATCGTGAAGACCAAGAACAATCCGTTCTTTATACCGATGATAAAAGCCTTCGAGGCGACGGCGAAGGAGATGGGTGTCGAAGCGGAAGTGCAGGCCGCCGCGCAGGAGTCGAGTTTCGATCAGCAGGTAGCTCTGGTGCAGACCGAAGTGACCAAAGGAGTCCAGGCCATCCTGATAACCCCCGCCGACTCGAAAGCGCTCGTTCCTGCGCTCAAGAAAGCCGCCGATGCCGGGGTTCTCATCATCAATCTGGACAACCGCCTCGACTCGGATACCGTGAAGGCGCAGGGATTACAGACCGGGGGATACGTCGGGGCAGACAATATGATGGGAGGCGAAAAAGCCGGAGCTGCGCTCCTTGATGCCATTGGTGGTCAGGGGAAAGTCGCTATCCTTGAGGGCATACGTGGCGTGGATAACGCCGAGGCTCGCAAGAAGGGCTTTGAACTCGCCGTCGGGCAGAGGCTGAAGATCGTCGCACGTGAGACAGGGGAGTGGGAGACAGAAAAAGCCTATAATAAGACACTGGCGATTCTGGCAGCACATTCCGATATAAACGGCTTCTTCTGCGCGAACGACAATATGGCGATTGGAACCATGAAAGCAATCGCGGAGAAAGGCAAGCGTGGACAGATCAAGGTCGTCGGTTACGATGACATCCCGGATGTTACCGGCGCCATCAACTCCGGCGAACTTTCCGCGACCATTGAGCAGCATCCTGACCTGATGGGCAAATACGGAGTCAGGATGGCCGTCGGGATTCTGGATGGGAGTGTCAAGCGCGGAGGTGAGCTGCTGGTATCGCTGGAAACCATCAAAAAGAAATGACCCTGTTACCTGTGGCCTGTCGTGGTGTCGAACTGCGAAAGTACACAGCGGCCGTTCTGCTTGCCGGGATTCCGCTCCTGCTCGCTTTCTAAGAGCGTGTTTAGCAAATCGGGATGCTTGTGAACCGGGGTTGAACCCCCTTCTACGTTTACGAAGTCCACGCAGGTGGACTCCCAGCGCAGAAGTCAACCGCTCGTTGTGTGGGGGCAGCCCGCGAAGGCGGGCTTTGCAATCGTAGACTGGCACTTCAGTGCCGTATGCTGGCGTATTTGCTAAACACGCTCTAAGGTAGACGTATGCTCAGAGTTGTTCGTCGTCAATCTGTTCTTCGGTCTGGTCACCTGGTCGTTCTGGGGCTATGCCTGTCGTATTGTGTGGCGAACGGCCAGACTGTCCCGGCAAAAGGAAGCGGGGCGAGACCGGACGCCGCCTATTTTACACATATCGTTCAGCCTATCCTGGAAAAACGATGTCTGGGGTGTCATGGCGTGGGGGCGAAACTGAGCGGCCTCGATCTGCGCTCCCGAGAAACTGCCCTGCATGGCGGCACTCGCGGCGCGGCTTTTGTACCGGGAAATGCTTCCAAAAGCGTCCTGTATCAGATGGTGTCCGGGGTGAGAACGCCGCAGATGCCGCCGACAACCCGGCTGTCCACAGCGGAAGTCGCCGCTCTGAAAGCCTGGATTGATGGCGGAGGGAACTATTCGGAAACCCCGGTTACCTCTGCGCAGAAGCAGGTCTGGTGGTCGTTTCGTTCCCCCGTCAAGTCTGCTGTTCCCCTCTTCGCGGAGTCAGTGCCACGCAAAAAGGTTCCCCCGGTCGTTAAGCAGGCGATTGTCTCCGAGGTCTCGCCGAAAAACTGGATTAAGAATCCCGTGGATGCCTTCGTGCTGAAGCGGCTTCGACAGAATGGTCTTTCTCCTTCTCTCCGCGCTTCAAAAATCACGCTCATTCGCCGAGTGACCCTCGACCTGCTCGGTCTGCCTCCCACACCGGAAGAGGTGAACGCTTTCCTGGCCGACTCTTCCCCGGATGCCTACACCAGGCTAGTGGATAGGCTGCTGGCGTCGCCTGCCTATGGGGAGCGCTGGGGCCGTCACTGGCTGGATGTCGTGCGGTATGCGGACAGCGGGGGCTTTGAAGGCGACCGCGACAGGCCCTATGCCTGGCGCTATCGAGACTATGTGATTTCTGCGTTCAATCAGGATAAGCCGTTCAATCAGTTTGTGCGTGAACAGATCGCAGGCGACGAGATCGCTCCGAACTCGCCGGAGGCTCTGGTTGCTACGGGCTATCTTGCGGTCGGGCCGCAGGACATCGTCATGCAGAACGCCAAAAACCGGGCGGACGAACTGGATGACCTAGTTGCCACGACAGGAGCAGCCTATTTGGGTCTCACCGTCGGGTGCGCCCGCTGCCATGACCACAAGTACGATCCCGTCAAGCAGACCGACTACTATCGCCTTCAGGCCGTCTTCGCGCCCACCGTCCGACAGGATGTAGATATTCCCACTCCCGAGGAGCGCAAACACTACGACGACCTCACCGCAAAGATCAATACGGTGCAGCAACAGATCGCGCCACTGCGTTCCGGTGCGCTGGCAGGGTTAGCCGCGAAAGGGAATGCCAAGCCGACCGAGGAGCAGATTGTCGCGTCCCTTTCAGAGGCGAACCGGAAGCAGTGGGACAGTTTGCAGGCGCAGGTGCATTCGCTGGAAGCCATGCGGGGCGAACTGCCGAAAGCACAGATTGTCACCGATCAGGGCAAGACGTTCCCGGCGTCTCATGTGATGATCCGCGGCGTTGCAGACAATCTGGGAGAAGAGGTCAAACCCGGTTTTATCTGCTCTCTGCCCGGCGGCGGTGCGGAAGTGAATGCAACAGAGGCGACGGAGAAGACGACGGGCCGGAGACGAGCGCTGGCCGAGTGGCTGGTGAGCGCTGACAATCCACTGACGGCGCGTGTCTTCCTCAATCGTGTCTGGCGGCAGCATTTCGGACGCGGAATTGTGAACACCCCGAGCAATTTTGGGGTGAGCGGCGAACTGCCGAGTCACCCGGAACTGCTGGACTGGCTCTCTGTGACGTTCATGGAGAATGGCTGGCATCTCAAGCCCATTCAGCGGCTCATCCTGCTCTCCAGCACCTATCAGCAAGACTCCGTGATTCGCGAGCAGCCGATGAAGAGCGACCCCTTGAATCGACTGCTGTGGCGGATGCCCGTCAAGCGTCTGGAAGGGGAGGCGGTGCGCGACAGCATCCTGGCCGTCTCTGGGGCGCTGAACCCGACGATGGGCGGGCCACCTGTCTATCCGCCAGTAGACCCGTCTCTGCGAGCGGACACGTTCCAGGGGCCAAACTGGAAGGATGGGGAGGACGGGCCGTCTACGTGGCGGCGCAGTGTCTATGTGAAAGTGAAGCGTTCGCTGCTTCTGCCGGAGCTGGAGGTTTTCGACTGCCCGGAAATCACCTACACTGTGGCGGCGAGGAACGTCAGCACGACGCCATTGCAGGCGCTGACGCTGCAAAACGCGCCGTTTATCCTGCGTCAATCCGATCTTTTCGCCGCACGAGTACGTAAGGAGGCGGGCAGCGATCCGGGAAAGCAGGTTGACCGCGCTTATCGGCTGGCGATAGGCCGTGCGCCTACAGCGCGGGAAATGGCGATGTGCTTGGACTATCTACGCAAACGGGGCAGCGACGGCCTGACCGATTTCTGTCATGCGCTCTTTAACTTGAATGAGTTTGTCTATGTGCCGTAAGGAGTCGAGATGAGCAGCCAACACGACGATCACAGCGGGCCGCAATATATAGCGCGGCGTGATTTCTTGCAGCGGGCGGGCGGTGGAATCGGCGGACTGGCCCTCTCCTGCCTGCTTGGCGGGGAAGGGCTGCTTGTCCCGGATTCTGCGCGAGCCGATGGACTGCCGCCAGACCCAATGCGTCCGCATCCACCGCATTTTCCGGCGAAGGCGAAGCGTGTCATCTCCATCTTTCTGTTCGGGGGATGCAGCCACGTGGACACCTTCGACCCAAAGAGTGAACTGGAGCGGCAGGATGGCGTTTCGGTCGCAGGCCGTCCCGGTTTCGATACGGGCGGGCGAAGCGCGCCGGGGCATCTGATGCGAAGCCCCTGGAAATTCAAGAACTACGGCAAATGCGGGATGCCTGTCTCTGATCTTATGCCGAACATCGGCAAGTGCGCCGATGATATCGCGCTCATCCGTTCGATGAAGTCGGAGAGCAATAACCATGTTCCGGCGGTCTACCACATGCTAACGGGTTCGACGATCAGCGGCAGACCGGGCCTCGGCTCCTGGATCACCTACGGACTAGGGACAGAAAATCAGAATCTGCCCGGATTTGTCGTGATGACAGACCCGCGTGCGCTTGTGGGTGGGGGAGCGGGGAACTGGAATTCGGGATTTCTGCCAGCCTCTTTTCAGGGCGTACAGTTTCGCAGCAACAGTCTGCCCGTCCTCAACTTGAAGCCGCCGCAGAATCTCTCCGCTGAGAAGCAGAAGGAGTCGCTGGACTTTATCGGGAAACTGAACGAGGAGTTCCTGCGGACGCATCCGGGAGAGCAGGAACTGGCGGCGCGAATTCGCACGTATGAACTGGCCTATCGAATGCAGTCTGAGGCGACGGAAGCGGTGGACGTCAGCCGTGAGTCGGTCGCAACGCAGGAGCTATACGGTCTTAATCAGACGGAGACGGCGATGTTTGGGCGGCAGTGCCTGTTGGCGCGGCGTCTGGTGGAACGGGGCGTGCGGTTCGTCCAACTCTATAGCGGCGGCGGGGTCTTCGACCAGAGTTGGGACGCGCACAACGGCATGGTCGCGAATCACGAAAAACGCGCCCGCGAGATTGATGTCCCTGTTGCGGGCTTGCTCACCGACCTCAAACGGCGTGGACTGCTGGACGATACGCTCATTGTCTTCCATACCGAGTTCGGGAGGATGCCGTTTACAGAGGGCAGCACGGGGCGTGACCACAATCCCCATGCCTTCTCCGTCTGGCTGGCAGGCGCGGGCGTGAAAGGCGGAACAATCTTCGGCTCGACGGACGAGATCGGCTTCCATGCCGCCGACAAGCCGCAGACCGTGTATGACCTGAACGCGACCATCCTACATCTGCTCGGTCTGGATCACAAACGCCTTACCTATCACTATTCTGGCCGCAATATGCGCCTCACCGATGTCAGTGGCGAAGTCATCCGCGACGTTCTCGCCTGACCAGATGGAAAAAAAGCCGCCCCCAACCCCCAATTCTGGGGAGTCAGGGATTTTTCATGCGAGATGGTGTCCGCAGGGCTTGGAAGGCTGATCTGTAATCACCTGAAGATAGCACAAAGAGGGAAAGGAAACTGGAATGCCCAACGACTTTTCGCGCAGGGAACTCTTGAAGGGAACCGCTGGCCTCGCAGCGGCGGCTATACTGCCTGAGACCTCTCTCGCGCAAACGCCCGATCCGAATCTCCGCACACAGCCATCGAAGGTTGTTTTTCGGAAGACAGTCATCAATGCGGACTCGGACTTCGAGTGCGCGTGCGCGGCGGATATTCTGGGGAGAGGACGGTTGGACATTGTCGCGGGAGATACCTGGTATGAAGCCCCGAACTGGACGCCGCATAAGTTCCGGGAGATAGGGGATTGGGGACGCGGGCCGGATTCGAGTGGGTATCGGAAGGATTTCGCGGACTTGCCGGTGGATGTGAACGGCGATGGCAGGATAGATATTGTCTCGTCCGACTACGCAATGGGGGAAATCTTCTGGCATGAGAATCCCGGCAAGAGCGACAAGATGTGGGAAAAACACATGATCGCGAAACCGGGTAGCGCGGAGACTTCCTCGCTTGTGCCAATGCTCGGTAAAGGCACGGCTTGTGTTCTGCCCAACTGCGGGAATCAGGTGGTCTGGTACGAACTGCGAAAATCAGGGCCGAACCCGGAGTGGGTCGAACACGTCGTCGGAAAAGAAGGCGCGGGACACGGCATTGGCTGGGGCGATATCACCAATAATGGCAAACTCGACCTCATCACCCCGCATGGCTGGTACGAACAGATAGATGCCCGTGCAGATAAGTGGGTCTGGCACGCCGATTGGGAGTGCAATCCCGGAGACCTGGGCATAGGAACGCCTGTGTATGATTTCGATGGCGACGGCAAGAATGAGATCGTCTTCGGCAGTGGGCATCACTATGGGCTGTACTGCCTCAAACAGAACGCCGCCGGCAAATGGGAGCAGAAGCCGATTGATACGAGTTGGTCCCAGGCACATGCCCTGATGCTCGTCAGTCTGGAGAAGAAGCAGCCACCGGTCGTGCTGACCGGCAAACGCTATCTTGCTCACGATCACGACCCCGGCGCGAAAGAGCCTCTTGGCCTCTTCTACTACAAATACGACCGGGCCGAAAAACGCTGGGTCAAATGCGTGATTGATGAGAACACCCACACCGGTACGGGCCTCCAACTCACCGCCGTTGATCTCCGCAAGACCGGCAGGCTGGATATTATCGCTCCCGGTAAGAGTGGCCTCTACCTGTTCCAGAATGATCGCTCCTGATCGCGAGTTCTCCATTTTTTTGCAGGAGGTATTTCCTGAATCTTTGGAGAACTCAGTAGTCGTGAACCAGTTTGCTCGTCTTTGCGTAGTAAGGCTCGGATTGTCAGGTTCTCCACTCATGGAGTCCATGACGAAACGTGTCTGCACACACACCGAAGACATCTGTCTTCAGAGTGAACCCCAGGGAGGCATTTCATGTTAATGGCAATGGGCGGTCTACTGTATCTCGTCGCTTTCGTTTGCTGGATTATCGTCCTGATCGATATGTTCAAAAACGAAGTCTGGAAGGGTATCCTCGGTTTCTTCTGCGGACTG
Source organism: Chthonomonadales bacterium (assembly GCA_038231295.1). Classification (GTDB taxonomy): domain Bacteria; phylum Armatimonadota; class Chthonomonadetes; order Chthonomonadales; family Chthonomonadaceae; genus JANXLO01. The sequence goes on from JBBRLP010000146.1 coordinate 9,626, forward strand.
TATGCCCTCTATTACTGTTTCACTGAATTCCAGAACGACAAGAAAGTGCTTATCGGTCTGGGAATGCTGATCGGATGGCTTGGAGGAGCCGGTCTTTCCTTCATGGGCGTAGCCGCTGCCACCGCCGCCGCTGCGGGTGGGGCGCATTAGCACTCTGCTCGGAAGTCAATTCCCTGTATGAACATCGCATCTCTCAACTTGCCTGCTGGTAATGTCAAAAGTGGTCTCGTCGCTCTTGGCGTGCTGGCAGGCACTTTGCTGCTTGCTCTCAATCCCCATTCTCATGGCCCTGCCTGCCTTGTTCGCGCTACAACAGGTGTTCCCTGTCCGGGATGTGGAATGACTCGCAGTCTGTCGGCGATCTGGCATGGGCAGTTCCTTCAATCTTTCCGATACCATCCCCTGGGAATCCCACTCTTTCTTATTTGCCTGACCGCGCTTCTGCTCTTGATCTCAGACAGAATCCAGCCACGATGGCGGCCTCATACAGCACACATCAGGCAGGCTTTCATGCATGTCACTACATTGACCGGTATCGCGGTTCTTATGGTCGTCATCTGGCTAATGCGTTTCTGTCTTGAAAGGGCCGGGAATCACTTTTTTCACTGGTAGTCAGAGTAACGTGAAAAGTCATGGGGCCGCTCATCCGCGAGCGGCCCCATCTTTTTTGTGCAGTTTCGTTGCTGCGTCAGGGGAGGATGGCAATTGCTTCGATTTCAACATCGACGTCGAGGGGCAGGCGGGCGACCTGAACGCAACTTCGAGCGGGTTTAATGTCTCCAAAATACTCTTTGTAGACGGCGTTGAGGCGGGCGAAATTGTCCATGTCCGCGAGGAAGACGAGGACTTTGACGCAATGTTCGAGGTCGGTTCCAGCGGCTTTGAGGATGGTTTCGACATTCAGAATACACTGGCGAACTGCGGCTTCAAAGTCGTCACGGATGACTTCTTTTGTGGCAGGATTCATCGGAACCTGCCCGGAGACAAAGACGAGATTGCCGGTGATGATACCGGGAGAGTAGGGGGAACCGGTGACGGGCGTTCCGACATTGACTGGAGTTTTGTTCACGGATACATTCCTTTATTTTCTCGCCTTATCTGATGTGGCGAGGCGTGATATTTAGCGATAGAGAGGGCCGAAGGTTTCGCAGGCGCGGAAATCGGCGGCTTGCGGTTCCTGAGTGCCGAAGCGCGACCAGACCGCAGGGCGGAAGATTTTCTCTTCTGCTACATTGTGCATATCTACCGGGATGCGGAGTATGGAGGCCAACGCAATCAGTTCATGTCCGATGTGGCCGTAGGAGATGGCTCCGTGATTCGCGCCCCAGTGATTCATGACGGAGTAGGCATCCCGGAATGCCCCCTGTCCCGTGAGGATAGGAACGAACCAGGTGGAGGGCCAGGTGGGGTTGGTGCGGGCATCCAGTATATTGTGAACCTCTTCCGGGAGTTCAATTGTGTAACCTTCCGCGATCTGGAGGACAGGCCCAAGCCCTTTAACCAGATTCAGGCGGCACATCGTCACGGGCATTCCGCCGCGTGTCGTAAAGTCGGTGGAGAGACCACCGCCGGGGAAGTACTCTGTGACAGACGGGCACCATTGGGTCGCCTCGAGCATCCGTTTCACCTCATCGGCTTTAATATCCCAGAACGGTTTGAGAACAGGCTTCCCATCCTGGGTCTGTTCGCCAGTCCAGTCGAGGGCGGCGGGGCCGGAGTTGATAAGGTGGATGATTCCTTCGGGAGCTGGCCCTTTCACGGCAAAGCCATCGGGCATCCAGCCTGTGACGCGCGCGATTGCATCGACACTCCAGTAGGTCCGCACATCCGCGAAGAGCTGTGCCGTCCCGGTCAGTAGATGGCCGAACAGCATGGAGACGCCGTTCATGGCATCGTTCTCGGTGGCGACGATGTAGGGCTGGCGGATACCGTTCCAGTCGAAGGAGGTGTTCAGTACCGCCTCCAGAAAATCTCCGTTCGGGAAGTGATCCGTCCACTGGCGCTGGCCCTGAAAACCGCTGGCGAGCGCATTGTGGCCTTCCGACTCTTCGCGATAGCCGATCTCGGCGAGTTTCGGATTGCCGACCATCAGGTCACGCGCAATCAGCGTCATCTTGACACTAATCGCCCATTCCTCATCCTTTCGCTCCCGAGTGCGCTGCTTCTCTGGCGGATTGACATCTTCGCCTTCCGGGCAGTTCTCTCGCACCCAGGCGTAGGCGCGTTCAAACTCCTCATGGTCATAAATGCCCTTTTCAATCCGCCGGACGAACTCCGTCATATCTATTGTTTCCGAGCGCATCCCGAGGAAATCCTGAAAGAACCCCTGATCTACGATGGAGCCGGTAATCCCCATTGAGGTGCCTCCCATTGCGAGGTAGGAGGTTCCTCGCAGGGTGGCAGCGGCGAGACCCGCCTTCGCGAAGGTCAGGAGTTTGAGGCGCACATCGGCGGGGATCGTAAGGTCTCCGCTGTCCTGAACGTCGCGCCCATAGATACCGAAGGCAGGAAGTCCCTTCGCGCTATGCCCGGCCAACGTGGCAGCGAGATAGACAGCGCCCGGACGCTCTGTGCCGTTGAACCCCCAGATGGCTTTTGGAATGAGGGGGTCCATGTCCATCGTCTCGGACCCATAGCACCAGCACGGGGTCACGGTAAGCGAGACGCCAACGCCCTCGCGAGCGAACTTCTCCGCACACTTTGCCGCCTCAGAAACGCCTCCGATGCAGGTGTCAGCGATGACACACTCGACAGGAAGACCGCAGGCGTGTGTGATATTGGTGGTGAGGAATTCGGCAGTGGAATTTGCCATTGCCATGACCTGATCCTCCAGGGATTCCCGCACACCGCCGTACCTCCCATCAATCGTCGGACGAATGCCGATTTTTGGCAGGGAACCTCGCATCCGATTGACAGGCTTGGCAGTTTTGATACCGGCAACATTTGCCATAGGTAGTTTTCCTTCACAGGTTGTTGGTGAACGCAGCGTTGCGTGCCTTTCAGTTCGACACTGCCCGAACGATTCCTGCCTGCGCTCCGAAGCAGCCGAGGAGGAGACATCTGCATCTTTTTTCTAAGTTACCCTTGACAGATGGAGGTTCGTAGCGTATATTATAGAGCCTGCGACGAGGAAGCCTCCCCACGCTCTCTTAACGGAGCGAAGGGAGCAGAGAAGCCGGGAGTTCTTCGGAACTCACTACCGCTTC
>JBBRLP010000147.1:0-12601 GCA_038231295.1 Chthonomonadales bacterium
GGGCACGGGCCTTGTGTTGGCCGGTGCGCAGGATGATTTCGAGTTGTTGCCGTTGTTGGGGAGTGAGGGTAAGGGAAGTGTGTTTGTTCATACCCTCAGTTTACCCGACAGTTGCGCCGCATATAAAACTTCAGTTAACTCCATACTAGTAGTATGGAGTTAACGCCAAAGTCCGGGTTTCCGCTGTGGACGTAGACGACGCCTTCGGGACCATTGCCGGTGTTCACGCCGGTGTCAGTGGTCGCGATGTCATAGGTACCGGAACCGTCGGCAGTCAGTGTGGCATCGTACCATCCGCCGCCGCCGTAAGAAACAATTTTTAGCTGCCCCGCGTTGCTGAAACCGGCGGGAACGTACTGCAGCGTTCCCACGCTGGAAGTCACTCCGGGCAGGGAGACGATCTTGTCCGGGGAGACACTTCCGGGTTTGATCTGGCCGATCTCGTTGTCGACGTAGCGCGTGAAGAGGAGGTCTCCATTGGGCGCATAGACAAGGCCGCCATCATTGTCAGCGGCTGTAGAGACGACTGTTGCCGTCGCTCCAAAACTGCTGATGTGGCCGCCCACGCCCCGGATGACGGGAACCGAGTAGATGGTTCCGCTGACTTCATTGGCGCGTCCCATGAGATAGAGGGTGGCTGGATCGTTTTTGGCAAAAATCAGCCCCCCGTAGCGCGCAGGGACATCCGCGACAGAGCCGTTATATCCGATGATATAGTCGGACGAATAGGGGGCGGCTACGGTCTGTGCGCCTGCCATTCCGCTGGAGGCGACCAGTCCGGTCAGCATGACAAGTGGCACGAAGCGCGCCTTCCGAGCAGAGTTGTTGTCGAGAAACATCATTGTATAAATCCTTTCCTCCCACACACGTAGTTTCATTCCTCTTCGAGAACGAACAAGACACTCCGATCTGCTGGATGGTCTTGAAAGACACGACACAAATAGATTGCTTGCAAGAATCGTGCCAACTCGTTCGGAAGCCGTCACATCACAAAGAAACTGCATCAATAGACGATTTCTGTACGCTTTGCGCCGGGCGTGGAAAGTCTTTCTCGTCTCCCACTTCGGATTGACAGGAAACTTGGTTTGTGTTAAAGTAGTGGACGGTCGAGGGAAGGAGCAGGCTATTTAAGTTGTCTCTCGCCTCATTTTGAAGAGGAGGTTCTGCGGGCAAAGGACGAGGATTCAGCGTTGCTGTTTTCGCCCTGAAACCTGTCCGCAGGGATACGCTATGGAAATAGAAACACCTCTGGCTTCCGGTCTGCCTGTGGAGGAGCCGCGAGAGGCCACCCACCTGCGCGAACTGACTCCTATGCAGTGGAAGTCGGGGCTTGCGGCCTGGCTCGGCTGGCTCTTCGACGGTCTCGACAGTTACCTCTATATCCTGGTCGCCACGCCCTTCGTCGCGCAGTTGATGGGCATCGTAGACCTGAAGTCTCCGGCGAATCTCAAAACCGTCAACTATCACGGGGCCTACATTCAGGCGGCGTTCTTGATAGGGTGGGCGCTCGGCGGGGCGGTTTTCGGGCGCATCGGGGATCGGTTCGGGCGCAGCCGCACCATCAGCCTGACAATCCTGACCTACGCTGTCTGTACGGGGCTTTCCGCCTTCGCGACCAACTGGCAGATGCTGCTGGTCTTCCGGTTTCTGGCCGCGCTCGGCATCGGGGGCGAGTGGGCGGCGGGGTCTTCTCTGGTCACCGAGACCTGGCCGCGCCGCTGGCGCCCCTGGGTGAGCGCGGGTCTGCAATCGGCCTATCAGATCGGAATTCTGCTGGCCGCTCTGACCACCTTTCTCATGGCAAGTTCCAATCCGCGCTGGGTCTTCCTCGTCGGGGCGCTTCCGGCCCTGCTGACCTTCTGGATACGCCGCGCCATTCCCGAAACGGAGGAATGGAACCGGGCGAAAAAAGTGGAGCGTGCGGAGCCGAAAATCGCAGACCTGTTTCGCGGCCCCGTCCTTCGCATCACAATCATGACGATTCTGGTCTGTTCCGCCGCCCTCACGACGGTCTGGGCGTTCCTCTTCTGGAGTCCGCAGCAGCTCCGGCACCTATCGGATGTGGCGAGTATGAGTAAAGAGGATCGGGAACACTATATCAGCCTGGTTACGGCCCTCTCGATGATCGTCGCGATTGGCGGCAACTTCTTCGCGGCGGCGATAGCGCGGCGTCTGGGCTATCGGGCAGCAACCTCGCTGATGTTTTTCGGCGGTCTGGTCACGCTCTATATGGCCTACAGCATCCCACACGACCACATCAGCATTCTGCCCTGGGCCTGCGGGGCACACTTCTTCGTGCAGGGCGTGTTCGGCCTGTTCCCGCTCTATGTGCCGCCGCTCTTTCCGACCCTGCTCCGCACGACCGGGGCGGGTTTCTGCTATAATGTAGGCCGTCTCGTCGCCGCTTTCGGGACGGTGCTGTTTGTCTTCTTCGCTCCGGTCAAAGACCCCGGCAGCGCTCTTGTCATGGTCGGCTATATCTATATTCCGGCGATTCTGGTCGCCCTGTTCATGCCGGAGCCGCACCGCCTCGAACAGCCCGCCGCTTGACTGGAGAATAGCCGTCCCGCCCCCCCGGCCCCCAATTCCGGGGGAGTGAAAAAAAGACGCCCCCAACTCCCAATTCTGGGGGAGAAGGCATTTTCATGCGGTAGGGTGTCCGCAGGGCAGGGAAGGCTGATGTGGGCAGCGCCGCCGAGTCGGAGGGCTGCCGCAGACGCCACGAGGAACCCATTCCGCCTTCCTGCGTAGACGTAGATGCAGCGTTCCCGGAGTGCGTCTCTATCGTATTCTATCGGCACGGTATGCAATGAGGAGAATTTCCTATGAAACACGCTTTCACTTCACTCTTTTCCCGAACAGTCGTCTTCACGGTGCTGCTGCTGTTCGGAACGCTCGGATACAGCCGGGCAGACCTCGATTTCAACCGTGATAACAAAACAGATATCGCCTTTCAAAGCCAGGCCAATGCCAGTCTCATCTACTGGAATCTGAACGGTCCAAACTTTCTGAGTGGCGGCTCCCTGCCCACGCCTATCTCTCCCGATTGGCGACTGATTGACAGTGCGGATGTCAACGGCGACACCATGCCGGACCTTATCTACCAAAACTCCACAACCCATCAGATTCTGTATGCCTATCTCAACGGCTCCACCACGACAGGCGGCACTATTCTCTCCGTGGTTCCTGTCAGCGGCTACCAGGTCGTGGGAGTGGCAGACGTGAACGGAGACGGCAAACCGGACCTTATCTTCCAGAATCAGTCTACCGGGCAAATCGTCTTCTGGATCATGAACGGCACGACGTATGTCAGCGGCTCGGCGCTTTCGGTAGTTCCCGGAGCCAACTATAAGGTCGTCGGTGTGGGCGATTTCAATGGCGACGGCAAGGCTGACCTGGTCTTCCAGAACACCGCGACCAATCAGATTGCCTTCTGGTTTTTGAACGGAACAACGTTTATTGGGGGAAGCAGCCTGCCCTACATTCCCGCCAGTGGCTACTCTGTCGCAGGGCTGGGCGATCCGAACAACGACGGCAAACCCGACCTTATTCTGCAAAATCAGTCTACTGGGCAGCTTGTTTACTGGCTGCTGAGTGGAACCACCTTCGCAGGCGGCGATGTGATGACTAGCCCTTTCTCCTCCGACTGGAAGGCGACGGGTATTCGCACGTTTACGCCGCGCCCGGTCTCTATCAAACTGGAGACGCTGGGGTTGAGTGCGCTCTACGGAACCGTGCGTCTGCGCGTCCGCAATCTGAATAACACGGCGGCGACCATTGGGGTGCGTATCGGCTCTGCGGTCAGTCCGGCGGCGTTCGTCGGCTATGCGGAGACGTCGGCCCCAGACAATGGCATCGGCGGCGCGGTGGATTTTCGGGTTCCGACGGGCATGGCGGCGGGAACGCAGAACCTGATTCTCACGGTGAACGGCAAGGACTCCCCTCCCCTGCCCGTCACCATCAGCGATACCAATCCCTTCGCGGTCTTCACTGTTCGCAACAGCACGACGCTCACGCAGACGAAGTTCGTTGCGGAACTGCGTGCGGATATGGCTCCCAATACCGTCGCGAACTTCGTGAATCTGGCGACAGGAACGCAGGCCTGGCAGGACCCCTGCAACGGCAATCAGGTCAGTCATCTGCCCTTCTATACTGGCCTGACGTTCCACCGTGTCATCAGTGGGTTCGTGGCGCAGGGCGGCGATCCTTACACCCGGTGTAAAGCGCAGACCGATCCCCTCGTTGGACAGGGCGGACCTGGATACACCATTCCTTTCGAGAAAACGGGGCTGACGCACAACGATGGCGCTCTGAGCATGGCCCGCGGCAACTCACTCAACAGCGCCGGTTCGCAGTTCTATATCTGCGATGGTCCTCAACATCAGCTCGATCCGACTTTCGATGGGATGGGCAACCCGATCAGCGGGTATGCCGTCTTCGGAATAGTCGTTGAGAATCTGGCGAATGCGAAAGCCATTACGAAGACCTACCAGAATACTCCTGGCAATCCTCCGATTGCAGGCGTAGTGCCGGATACCATGACAGACGTGACCATCACAGGCAAGATTGACGGCCCGTAGTTCGACAGTAAGGCGTCCGGGCAGGCAAGAATGACTGCTCGGACGTCACTTTCACTCTCCTGGCCGCTCCGTCCCCGTGGAGCGGCCAACTTTACCCCAGGATTGAAGCGACGGATATGACGGCAACCCTCGATCTGCTGCGCGAACTCATTCTTCCCTTCGGACCTCCCGGCGAGGAGGGGCCGATACGCGAGGTTGTGGAGGCGCGAATGCGCGGCCTCGGCTACGCGCCACAAACGGACGCGAAGGGTAACCTGCTGGTGACGGTCAACGGCGGGATGGCGGGGCCGTCCGTACTGGTGACGGCGCATCTGGACGAGATCGCGCTGATGATCACGCAGATCGAGCCGGATGGTAAAATCCGCGTGGCGGCGTATGGCGGGGCCTATCCGTGGAAATGGGGCGAAGGCCCGATGAGCATTATGGCCCGTCCCCACCCGGTTTCCGCGATCCTCTCGTTCGGCTGCATCCACACCAATCACCCGGACAGCGTGGTGGAGTTCGCCCGGCACAATCCTCTCACTTTCGACAAAACCTATCTGTTCACCGGCCTGAATGCGGAGCAATTGGCGGAGGCTGGAGTTCGGCCCGGTCTGCGTGTCGTCCTTGCGGAGTCACGGCGGGTCGTCACGCCGATGGGCGAGTTTATCGGCTCCTATTTCCTGGACGACCGCGCCGACCTTGCCGTGATGCTGATGGCGCTGGAAACGTTAGCGCAGGACGGCGTAGAAGGCTTCGGGCCCGTCACGTTTGCGGCGACCACCTCTGAGGAGGTCGGAGCGGAGGGAGCGCAGTACCTCCTGCGGAATCATCTCGCCGACATCTGCGTCTCACTGGAGATCGGCCCCAAAACCCCCGAAGCGGACTTTCCCATTGACGCGCAGCCGACTATCTGGGTACGGGACGGCTATGCGGCGATGGAAGCCGTAGACGGTGACCTGCTGACGGAATGCTGTCGCGACCTGGGCCAGAAACCCCACTGGCAGTATATGTCGCGGGGAGGCAGCGACGCCTCCTGCGCCGCCGCGAAGGGCTTCACCGCCCGCCCGGTTACCCTCGGCTTGCCCGTCGAGAATTCGCACGGCTACGAGATAATGCACCGCGACGCTCCCCACGAACTGACGCGCCTGCTGCTCGCCTACCTGCGCCGCATCGCCCGCTGACTCCTCATGCCCTTCCCCGATGCGGTACAATAGTCGCAACAAAACGCATCTATACGCTTCTATAGAGCGGAGAAAGCATGAGGCAGGCAACAGGCGCAATCGAAAGGAATGACTATGGCAACCGCAACTGCCACAAAAACAATCCGCGAGGCGGCACTGGATCTCGCTCTGGCGAATGTCGAATCGGAATCCGCCATCACAAAAATTGTGTTGGCGCGAAAAAGCAATGAATTGCTCGTCCGTTGCTTCTATTGTCCTTGAGTGGCTATCCGGAATAAATTCCTGTGCTATGGGCCTTCGGCCGAGTGACCGCTTCGCGGCCACCTCCGCTGTTCATCGTCTTTCTGGCTCAAACTTCTGCTTGTCTGGAAGGGCTTGCAGGAGAACCGAACACAAGGCAGATTGTGTGTCCGCTTGCGGACACTTGGCCGCAGGCCCTCAGCCCCGGAATTCATTCCGGAGGGCGACCCAACGGGCATCCCAGAGCTTTTTCACACTAACAATTCATTTTCGTCATCTCCTTACTCTCCAGATGACGACCAAAAAAGTCAGGGGCTTCCACCAAGAAGCGTCCGGCCCGAAGACATACCAAAGAAGGACATTCATTCCATGAAGATCACACACACTCTGTTTGCGGCGGCGCTTGCGCTTGCCAGCGCCTCCCTCTCGGTTTCGATGCTGACGGCGCCGAAGGCGCAGGCGGCACAGGCCGGAAAAGTCAAGAAACACCTGCTTGTCGTGACGGTGACGAAAGGGTTCCGGCATGGCAGCATTCCTGTCGCGGAGGAGACCATCCAGAAACTCGGCGACAGCACGGGCGACTGGGACACGGATTTCGTTCGCACGGACGACGATATGAAGGCGAAAATGACGCCGGACGCGCTCAAAAAGTACGATGCGGTCGTCTTCGCCAACACGACTGGCGTACTGCCACTGCCCGACCCGCAGGGTTTCCTCGACTATATCAAGGCGGGACACGGGTTCGCGGCGATGCACTCCGGCAGCGACACTTTCCACGAATGGCCCGGCCAGAAGCCCGGCGAAGTCTCCGCGTATGTGGATATGCTCGGCGGGGAGTTTCTGACCCATCATGCACAGTGCGCCATTGACGCCCACGTCGAAGACCCGCGCAGCGCGGCGACCCGTCCGCTGGTGCAGGCGGCGAAAGGCGTCACCGAAGAGGCCAAACAGGACCTGACCAAAAACACCCTGCCCGTTACCGATGCGAAGGGCGGAACGGTCTGGAAAACCTACGACGAGATCTATCTGCTGAAGAACAACGACCGCTCCAAAGTCCATGTCCTGCTCTCCCTCGACAAGTACCCAAACGATGGCAGCGCGGAAGCCAACAAGCCCGGCGACCACCTCATCTCCTGGGTGAAGTCCTACGGTCAGGGACGCGTCTTCTATACGGAACTTGGACACCGGGACGAGATGTGGCGCGACGCGGTCTATCAGCAGCACATCACCGGCGGACTGCGTTTCGCCCTCGGCCTCGCCAAAGGCTCCACGAAACTCAGCGCTCCCCTACCCGCTGCGCCGTAGGGGGATTACCTATCCACCACTCGCTTCGCGAAGCGGGTGGTGGATATATTTTCTCCTGTTTCTTCGTAGGGAAGAGTGGGAGGGTTCGCGTTATGACCGTGCCTCAAAAACAGTGTCCGCGCTGTTCCACTCCGGCTCCGCTGGAGGCCACCTTTTGCGGTCAGTGCGGCAGGCAGTACCGCACCCAGTTTGCGCCGCCCGCTGCCGGGGGCGCAGGGGGTGGATTTGACCTGTCCGGTGGGGGCCAAGCCTCCTCCGTTGCGGATGGCCGGACGCCTGCCGTCTGGATGATACGGACGGCGCAGGTCGCGGTCGCGCTGCTGGTCTGTGTGGTGGTGCTGGCGGGTTCGGGAGTGTTTCGGCAGAACCGGAAGGGGAGTGTACCGGCAGTGACCTCCGCGCCTGCTTCGCCCCACGAAGTCGCGCCGCCTGCCGATGTCACGGCGGAAGCCCGCAAAGCCCTGAGCGAAGACCCGATTGAGTCGGCGGCGCGACGGGCCGTGGATCGGGAGAGCCGACGCCTGGACCTACCCCCGCCGAAAGTGAGTGAGGATGGCAAAATCCATCTCCGCAGCGGCGGCACAATCAGCAAAGAGGAGTGGGAGGCTGCCAACCGCAAGGCGCATGAAAGCCCGATCCTGCGCGAACCGCCCAAACCGCCGCCGTTCTGAGGGTCTTGAGTAAGGAGAGACTTTTCGTATGGAACCGTTGACTGAACCGGATGTTCCGCTGGAGGCCCCTACGCCCAAACTGGCCCGCAAACGCAAAATCCCGCCCCTTGTGGTACGAGGCGGGATTTTTCTGCTGCTGTTGATCGGGTTTCTCTGGTATATCGGTGTGCTGGGGGGGAATGTGCGGACGGTGGATGCCGGGCGCGTCTATCGGAGCGCCCAGCTCACGGGCAACGGCTACGACGGCCTGAGCGCAAGGCTGGCGGGCAACTCGCTTGACCGGGTGCTACGGCGCTATGGGATACAGACGGTCATTAGTTTTCGCGGCGGCTCGGAGAAAGATCGGTACTATCGGGAGGAGCGGGCGATCTGCACCCAGGATGGCGTAGACCATGTAGATGTGCCGTTCAGTTCGCAACATCTGCCTTCCCCGGAGACGTTGCATAAGATGCTCGACGCCTTCGACCATGCCCGTTACCCCGTTATCCTCCACTGTCAGGCGGGGTCGGATCGCACGGGACTGGCTTCTACCCTCTATGTCCACCTCTATCGGAAACTCCCGCTGGACGAGGCGCAGACGGAGGAACTGACCTGGCGATACGGCCACTTCCCTGTGCAGAAGACGCGCCGCATGGACACCTTTTTCGACCTCTATCGCAAGACGAGTGGGGGAATGGATATGCGGACGTGGATCGAGCAGAAGTATCCGCAGGTCTATGCCGAGTCTGCGGATAAGTGAGCGAAGGGCGGTCAGGCGGCCTGTGCGAGCTGACGGCAGCGAGCGCAGGAGGCGCTGCCACCCCGTTCGGTCGAGAACCAGTCGTGGCAGTCGCGACAGGGGGCATATCGCTTCACCGCGCCGACCAGTCGGCAGCGTTCGAGCAGGCAGATGACCGCGTAGGTAAGATCGAGTTGACCGCGCAGAAGACCATGCCGCGCCGAGGAGGGGCGGAAGTGATGGTTGTTGTGCCAGCCTTCGCCGAGCGCGAGGATTCCGACGATGGCGTTGTTCTTGCTGTTGTCCCGTGTGTTTTTGAACGGCTGACGGCCCCAGAGGTGACAGATGGAGTTCACGCTCCAGGTAATGTGATGGTTGAGGAAGAGACGCACGACTCCGACCCAGAGGAAGGCGTTCCAGCCAAAACAGAGGGGCAGCAGCAGCCCGGCCAGCAGCCAGAGCAAAGCCGTGCGATGCACGAACTGCGCGGCTGGCATCTGCGTGATCTGTTGGCCCTTCGCACTGACCTTGACATCGTGGCTGCGGAACATCCAGCCCATGTGCGCGTCGAGCAGTTTCCACAAGCCCTCAAACCGTCGGCCTCTGTAGAGCGGCGTATGGGGAGAGTGCAGATCATGGGCCGTGTCGCTGTGCGAATGGTGATGCAGATGATCCTGCGCCCAGTAGACGGGCGACCCCATTCCGGCGACGGCCCCCAGAATAAGCAATCCGTACTGCACGACCGGATGCGCCGTAAACGCCTGGTGCGTGAGCATCCGATGGTACCCTGCTGTCGTGCCGAGGTTCGCGAACGCCGCCGCAGCGAGCGCCGCAACTGGATAGCCCCAGGCGACTTTGCCGTGCGTCAATACGACGGCCGCATAAAAGGTGAGGATAAGCGGTCCGCCGATCACCAGCAGCCAGCCCATCTGTCGTAAAACGTTTTCCAATCCTCTCGGCTTCGGCGCCGATACGCTGCCGCTCTCCGCCGTCTCAACCTGCTCCGTTGCCAAATCGTCCCTACTCTTTCCACACAATGCACTGAGGCCCGTTATACGAACGAAACAGACCACGAATTCGTTCCCCTACTTTGCCCGCAAACCGAGAAAACGAGAGACACCGCACGTTTACCTGAACTATTTTGCAGGCAAACATAAGCCGAATAGCTATTAACAAGTATCAGGAACAAAGAAGCCTCGGTCCCGTCTGATAGGCAGAGGGGCCACGATTTGTCCTTTGCGTCCGGCACACAGTGAATACTCCTGTGTGCCGGAACTTTTTGTGTCGGCAAGCAGCCTCGGTAACAAGTATCCGCGTTGCCGAGGCTCCTTCACGCCTGCCGCTGGAAGAAAATCGCCAGGGAGAGACTAGCGGCGGCCAGGGGGCTTCCCATTTGACGAAACGGAATACTCCGTGATATTATGAGCCTATCCCGTCCAGAAGGAATGGAAGCCTGTGAACCGATTGAGTTGGAACCAGATACGGGCGAATGCGGCCCGATTCTCCGACGAGTGGAAAGAGGCCCGCTATGAGCGGGGAGAGACCCAGAGTTTCTATAACGAGTTTTTTGAAGTGTTCGGAATGAAACGGCGCAGAGTCGCCTCGTTTGAAGAGCCGGTCAAAAAGCTTGGAGGCAAACAGGGCTTCATAGACCTGTTCTGGAAGGGTGTGCTGCTGGTCGAGCAGAAGAGCGCAGGGCGCAAACTCGCCCCGGCAAAGACGCAGGCCCTCGACTATTTCCCCGGCCTCAAAGACTCCGAATTGCCCCGCTATATCCTCCTCTCCGATTTCCAGACGTTTGAACTGCACGACCTTGAGGAGAACGAAGCCGCTTTCTTTACGCTGGCGGAACTGCCGGATCATGTCGAGAAGTTTGGCTTTATCCTCGGCATTGAGAAGCGCTCCTTCCGCGATCAGGACCCGGTCAATATCGCCGCTTCGGAACTGATGGGCGAACTGCACGACGCGCTGCAAACGGCGGGCTATCGGGGGCATCCTCTGGAACGGCTGCTGGTTCGGCTGCTGTTCTGCCTCTTCGCGGACGACACGGGCATCTTTGAGCCGGTCGGGCTGTTCGAGGACCTGATTACCGAACGGACAAACGAGGATGGTTCCAATGTGGGGCAGTGGCTGACGCAGCTATTTGAGGTGCTGAACGAGCCGGAGAGCGAACGGCAGGCGAACCTGGACGAAGACCTCCGCGCTTTTCCCTATATCAATGGCGACCTCTTTGCCGGAACCCTGCGGACGCCTGCCTTTACGAAGGCGATGCGGGAAGCGCTGCTGCGGGCCTGCGCGTTCAAATGGGATGCGATTTCACCCGCCATCTTCGGGGCGCTGTTTCAGTCGGTCATGGACAGGGAACATCGGCGGGCGCAGGGGGCGCACTACACCACCGAGCGCAACATCCTTAAAGTCATCGAGCCGCTGTTTCTGGACGAACTGCGGGCGGAGTTTCAGCGGCTGCGGGAGCGGCGGGACACGGGGCGACGTGCGGCGCTGGAAGCGTTTCACACGCGCCTGGCGGAACTGCACTTTTTCGACCCGGCTTGCGGCTGCGGCAACTTCCTCATCATCGCCTATCGGGAACTGCGGGCATTGGAGTTGCAGGCGCTGCGCGAACTCTATCCGCCTCCGCAGTTGGCGCTGGATATCGAGCAACTGATGCGGGTGAACGTCAGTCAGTTCTACGGCATCGAGATCGGCGAGTTTCCGGCGCGTATCGCAGAGGTCGCGCTGTGGATGATGGATCACATCGCCAACAACCGCGCCTCGCTGGAGTTCGGTCAGGTCTATCTGCGGATTCCCCTGCGGGCCTCGCCGCATATCCGCCACGCCGACGCGCTGGAGACGGATTGGAACGACGTGCTGCCTGCTGCAGAGTGCGACTATCTGCTCGGCAATCCGCCGTTCGTCGGAGCGAAATTCCAGACGACGGAGCAGCGGGAACAGGTGCGGCGGATTGCGGGGCTTGGCGGCAGCGGCGGTACGCTGGACTTTGTGACGGCCTGGTTCCTGAAAGCGGGTGCGTATGCCCGCGAGGGGAAAGCCCGCATCGGCTTCGTCGCCACCAATTCCATCACGCAGGGCGAACAGGTGGCGCAGTTGTGGCCGTTGCTGTTTCAGCGTTGCGGACTGGAAATCGCCTTTGCCCACTCCACCTTTGCGTGGGGCAGCGATGCGCGAGGCGTGGCGCACGTTCATGTCGTGATTTTAGGGCTGACACGCCGCGAGGACGAACTGAAAACGAAGCGTCTCTTCGCCTATCCCGACATCAAAGGCGATCCCGTCGAAAGCAGTCACACAAAACTCTCCCCCTACCTCATCGACGCCGCAAACCTGAGCGACCCGCACCTTGTCGTCAGCGAAGTGTCTCGCCCCCTCAATGGTCTTCCACAACTCATCATAGGATCAAAACCAATTGATGGCGGACATCTGATCTTTCTGCCGGAGGAGCGAGACGCTTTTTTGCGAATGGAGCCGGAAGCTGCGATGTTCCTTCGTCCTTACATCGGTGCGGAAGAACTTATCAATGGTAAAATTCGCTACATTCTCGCTTTGCAGGATGCAACGCCTGCCGATTTGCGTAAGTTGCCGGGAGTCATGGAACGGCTGGAACGCGTAAGGCGATACCGTCTCGAAAGCAAAAGCGCACCAACCAACGCCCTTGCTGCTACTCCCGCCTTATTCCACGTCAATGTCCTGCCGACACGCCCATTTCTCGCCATTCCAGAAGTCAGTTCCGAGCGGCGTGAATATGCTCCAATTGCTTATCTGGAACCCCCGTAAGCGGAAAATAGCGCACACCTTCCGTCAGGGTGAAGGAAGGTGCTATAACACGGGGTGAAGTTGGCGGATGTTCGAGTTAGCGGCTGAACTTTGCGGGGATGCGAAACTTCGCCTGGATAGGTTCAGACCAGGGCA
>JBBRLP010000148.1:0-12600 GCA_038231295.1 Chthonomonadales bacterium
CATCATGAGATTGCGGTACGCAGTCACCAGAAAGTGAAGGCTCTCAAAAGTGCGGTGGACACGGCGCTGATCAAGAAAGCGAACGCTCTCTTGGCCGCCCAGATAGAAACTACGAACGAACTATGTCCGGCTACTTAGCGCAGAAGCCAGTAAACGCCCACTGCTTGCGCCTATTCGTCCGCTACTGGCCCCGATACGTCCGCTGCTGGCTCCCACGAGAGAGGTCTCCCTCCAGGCAAGAGGAGGCATTGTTCCTCTGCCAGGGACGGAAGCCGAAGCACGAGCGATAAAACAGATATTCCCGGATTCTCTTATCGAGACGGGAACGGCAGCGCAGGAGACGCTCTTCAAGCAGGAGGCGGGCAAGTACCGCTATCTGCATCTGGCCTCCCACGCCTTCTTCAACGATGCCGCCCCCATGTACTCCAGCATTCTGCTCGCCGACCCTGCGAAGGGCAGCCCGGACGATGGCTTCTTGACTGCTCGTGAAATCTTCGACATGAACCTCTCGGCGGATATGGTCGTCCTTTCCGCCTGCAACACGGCGCGAGGCAGCAAACAGACAGGCGAGGGCATTGTGGGCATGACCTGGGCGTTGTGCGCGGCAGGCGTTCCAACACAGGTAGTCAGTCAGTGGAGCGTGGACGACGCGACGACCGCACAGCTTATGACGGACTTCTATGGAGGGTTGAGCAAGGGCAAGGGCGCAGCATTGGCGGCTGCGGAGCGGAAGCTGCGGAACGATGGTAAGCACGGACATCCCTACTACTGGGCGCCTTTCATCCTCGTTGGAGACGCGGGAAAGTAGGACACGGCGGTTCTGGTTGGGTTCTCTGGTAGAATGATTTGTGGAATGCAGGGACGCTTCTCTCGTCCTCATCTGCTGTTGTCCGCCTGTCCTTTTGGAGGAATCGCCATGTCTCGCTCATTTATGTTCGGCCTCGTGTCGGTTTTGGCTCTGCTCTGTGTTCTGCCCTCCCTGCCAGCATTCTCTCAAGCCTCTCCTCCCTCTCCTACGGCGGAAGTCCAGGTATTACTGGATCAGGCCAAAGTTGCGCTGGATCAATACCATAATAAAGACGCAATCGCTCTCTATCAGCAAGCACGAGAGAAAGCGATCAGTCTCAAAGATCGTTTGGGGGAAGCACTCGCACTACACAACATCGGCTATGTCTACTCCGCCACTGGTGAGCAAGCGAAGGCCCTGGAGTTCTATCAGCAGGCACTGTCCATCCGACGAGCCGTCGGAGACAAAGGTGGAGAAGAGACTACTCTCAGCAACATCGGCTATGTCTACTCCGCCACGGGTCAGCCAGCGAAGGCCCTGGAGTTCTATCAGCAGGCATTGCCCCTACAACGAGCCATCGGAGACAAAAGTGGAGAGGCGACTACTCTCAGCAACATCGGTGCGGTTTACTCCAACACTGGTCAGCCAGCGAAGGCGCTTGAGTTCTATCAGCAGGCGCTGCCTCTGATGCGGGCCATCGGAGACAGATATGGAGAGGCGATTACTCTCATCAATATCGGTGCGGTTTACTCGAACATTGGTCAGTCAGAGAAGGCCCTGGAGTCCTTGCAACCAGCACTGCCTCTGTTACGATCCGTCGGAGACAAAAGAGGAGAGGCGCTTACTCTCAGTAGCATCGGTACGGTTTACTCCAACACCGGTCAGCCAAAGAAGGCCTTAGAGTTCTTTCAGCAGGCATTGCCCATACAACGATCCGTCGGAAACAAAAGGGGAGAGGCGACTACTCTCAGCAACATCGGTGCGGTTTACTCCAACACTGGTCAGCCAGCGAAGGCGCTTGAGTTCTATCAGCAGGCATTGCTCATACAACGGGCCGCCGGAGACAAATATGGAGAAGCGACTACTCTCAGCTTAATGGGTGGGGTTTACTCCAAAACAGGTCAGTCAGAGAAGGCCCTGGAGTTCTATCAGCAGGCATTGCCCCTACAACGGGCCGTCGGAGACAAATATGGAGAAGCGGTAACTATCAACTACATCGGTGAGATTTACTCCAACACGGGTCAGCCAGAAAAGGCACTGGAGTTCTGTAAGCAGGCACTGCCCATCCGACGAGCCGTCGGAGACAAAAATGGTGAGGCGCTCACTCTCAACAATATCGCTACGGTATACTCGAACACAGGTCAGCCAGAGAAGGCATTGGAGTTCTATCAGCAGTCACTGCTCATCTCACGAGCTGTCGGAAACAAGAGTTCAGAGGCGGGCACTCTCAGCAACATCGGTGCGGTTTACTCCAAAACGGGTCAGTTAGAGAAGGCACTGGAGTTCTTTCAACAGGCTCTGCCCATACAACGATCCGTCGGAGACAAAAGTGGAGAAGCGGTTACCCTCAACTTCATCGGTGAGGTTTACACCAACCATGGTCAGCAAGAGAAAGCACTGGAGTTCCTGCAGCTGGCAATGACCATCCGACGGGCCGTCGGAGATAAGAGTGGAGAGGCGACTACTCTTTGCAACATCGGTGGGGTTTACGCCAAGACGGGTCATTCAGAGAAAGCACTGGAGTTCCTTAAGCAGGCTGTCACTCTCACCGAAACCATCCGAACAGAACTCGGAGGACTTTCCAATACGAAGACCGCTCTCCTTGACAGCAACCAGGGGTATTACCAGGGCTATCTGTACTTTCTCGTGCGCCTGCATCGCACGGACGAAGCCTTCGCCTTCGCGCAGAAAACCAAAGCCCGGTCTCTGCTGGATCTGCTCTCTGCTGGCAGAGTGGATTTAACCTCCTCCGTGACCGAACAGGAACGGCAAGAATTGAACGCCTTGCGTCAGAAGGCGAACACGCTCAATGCCGCGATGGTTCGAGAGGGCGCACGCAACCAACCGGGCAGCAAACAACAGTTTGAACTGGCACAGGCGCAACTCGCGCAGACCCAGAGCGCCCTCCAGACCCTTCAGGACGCGCTCTACGCTCGCCATCCTGACCTGGCACGCAAGCGAAGCGCAAAGACAGCCACTGTGTCGGACCTCCTGCCGCTCTTGCCCGAAGATACCGCTCTGCTCGAATACGCCACCGAACAGTTCCTTGAGCGAGATAAGCAGGGCAAATTCCACAATAAGTGGCGTCTGGTGGTCTTCGTCGTCACCCGGCAAAACGGCAAACTGACCGTTACCAGCCATCCACTTGCGGGAGAGTATGCCTTCCTGGCAGACCGGGCGGCGATCTGTCGTATCGTCTGCTCCGATCCCCGCATCCCCTTCCGAGTTCCTGCCAGAGACCTCTACCGGCTGTTGATTGCGCCTGCCGAGAAGGAGATTTCCGGGAAGAAACGGCTGATAATCTGCGCGGAGGGGCCGCTCTGGGACGTGCCTTTTCAGGCGCTCATCGCCTCCGAAAACAAAAGCCGAACGGGTAAAGTCCTACCGACATTCCTCTCGGACCATTTCGAGATAAGCTACGCCTACAGCGCCACAGGCGCACTCGCTGCCTATCAGGAGAAACACGAACCAAAGCGGCTCCAACCGACGGCCCGACTGCTGGTTCTGGCAAACCCGACACTCGCCGACGGCAAACGCTTTGGGGACAACCCTGAACTACCCGGACAGCGTCCTATTCTGGCTCCCATTCGTCCCCTGTTAGCGCCTATCCGGCCTCTGCTCGCACCTATTCGCGACATAAATTTCACCGAACGGGGGGGACTGGCTCCGTTGGCGGGAACGGCTCTGGAGGCCAGAGCAATTCAGCGTCTCTTTCCCGATGCGAGAGTGGAGACGGGAATAGCGGCGCAGGAGACTCTGTTCAAGCAGGAGGCGGGCAAATATCGCTATCTGCACCTGGCCTCCCACGCCTTCTTCAACGATGCATCTCCCATGTTCTCCAGTGTCCTGCTCGCCGATCCTTCGCAGGGCAGTCCGGACGATGGCTTCCTGACCGCGCAGGAACTCTTCGACATGAAGCTCTCGGCGGATATGGTCGTCCTCTCCGCCTGCAACACGGCGCGAGGTGGCAAACAGACGGGTGAGGGCATCGTGGGAATGACCTGGGCGTTGTGTGCGGCAGGCGTTCCCACGCAGGTTGTCAGCCAATGGAGTGTGGACGACGCGACGACCGCGCAACTCATGGCGGACTTCTATGGAGGGTTGAGCAAGGGCAAGGGCGCGGCATTGGCGGCTGCGGAACGGAAACTGCGGCACGATGGCAAGCACGGTCATCCCTACTACTGGGCGCCATTCATCCTCGTGGGAGATGCGGGGAAGTAGGACACGGCGGGCCGCATTATGGAAACAAGGAGCGCCGGATTGCCTCTGACCACGTATGCTATAATTGGAAAAGAGGATGCTGGAGGGAAAAGTATGACGATGATACAATATACGGCGGAAGTGAGAGCAGGACTGCTTCTTGCGCTGCCCACAGAGGCCGAAGAACTTCACTTGCAAGCGGGAGATAAAGTGCTTATCCAACTTGCAAGGGAGGGGGAGAACGTGCAGCAGGTCACGTTGAATGACGGAATGCTTGCCGCCCTGCATAAAATTGCCGAGCGTCAGACAGGGCGACGCTATACAGACGCCTCGGACACCGATCTTATGCTGCGAGAGGCCCGTGCGGGGGCCATGTGGGAGCAGGAATCCATTGCGGAATAGTACCCCTGTTGGAGCGATAATCCTTGATGCCAGCGTCGCGATTGCCATCAGTGCAAGGGAGACAGGACGTGAACCGAAAGCAAATGCGGAACTGCTCCGCTATGCGACCGCTGGTTACACGTTCTATGCTCCAGGCGCTGTTGTCGCAGAGACGCTTTATGTGCTATGCGGGAAACTACAGCAGGGCCTGTTAACGCCCACAGAACATACCCAGGCGATTTTCGATTTTGAAATCCTGATGGCAAACGTCCTGCCTCCTCCTGACGGGGAAGTTTCTCTTATTTCGCGAACAGAAGCCATACGTACCGGATATGGATGCAGTCGTTCGGCAGATGGAATCTACATCGCACTTGCGGAAGTCTTGGCTCAAAGCGTCCCGTCCGCCATAGTAACATTCGATCAGAATATGCAGAATCAAGCGGCCCGCCATGCCCCTACCGTGACTGTACAGACACTTACCCCTTAACGTCTCCTCATTATACAACTGTACGAACAGACCAGGAGAGGCACATGGCAATTGTGAGAAAGCGGATTTATGGGTATGACGACCAGGCAGTCGAAGCGCCATGCGCTTCGTATCGTAGGAATCGCTTTCCTGTGGCTTGCCGCCCTCTCCACGACGGCTCTGGCGCAAGAGGCAGGTGGCAATGCTTCTGCTCACTCCGGGGCGAAGAGTTTTCTCGGGCTTACGGCGTCCATCGGAGCGCCGGGGAGACTGTGGGAGGGGCCAACCGACTACGCGTTCTCTCTACGTCCGTCCGGCAAGATACGGGCCGTCATGCTGTTTGCGAAATTCACGGACGCGACGAAGGACGAGAAGACGGAAGACCTCTACGCTCGGCTCGCGCCCGAAGGAACGGCCTTTTTCGAGCGGGTCTCCTATGGCAAGATGACGCTTCAGATTGACCCGGTTCATCGGTGGATCGCCATGGACCATCCCTCCACCTGGCCCAACTACAATTGCAGTCGGTTCGATTCCCAGAAGAACTATCTGGCAGAGGTCATCGGGAAGGCCGCTGGTTCTGTGGATTTTAAGCAATACGACATCGTCTACGTCGTCGGGGCGCAGGGGCCGGGCGTACCGAACTCTCCCACGTTCGGCGCTCCCGTTGGCGAAGGCATTCAAGTCAACGGCACGGAAATACGCCACGCGGTTACGTTCGGGAACGATATGCGGCTGGATCGCTGGGGCTGGCAGACGCTCGCGC
Source organism: Chthonomonadales bacterium (assembly GCA_038231295.1). Taxonomy (GTDB): domain Bacteria; phylum Armatimonadota; class Chthonomonadetes; order Chthonomonadales; family Chthonomonadaceae; genus JANXLO01. The sequence continues at coordinate 5,818 of JBBRLP010000148.1, forward strand.
ACGAGACAGGCCATATCTTCGGCCTGCCCGACCTCTACAGTTTCGACGACTCCCGGCCCTACAAATCCATTCATAAATACGTCGGTTTCTGGGACTTGATGGGCTTTCAGGCCGTTGGCTGCGAGTATCTCGCCTGGCAGAAGCGCAAACTGGAGTGGCTCTCCGACCGTGATTTCTTCGTGATTGCCGGTGGGAAAGCCGAGGTGTCGTTAGCAAGTATCTATGCGAAGAGCGGGCGCAGAGCCGCCGTCGTCCCGATTAGCGCGACCGAAGCCTACGTCGTCGAAGTTCGCAGCAGGGACGGCAAGCCGGAGTCGGAACTCGGCGTTCTGCTCTACAAAGTCTCGCTGAAAGGGGAGACTGGTCACGGCCCCATTCGCATCCTCCCTGCCTCCCCCGACACCTCCGGTCCACTGCTGGAAAGAAAGTTCATCACGCTCTACAACGCCCTCTACCGCGAAGGACTGGCGCTAAACGACGAGACGGCCCATGTTCGTATCGAAATCCTCGGTCACACCGACAAAAGCTTCCGCCTTCGCATCACACGCTGATTCCCATGTACGCGAAAATGGGCGCCACGACGGAATCGGCAAAGGACTCCCCGCCTCCTGCGTCGAAACGACTCCTGCCCTGGCCGCGTCAGCGTAACGCGGGCAGGAGTCTCTTTAGATCGGAGTCCACAATCCGTATGGACTGCTTTCCTCTGCTGGTTCCCGCCCTGGCCTCTCTGCTGTGCGCCGCGATTGCGGCCAACACGCACCAGCCCTCTTTGACCTACCCGGACACCCGGAAAGACGACGTGGTGGACGACTATTTCGGAACGCAGGTCGCCGACCCCTACCGCTGGCTCGAAGACGCCAACTCCGAAGAGACCGCACAGTGGGTCGCCCAGCAGAACGAAGTGACTTACGGCTATCTCAATAGACTTCCCGACCGCGCCGCTTTGCGCGAACGCCTCACGCAGTTGTATGACTATCCGCGCTATAGCCTGCCGTTTCAGGAAGGCGGGCGCACCTTTTTCTTTAAGAACGACGGCCTGCAAAATCAGTCTCTGCTCTACGTGCAGGACGGCCCGGAAGCCGAACCCCGCGTTCTGATAGACCCCAACCTCCTCTCGAAAGACGGCACGGTCGCCCTCAGCGGCTACGAACCCTCCTTCGACGGCAAACTTCTCGTCTATTCGCTCTCACGCGGCGGCTCCGACTGGCAGGAGGTGCATCTGCGGGATGTAGACAGCGGGCAGGATCGAGACGACCTGCTGCAATGGGTCAAGTTTTCCGGTTTCTCCTGGACGCATGACGGCAGCGGCTTCTTCTATTCGCGCTACCCGGAGCCTGCGGATGGCTCTGCTCTGCAGCAGGTCAATCGCAACCACACCCTGTTCTATCACCGGATCGGTACGCCGCAGGAGCAGGATGTTCTCATCTATGAGCGGCCCGATCAGCCGGATTGGGGCATTCACTCCAGCGTCAGCGACGATGGGCGTTATCTGCTTCTCATCCTGACGGAAGGCACCGACCGCCGCAACCGGCTCCACTACAAGGATATGGGCGACGCCGACCACCCCGACCTGAATGCGCCCGTCCTGCCGCTCTTCGACGCCTTCGACGCCTCCTACTCCTATCTGGGCCACGACGACCGCACTTTCTATATCCAGACAGACAAAGACGCCTCGCGGGGCAAGGTGATCGCGGTAGACCTCGCGCATCCCGACCCGTCTCAGTGGGAGACCCTGATCCCGGAAGATAAGGATGTCCTGCGCGGTGTCTCCTTGCTGGGCGACCGGTTCATCACCTCCTATCTGCACAACGCCTACTCCGAAGTCCGCTTTTACGATCTGAAGGGCAGTTTCCAGAAGAAACTCGATATGCCGACCCTCGGCTCCATCGGCGGTCTCTACGGCAGGCGCACCGATACCGAACGCTTCTATGCCTTCACCTCGTACCTCTATCCGACGACCCTCTACCGCTACGACGCGCAGACGGGCAAAAGCAGCGTCTTCCGCAAACCGGAGATCACCTTCGACCCCTCGCCCTACGAGACCCGGCAGGTCTTCTATCCGAGCAGGGACGGCACGAAGGTCTCCATGTTCCTGACCCATCGCAAGGGGCTAAAACACGACGGCTCGCACCCGGTCTATCTCTACGGCTATGGCGGCTTTGGGGCCTCCCTCGCGCCCGGTTTTGATCCTTCGCTGCTGGTCTGGCTGGAGCGGGGCGGTGTGGTCGCCATTCCGAACCTGCGTGGCGGCGGCGAGTACGGCGAAGAGTGGCATCAGGCGGGAACCAGGGCCAACAAGCAGAACGTCTTCGACGACTTCATTGCGGCGGCGGAGTATCTCATCGCGCAGAAAATCACGAGACCCGGAAAGATCGGTATCGCGGGCGGCTCCAACGGGGGCCTGCTCGTCGGGGCGACACTCAATCAGCGGCCCGAACTGTTCGGCGCGGCCCTGCCTGCGGTCGGGGTCATGGATATGCTGCGCTTCCACCTGTTCACTATCGGGTGGGCCTGGAAGTCCGACTATGGCTCCAGCGAAGACGCGGAACTCTTCCCGGCGCTCTACGCCTACTCGCCCCTGCACAACGTACGGCCCGGCGTCGAATACCCGCCGACCCTCGTCACCACCGCCGACCACGACGACCGCGTGGTTCCGGCGCACTCCTACAAATACACGGCGGCGCTTCAGGCCGCGCAGGGGGGGGCGGCTCCCATCCTCATCCGCGTTCAGACGAAGGCCGGACACGGGGCGGGCAAACCGATTGCGAAAATACTTGAGGAGCAGGCCGACCAGTGGGCCTTTCTGCTGGCGAACCTGACTTAAGATAAAGAGACGTAATGCCTCTACCCACCGAAGGGACGATCACCTTTCTCTTCACCGACATTGTCGGCAGCACCCGTCTCTGGGAAGCGTTCCCCGAGGCGATGCGGGCCGCTCTGGCTATCCATGACACGTTGCTCCAGCGAGAGATAGAGAGTCACGGCGGCTATGTGTTCAAGACCGTCGGGGACGCCTTCTGCGCGGCGTTCGCCTCGACGACAGCGGCGGTGGAGACGGCGGTCGCCATCCATCTGGGACTGCGTAATCTGCCCGCAATCGCCCCGGATTTCCCGCCGCTGCGGGTGCGAATCGGCATCCACTGCGGACAGGCCGAGGTGCGGGACAACGACTACTTTGGCCCGACGGTCAACCGGGTGGCGCGTCTGCTCTCTGCCGGGCATGGCGAGCAGATACTGCTTTCCCAGACCGGCTACGCGCTGATTCACGCCTCTCTGCCGGAGACAATTCACCTGCTGGATCGCGGTATCTATCTGCTGAAAGACCTCCAGGCGCCCGAACACATCTATCAGGTGCAGCATTCCGACCTGCCCTCGGACTTCCCTCCGCTCAATGCCCTCAACCCGGCCATCACCAACCTGCCCGTTCAGACCACGACCTTCATCGGCAGACAGAAGGAGATTGCCGACATTCAGCGCCTTATGACCGCGACGCGCCTGCTGACCCTGACGGGCAGCGGCGGCACCGGCAAGACTCGTCTGGCGCAGCACGTCGCCGCCGAGCAGACGGAGCAGCAGGGCATCTGGCAGATCGAACTGGGGCCGGTTCACGACCCCGCGCTGGTTCCGCTGGCAGTCGCGTCCGTGCTGAACCTGCGGGAGGAGCCGAATCGCCCGCTGATGCAGACCCTCCTCGACTATCTCAAAGACCGCAGCACCCTGCTCCTGCTCGATAACTGCGAACATCTGCTGCTGGCCTGCGCTCAGTTGGCCGAGGCAATCCTGCGCCACTGCCCGAAGGTGCGCCTGCTGGTGACGAGTCGGGAGGCGCTGGGCATCTCCGGGGAGCAGACCTATCGGGTGCCTTCTCTCAGCCTGCCCCCGGTGACCGGCGGCATCGGCAACGAAGACCTGCTGAAGTACGAGGCGGTGCGGCTTTTTGTGGAGCGGGCCGTGCTGGTGAAGTCCGATTTCCTGCTGACACGCGCCAACAGTCCTGTGCTGGCGCGGCTCTGCAATCGGCTGGACGGGATTCCGCTTGCGCTGGAACTGGCGGCGGCGCGTGTCCGCGCCATGCCTGTCGAGCAGATCGAAACACGCCTGAACGACCGTTTCCGGCTGCTCACTGGCGGCTCAAAGACGACCCTGCCCCAGCAGCAGACCCTGCGAGCGCTCATAGACTGGAGTTACGACCTCCTGACCCTCACCGAAAAGGCCCTGCTGACCCGGCTGTCGGTCTTCTCGGGCGGCTGGACGCTGGAGGCCGCCGAACAGGTCACTCCCGGCCCGATACACACGGAGGGCGAGGCGTCCCCGGAGGTGGAGATCGAGGAGTGGGAAGTTCTCGACCTGCTGACCGCGCTGGTGGACAAGTCGCTGGTCGTCTACGACGAAGGCGCGGGGCATTCGCGCTATCGCCTGCTGGAGACGGTGCGGCAATACGCGACGGAGAAACTGACAGCGAACGCAGAGTGGGAGACGTTTCGAGCGAAGCATCGCGACTGCTATCTGCGCTATGTGGACGAACACCGCAAACAGAAACAGGCACCGGCACAGGAAGATGTTCTCACTGCTTTCGACCGGGAGCAGGACAATCTGCGGATGGCGATAGAGTGCGCCCTGGAAGAGGAGGCGGGTTCTGCTGCCGAGCCGCCGCACTGTCTGCGCTTTGTGACCGGGCTGTACGACTACTGGTATCGGCGCGGGCTGCTGGCCGAAGGCCGGCATCTCGCGGAACGCGCCTGCGATTTTACCCGGAAGATGCCTCCCACAGGTGCACGTGGCAAACTGCTGCGGCTGACGGGCAACCTCGCCTGGGCGCAGGGAGACCTGACTGCCGCCGAGGGCTTCTATCGCGAGTCGCTCGCCATCGTGCTTCAGGGGGATCAGAAATTAGCGATTGCCGACGTGTACTACAGCCTGTCTATGGTACTCATCTCACAGCATCAGTTCGCAGAAGCCCATGAATTCGTCGAGCAGGCACTGCCCCTTTATCAGGAAGAGCAAGATAAGGGCGGCATGGCCTCCTGCTATAATGAGTTCGGCCTGATCGCAGCGGAGACGGACGACGCCCCTGTTGCCTTTGCCTGGTGGGAAAAGGCCCTGAGCCTCTACCGGGAACTGAACGACACGATGGGGAGCGCAGCGATACTGGTGAATATGGGGGTCAGGGCCAAGCAGACAGGGCAGTATGAGCAGGCGCGGCAGTGCCTGCTGGAAGCGCTGGACATCCACCAGAAGGCCGCTTTCCGTTATGGGATCGCGTACATCTTTGAGAATCTGGCCGCTCTTGCGGCGGCGGAGCAGAAGCCGGAGCGGGCCGCGCATCTCTTCGGAGCCTTTACCGCGCTGTTTGAGGCGATGGGCGCGAAGATGCCCCCGGTGGCAAGCGAGAAGATCGCAACGATCGTGGCGGAACTCCGGCAGACGCTGGGCGAAACCGCCTTTGAGACCTGCTTCGCGGCGGGGCAGGCTTTCTCGCTGGAAGAGTCATGCGCCTTCGCCAGAAAGGGCTAGCAAAGGGCGGTAGTGGGTGATTCAGATCGGTTGTCAAGGAGCGTGAACGGTGAGCAAGACAGTTGTGCTGGTGATGCTGGAGGCGGAGGACGCGGACGCGCAGGCGTTTCGGGACGTGATCGCGGCGGATGCGGACCTGCGGGAGCGTGTGGAACTGCGGTTCGGGCGAGGCGAGGCGGCGAAGGCGGCGATTGCGGACGCAGAGGTCGTCGTCTCCGGGAACGTCTCGGAGGAACTGCTGGCCCTCGCGCCTAACCTGCGCTGGATCGCCTTCTGGAGCGCGGGGATGGACGGCAAGGCGACGCCTGCCCTGCTCTCTCGCGACCTGCTGCTGACCAATGCGAGCGGCGTTCACGGCCCCAATATCGCGGAACACGTGCTGGGGTTCATGCTGATGTTCACGCGTGAACTGCATCTGCATCTGCGGGCGCAGGTCGAAGGCGTCTGGAATCGCGCCGGAAAGATACAGCGGCGGGGCGCGAGCGAACTGAGCGGGCAGACCCTCGGCATCGTCGGTCTCGGCCGCATCGGGGAGGCGCTCACGGCGCGGGCAAAAGCCTTCGAGATGCGCGTCGTCGCCACCAAGCGCAATCCTGCCGCCCGCTACGAGGCAGCGGTCGTACCGGACGCCCTCTACTCCCCGGACGAACTGCCGCGCCTGCTCGCCGAATCCGACCATGTCTGCATCGCGTTGCCCTACACCCCGGAAACCCATCACCTTTTCAATGCCGCTCTGCTCGCCCACATGAAGCCGTCCGCCTACCTCTACAACATTGGGCGCGGCAAGATCGTGGATGAAGCCGCCCTCGTTGCGGCCCTTCAGTCCGGGCAGATCGCCGGTGCGGGCCTCGATGTCTTTGAGACGGAGCCGCTGCCCGCCGACAGCCCCCTCTGGCAGATGGAGAACGTCATTATTACCCCCCACGTCTCCGGCCAGACCCCGCACTATTTCACCCGCACCGCCGCGCTCTTCGCCGACAACCTGTGCCGCTACCTGTCCCACCAACCCCTCTCCAACCTCTACGACCCGGAACGCGGCTACTGAACGGCTCGTCCGTCAGCGTTCGGTCGCTGTCTCGGGGTGACCTCATCCCCCCACCCCCGTTCTCCCGGTCGGTCGCAATCTCCCTGGGAGAAGGGGGCGATCCGGTTGACTAACTTCCTACCGTGTGCGTTCCTCCGAGAGGGATAGTTCCGGCGTTCCTTCCCTTCCTTTACTCAACCCCAGTATTGGGTTGAAAATGAGATTGGAGCCTTTGTAAATAGGGC
>JBBRLP010000149.1:0-12312 GCA_038231295.1 Chthonomonadales bacterium
AAACCGTAAGCGAGCAAACGCCGACTTGAGAGGCGATGACCTCATCCTTGCAGGTGCCTTGTTCTTGGTTGGCGTCGGCGAGGAGCAATATCTTGGCGCGGTTGCGTTCTCGTTGCGAGCGCTTGTTGGAGCGGGCGATGATTTCGAGTTGATGACGTTGCTCCTCAGACAGGGTAATGTGATACTTTTTAGCGGATATGGGCGTCTCCTCGCAAAGGATAATGCGAAGAGAATACCCGATTTCATCACTTTAGTATACTACCTTGAAGAGGTACTAGCCCGATTACGGCGTCGGCGTGAGGCGAAGAGAGAGCCTGAAAAGCCTAGGCAAGCAAGAAGGGCCATAGCGCCGGGTTCGGGCGTTGTGGAAGTCGAGGATGGGGCGAAAGCAAGATAGGTCGGCCTGCTCACTCCGCTGGCAAACGGGCTGACTACTCCGCCCGGCGTAACTTTGCTAATTGAGTTGGCGCTTGCCACATACAGGTCGCCTGACGCATCGAATGCCAGACCGATAGGAGTGTTAAAACCGCTGGCGAAGGTGCTGATGGTTCCCAGCACGCCCGGAGAAGTAAATGTAATCTTACTGACCGTATTGCCCGAGAAGTTTGATGCGTAAAGGTTACCTGCAGCGTCAAACGCTACTCCGGTAGGATTGTCCAACCCACTTCCCGTGGCGAAAGTACTGACGACCCCCCCGGTGGTAATCTTGCTTATGCTGTTGGCGCCGAAATTGGCGGCATAAAGATTGCCACTAGAGTCGAAGGCAATCCCTTCGAGGCCTGCGACTACGCTACTCGCGTAGGAGGTCTTTCCACCAGGATTTGTAACAGGATCGTATGTAGGAGTGAATCGGAAAATACTGTTGGTGCCCTGATCCGCCTCGTAGAGGTTGCCCGTAGAGTCGAAGGCGATGCCAATGGGATTGTTCAATCCGGTGGCAAACGGACTGACAACCCCGCCTGGAGTGATTTTGCTGATGCTGTTGGCGGTAGCCCCACTTGTGCTACTGGCTGCGAAGAGGTTACCGCTCGTATCGAAGGCCAGGCCCTCGGGTTCGCTCACCCCCGTGGTGAACGTGCTGACAATCCCAGCTGAGGTAATGCGGCTAATAGTGTTGGCGGACACATTTGAGACATAGAGAACCTGTTGCCCATGAGCGGGCACAGGAACGGCGAAAGTAGCGATGCCGAACAGAACAGGAGCGAGGGAGCGAAGTGTGCGCGGAAGGAAGGCGCACCGACGATTGTTCAGAGGAGGCATAACCATGATTTTCTCTCTTTCTTGCGCCTGCATTTGAGGACAACAGGTCGCGGTAAAGGAATGGAAGTGAGGATGGGAACGCTTACGAACTTACAGATATTGCAGGATAAAAACAACGCCGTTTCGACGAATTCTTCCGTAAAACGTGAGTGCGAGCCAACACTCAGTGATCCCACTCTTTCACGCTACCTGGATTGTCTGTAGGGGCGGGGGCGATCCCAACTTCAGCGAGCAGAGATATTGGCGCGGCACACAGCCGCGCAAGTGAAATCCAGAGAGAAAATGACATAGGTTCCTTACTTCGGAAAGCAAGGCAGTGCGGTGAAACAGAACAGAGGAGCAGAAGGGTCGTCGCGAACTATGCGCCTGCTTAATCTACTGCAAGAATCATGCCAATTTGCTTCGTCTGCTCAGAGTGAGCGAAAAAAATGGGCAAGTCCAGAATATTGGTGTAAACCTCCTGCTGGCTGACGGTCTGCTAAACAAACTTGTTTTCCAACTCAGAAGCGGATTGCTCCTTCTACGCCCAGTAAGCGGTCATATCAAAGTATGATTTGATCTTACTTTCGGTTGGTGTACTCTACGGACGGCAATAACGTCAACAGCGACTCACTCCGTGTCAGCGTTTGCGCCACTTTTGAGAAGTGAGGCCAGTTCGCGGTATAGTGCAAGCCGTTCCGCGCCCCAGTGGTCGGCGCGGGCGCTGGAGCTATGCACGACGAAGACACGGGAAGTTCCAATCTGCTCAGTCTGTTCGCCCCAATCCGGGCAGAGTCGTCCGGTAGTCATCTGGTAGACATCTTTGCCGTTGAAACAGAGGAAGCGCGGTGCGTAGTGTGTGAGTTTCTTCAGGAGGTGGAGGCGACGCTGTGGGGTAGGGACGGGCAGGAGATGATTTGCGCTGGTGGCGAGGGAGGGAAAGATGCAGGTGAGGCCGATGCCGAGTGCAAGCAGGCCGTGATCTTCTTCGGGTAGGAAACGGTGCGGGGTAAACGCGGACTGATGCAGCAAGAGCCAGAACTTGTTGGTTGGACCGGCATACCAGTGTCCGGCGCGGGCGGAGGTGTGGCTGGCCGCCGCCCCGACGAAGATAACCTTCAGATCAGGGGCGAGTATATCCGGCAGGTAGACCGGCGGTGCCGCCTTCTCCTCCGCTTCGCTCGGTGGGAGAGTCTCTCTTTCGGCTAACGATTTCACATTCATGCCTCGCTCTGTCATCAGGAACAGATCGTTCTTCTACAACAGATTTTCCAGCCCCACGATCAGCCCCTGTAAGGAACGCACTTTGCGAACGGCAAGAACGACGCCTGGCATGAACGAACCTCGGTCAATGGAATCATGGCGCAGAGTGAGTATCTGTCCCTGCCCGCCGAAGATGACTTCTTGATGCGCGACAAAGCCGGGCAGTCGAACGCTGTGCACAGGAATATCGCCCGTGACAGCATCTCGTGCGCCCCGCGCTCCAGGCGCTTTTTCGACCAATCCGTCAGGAACGGGCAGCGCAACGACATTCGCCTGTTTGCGGGCTGCATCAATCTTCTGCGCGGTCAGCAGAGCCGTCCCGGAAGGCGAGTCGAGTTTGCAGTCGTGATGCAGTTCGATGATCTCTACGTCCGGGAAGTATTTCGCCGCCTGCGCCGCGAACTGCATCAGCAGCACTGCGCCGAGCGCGAAATTCGGCGCAACAAACAGCCCGATGCCCTTCGCCTGCGCCTCTGCGTCCAGACCCGCTAGATCGTCTTTCGTCAGTCCCGTTGTCCCGACGACAGGGGAGACGCCGAGCGCAATCGCCGTGCGAAGGTTGCCGAGGACGCTGTTGGGCAGAGTGAAATCCACCAGAACGTGGGGCTGTGTCCGCTTCAACTCCGCTTCCAGATTATCCCCGATGCGGACGTTGATCTCGCCGATCCCTGCCTGTGATCCAGCATCCGCGCCGAGTTGATGGTGGTCAATAGCCGCAACCAGCAGAAGCCCCTGGGCCGCATGGACGGCCTTCACTACTTCCCGGCCCATTCGCCCTGCCGCTCCGCTCACCGCAACCCGGATCACTTCCTCGCTCATTCTTCCCTGGTCTCCTTCTTATCGGGCGTGAAACGCTCTGGCAGTTTTCCGGGGGTTGAAAACCCCCGGCTCCCCATCTATTTACTTTTGAATGGCCCGATAGCGGTCAGCGTCAACTGCGATTCGTCGAGGACGTGCTTCGCGACGGTGGCGATGCTTTCGTGGGAAACGGCTTCGTAGCAGGTCAGTATCTCTTCCAGCGGGACGACACGCCCGTAAGAGAGAATGTTGTCGCCGTAACGGTTCATGCGGGCGCTCATGCTTTCGAGGCCGAGAACCAGCGCACCGCGTACCTGCGTCTTTGCTTTCGTCAGTTCGTCGTCACTGATGCCCTCTTGACGGACTTTCTCGAACTCGATATTCGTCAACTCGACGACCTGGTCGTAGGTCGTAGGACTGGTGCCGCCGTAGACGCAGAAGTAACCGCCGTCCTCGTAGGAGCGGCCGTAGGAGCCGATGGAGTAAGCGAGGCCACGTTTCTCCCGAATCTCCTGGAAGAGCCGCGAACTCATGTTGCCGCCCAGTACGTTGTTCAATATGGATAGCGAATAGCGCTCCGACTGCTGTTTGCTGTAGGCGGCGGTTCCGAGGCAGAAATGCACCTGCTCGACATCGCGCTTCCGTACCTGTTTGCTCTTGCCGGTGGGCTTGGGCTTACGCTGTTTGCGAACCGGAGCCTTGCCCTCCATATCGCCAAGCGCGTCCGTCGTCAGTTTGACCAGTTCCTCGTGCGGGACGTTGCCTGCTGCCGAGATGACGATACGGTCGGGGCGGTAACAGGTGCCAATGTACTCGGTGATGTCGTCACGGCTCAGGCCGGAAACCGTCTTGTCCGAGCCGATAATGGCTTTTCCCAGAGGGTGCGTAGACCAGAGCGTCTGCTCGAAAATCTCATGGATGCGGTCTTCGGGCGAGTCCTCGTACATCTTGATCTCTTCCAGAACGACCCGCTTCTCCCGCTCCATCTCTTCGGGGTCGAACAGCGACCCGCGCAGCATATCGGTCAGGATGTCTATCGCCAGCGGGGTATGCTCCGCCAGCACCCGCGTATGGTAGCAGGTACTCTCCTTATCGGTGAAGGCGTTCAGATGTCCGCCGCGTGATTCGATCTCATCGGCGATCTGTCGGGCCGTCCGCTTGCGAGTTCCCTTAAATAGCATGTGTTCGATGAAGTGCGAGATGCCGCGTACCGGCTCGCCTTCGTCCCGTGAACCGATGCCGACGAATAGCCCGACGGAGACCGACTGCACGTGCGGCACGGTCTCCGAGACGACGCGAACGCCATTTGGCAGGGTGGTGAGTTGGATGTTTTCCGTAACTTGTTTTGTTTTCATAATGTTGTGGTAGATACCCCGATGCGCTAATTTCGCCCCGCGACGCGGTGGCGTAAAACGGCCCCCGGATGCTTGCCGGTAATCACGCCGTTCTCCAGAACAGGAACCCCGTTCACAAGAACCGTAGGGATGCCGACCGGCGCGGCAGCAGGCTCGGCGACGGTGGCGCGATCCTGCACGACGGCCGGGTCGAACAGGACAATGTCGGCCTTCATTCCCTTCACTATCTTGCCCCGGTCGCGAAACCCGAAGCGAGAGGCCGGAAGAGAAGTGCCTTTGCGAATGGCTTCCTCAAAACTCAGCAGATGCTTCTCACGCACATAGACGCCCAGCAGACGCGGGAAGGAGCCTGCGCCACGCGGATGGCTCGGATGCAGCCCACCATCCGTGCAGAACATGATTTCCGGCGCGGCGAGAAATGTGTCGAGGTCGTTTTCGGTCATTGCCGTCACGACGACACTCTCCGATCCTTTCGCGCCCTCACCGTGAGTCTTCTGCACAATCTCCTGAATGACGGTAATCGCATCTTTACCCGTCAGCGAGGCGATCTCCGCAATCGTCTTGCCGCTCCAGGCGGCGTCCGGCGTGTAGGTCGTCAGGCGCACGTGTTCCGCGCCTCCAACCTCTGCCAATCCCGTCTCCCACGCCTTGCGGTCGCTCCAGTCGCGAGTGGGGATGAGAACGATTATCGTGGACTGCCAGAAGGTATAGGGGTAGACGTCCGCGCTGATGTCCAGGCCCTTCTTGCGGGAGTCGCGCATCAGTTTCAAGACATCCGAGGCTTTCCCCCAGACAGGCGAGGTATCGAGTTTGACGTGCGAAATCTGCGCGGGCAGTCCGCCCTTGTCCCCAATAGAGACCAACTCCTGAAACGACTCGAACGCCTTGTCGCCCTCATCCCGCACATGGCTGATATAGATACCATGATACTTCGCCGCCGCTTTGCCGCAGGCGATCAGTTCGTCCGTCGTCGAATAGAAACCGGGATCGTATTCCAGACCAGAGGAGAGGCCCAGACCGCCGGACTGCATCTCCTGCGCGGTCAGTTCCGCCATTTTTCTCTGCTCGTCCGGAGTGGTCGCCCGTTTGTAGTCTTTGCCGGTCACAGCATCGCGAATGGTGCCATGCCCGACGAAACTCGCGATATTCAGCGCGACGTGTTTCGCCTCCAGTTCGCCAAACCACTTCGCGAGGGGATAGTGCGAACTGCCATCCTGCCCGACCACCGAAGTCGTGATGCCCTGCCGCACCTGCGTCTCCGCGTCGGGGTCGTCCATCAGGCCGCCGTCCGCGTGGCTGTGCGCGTCAATAAAGCCTGGCGAGACGATTAGCCCCTTCGCGTCTATGACTTTCTCGCCAGGCTTCGCCTTCAGTTTCCCGATAGCCGCGATCCGGTCTCCTGCAATCCGTACATCGGCCAGTCGTCGCGGCGCTCCCGTCCCATCAATGACTGTTCCCCCGGCAATCAAGACGGAGTTTTGCGCCTGCAATGGTGTGGAGAGAGCGAGCAGAGCCGTGAGGTAAACAAGAGGATTGATTCGCATCAAAATACTTTCTGTGAGTTGAGCTTGCTGCCTATCCCCGATTCAGGACACGCGCCAGGAATTCGCGGGTGCGCTCCTCTCTGGGGGCGGTGAAAACCTGTTCGGGGGAACCTTCTTCTAAGATACGTCCGCCGTCCAGAAAAAGTACGCGATGGGCCACTTCCCGGCAGAACCCCATCTCGTGCGTGGCGACCAGCATCGTGCGGCCCTGCCGCGCCAGTTCGCGCATCACTTCGAGGACTTCGCCGACCAGTTCCGGGTCGAGAGCGGAGGTCGGCTCGTCGAAGAGCAGGAGGGCGGGGCGCAGTGCGAGCGCCCGTGCGATGGCGACCCGCTGCTGCTGCCCACCGGAGAGTTCCGCTGGGTAGGCATACGCCTTCGCGCTGAGTTTGACCTCGGCGAGCAGAGCGCGGCCCTCTTCTTCCGCCTTCGCTGTCGAGACGCTCAGCACTTTGCACGGCGCGAGCGTAACGTTTTGCAGCGCGGTCAGGTGCGGGAAGAGATGAAACCGCTGAAAGACCATACCAATCTGCTGACGGTCGCGATTGATGCTTTCCGGCGTGATCTCCCGGTTCTGGAACCGGATCGTACCGGAAGAGGGAATCTCCAGGCGATTGATACAGCGAAGGAGCGTGGACTTCCCACTGCCGGACGCGCCGATCAGCCCGACGACTTCGCCTTCCTGCATCGTCAGGGAGATGTCTCGCAGAACTTCCAGGGTGCCGAACCGCTTGGAGAGGCCGTTCAGTGCGAGAATAGGGGCCATCGGCTCAGGCATTGGCAACGGCTCCTTTGCGGCGTCGGCGTGGGCGACTGACGGGCTGGTATTTCTCTTCCAAACGGCGGACAATCCAGGTCAGCGGCAGCGTCATACACAGATAGAGGAGGGCCACCGCGAGGTAGATCGTCGTCGGAGCGCCTTTGGAGGTCGCGAGTTCCGTTCCGACGCGCATCAGTTCGCTCAGGGCGACCACGGAGACGAGGGAGGAGTCTTTCAGGAGCGCGACGGCCTCATTTGTCAGCGGGGGCAGGACGCGGCGCACCGTTTGCGGCAGAATGACCCATCGCATCGCCATGCCGTAGGTCATGCCGAGCGAACGCGCCGCCTCCATCTGCCCGGTATCTATGCTCTCGATACCGGCCCGGAAAATCTCCGAGATATAGGCACCGGCATTCAGGCTCAGGGCGATGACGCCGGAGGTGAAGGGGTCCAGATTGATACGCAGCGAGGGCAGCACGAAATAGATCACGTATATCTGCATCAGCAACGGCGTCCCGCGCAACGCCTCGACGTAGACCTTCGCGACCCAGACCAGCGGCGGAATCGGCGAAATACGCGCCAGCGCGACGGCCAGCCCAAGCGGGATGCCGATCAGCAGCGCCAGCGCGGTCAGAAGCAGCGTCAGTCTTGCGCCGCGAAAGAGGTCTGGCAGAGCGGCGCGAATCAGGCCGAAATCAATCGAAAAGTGCGGCGCGTTGTCGGAGGCCGTCTCCGTCTTGCCCGCCGAAGGGGCGGCAACGCTGCTCTGGCTGGCCTGATCCACCTCCTCGACGCTTGCAGAGCCTTCTCCGCGATGTTTGTCCAGGTCGGCGACGATGCTGGTGGTCAGCGGCTCGTGAATCCAGTACTTGTAGATGCGGGCATAGCGTCCATCCACGAGAATCGTGCCCAGTGCGCGGTTGATAGCGTCCCGAAGTTGTGGCTCGCCCTTCCGCATCCAGACCCCGACGTACTCGCTGGTGAACAGTCCCCCCGTCAGTTCAAGCTGCGGGTAGCCCTTTCGCAGGCTCTCCTTGAGGGCGGGCAAGTCCGCGACCGCCGCATCCGACTTGCTGTTCACCACATCTGTCAGTCCGTCTTCGAGTTTGTCGAAGCGGTTGATATGGTCTTTCGGAACGCCGAGTTTTTGCAGGGCATACTGTCCCGTCGTCTCCTCCTGCACCGAGACGCGGCGATCTTTCAGGTCAGCGAGTTTGCTGACACTCATATCGCCTTTGCGCCGTGCTATCGTCTGCCCGGAAGGAAAGTAGGGGCGCGAAAAGGCGGTCGTCTTCTTTCGCTCCTCTGTGATCGTCACGCCCGAAATGATGAGGTCGCATTTCCGCGACTCCAGCGCCCCCAGCACTCCCGACCACGCCATAGGCGTCCAGCGTACCTTGACGCCAAGTTCTCTTGCGATCTCGTTGCCGATTTCGATATCGAAGCCGATCAGTTTCTCGCCCTCTTTGTACTCAAAGGGCGGATAGGTGGCGTCGGTCGCGATAATCAGTTCGCCGCGCTGCCGAATACTGTCCAGACTGCTCTGCGCGTTGGCTCTTGGCAGAAGCAGACCTAACAGCAGGGCAGCAGCGAGCCATCCTATTTTCCGACAGCAGGACACGGTCACCGCAAGAGGCAACAGGCGATTGACCACTGGCTTTGCATATTCGAGTGGGACGAGTATCGGCATCACAGCCCCTTCGCGATATGTACGGCGGAACGGTAGGCCAGGGCCATAACCGTTAACACGGGATTGAAACCGCCGTTGGTGACGTGCAGCGAGGCGTCTACGACAAACAGATTATCATGGGCATGGACGCGGCCCCACTTATCCGTGACAGAGGTCTGTGCGTCGTCGCCCATCCGGCAGGTTCCAGCCTGATGCTGCCCCGCGCTCATGCCCAGACTCGGCGGGTTGCCCCAGACCCGAACCGCGCCGCTTGCTTCCATCCACTCTTTCGCTCTCTCAAACATGAATTGTGCCGTCTTAACGGTCTCCGGGTGGGTCGTACCCGAGAGTTTCGCGACGGGAATACCGTAGCGATCCCGCACATTCGGAGCGACCTGCACTCGCGAATCGGGACTCGGAATGTCCTGCACCGGCCCCATGACATGGAGCGTTCGGCTGAAATTCTCCCGCATCCAGCGTTTATTGGCCGCTCCCCAGTGCGGCACGTCTGGCGGCAGGGAGCCGCGCCAGAAGATGATAGGAAGTTTCGTAAACTCGTTCGCCAGCATTCCGCCGCCAACGACTCCTGAATTGCCATGATTGAACTGCGTGGTAGAGATCGACACGCCGGGGCCGAGGCCGTCATGCACGACTTCGTTGAATAGCCCGTGAATGCTCGGGTAGAAATGTCCCTGTAGACTTCGCCCTACGAGATCGTGTTCGTTGCCGAGTCCCTGTGGATGCTGCGAGGAAGAGGAGTTCAGCAGCAGTCGCGCCGACTCAATCGCTCCGCTGGAAACGACGACAACCTTCGCTGTCGCCGATTCGCGTACCATGCTGCCATCCTGCTCCGTCAGATAGGTGACACCGACGACATTGCCCTGCGAATCCGTATCAATGCGCTCGGTCATGGCGTGTGGGATGAGGTCGCAATTGCCCGTTACCAGCGCACGGGGAATCAGCGTGTTCTGTGTGCCGTTCTTACTGTTCGAGGGGCAGGAGAAGCCAACACAGTAGCTGCACTGGATACAGGCAGGCCGACCCAGGTAGGGCTTTGTATTGATGAGCATCGGAACGGGGTTGGTATTCCAGCCTAACCGCTCGGCTCCCCGCTGAAGGATTTCCCGGCTTGGATTGGACGGAATAGGGGGCATGGGATAGTCCTTTGACCGCTCGGACTGAAATCGGTTGGCAGTGTCATCTCCACAGACGCCCAGCTCCCATTCCGCCTTTTCGTAGTAGGGGGCGAGTTCGGAGTAGGTGATGGGCCAGTCGGCGAGGGAGCTGTGTTTCGGGACCCCATACAGCGAGGCCATGCGGAAATCCTGTTCCATAAACCGCCATGCCTGCGCTCCATAGACCTGTGTGCCGCCGCCGACCATTGCCGCGTTGTTCTGATAACCGCCTTCATGGGGCCGGACGATATGTTCGCGCCCCTGCGCGTCGACATAGACACGGGGATTGCCGTTCTCCTCCGGCCCGGCATTATGTCCGTAGAGCGAGATGCGCTGGTTGCGGAGATGGTCGCGGCCCACCTCCTCAAAACTCTTCTTCGGTCCACGTTCCAGCAGCAGAACACGCTTGCCCGCTTCCGCGAGAACTCCCGCGACGATGCCGCCCCCTGCCCCCGCTCCCACGATGATTACGTCGTATGTCTTCGTCATGCCTTCTCTTCCATCACGCCACGCCGCGCTCTGTTACAGTCTGCCCGCCTGATTGAACCCAATCATCTGCCAGGACTTCTCACCGTGATTTCCGCCCTGTGCCGCATCCGCATAGTAGCCTTCGACCGTGTGCTGGATCAGGGCGCTAATGAATCCCGACGAGGGGATCAGCCAGGAAGTCCCTGCTATCCCACGTTCCAGATTGGCGAGGAGTGCATCTTGACGGGCCGGGTAGAGGTCTGCGAAGTGTGCGCCCCACGCAGTCACCGCTTCGGCGTCCAATCCATCCAGTCCCAAACGGTAGACAGGCAGGAGGTGATGCGAATCGCCTTCGAGTTGACGTAAAATGTAATTGCCAACGCCCGCTTCCCAGGCACCGGGATAGTCGTCGGCAGGAACTATCCGGTCGAGCGCGGCTTGCAGGGTTGTTGTCTGCGTTTCCGTCAACAGCATAGCGCTATTTACTCCCTCTCCAAAATCTTGATTGCCATCTGCACCGTTTCGCGCAGAGACGGCTCAGGATGGTCTGTGTATCGGCGCAGCGGTTCCAGAGCGCGACGGTCTCGCAGTTCGCCGAGGGCCACAGCCGCAGAACGCCGCAGAAGCAGCGTCTGGGCGTCGCGTATATGACCATCTGTTTTAACGATGCCTGTCTGGTAAAGAGTCTTCCCGAGCCAGGCTTTCACCGGGTTGCGCTCCTCTTGCAGACCGCGCAGTCGTATCTGTTCCGCGTGTTCTTCCGCCAGAGCATCGGCATTTTTGAGTATGGCAATCAGTGGCTCGACCGCGCTTGCATCTCCAATCTGTGCGACGGCGATGGTGTAGACCGGGTTGGCCTCGGAGACAAAAGCTTCCAGCAGTGGTGTGACGGCTGTCCTGTCTCCGAGCCGTCCAAGCGCTTCCGCCGCGAACAGCGAGATCATACAGCTTTGCTCCGTAAGGAGTGCGATGAGAGGACCAACCGCCTCCGCTCGCTTTTCCACTAGGCCGGCATAGAGAGATTCTCGCTGATCCAAAAGCGCATAGAAAGCCTCATTGACCTCATGGCCCACCGCAGTTCGGGCAATCTGCTTCAGTTCGGCGATCAGCTCCTGCACACTTGTATCCGCCAAATTCCCGGTCACTTTCCAGCAGGTGGGAGTTCCGCGATACGGATATTGCGGAAGTTCAGATCGGTGGTGGGATCGTGGCCCTGTAGACTGATGACACCCGCTTTAGTCCGTGCACCTTTGCGGGCGTTGATCTCGTCAGGCAGGCGCGTATCGGTGAAGTCGCAAACAAGCACGCCATTGACCCAGGAGACATAGTGCGTTCCATGTGCGATGAGAGTCATGGTAAACCACTCTCGATCCGAGGAGACCACTTTGCGGACAGGCTTGCGGTTATAGATCGCGCCAGTTCCGTAGTCTACCGGTTTCGTGCGGTCGTCTCCCTCCCACTGATTGCGAATCTGATCTTCGTATCCCTGCTGAAACTTACCCGGTTCCGCCCGAAAGAAGACGCCGCTGTTTAGATGGTCCCCGTTCGAGTAGACCTCGATTTGCAGCACGAAATCGCCCCACTGCTCAATGGTTTGCAGATCGCCGCGCCCGTTCTTGACACTCACCCAGCCTTCCGGCGTGACGCTGAAAACCGACTTATTGCCCTCCGGCGAGAGCCAGCCTGTCAGGTCTTTGCCGTTGAAGACGCTCTTCAGTCCCAGCGGGCGCACCATGATATTGCGGAACTGCACCACCGCATTACCATCGGTGAAGAGGGCGATACAGCCTCGCTTCGCCTCCTTCTCCTCTTTTATCGGCGTGGTATGTCCATCTACTTTCCACTCCGCGTGACCGCCCCGAACGACGACATCATAGGTCTTCCAGGTGGCCTGTTCTGACGCTAAGTAGAAGGCCTTAGTTCGTTCGTAGAAAGGCGTGGAGGGTTTTCACGCCATGTACCGTGTCCAATTTGATGAGACAGCACGCCAGGAATTGAACCGGCGCACACACCTGCCCGAAACCGCGCCCAACACCCGCGA
>JBBRLP010000150.1:0-12182 GCA_038231295.1 Chthonomonadales bacterium
ACGGAGGGAGCGGATGCGTTCTGTCGGATCCGTTCCTATATCTGCACGCTCCGCAAGCAAGGCACGCAAATCTTGTTGGCGCTGGAGCACGTCTTCCGAGGCGACCTCCTCTACCCGCAATGCGCCGGGTGAATAGTTACGTGTAAGCAGGAATTTCCTGATGGGTGGCTAACTGGTGAGTGAACCTTTCCAGCGTAGTCCCGTCAAGGAGACTGCAAGCCCTCACACATCCACTTTATCACGTTTGAAAAGGAGATTCTCCAATGAAATCTATCCGAACCGCCGCGATTGGATTCGCCGCGCTGTTCTGCCTGGCTGTCGCCGCGCCTGTCTTCGCGCAGGATGGTGTCGACAAAGCAACTGCGGATATCAACGCCGCGCAGACCACCCTGAAAGAGATGAAGCAACTTGGGGCGGACATTGCGGCGCGTCATCAGTCTCAATTGACGGAAGCGGCCTCTGTTCCCGTCGCGGCTCCGCAGGTCAAACCGATGGACACCGCTGTTAAAGCGAACACGGGCGCGAAGAAGGTCAAGAAGGCGGCAGGAACGACCACTCCGGCGAAAAAGAAGAAGAAAACTCCGTAGTTGCTGATCGGAGACGGTGAAAAAGGGTCTGGTGCGGAGTGCAGTAAACACTCCGCGCCAGACCCTTTTCATTGTTTGTCACCAGCCCGGATGATCGGGACAGGCAGGCTAGTTAGCCTTTGCCTTTGGGCGGGTTGTTGCCCTTGTCGCCATGCGTCTCCTGCCCGTCGCCTGCGACGAGTATCTGAGACACACCGTTTAGCGATAGCGTCGTGGATACGGCAGGCGGCGGGGTCAGGCGAACCGCAGAGAGGATGGCTAGCGCGCCCAGCGCGACGGCGAACCGGGTGATATAAGTAAATGTTGCTTTCATCTCAGTTGTTGTCCTTTCCGAGTTCGCCATCGAGCCAGTTCCACCAGGCTACCAGATCAGCATCGCGAATTTGGAACAGCGTCTGCAAAAACTTTTCTGCGGGACATGCCGGAAGGTCCGAGCGCAGAACGGTATCCACCAGTTTCTGAGCTTCCACATAGAAGCGGTCTTTGATATAAGCCAGCAGCAGGTTGCAGGCCCGCATCGGCGCAGGTTTCTCCATCGAAAGGCGGGCATAGAAGGTGGCCCGTTCAATGTTGCGTTCCTTGTTGCGGCCCGCATCGAACCACGTCAGATAGATGTCGGCGGCGTTGGTCGCAGCGATATACCGATGATCCCCAGCCTTTGGAGCCTCTACGATAGTCAGATAGACTTTCAGAGCGTCGCGCAGGTTCCCGGTTCGGCTCAGCATGACGCCGACTTCGTTGTAGGCCGCGAAGAACGTCGGGTCCGTTTCGTAGGCGCTGCGATAGAGACGGATCGCTTCTTCTATTTTACCACCACGCCGCGCCGAAATCGCCTGCTGATAGAAACTTTGCGCTTCCATAATCTCCGAATGCGGGCTGCTGTCGAGCGTGTAGGTGTCCATGACTCGCATGGCCTGCCGCATTTCCGGGGAGGGCGGGGCGGTGTTGACGCCCGTACTGACCTCGTTGATGACCGCTTCTTCGACGTTGCCGTCGGGATGCGCCGCGCTCTGCGCCCGCTCCGTCCAGGACGTGTCCATAAGACGTCGGAACAGTTCGTTCTGACGCTCGGTGGTCCAGTTGGGCGAGGGCGTGGACTTCTGGCGCACGCGGCTGCTCCTCTGCTGCGCCAGCAGGCGCACGAAGGGATTATCTAATCCGCATTCCCGTTTGAGTATTTCGGTCAGGGCGGCGCGGGCGCGGCAGATAGTCTGTCGCTCGTTCGCGCTCTCGGGCGCGACTTTGATGCCTGCCTGCCGTTCGCGCTCTCGGGCAATGTCCCGCTGAAGCGCGGTCAGGTAGTTCTTCGGGATGGCCTGAAGCCCCTGTGCCAGCGCGGCGCGGAAATTCTGTCGCTCATCACGGTCGAAAAGCGCCTCTTCGGGCTGCTCAGCGGTCTCGTGCGTCGCGAAGGTGTCGGCGAGCGTCAGGGTGTTGCCCGCATCTCCGCCTGCAAGCGGCTGATCCATCGAGACCGTCGGGACATCCCGGCGCACCACGCGCTCGGTGTCACTGATGACAGAGCGGATACAGCGCGACAGATAGGCAGTCGCATCCGGGAAGATCGAGTCCAGCGCGTCGGCGAAACTGCCTGCCTGAAGCAGAGGATCGGTCTCGAACTTGCGGACTGCCACCCGCGCCATCTTGCGACAGGCTTCTTCCAGGGCGACATAGGCGTCGTTCGCGGTCAGGCGCGGCGGGAGAACCCGCCCGTCTTCCAGTGTACGCGGTTGCGACAATATTGATACGGCTCGTGCGCCAAAGCGGCGAAGGATAGTCTCGGCGGCCTGCACAGGATCGCAGACAGTTGGGCTAAACCCTTCCGGGGCAGTTTGTCGGGCGAGTCGGGCTGTGTTTTGCGTTACCACTCTCAGCCTCCTCCAGTAGGGATTCGGAACGCACAATTTTCGGATACATTCCGATACGAGGACGCGCCGTTTTCGTGACACCTGCCGCAGAAATTTTTTCTACGGTAGATTTCGGCACTTCCTCTTCAATTCCTCCCTGCATTGTTAGACGATGCACAAAGCGGAAAGTTCATATTGGGGTTCTGTGCCTAGTAATGGAGACATTGACTCCTCGCACCAAAATTACCGGCTGCCTGCCAGTCGCATCTGCTTTCTGCGTCGCCACAGCGCCACGCCTGTGCCGATGGCGCCACAACTGATGTCGCTGAGAAACGGCCATAACAAGATCGTCCACGGAATAGGCCAATCTAGCACGAGGCCGCTCATGCCAAGTTTGTGATAGATCAGGATGAGCGGACACATACAGAGGAGCCGAACGAAAGGCAGCATCAGAATTGACCCGAACAGCGCTTTGCCCTGTGCGTGGCGGCCGAAGCGATAGCCGAGGAGGGCAGGGAGGGCATAGAGTTCTGTGAAGCCGAGGAATTGGAAAGTGGTAACCAGTGCAGAGGGTACGCTTCTGCCCGTCTGCATAAAGCCGTTGAGGACGTAGTTCATCCATTGCACCAGAACGGGGAACAGAAATCCGTTGAGCGTCATGGTGAAGATCGCGAGCCGAGTCATCTTCCAGAAGGCGGCTCGCCCGGAAGTTGTCGCGGCGGCCTGACACTCTTCGCTCCAGGCGCGAGTAATCTGTTGCTCTTTGCCGAACTGTGCGAGCGCGAGACCGACGGCTTCCGTTTCCGTAGCCCCTAACTCGCGATGCGCGTTGACAAGTGCCTCAAGATGAGAACGCATCTCCTGGCTCTGCTCCGTGGCCTCTTCCTGCGGCAGGGAGACGAAGAGAGGGGCGCAGACGCGAGTCAGATACGCTTCCATTCGCGCCTGGGCCATTGTCGTTCCTTCCGTCTGCGTACTGGACTCAGTCGGTTCCTCAGAGGAGGAAAAGCGTTGCTGCATCGGATTGGTTCTCCTGTGAAGGGGTTGACGACCGTGCGTTCGTCAGCGATTGGAAGCGATTTTGCGGCGTCCGAAACGGCGTGACCAGTGACCGAGCCCCGCTCCCGTCATTGCGATAGGCGACATCACGGCGATGATGAAGCAGTCGAGTCTCAGCCAGGCACTGAGCCAGTCAATGTGAGGTGTACCGGGGAATCGGGAATAGAGCGCGTACAGCATCGTCAGGTAGAGCGTTGGAATCATCAGACAGGTCGTCAGCGTTGCCAGGAGCGATGTGAGTACCGGACGGTAACGAACGCGCCGCCCGACATGAACTCCGGCCAGGAAAGGACAGAGGCTGAGTATGGTGAGGTCAAAACAGAACCAGGAGATGAGCAGATGCTGCGGCGCGGCGGCGTTCAACGGGAGGAGCATCATCCCGCCCCCAAAAATCGAGGAGAACAGAAAGGCAAAGCAGAAACGACGCACCGCGAGACGGTAGCCCACACGAAAGTGCGGCGTCTCCGCATTGAGCAGGGCGGCTTCGCACTCTGTCTGCCAGGCGTTGTGAAGCTGATTCTCTTTGCCAAACTGCTCCTGCGTGAGACGCAGGGCTTCCGCCTCGGAGCAGCCTAACTCCAGATGCGCGGCGTAGAGGGCTTCCAGATGATCCAGCATCTCTGCCCGGTGAACGGTGATCTCGTCGGCGGAGAGCGTTCGGGCGAGGGGCAGGCAGATGCGATCCAGATAGGCATCGAACGCAGTCTGTCTGTGTTTTTGTTCAGCTGGTGGGTTCGGTACGAAGGTTGGGCGGGGTTCCGGGGAGTGCTGGTGTTCCATTGTTGTGTCCTCCAAGTACGCGCTCGATGGCGGATGCGAAGGTGTTCCAGGTGCGTGTGCGGCTTTCCAGGTCGGCGATTCCGGCGGGCGTGATGCGATAGACTTTGCGTTCTCGCCCGTTGCCCTCCCGCTCCCACTCCCCGACGATGAGACCTTCGCGCTCCAGGGCGTGCAGGGCAGGGTAGAGGGTTCCCTCTTTGAAGCGCAGGGCGTTGTCGCTCCGGCGTTCGATCTCACGGGCGATGCCGTAACCGTGCAGCGGGCCATCATTGAGGACTGCGAGCGCCAGGGTAGGGGTGTTGCCTTTGAGCAGTTCTCGTTCCGAATCCATCAGGCTCTCCCTCCTCTCGATACATTGGATTAGAGTATACATCGGATTCCGAGGCGTGTCAAGGCTTTTCTATCACATTTTCGATTCTGGTTTTTTCGGGCAGGACGTTGGCCGATTTGCGCCGAATTGGAGAGCATGAGGTGAAGCGATGTTTATCGGCATTGTGGCGGACGACCTGACAGGCGCGGCGGATTCGGTCGCTCCCTTCGCGCAGAGAGGACATAGGGCGGGCGTCGGGCTGTTTCTTACGGAAGATGCTGCTAAAACGATTCCGGATTGGGAGGCGCTCGCGCTGAATACGGAGCTTCGGGACAGGAAGGCAATCAAACCGACGCTCATTGCTTCTATCGTCCGCCGGGCGACGCGCCGCCTGAAGGAGCGCGAACCGCGCGTCTATTTCAAGAAAATAGACAGCACTCTGCGCGGCCATCTACGCCCGGAACTGGACGGAATGCGGAGCGAACTGCCGGGTCGGATCGCGCTGATATGCCCTGCCTCCCCTGCGAATGGACGGACGGTAGAGAACGGGATTCTGCGCGTTCATGGCGTCCCTCTGGCTCAGACCGAGTTTGTACGGAGCATTCCAGAACCAACTATGTATCAGTCCGTTCGCTCGGCGTTTGGCATGACTGACGATCCGACATCCGCAGATATTTCTCTTTCTTTCGTCCGTAAGGGCAGAGACTTTCTGGAAGCCGAGATTAAACGCCTAGCCGACGCCGATATTCAGACTCTGTTCTGCGACGCCTTAACTCAGGAAGATTTGCAGACGCTCGCCGAGGTTGTCCTCGCACAGCCAGAACGTTTTCTGTCTGTCGGTTCGGCGGGGCTGACCCGAGCCTTCGCAGGGCGGCTGCCACTATCTGAGAGGCGTGATAAACCTGCGTGGAACAATATGGTGTTTTCGAGCGGCAGGGTTTTGGTTGTGGTTGGGAGTCGTCACGAAAACAGCAGACGACAGATACAGCGGTTGATTCGGGGGGCGGGCCTGCGGCCAGTAGTTTTAGAAATCCCTTCTGAAGACATACTGGAGACTTTGCGGAGTACAATTCTCGAAGGCATGGAGAACGGAAATACACTGACTCTGCTCCTGACTCCAGAGGAGGATATGGAGAGTAGATGGATGCTCGAAAGGTCATTGATTATGCTTCCATACTGGGAGGAATCTGGCAGGAGCGAGCCTCCATTCGACGGTTATATCGTGACGGGAGGCGAAACCGCGCTCTACCTATGCAATGGGTTGTGGGGCCATAGTCTCGAAATCGTCGGGGAGAGCGAGCCTGGGGTTGTCCGTGCCATTCTATCTCGCTTTCGAGAATGGCCGGACGTGCCGATTATTCTGAAGGCGGGGGGCTTCGGGGACGAGGCGACACTGACCCGTTGCCTGGGACTGGAGTGAGTTGATAGCGCAAAATAGCCCTGGGAGGGTCCTCTTACCTGACAGGTTTTCGCCATCGCCGATAGGTTTGCGCCGAAAGCTCAGAAGGGAATTGTTGGGTTACCCGACAGTTTCGCCGGAGTGAACTCCTGCGCTGGAAAAAGCAAGTGGCTGCTTCGCAGGCACATTGAACTGGAAGTTTGAGGGTTGCCCGATGAGGCTATTTGTCTTGAACTATGATTCGTCGGATGATGGGATTGGCATGATTGTAAGCTATTCCATTTTGCGTTGAAACGAGCAGAGTGTGCAGTCAAGAACGTTTTGGTGGAGACTGGAGGGGATAGAGTCTCCAATCATGCCAATCCTCTAATCCGACGAATCATAGTTCAAGACAAAGTTCAATTCCGTGGAGTTGTGTCACGACGGGTGAAACCCATTGCTGCTCCCCTCCCTGGCAACCCGCAACGTAACGCATCGCAAACCCCTGTGCCCGCGAAGCGGCCACTTGCAGTTTCCAGCGCAGGAGTTCACTCCGGCGCAAACTAACTAACGGGCAATGGCGAAAACTAACGCCAACAATTCACTCCGACGCAAACCTGTCGGGCAATCCAACGATCATCTCGGGGCTTTGTAGAGCCAACTATGAGTTATGTCATGCATACGCAACAGAACTTTATGCCCCGCCTTGCGATCACGATGGGCGATCCGGCGGGAATAGGGCCGGAAATCATCCTCAAAGCGCTGGCCTGCCCGGAGGTCTATACCCTCTGCCTTCCAACGGTCTATGGAGATCTGGAATGGATGCAGCAAGCGGCCCGCTCTCTGCATTTGGATACACATGTGACCACAGAGGCGGAGGGAATGACCGCTGGCATTTCGACGGTTCTGGTGCGGCAGGCGACGGGGGCCGATTTGCGGAACGTGCGGGTAGGGGAACTTGCGTCAGAGGCGGGGCAGGCGGCGGCAGAGTGTGTGGTGACGGCGGCGAAGGCGGCGCTGGCAGGCGAGACAGACGCGCTCGTGACGGCACCACTGAATAAAGAGGCTATGGCGCTCGGCGGGTATCCTTATCCCGGCCATACGGAACTGCTTGCGGAGGTCGCGCAGACGCCGCGCTACGGGATGCTGCTGCTGGCAGGGCCGTTGCGCGTCGTCCATGTCAGTACGCACGTTTCGCTGCGAGAGGCCATTGAGCGGGTGCGGACGGCGCGGATAATGGAGTGTATTCGACTCGGCGACCGGGCCTGTCGTGACCTGGGCGTCGCTGCGCCGCGCATCGCCGTTGCGGGTCTCAATCCTCATGCCGGGGAGAATGGACTGTTCGGAACGGAAGAAATCGAAGAGATCGCGCCTGCCATTATGCAGGCGCGGCAGGAAGGGATTCTGGTGAGCGGGCCGCATCCGCCGGATACCGTGTTTCAGCGCACCGCTGCCGGGCAGTTCGATCTCGTGGTCGCTATGTACCACGATCAGGGCCATATCCCGGTCAAACTGAACGGCTTCGATTCGGGCGTCAACGTAACGATTGGCCTGCCGATCAAACGTGTCTCGGTAGACCACGGCACCGCTTTCGATATCGCAGGCCGAGGCATTGCGCGTGAGCAGAGCCTGCTCGAAACCATCCGCATTGCCGCGCTGCTCGTCAATGCGGCCAGAATCGCCGGGTAGTCCTTCGATGGACTGTTCTGGCTGCCTCAACATCTGTTTAAGGAGAGCCGCATGAATCTGCAACTGAATATCCCGCTCGACATCTTCACCTATCCCGACGTTCCGCTGCCGGAGGTCTGGACGGTGGAGCAGAAGTTCGATACGCCGCCGCTGGCTCTGGACCAGATCGAGGCGCAGGTGCGGGCCGCTGTAGACGCGCTGGCGCAGGATGCCCGGCTGAAACCGGGCGCGAAGGTGGCAGTCGGGTCGGGGAGCCGGGGCGTAGACAACATCGTCCCGGTCATTCGCACAGTGATTGCGGAACTGAAGGCGCGAGGGATGGAGCCGTTCCTGGTTCCGGCGATGGGCAGTCATGGGGGCGCGACGGCGGAGGGGCAGAAATCGCTGCTGCTGGACTATGGATTGACGCCGGAGGCGGTAGGGGCGGAAATCCAGGCGACGATGGAGGTGGACGCTATCGGGACGCTGGAAGGCGAAGAGGCCGGGCCGTTTGCGGGGCATACGGTCTTCTTCGACCGCATCGCCCACGCCGCCGATGCAGTTATCGTCGTGAATCGCATCAAAGCGCATACCGATTTCTCCGGGCCGGTTGAGAGCGGCATCGGCAAGATGTGCGCTATCGGGCTGGGCAAGCGGCATGGCGCGGAAGGGATTCATCGGCATGGCGCTTACGGACTGCGCGAACTAATGCCCCGCGTTGCCCGCTATCTCGCCGCACACACGAACGTTATCGGCGGGATCGCGCTAATCGAAAACGAACTCGGTCACACAGCGGAGATTCATGCCGTTCCCGCCGCGCAAATCGCCCGCGAACCGGAACAGACGCTCCTCAAACGCGCCCGCTCCATTTCGCCGCGTCTGCCGTTCGCGGAACTGGATGTGCTGGTCATTGACGAACTCGGCAAGAATATCAGCGGGGCGGGCATGGATACCCACGTCATCGGGCGCGGCACGATGCCGAGTATCCCCGAAGCGGAGTGGGGCGGCCCGAACGTGCGGCTGATCGCCGTCCTCGACCTGACCCCGCAGTCGCACGGCAACGCGACCGCGCTTGGCCTCGCTGATCTCACCACACGCCGCCTCATGGAGAAGGTGGATTTCGAGGCGATGTTTATCAATATGCGGACGAGCGGCGAGGGCGGCATCCTCCGCGCCCGTCTGCCCCTCATCCTTGCTACCGGCGACGACTGCGTCCGCACTGCGTTCGCGACCTGCGGGCGGGCGGAGCCGTCTCAGGTGCGATTCGCCCGTATCCGCAACACGGCGGACACACAGTATCTGGAAATCTCCACCGCTCTGCTCGCGGAGGCGCGTGCCAATCCAACGCTAAAAGTTTCTGACGCCAGTCATCCGCTCGACCTGTGCCAGTCCGTCCGTCCCCTTTAAGGAGAGTGCAGGGATGCTGAAACATATCTCGGAAGAACCGTCGCTGCCACCAATTCTTCGCGAAATCAGCCAGCGCATTCATCGCTTCACGCATCCCTATGCGGCAGAATCTCAGCCTGCGCTAAGGGTTGTGGCGGCGCACAATGTGACGGAAGACGGCGTTCCTCTTGTCCTGCCTTTCGACCGGGAACGCCGCCTGATTCCGCGTCTGCTGCATCGGCTCCGCAAAGGTAGGTTTCTCAAAAACTGTCCGGCTTCGCTCGCCGAATACAAACCCCTCTCCGAACCGACCGCCGACTACCTCCTCCACGCGCTCGAACATACCGGGATAAGTCAGTGGAGAGAGCGTCTGATTGCGGTCTGGGGATTGGGAAGTCTCCCCGCAGATCATCCCTATCGCAAAGACGCCTCGGACTTGCTGGCTGACGTCGTGCAAAAACGGTACAAGAGCGTCCTGAGAGCCGATAAAAAGCGAATTGGGAAGGTATGGGCCGGAACCTATCTCGCCATCGGCCTTCCTCTGATCTGCTATGAAGTTTTGTCCGTGTTCGGAGCAATACCTATCTATCAGGATTTTTTAGGAATGAATATTGATGTCTGCATTAGCCTGGACGATATTCAGGCAGATATGATTGCGTTCATCGCCGCTCAGGTCGCTACGACACTGATAGGGACCTTGCTCCTGTCGCGTCTTATTACCTATTTTGTTCTGCCTGCCTGGATACCTCTCGATCTGGTTCGCGCAAACCGCATCCGGGCGATGGCGATAACGACACTCGGACGCTGGCGTGATGCCGTCTATCTGCCGCTCCTGCTGCGCGAATCGCTGAGTTCTAACAGGCGGATTCG
The DNA here is from genome assembly GCA_038231295.1 of Chthonomonadales bacterium. GTDB lineage: Bacteria > Armatimonadota > Chthonomonadetes > Chthonomonadales > Chthonomonadaceae > JANXLO01. Next base: position 9,886 of record JBBRLP010000150.1, read on the forward strand.
CCTCGCGGCCGAAGCGGGACTGGTAGAGACCCTGCCTCTATTGACGACAGAAGACTATGGGACGCTGCCCGGCAGTGTCGTTCCCGATCTCTGTCTCGCTTTGCAGCGCAAGGAGCGCCAACTCCTGGACCGCAATGCTCACGACGAGACCTTGACGAGCCTGGTGTTGGAGGCTATCGGAAAGGTCGGAGATGAACGCGCCCTGCATATCGTGACCCGTATGGCACACAAGACCCGGACGCCCGCCCTGAGACAGCAAGCCGCTGGCATCCTTCCTATCCTCCTGGAACGTCAGCGCCTGCAAAACGACCCGAAACAACTCCTGCGTGGAGCCATCGAACCCGCCCCCGCCCCCGAAACACTCCTCCGTCCGGCAAGCCACACGCCCACCCCCCCCGAAACCCTCCTCCGCGCTGCACCCCCTTCTACCGCTCCGTAATCCCATGTTTCCCTGTAACGACGGAACTCAATGCGGTGGCGATTCAGATAGGAGTGCCTTCTGGTACGCTGGGAGCGCTCCCTCTTCTTCTGAACCGCTGTGTTATCCTCTACGCCTGCTTCCCCAATCGCTTTTGACAGTTGACCGATACGCGCTGCCAAATCGCTCCTGTACTGATTCCGTAGAGTTGAAATGAAAGTCATCTGGGGTAAACTGATTATTGGTTCAAGGGGGCAGGCAATCTAGCCTCTCTGCGTTCTGCTCCCTGGAAGTGATTTCCCATGTCCCTCTCTCGACATTGGGTAACAGCCGCATTGCGAAAGGAAATTCCCTCTATGAAACTCTCTTCTCTCTCTTCGCGTTTCCCTGCCAGAGCCTTCGCTCGTATGGCGCTGATGGCGGTCGTTCTGACCTTTTCTGTCCTGTCTGCGCGTGGGCAGACGTACACGTTTAAACAGAGTTTCGGAAGCGCCGGGAGCGGAAACGGGCAGTTCAACACCCCCAGCTTCATCACGTTAGACAGCACCGGCACTATCGTCGTGGATGATTTTCTCAATAGCCGCCTCCAGAAGTTTACCCACGACGGAACTTTCATTCAGACAATCGGCGTCGGGCAGTTGTCACGTCCTCTCGGGGTCATCACAGATAGCAGCAACAATATCTACGCCTCGAACTACGACGCCTCAAGGGTTGATCTATTCACTAGCACGGGAACGTTCATTCGCACGGCCGCCGCTTCCGTGCCACTTCCTTACGGTCTGGCTCTCGGCGCAACCGGGAATCTCTACGTAGCGAACAATCACACCTTTGTGTCGGTTTTCGATGGGTCGGGTAGCCTGGTCCAGACAATTGGGGGCGCGGGGCAGATCACAGATATCAGCGGAATCACTCTGGACGGGAGTGGAAACCTCTACGTTGCAGACTACGGGAATCGTGTGGAGGAGTTCGATAACAGCGGGGCCTTTGTACGCACAATCGGTGGTTCCGGGAGTGGAGACGGTCAACTGACTCATCCTGTAGATATACGACTCGATTCGAGCGGCAACGTCTATGTCTCCGACTTTTCAAACGACCGCATTGTGGAGTTCGACTCCACTGGAGCCTACGTTCAGAATATCGGTGTCGGCATACTGCATACGCCTTACGGTCTCTCCTTTGACAGCGCCGGGAACCTTTTCACGGTTGATCGTGGAAACAATCGCGTCGTGGAATTCGACGTTACGCCCTCTGCGGAAACTCCCGAACCATCCGCCTTCGCCATCGTCGGAATCGGTGTCGCTCTCCTCGCCCTCCGCCTCAAGAAGCGAAAATAATCTCCTCCGCCCTCCATGTAATGGACGCTCTTCTGCAGACGAATTCCTGATGAAGAGCGTCCATTACATGGAGGACAAAAGACCTGTTGTCACGACGAGACTATTCGAATGTAAAACTGAATCCTAGTCCGAACTGGTAATCATGGTTTGGTGTTCGGCTCAATGAGAGTGTCGTTTCGTTATGTCTCTTCAGTGAGCGAAGACGCATATAAATCCCATAACTCTCATCCCCATCACCCTATGTGCCACAATAGATACTCCGACGAATAATTTCTTAACACCCTCGAGCCTTTTGCAAATGTCCTAGAACAATGAGAGTTAGCACTCCTTGTCGAATTTGGTTTTGCCGATCAAATCGATAAAGGAGCGCTAACACGATGATTTTAGCAGATATTTGGGAGACTATTAGGAGTTACGCACATGTTGCTTCCAGTAAATTGCCTGCTCTGCAACTGCGCCTGACGGCATCCCGGATGATGTCCAGCTTGGTTTGATACCAGCTCACGCCGGTCTTGAGGCGGATCGCTTCCAAGCGAACAAACGCC
>JBBRLP010000151.1:0-11979 GCA_038231295.1 Chthonomonadales bacterium
CCCTCTCCAGATGCATTAGCGGACAATCAGGCTACTCTGGGCAACCTGCCCAAAGGGACACAGGAACGGCGCCCGCCACAAGAAACAGAAAGCGTAGAAGGACCGGCGGCTTACCTTCGGGCGAGCAGAAACAGACACGGCACCATCGCACCAGAAACGGACACGTCGGAACGACACAGGCCCCTCTTTAGGCAACCCCAAGCCCGGTTCGTCGTGCGCTGTCGGAAGCATCACGTGATGCTTGCGCGAGGTTATCCCACCTCAATCGACCGAGGGAACAAGTTCCCACAGAAAGGAGACGGATCTAACTTAAAAATAGTCTGATCCGTGTCTTGACAAAGCCGATCACTATATACCTTAACCAAGCTACGGCGCAAGCCGCGTCATTTCCAAAAGTTCACCGGCCTCACTCTCGCGGAGTTCGATCAGGTACTGGCGCAGGTCACCCTCGCCTAGGAACAAGCCGAGCATCTTCGCAGAAATCACGATGCGCGCAAGCGACAAATCGGAGCCGGACGACCGTTTGCCTTGTCCCTGCCCGAACGCTTGCTAATGGGACTGATCTATCTGCGCCTCTATTGCAGTCAAAGCCTGCTCAGTTACCTCTTCGAGTTGGACGAGAGTATACTAACGGCACGTCAAAATCACGATGTCTTGCCGTTCGTTCCGGGCGCGTAATTACCAGTTTCTCATGCGCCGTTAGTATAACATCAGCCGCGAGTTCACCCAACGCCTAATGCCCGTTCTCCTGGAAGTCTTGCCCGTGCCGTTGCGCGACGCTCCCTTGCGGACGCGCCAACAGGGGGCCGAGGACAACCCCGATACACAGACATCCGTCAAAAAGCCCAGGCGGATCAACACACTCGAAGAACTCCTGGAAGCCCATCCTGACTTCGCCGAGGTCTTGATTGATGCCACCGAGCAGAAAGTACCGCAACCTGCGGACAAACGCAAACGCAAACACGCCTACAGTGGCAAACAACACGACCATACGATCAAAACGCAGATCGTGGCGACCAAAAACCTGGTGCTTCATGTGTTCGGTGGCTTGCCAGGCAGTCTGCATGACATGCCCGTTCTACGTGCCTCGGGGGTTCTGCGCCAACTGCCCGAGGGGGTGAAAGCCCGGTTGGACAAGGGGTATGAAGGCAGCGAGAAGGCATATCAGGACGCAGATGTGGTGACCCCGATCAAAAAGAAACGCGGTCAGATGGTGACCCCTCTTGGCAAAGCGTACAACCATCTCCTGTCGGTGCTACGAATGCCTGTCGAGCATCATTTTGCACGTCTGCAACGGTTCGGTTGTCTTGCGGGTTTATGGCGCGGACGGCAGAGTGGACACGAAGACGTGTTTTGCATTGTGAGCGGGTTGCTCAACTTCCGGGCCACCGGTCTGTTTGAATTGGCATAGCGGTCTGACGATCCAGAATTTCCTTCCTTCAAGAGACGAGAGCGTTGGCTTGAAGCGAAGCCGACACCCTATTTCGTAAGTGATCTTTAGGCCATGCTGAGAGGGTCCATATCAATATGGATTCCGTAGCGGTCGGCGGGTGAGAGCCGACCGAGTGCGGCCTGCACCATACGGGAGAGATCGGCTTCGACGGGGGCGCGAAGCGCGACATGGAACCGGAACTGGTTTTTGAGGCGGGCAATGGGAGCCGGGGCCGGGCCGATGATCTCGACCTCTTTCGGGGTCTCGCGCTCAAGGGCGGCGGCAAGCGCGGTGGCACGTTCTGCGGCGTGTGTCTCGTGTTCGTCCGCCGCGATCAGGTTGGCGAAGCGGGAGAAGGGAGGATATTTCAGTTCGCGCCGGAAGACGATCTCCTGCGCGTAGAAGGCGGCGTAGTCGTGGGTGACGGCGGCCTGCACCGCGTAGTGATCGGGGCTGAACGTCTGGATAATGACCTCACCGGGCGTGTCGCCGCGTCCGGCCCGTCCCGCGACCTGGGTCAGCAGTTGGAAAGTGCGCTCGGCGGCGCGGAAATCCGGCATATTGATGGAGGTGTCCGCGCTGATGACGCCGACAAGCGTGACGTTCGGAAAGTCCAGCCCTTTCGCTACCATCTGCGTTCCGATGAGGATGTCGACGTCGCCTTCGCGGAACTCCCGTAGAATCTGCGTGTGAGCGCCCTTTTTCGCGGTCGTGTCGCGATCCATGCGTGCGACACGGGCGGAGGGAAAGACTTTGAGTACCTCCTCCTCGACCTTCTCCGTGCCGATCCCGAACGCCTTCACCCGTCCTCCACCGCAGTCGTGGCAGGACTGCGGCGGACGGCCTGTGTAGTCGCAGTGGTGACACTTCAGCACCCGGTCGTAGGCATGGAAGGCGAGAGAGACCGCACAGTTCGGGCATTTCGCCACCCAGCCGCAGTCCCGGCAGAGGACAAACTGCGCGTAGCCCCGTCTGTTCAGGAAGAGAATGGTCTGCTGTTTCTTGTGCAGACGGTCGCCGATAGAGTCCGTCAGGCGCGAAGAGAAGAGCGCCTGCCGCTGTTTGAACTCCTCCCGCAGGTCCACGATCTCGACACGCGGCAGCGGGCGATTGCTAATGCGCTTTGACATCGTGATGAGGCGATAGGGTTTTCCGGTCGCTTCGGTGGCGAGGTAGTAGCTTTCGAGGGCCGGGGTCGCACTCCCCAGAACGAGCGTCGCGCTACTGGAGCGGGCGCGTTCCATCGCCAGTTCTTTGGCATTGTAGCGGGGCGTCTTCTCCTGCTTGTACGAGGCTTCATGCTCCTCGTCCACCACGATCAGGCCGACATTCGCGACGGGCGCGAAGATAGCGGAACGCGCCCCCACGACGATACGCGCCGCGCCCGCCTGCATTCGCCGCCACTCGTCGTGCCGCTCGCCCTCGGAGAGCTTGGAGTGCAGTACCGCGACCTGATCGCCGAATCGACCGACAAAGACATCTACCACCTGGGTTGTCAGGGCGATTTCCGGCAGAAGCACAATCGCGCTGCGTCCGGCCTCCAGCGTGTGGGCGATGGCGTCGAGATAGACCTCTGTTTTGCCGCTCGCCGTCACCCCGAAGAGCAGCACGGTCTGTGCCACGCCGCTCGCGATGCACTCCCGCAGAACCGACGTTGCCCGTGCTTGCCCCGGTGAGAGAGGAGGCGCGACGGTGCGTTTGCCGCTGGAGTTGGTCGGGGAGCGGCGCACCGTCAGTTCCGAAACGACGACCAGGCCCTTCTCTACCAGCCCTTTGAGCGAGGAGGCTCCCGCCTGCGCCTCCCGCAGAAGCTCCTCCCCGGTCACCGGGCCATGTCCGCGTCGGGCGTGTTCGACAAGGCTGTTCAGGAGGCGCTGCTGCGCCTCGCTGCGCCGCACAGTTGTCAGGGAGTCCGCCGCCGCGCCGAGCGCGTAGCCCCGCACCGTTTTGGTGACGACCTGAGCGCGAGCCACCTGCGTCGTCTCTATCAGCAGCCCGCTTTTGAGCAGCGGGCCATAGGCAGAGGAGAAACCGGGCAGGTTGGCTGCCACGCGCAGCGCGTCTCGTTCCGCCTCACCGCCCAGAGAGCGTAGCGTCTCGATGAGGTGCGCCTGGGGGATCGAACCGCCGACATCCATCCCGCGCAGGGAGAGGTCTTTCAGACGTACCAGCGTGGAGATGCGCCCGCCCAGCACCGTGGGAACCACACAGCGCACGGCGTCTAGCAGGTCGCAGACATAGTGTTCGCTCATCCAGCGCACGGTCTGCATCTGCTCGGCGTTGATAGTGATGGCATCGGCGACTATGGCCTGAATGTCGCGCAGTTTCGGGGCGAGCGGGTCGGAGAGGGGGAGTTTACGGCGTGTGAAGACGTAGCCGAGGGTCTCACGTCCGTTGAAGTTGATGCGGACGCAGTCGCCTGCCTGAAGCGTGTTCTGCATCGTGATCGGGACGCGGTAGGTGTAGGTCGGGTGCAGGTCGGGGGCGTCCACATCGACTACGATGTCTGCGACATCTGTCTCTGCGAACTCTTCCCATAGGCTGTCCGAGTAGGCAGGGGGCGTTTGGGGCTTAGGCATCCGGTCGGGCTTCCTTCTTCTTCGCGCCCACTTTCGGCTCCGTGCCGTCCCGCAGCCGGGCGATATTGCCTCGGTGCTTGTAAAAGGCCATCACGCAGGCGATAATTCCGAAGCTCAGGCGGCAGTAGTCGCCGGGATAGAAGACACACATCATAATCGGCAGAGAAAGCGCAGCGGCAAGCGAACCGACGGAGATGTAACGGAACAGCAGGAACGCCAGCCCGAACGCGCCGCATGCCGAGAGTCCTACCTGCCACGCGATACCGAACAGCGCTCCTCCACTCGTCGAGATGCCTTTGCCGCCTTTGAATCCCAGAAAAATCGAATAGTTGTGTCCGATGACTGCCAGCAACGCGGCGAGAACCTGCCAGGGGGAGGCCAGATGAAGGGCAAGCCCGACCAGAGGCGGCAGCAGCCCTTTGAGGCAGTCCAGAATAAAGACGAACGCCCCGGCGACAGGCCCGCAGATACGCCCTACGTTCGTCGCACCGATATTGCCGCTGCCGACCGTGCGGATGTCCACGCCTTTCCACTTCCAGGCGAGCCATAGCCCGAACGGCAGCGAGCCAAACAGATAGCTGCCGATCAAGAGCAGCGCGATTTGTATCCAGTGGGTCATCGTACTCTCTTCACTCACCTTACGCAGGCGAATATCGCGACGGACTGAAGTCCCCGCTATTTGACCTGCGGCCAAGTTTCCTTCGGAAACGTTCAGACTGTAAGGGCCACGTATCGCATTCCACGCCTTTCGTCCGAAGGACGCTCCGGCGAAGCCGCGCAGCGAGGGGTGTCAACCCTTTGCTTGCTCCAGAGGAAAAAATTGACGTTCAAACAGACCGCGCACCTGCACCATACTTTCGTGTAGTCCGGCCTCAAAAACCTTCTCGTCCGCAGAGCCAAGCATTCGACCCAGAACTTTGCGCCGCTCCGTTTCCGCAGGCAGCACGTCGTGGGAGGAGCCTGTCTGGAGCCACATTGCGTTCCGCAGATGGGTCAGGCGGGTGTAGACCTCCGTGAGCAGCGCCGATTCCGACGGCTCCAGTAGTTCGGCCTCTCCGAGCGCCTGCACCGCCGCAAGGGTATTCGGGGTCTGGAGAGCGGGCTGGTCTTTCCCATGCAGGAGTTGCAGCCGCTGTGCCAGCCACTCGATGTCTGTCAGGCCGCCGTGTCCGAGTTTTATGTCGCTGTCTTTCGCATCGGGCTTGAGGCGTTCGGTCTCGATGCGCCGCTTCATGGTCTGCACCGCTTGATCCTCTTCCGCCGCAAGGCCACGCCCGAAGCTCGCCTCCCGCAGAATCTGCATCACGGCTTCGCCGACTTCCGGGTTGCCCGCCACACAACGCGCTTTCACAGCCGCCTGTCGCTCCCAGGTCTCTGCGCTAGAATGGTAGTAGTCTGCATAGCCTTGCGGCGAGTGAATCAACGCCCCCTTGCGCCCCCACGGACGCAGGCGCAAGTCTATCTCTATCCGCGCATTGCGTGTCGCGAGGGTCTTGCCTGCCGCAATCACGCGCTCCACCAGTCCATTGACCAGTGCGAACGCCTCCGCGTTGTCGGCTTCTTCGGCGGTGTAGGCGAACAGCACATCCCAATCGCTGCCGTATCCTAACTCTTCTCCGCCGAGTTTGCCCAGTCCCAGAACGGCAACGCTCGACAGCACTTGTCGGGCGAAATCCGTATCGTTGTGGCTCTCAATAATCGGCTCGGAACAGAGGACAAGCAGCGTTTCCAGCGTCATTTCCGCAAGCCGGGTCAGCGCAGTAACGGTATGCGAGACCGAAACCTCACCGCACACATCCTCTGTACCGATACGCAGAATCTCCCGCTGATGATAGCGAGCCAGCGCCTCCAGTTTCGCCTCAAACCCCTTCAGTCCCTTCAGTAGATTTACAGGGGAAGGGAGGTACTCCGGGGCGTCCTCGTCGTCCGGGCTGAGAATGCCTTCGAGCCACTCCTGATGGCGGGCCAGCAGGCGCAGAAGGGGCGGGGAACCGGCGGCGAGACACACCAGACGCTCCAGCGCCTGCGGGCTGTCGTCGAAGGAGGCGTAGAGCTGGGCGCGGTTCGGGACTGCCAGCGCAATCGCCTCGACTCCTGCCAGCGCGGCATCGGGAAAAGGGCTGTGTTCTGCCAGAGTCAGCAGGCGCGAGGCGATAGTCTTGAACTCAACGGGCGTATCCGGTGGCATCTCGCCGAACTCGTTGCCGCGCATCGGGAGGCGAAGAGCGTTCAGGGCGGCGGGAATATCGGTGAAGCCCGCCGTTGTCAGACGCTGTTTCAGGGTCTCCTGCACCGTCGTGAGTTCCAGATTGTCCAGCAGTTCGCCGAGATCGGCCCATTCCGCGCCCTCGAAATGGGCAGCAAGGGGTTTCGTATCCGGCGTGGAGCCGTAGAAATACCGTTCCAGATGGGCGTGAACGCGGTCCCGGCGGCGTGACAGGTCGGCCTCGAACGCCTCTCTATCGGGATAGCCCATTCGGCGGGCGATGCGTCCGCGTTCCGCCGTATCGGACGGGGGCGGCAGTGTCTGGGTCTGAAAGCCGTGCAGAAGCTGGAGACGATGTTCGAGATTGCGGAGAAACGCATAATCTTCGGCCAGTTCGCGGGCCGCCTGAGCCGGGAGAAGGTCTGCCTGCCGCAGCCGTTCGAGCGCGGTCAGAGTATTGCCCGTGCGGAGAGACGGACGCTGCCCGCCGTAAGCCAGTTGAAGCCGCTGTACCGTAAACTCTACATCCCGGATGCCGCCGTAGCCTGTCTTGACGTTGGTAAGCGTCTCGCCCTCCAGCGCACACTTCTGCTCGATACGGCGTTTGTTCGTCTGCACCTCCCGCAGAAACTCCTCGGAGCGAAGGGGGCGATAGACGAAGGGTGTGACCATCTCCATAAACGCCTGACCGAGGAGGGCGTCGCCTGCCACACAGCGGGCCTTGAGCAGCGCCTGAAACTCCCACGGTTCGGCCCAGCTTTCGTAGTAGGCGCGGCAGGAGGCGAGGGAGCGCACAAGCGCGCCGAATCGTCCCTCCGGACGAAGGCGCATATCCACACGAAAGACGTGTCCGCTCACGGTGTCATCCGCCAGGGTCTTGATAATGGCCTCCGCAAGCCGACGCAAATAGACATCCATGTCCAGTTTGCGCCACTCGGCGTTCGTCACGCTCTCCGGCAGATCGTCCCCACAGACGAAGATCAGGTCAATATCGCTGCTGTAATTCAGCTCCTGCCCGCCGAGCTTGCCCATACCGATGACGGCTAACGGCATCGGGGCGCTGTTCTCGGTTTCCGGCTTCAGCGGGAGAGAGGCATAGGCGATGGCGAGCGCCTGCTGAATGCAGGCGTCGGCGAGATTGGAAAACTCGAAGGCGGTTTCTGCCATCTCGGACAAGCCGATCAGGTCGCGGATGCCGATACGCAGCATCTCGCGGGCCTTCCAGCGGCGCAGCGCGTCGCGCTTCAATTCCAGCCGCTGACAGGCGTTCACCAGCGCGGCAAGGTCGCCTGCGAACTCCTCCGCGGACTTGGTATCGCCCCGAACGCCGGGATTCGCCAGTATCTCAAAATACTCCGGTTGCCGTACCAGCAGGTCGGCGAAATACTGGCTGCTGCCGGTGACGAGGCAAAAAAGATTCAGGGAGACAGGATGCCTTAGAAGCATTTGTAGATGCGAGTAGGGGCTGCCGACCGCCGCAAACCAGCGCGCGAAACTGTTGAGCGCACGATCCGGGTCGGGGCTTTCGCGTAGCGCGGTCCAGAGCAGGGGAAACAGCGGCGTGAGGTCGTCGTCCGACACGCCGTTGCCCGCCAACCGCTGGAGATGACCGAGGGCTTTATCAGGATCATGCAGTCCAAGTTCGCGGAGGACACTGGCATCGAGAAATTCATTCAAGGGCGTCTATCCACGTCGCTGTGCGCCTCAGTAGAAAAGAAACGGCAGCCAGTTCTTCATCGGCCTGCCTGCGTCGTCACGGCTTTTGTTGTCGAGGCCAGGAAAATTCTGCCGCCAGTAGACCAGCCAGGGACCCTGACAGTCGTTCGCCAACTGCCGATACCGGGCAAATTTTGCGTTTGTCCAGGGTTCGGCGATGTCTTTGCGGTCCGGCCCGTCATGCAGACGGAAATGCTCGATAGTGCTGAACACGGTTACGGGATTGTCCAGATCGTAGTCGCGCCGCGCTGAAGGCATGAAATGGACACTGTTGCCAGCGGTGATGTACGGCTCTACGGTGTGGGTTTCGCCCTTCCAGGAGTACTGCATACTTGTTGGAGTGGGGTAACTCACGTCCATACCGCCCCGTGCATACAGAGAGTTGAAAGGCATTCCATACCGTTTGTCAAGATCGAACCCGGCATACTCGGTGAAGTAGCGGGTGAAATAGGGGATGGCACCGGAGTTGGAAGTGCCTTCGATGGAGTGGCCGAGGCTCTCCATCGCACAGCCGGGGCCTCGGTCGGCATTGATAAAGAGGATACGCAGGCTGCGCCCGATGAAGGGCTGTTCCGGGGAGCCGCCATTGCCCGCCTGAACGGAGCGACCGGGAATCTTGATCAGCTTCTCGTCATACGCCTGTTTGACTTCGATAGACTCGAACGGAGCGCCGAACTGTCCCTGCTTCGCGAGAAACCAGACCTCATGGACGCCGCCGCGATTCACGAGGTCTGCCAGCGTCAGAAATCTGCCGGGCTGCCCCGGAGCGGGGAAACCGTAATAGCGGGCAAACTTCTCCCCGAACAGATCGCCGTATCGGAAATTGATGCCCTCTTTCCAGTCAGGCACACGGGGATAGAACGAACTGTTGCCGTCCAGTTTCTGCGCGTCCGGGAGCGGCTGTGCGTCCGTCAGGCTGACCATCTTCGCGACCTGATAGTCGAGGAACGGCTTCGCGTCGGGGTTACTGTAGCCATGATAGCGGGAGGACTCGCGCAGGGCCGCGATGAGACTATTCACTTTCTGGCCTGCCTGCTCTGCCGTCAGCCCGTTGACGAAATTCAGCACGAGCAGGCGCGGGCGCATCTGCCGGATTTCGTCATGGTGCTGGCGTATCCAGTCGTCGGAGTTGGCCTTACTGACCTCGTTCGGCCAGACCAGCCCCTTCTGAGGCGCAGTCTGCACCGTGCCTTGCCCCAAAGCGATACCGCCCAGGCAAAGAGCCATAAGAGCGGGCAGACAGCGGCACATTCGCCAGACTGAAAGTCGCAAAGCGTATAAATGTCTCACTTTTGTACCTCCTCCTCACACCAGCCTTCCATGCCCTGCGCCCCCAATCGCATGAAAATGCTTATCCACCCAGAATTGGGGTTAGGGGGCGGCTCTTTCCCTTCTCCCCCAGAATTGGGGGGTGGGGTGGGCGGCTTTCCCTACAGGGTTAACGTTTCACCGGGTTTGAGGGCATGGACAATAACATCGGAATCCGCGCCCAGGTGGTCGCGCAGGGCTTCGGGAGTGCCGGTCAATACGGGAAAGGTCGCGTAATGAATCGGTAGGATGTGCTTGACACCCAGGAGTTTCGCCGCATAGGCTGCCTGTTTTGGCCCCATCGTGTAGTGATCTCCTATGGGCAACATCGCCAGGTCGGGCGCATATAGTTCCCGGAGGATCGCCATATCACCGAAGACCGCAGTATCCCCGGCGGCATAGAGGACGGTTCCGTTTTCGAGCGTGAGAATGTATCCCGCCGCTTCCCCACCGTAGATGGCAGAGCCGTCTTCGTTCGTGAAACTGCTGGAGTGAAAGGCGACCGTCATCGTAATGGCGATATTGTCGAGGTGAAATGTTCCGCCCCGGTTCATGCCGACAGTCTTCCCAACGCCTTTCGACTCGAACCAGTCGGTAGCTTCCACCATAGCGATGAGAGGCGCGTCGGGATTGGCCTGCGCGACCGCGATGGCATCCATGCAGTGATCGTTATGAAGGTGCGTCACCAGAATCGCGTCTAACTTGCCTAGCGAGGCAGGGGTTTTGAAGGCTTGTGGGACAGCGGGATTTCCGGCCAGAAAGGGATCAATGAGAAGGCGTTTGCCGCCCGGTGTCTCGATAAGCAGGGTAGCATGGCCGATAAAGGTGATGGCTGTCTGTCGGGCGTCCATTGCAGTCTCCTTCGTGGGAAATGTCTCTCTATTTTACCTCACTCACCTTACGCAGGAGGCCAGTCAGTTGATGTGTCGGATGAAATCTGCGGAGTGAACTCCTCCGCTGAATGACCTTCGGCCAAGTTTCCTTCGGAAACGTTCAGGCTGTAAGGGCAACTTTTCGCATTCTACGTATTTTATTCGAAGGACGCTTCGGCGAAGCCGCGTAGCGAGGGGTGTCAACCCTTTACTCCCTCGCTTGAGGTAAATTGTATATCCCTCTGCGTAAGGTGAGTTACCTCACAGACGAACAGACCGGAGGGCGTTTGCCTTCCGGTCTGCTGGTAATGAACGATATATCACGTAATGGGCGACTTATGTGGACTCTGTCTTCTGAAGTTCTTGTGTGCGAGTGACTAATTCGATCGAAGCGAGAAACCGACCTGGGATGCCGTTCTCTGTAAGAGCGTCCGAAGACGTTGGTCTCTCACAGCGAACTGTCACAATCCTTAGAAAGGAGGTGATCCAGCCGCACCTTCCGATACGGCTACCTTGTTACGACTTCGTCCCCCTTACTCCCCACACCTTCGGCGGCTGGCTCCTTGCGGTTACCCCACCGACTTCGGGTGCAGACAACTCAGGTGACGTGACGGGCGGTGTGTACAAGGCCCGGGAACGTATTCAACGCAGTTTAGCTGACCTGCGTTTACTAGCGATTCCGGCTTCACGTAGGCGAGTTGCAGCCTACGATCCGAACTGAGAACGGATTTCTGAGATTGCCTCCACCTCGCGGTCTCGGATCCCTCTGTCTACCGTCCATTGTAGCATGTGTGTAGCCCAGGATGTAAGGGCCATGCTGACTTGACGTCGTCCTCACCTTCCTCCGAGTTACCCCGGCAGTTTCCCAAGAGTTCCCGGCTTGACCCGATGGCAACATGGGATGAGGGTTGCGCTCGTTGCGGGACTTAACCCAACATCTCACGACACGAGCTGACGACAGCCATGCAACACCTGTGTGCGTGTCTCCTTGCGGAGAAGGCTACTTTCATAGCATAGCACTCCATGTCAAACCCTGGTAAGGTTCTACGGTTAGTAACGTATTAAACCACATGCTCCACCGCTTGTGCGGGCCCCCGTCAATTCCTTTGAGTTTCAACCTTGCGGCCGTACTCCCCAGGCGGGATACTTACTGCGTTAGCTGCGGCACCAGAGGGGTCGATACCCCTGACACCTAGTATCCATCGTTTAGGGCTGGGACTACCGGGGTATCTAATCCCGTTTGCTCCCCCAGCTTTCGCGTCTCAGCGTCAAGTTAGCTCCAGGAAACCGCCTTCGCCACTGGTGTTCCTACCGATATCTACGCATTTCACCGCTACACCGGTAATTCCATTTCCCCCTAGCCACTTCAAGACTGCCAGTATCCACCGACCCTCCGGCGTTGAGCACCGGGCTTTCACAGCGGACTTAACAACCCGCCTACACGCGCTTTACGCCCAGTAACTTCGGACAACGCTCGCCCCCCCCGTATTACCGCGGCTGCTGGCACGGAGTTAGCCGGGGCTTATTCGACGAGTACCGTCATTGTGTTCTTCCTCGTCAAAAGAGGTTTACAACCCGAAGGCCTTCCTCCCTCACGCGGCGTCGCTGTGTCAGGCTTTCGCCCATTGCACAAGATTCCTAATTGCTGCCCCCCGTAGGAGTCTGGGCCGTATCTCAGTCCCAGTCCGGCTGACCATCCTCTCAGACCAGCTACCCGTCGTCGCCATGGTGGGCCGTTACCCCGCCATCTAGCTGATAGGCCGCAAGCCCCTCCGAAAGCCATAAATGATTTACTCGTCTAATCATGTGAAAAGACGGACACATCCGGTATTAGCAGCCCTTTCGAGCTGTTGTCCCGGTCTTTCG
>JBBRLP010000152.1:0-11975 GCA_038231295.1 Chthonomonadales bacterium
CCCGTTGCCGGGGCAATTTCGCAAAAAGGAGAGCCCCACGGCTCATTTGCTGACGGGCGTACGCGGGCATCGGCGTCAGAAGCGCGCGATTACTGGCTCCGCGAGGCCGTAGAGGCCACCGATTTACCGGAAACTAGAGCTACATACAAAACCAGAAACAGCACCACTCCGCAGGAAAACTCTGGCCTGAAGCCGAGCGCACTCAAGATGATGGCGACGAAATCCCTGACGAGTAAACGAGCGTTTCCGAAGGAAACTTGGCCGAAGGTCATCCAGCGGAGGAGTTCACTCCGCCGAACATTTATACTAACGGCCCATAAGAAACTGGTGATTACGCGCCCGGTATGAACGGCACGACCTCGTGATTTTGACGTGCCGTTAGTATACTAATGGCGGAGGAGAAACAGGTGACTACAGGCTCGGTATGAACGGCTAATCTGGTGATTTTGACGTGCCGTTCGTATGACTGTTCTCGATTGATCTAACGTCAGGGAGTGCCGTGTTTTTTGGCCGCCGCGCCGCCCGTTTGCGCGGCCAGCGCCAGCGAAATCGGCGGGAGGCCCTGCCAGAAGCGGTAGAGTTGAGAGAGCGTGACGATGGCGAGCGCGGTCAGCGGCGCGGCGAACAGCACCCCCCAGAGATGCCCCACCTCCAGCCCCGCGAACAGCACGAACAGCACCAGCACCTCGTGCAGGCCAAGCGCGGCCCCAACCAGACGCGGATAGAGGATTTTCGAGCCGACCTCGTTGATAACGATGAAGAGCAGCAGCACCGCGACGACACGCACCACAGGCGAGAGGAAGTGGCCCCCGGGCGTGAGGGCTGCCGCGATCATGGCGGGAACCGCGCCGATATAGGGGCCGAAGACCGGGACCAGCGACGCGACCACCACAAACAGCCCGATCAGCAGCCACAGATGCACACCGAGCAGCGCACAGGCGGCAGCAGCCAGAATCCCCATTACCACCGCCAGCAGCAACTGCCCCCGCACGAAGCCGCCCAGTATCCGATTCACGTCCGACTGCCACTGCTCCGCATAGGGCTTAAACCGATGATGCAGTTTGCTGTTGACGGCTTCGCGCATCTCCGTGCTATAGATGAGGAAGTAGAGCGCGATCAGCAGGACGATCAGCCCCTCGACCAGTGACTTCGAGACGCCGCCCACCACCTGAAAAGCGTTCTTCGCGAGCGCCTCGCCCCACGACTTCACGCCCGCCGGTGGATTGTTCAGCGTGTCCGTCAGGCTGACTTTCAGGCCGCGTGCGCCCAGCCAGACCTCCATCTGCGCCAGCATCTCCCGGCCTCGCGCTTCGAGATGGGTGTGATTGCGGCCCAGAAACTGCAACTGATGCGCCAGTTCCCGTCCCAGCACAAAACCACCTGTGACGAGTATCAGGAATAAGACGCTATAGACGGTCATTACTCCGACCCAGCGCGGAGCCTTCCTGCCGCCGGAACGACTGCGAGCCATCTCCACCAGCGGTGCGAAGGCATAGGCGAAAAGCCCGCCCAGCGCGAAAATCAGCAATGTGTGGCCGATATAGGCCAGCAGGCGCACCGAGACCCCGACAAACAGCACCAGCATCAGCACCGTCGTTATCACGGTGAGGAGGGAGAGCCAGTGATGCATGGTCACGCGCTCGCTCATATGCTCGACGGGATTCGGCCTGGTTTCGTCTTCCCTGTGTTCCGGGCTTTCCATACGGAAATCTCTCTCCTTCTTTGAGGCATACAGGCAGTGTAGGTTGGTTTTTGTCCTCACGGTGAGGAGCACTGTTCCCGGTCAAAAGTGTCCGGGAAGACAGACATCAGGGTGTTTTCGCGCAGCGAAAACCGGTGTCATTTCACGTATCGGCGGTTCCCTCGATGGCGCGGTGGTACGTTCGGAAGGCGCGTTCTCCATAGCCGACGGCCCCACCGCGCAGAATACGCTGATTGGGATTGTCGTTGTAGAAGCCCTGCACCCACTCCCAGGCGTTGCCCGCCATATCTTCGCAGCCATACGGACTGACCCCGGACGGCGCCGAGCCGATGGGCTGCGTTCGAGCCGGGCCAATAAAGCAGACCTTACCGTTGACCACCGGAGCAGGCGGGACGGTCTCTTTGCCGCGCTTCATCCGTTTTGCCACGCGCTTCGAGTCCCAGGCGTTGCCCCAGGGATAGCGGCGGCCGTCTGTGCCCCGCGCCGCCTTTTCCCACTCCTCTTCCGTCGGGAGGCGTTTGCCTGCCCATTTCGCGTAGGCTTCAGCCTGCGCCGCCAGAACGTTCGTCGCGGGTAGATTCTCCTGTCCGGGCGCGAAGGCGTGGGTCGGGTCGAAACGGTGGAACTCCGCATTGGTGACTTCGTGTACGTCTATATAATAGGACTGTACGTAGACGCGGCGTTTTGGCTTCACGTCATCGTCGGCGTCGGGATCGTCTGTGCCGATCCAACACTCCCCTCCGGGAACCGCGACCATACCGGGAGGCGTATGAGAACGCAATGCGTCGGACTGTGCAGGCGTGAGCGGCTTCGGGGCGTCCAGACGCCGTTTGAGGCCCACTCCCACGACTGCGATCAGCAGTACGACTGATAGAGCAAACAGCCAACGTTTCCGCCGGGACATAGGGTGGGTTCCTTTTCCTCTCCGTAACGGTTATTTCTACGCAGGGGAGCCTGATTCCGTATCCAGGGCCATCCGTTGGCGTAAAACCCCCAGGAGAGGCAGGAATCGTTGACAACCTGCCCGAATAGTGTGATAATACAGGCCGGGAGTCAGGATACAGTCACTTGCTTGTGGTAGCGTCGCGTGATACTGGCGCGTCCCTTCTCTACAGGAAGCAGACGAAACCGAATTCGCATTCAGCCTATCTAACGAACCATCAGGGTGAATCTGCGAGGCGAAAAACCGGACGATTCGCAGAACGCGCTGTTTTCGGGAATGTGAAGGACGCGCAGACCGTAACGGGTCAGGCGCGAGAAGGAGACTGGGTGTCATGAACGTGATCACACGCTTTTTCCGCTATCTGAAGGGGCTGATAAACGGCAACCTGGATAAGTGGGAAAACCCGGAAATCATCATCAACGAAGCCGTCCGGGAGATGAAAGAGAACCAGATCAAAAACCGCGAACTCGCGGTTCAGGCAATTACGCAGAAAAACAACCTTCAGCAGGCCGTAGACAGCGAAGAGCGCCTGGTCGCCGAACTGGAGCGAAAAGCGACGATGGCGCTTCAGGGCGGCAACCGCGAAGTCGCCCGGCAGTTCCTGCGCGAAAAAGCGGTTCACGAACAGACCCTGGAGAGTATGCGGGCCAACCTCGCCTCGGCTATCGAAGCCTCCGAAAAGGTCAAGATTGCCATCAAGAATGAGGAAGAGCGCATCCGCGTCCGCACTTCTGAAGCCCTGGCCCTCAAAGCCAACATGAAGCAGGCGCAGATTCAGATTCAGATCAATAAAGCCCTCGACCAGTTCCAGTTCAGCGACAACGAAAACCAGTGGTCGTCCGCCAAAGACCGCATCACGACGATGCAGTCCGAGGCCAGCGCACGAGCCGAAGTCGCCAACACCAGTATGGATTCCAAACTGCGCGAGATGGAGTACTCGCAGATGGACGCCCAGGCGGAAGACGAACTCGTGAAACTGGAGCAGAAAATCGCTCTCGGCGGTTCGCCTGCCACACGCTACACCACGACCAATGTTCAGCAGATGCAGACGGTGGGCGGAAACGGGGCCACCGCAGGCGGCGGAGCCAGCAGCAACGGAACGGGAGCCGCCGTTGAAAGCGATCTCGACCGGCAGTTGCGCGAACTCGAAGAGAAGCTGGGCAAGCGTTAAGAACGGCGGCAGGACAGCCTGTTGTTCTTGACCAACCCTTTTGTGCGTGAAATAAGGCGGAGTGGGTGGATGAGTATTCCCGAACGTTTTTATCGTATCGCTAAACACAAATTTTCTGAAATCCGCGACCGCGTGGATCGGTGGGATGACGAGGCGCAGGAGGCGGAAGCCACCAGCGCCCGTAAGGCCGACTCGAAGGGCGATGCCCGCCGCGAACTGAAAGACGCGATGAGCGCCCCAACCGCTGTCCGGCCCGATGGCGGCGCAAAGCCTCTCAGCGGCGTTCCCCTGCGAACGCCCGATGAGATACGGCGAGGTGTGTCCCCCACTGTTGGCAGCGCCATGTCGAACCAGCCCGATCCCCTTACCTTTCACTATCGGCTGCTTGGCGTGGAGCCGGGAATGGAGTTCGCAGACGTTCAGGCTGCCTACGACAAGCTCTCCGCTCGCTGCGATCCGGCCCGTTTTCCCCTCCATTCCACGGAGGCGCAGGAGGCGGAACGGATTCGCAAACGCCTGGAGGACTCCTATAAAGTCCTGCGGGATGCCCTCGACTCGACCGCTCGGCGCTTCGACCTGCTGGAGTTCGACGCTCCAGACGCGAAACCGGCCCCGACCGCCTGAGAGGGTCTGCCGAAGGGAGCCTTACAGATGTCGCGCCCCACGAAACTGACGGATGCCGAGATTCAGGCCAGCCTCTCCTCTCTGGAGGGCTGGGAACTGAAAGCTGGCAAACTGCACAAAACCTTCAAATTCAGCGACTTTTCCCAGGCGTGGGGCTTTATGTCCCGCGCCGCGCTTGTCGCGGAGAAGATGGACCATCACCCGGAGTGGTTCAATGTCTATTCCACCGTGCGTGTTGACCTGAATACGCACGATGCCGGAGGCGTCACGCGCCTCGACGTGGAGCTGGCGCAGAAGATGAACGCGCTGGCTGCCTAGAGAGTCCCCATGGAACTGCCTGTCTACCTCGATCACTCCGCGACGACCCCCGTCGCCCCTGCTGTTCTGGAAGCGATGCTGCCCTACTTTACGGAGCGTTTCGGCAACTCCTCCGCGCTCTACAGCGTCGGAATGGCGGCGCGGGAAGGGGTCGAAAACGCACGTGAAATCCTCGCCGATGCGCTTCATGCCTCCCCGGAAGAGATTGTCTTTACCTCCGGCGGCACCGAATCGGACAACATGGCTCTGCGGGGTGCGGCGGAAGCCACCACGCATCGCCGTCACCTGCTGACCACGCCTATCGAACACCACGCCGTCCTCGAACCGCTGGAACGCCTGCGGGATCAGGGCTATTTTCTCGAGATACTGCCCGTTGACTCGGAGGGCAGAGTAGACCCGGCAGAGGTTGGACGGCGATTGCGTTCAGAGACTCTGCTTGTCTCCGTCATGCACGCCAACAACGAGATCGGAACCGTGCAGGAGATTGCCGAAATCGGGGCCATGTGTCGGGCGCGGGGAGTCCTCTTCCATACCGATGCGGTCCAGTCGTTCGGCAAACTGCCGATTGACGTGCGAAAGATGCAGATTGATCTCCTCAGCCTCTCCGGGCATAAGCTCTACGCGCCCAAAGGCGTCGGCGCTCTCTATGTGCGGCGCGGCACGGCGCTGGCGCGTTTTATGGAGGGCGGACAGCAGGAGCGCGGGCGGCGCGGGGGAACTCTGAACGTGCCGGGAATCGTAGGTCTGGGTAAGGCGACCGAACTAGCGCACCGGCAACTCGCTTCTGAATCAGCGCGTCTGTCGGAACTGCGGGACTGGTTCTTCGAGCGCCTGACCGATACCCTTGAGGGCGTTCGTATCTGCGGCAGCCGCACACACCGTATGCCGAACAACATTCATTTTTGTCTGGAGGGCATCCAGGGCGAACCGATTTTGCTGGCGCTGGACGCGGCCGGTATCTGTGCGTCGGCGGGTTCCGCCTGCTCCGCAGGTTCGACGGAACCGTCGCACGTGCTAAAAGCCATCGGGGTTCCCCGTGAACAGGCGCGTGGCGCACTGCGGCTGACAATGGGACAGAGTACCGACAGAGACGCTCTCGACTACACGCTGGAAATTCTGACCCGCAGTGTCCGGGAACTGCGGCAGCTTTCAAAATCGTTACAGGCGGTCGCATAGCCCGCTTTCAGCCCGATAATATTGCTTCCCATAGGTCAAATTTGCGTACAATCGCGTTTTTGCCACTACATGAATCCGAACTTCGCTTAAAGTTTTTTTAGGGGGAGCGGCAAAAACCGCTTGACAAATCGAGATGGCTGTCTTATAATACGCTAGAGAGCAATTCTAAACGCCCTTTGCAGCCTACATTGTGAACAAAGGAACAGAAGCGAAAACACTTCTGTCATTCAGACACTAAGCCGATATGGCTGCAATACCTATTTATGACGGCGTTCGGTAACGGTTACGGCACAACAGGCGCTGAGATCGCATCCTACTCGCTCGTTTGGCACCTTCAGGACGCAACGCACCGGCAGCGAACCTCCCGACACGGGATCGAAAGGAAATCCGCCCATGCGAACCCACATGCACCTGCTGTCCACGATGCCGAACGCACAAAACAGTCTGTGAAAAAAGGTACGTAGTCACCGAGATGTGAAGCACGCCACCGCAATAAAGACATCGAACGTCGGAGGAGAGGAGTGGCATTCATGAATACCAAGACTGCTGTTCTGGACAGGACACAAAGCCGGGGGCGCGATGCCCGTCTTGCGACCGGTCTGGCAGATACCGATATAAACGAAGACGAGCCGGACGAATCCTTCGACGGCGAACCCAGCGATGACCTCCTGACCCTCTATGAGAGCGACGTTGTTGTCGAGGCGGCGGTCTACCACGAAGAGTCGTCTCCCTCTCCCACCGATGATGCCGACATCCGCACAGGTTCCCTGCCCCACCTGATGCACGAAGAGAACGACAGTCATCGCAACGAGGAGAGCCTCCAGGTCTGGATGAGCCGCGCCCGAGGCGCACAGCTTCTCACTGCCGACGAAGAGATTCGCCTTGCCCGTGCGGTGCAACGCGGCGACAAGCAGGCCAAAGACAAACTCACCGAAGCCAACTTGCGCCTCGTTGTCTCCATCGCCAAGAAATACAGTGTACGCGGCATTCCCCTGCCCGACCTGATTCAAGAGGGCAATATCGGCCTTATCCGCGCCGTCGAGAAGTTCGACCCCAGCAAAGGCTACCGCTTCAGCACCTACGCGACCTGGTGGATTCGCCGCGCCATCGCCCGCGCCATCATCAATCAGGGTCGTACCATTCGCATCCCCGTCTATGTTGCGGAAATCATCCACAAGCTTGTCAAGGCTTCGAGCCGCCTGCGCCAGCAGCTTCTCCGGGACCCTACCGTTGAGGAGATCGCCCGCGAACTCGAGGTACCTGTGGAGCGTGTCAACGAGATCATGCGTATCGCGCTGGAACCGCTCTCCCTCGAAACCCCGGTGGGCGAAAAGGACAACAGTCAGCTAGCGGACTTCATTCAGTCGCAGACGGCTGTCTCCCCCTCTGAGGCCACGCTGAATCTGATCCGCCGTGAACAGATCGAAGAGGTTCTCGACCGCCTGACCCAGCGCGAGAAAGAGGTTTTGCGGATGCGCTTCGGCCTCGACGACGGTTACGCCCGCACTTTGGAAGAGGTCGGCTGTCGCCTGCACGTCACCCGTGAGCGCGTCCGCCAGATCGAACTCCGCGCCCTCAAAAAGCTGAGGCACTTCGGCCCCAGCGAACTCATCCGTCAGTAGGTTTGCCGGGAGATGGTCGGGGTGAAAATCGGTTGGTTGGCAGGTTTCGGAGTGCGTTACCCGGCACAGGAACGTGCCGGGCTGCAAAAAGCGGTCGTCCTGCGGACGAAGTGTTCGGAAGGTCCGAGTCGTCGGGTTTCCTATGCGTCTGCGCCGGAGTGAACTTCTGCGCTGGAAACAGCAACCGGTTGCTTCGCAGACACCAGGACGCTTCCTTGTCTGTGGGAGCGCGAAGGACGGAAGTCCCCGCCATGGGACCTTTGGCCCAGTTTCCTTCGGAAACACCTCTGGCGTGAGAGTCATCCGTCGCACTCTACAAACTTTGTCGCACAGTGTCTCATCCGAAGGGTGATCCGGCGAAGCCACGTAGCGAGGGGGGGCAACCCTTTGCTAACCTACCGGACAATCCGCACCATTTCGCTCTCCGATAACTGTGCCCGCGAAGCGGTCACTTGCTTTTTTCAGCGCAGGAGTTTACTCCGGCGAGACTTTGTAGGCGGTTAACCAACCCGGAGCCACTTCCCTTTGCGTCTGCAAGCCGTTTGTGTTTCTATCCCCGATCTTTCAGCCCCCCAATCTGAATCAGCAGGTACGACCGTCATCAAAACACGAACTGTCTACAATCTGACCTGTTGTCTGCGGTTCGGGGCGGTTCTGTTGCCTGTGCTGGTAGGAACAGGCGGAAAGGCCCGGGCGCAGGCTCCGCCGGTGTCGGTTCCTGTTTCGCCTCCGAAGACACCTCCGGACAGCCCGGCAAGCGTTCCTCCCGGAACCCCTCCCGCCGATACGCCGCAAAACACCCCGCCGACCGTCCCGCCTTCACCGTCCGAGGCTGTGACGCCGGAGCGCCCCGGACAGCTACAGCCGCAGATTCGAGTCGGCTCGATAGACTTTTCGGATGGTAAGGGCGGTATCATGGGCAGTGGCGGGGTCGAAGTGACCTACGCGGGAACGACGGTGACGGCGGACAAAGTCGTCGGAAACGTCTATCGGGAGCTGGTCTTGAGCGGCAACGCGAAGATCGTAGCGCACGATGTTACCTCTTACGCCGATGCGATCCATGTCTATCCGCGTACCCGCTCCTTCCGCCTCGACAACCCACGCGGCGTCTTAGACCCGGCCCTGCTGCAAAATCGAGTTCTCGATCCGGTCTATGTGACGGGCGGCGTCTTCAGCGGCAGCAGCACTGGCTATAGCTTCGCCGATCACATTACCGCGACCACCTGCGTAGAGGAAAAACATCACTACGAGTTCCGCATCAAAGACGCGGAACTGTTTCCCAACGACAAACTGGTGCTGCACCGGGTCGGGTTCTATCTGTTCGGCCTGAAACTCGTCACGATTCCTTATATTCTCATACCGCTCGATGTCCGCAAGCCCGACTCCCGTCGCCCGCGCACCGACTACCTGCCGGAGTTCGGCCAGAATACTACGGAGGGCTACTATGCCCGTATTCCCTATGCCTTCGCGGAGGGACACGGCGCAGGCACCTTCGTTCGGCTGGACATCACCCAGAAGCGCGGCGAGGGCTATCGCTTCGAGCAGGCGTATCTGGCAGGCAAACAGGAGAGCGGCTTTAATACCTCAGATGTCGGCCCACAGAGCGGCGGCTTCACCGGCGCGACCTCCGGCACTATCGCGACGGCCTACGGCTATGGCTCCGTCAACCGTCTTCCCGGTCTGGGAACCGGACTCGGCCCACAGAATGGCGGCATCTTCGCCATGCAGGGCTACTTCAACGACGGCTTCGCCCGCAATTTTAATGCAAGCTACAAGCACCAGCAGGGAATCGGGGGCAGCAACCGCATCGCGCTGACGACGGAGACGCAACGGGACAGTTTTTACATTGGCAACAGTCAGAGTTCGCAGAACACTCGTTTCAACTTCAACCATGCCGACAACGCGCACGGCGTTCTGGGGGATTTGACCCTCGGTCTGAACACGACGGATCAGAGCGGGCAGTTCGCCAACAGCACGAGCCAGTTGACGGGCAACCTGCGCCAGAGTTTTGACTTCGACTCACACGGTTCCAACCGCAACTCCCTGAGTTACTCCTTCGATCTGAACCGCTATCTCAATACCTCCGACACCTTCTCCAGCCGCACAGCCCGACTCGACTCGCAGTTCCAGTACCAGCACGTCGCCCGCGACTACTCCTTTTCCCTTGAAGCGAACAAAGACACGAAGATTGGCCCGCAGTCGGGCAACGGCAACTTCGGTTCGCTGGAGAAACTGCCGGAACTGAAATTCAGCACGGATACCTACAACTACCGCAAGGGCTTTTTTCGCGCCCTGCCTCTGCGCCTCGACCTCGGCGTCGGGCGCTACTCCGAGCCGAGTCACAGTTTCACCAACGACCGGTTTCTGCTAGGCTTTACCGTGCAGGAGCTTGCCTTGCTGCGGGGTCGCACGGAGATCGTGACGAGCGGCGGGTTCGAGCAGCGTCTCTACTCTGACACCGCCGCACAGTATATCACGCGCAACACCACGCGCCTGCGGCAGCACCTGGGCGGGCGCTCCGGTTTCGACCTGAACTACAACTACGAGCAGCCGGAGGGCGGAACCCCGTTCCTGTTCGATGTGTTCGGCAAATCGCACAACATTACTGGAGAGGCCGGGTATATAGACGACCAGCATTTTCAGTTCACCGCGCGGGTCGGCTACGACCTGCTCGGCCAGACACCGGGCCTGACTGCCCGCCCGTTCCAGACGCTCTCCACCCGGATGATGTACCGTCCGAACAACGGCCTGCGCTACGACGCCCTTGCCACTTACGACCCGAACACAGGAACCTTCATCTCCTTCTCGAACAGCCTCAAAATCCGTGCCCGCAACGACTTCGCCGTAGACCTCGTAGGACGCTATGATCCGATGCTGCACAAGTTCAGCCAGATCAACACGCAGTTTGATGTTCCCCTGGGCCGCACCTGGCGTGTGCAGGGTCTGTGGCGCTACAATGGCGTCACCAAAATGTTCGAGAGCCGCAACCTCCAGCTTACCCACGACTGGGACTGCATGACCGCCTCAGTCACCTATTCCGAAAGCCCTCTCGGGTTCCTCGGTGGCAACAACCGACAGATATACTTCACACTCCGCCTCAAAGCCTTCCCGTTCTTCCGCAGTTTCGCACGCGGCCCCGCCGGTCAAGCCCTCAGCACCGGAATCGGTGACCTCTACTGACAGCCGTGCGAACATGGTAAAATAGTTCGAGAAGAGACAGAAAGAGGAACAGCCAATGGAACGCATCGTCATAGACCCGGCAATCTGCCACGGCAAACCTACGATACGCGGTCTGCGCTACCCCGTAGAGATGATCCTGGAACTCCTCAGTTCCGGCATGAGCGCCGACGACATTCTTGCAGACTACGCAGACCTGGAACATGCGGACATCCTCGCAGTTCTCGCCTATGCCACTCGTCTCTCACAGGTTAAACGCATGGAAATCCTCGCCGCATGAAATTTCTGGTGGATGCCCAATTACCTCGTCGTCTTGCCATACTTATCGCTGAGGCGGGATGCGATGTTCGGCACACGCTCGATCTGCCAGCGAGTAATCGTACCACTGACGCCGAGATTATACGGATCGCCCGGGCAGAAAATCGCATTGTCGTCACCAAAGATGCCGATTTCATTCAATCCTTTCACCTCAAAGGCGAGCCGGGGAAACTGCTCCTTATTTCGACCGGTAATATTTCCAATGCCGAACTTACAGCCTTGTTTCTCCCCAATCTGCACACCATCCTGACTGCCTTTCAGTCTGACAATCTGATAGAATTGACGCGCACAGCCCTCATTATCCACAACTAACAGATCGCAGCGGAACGTCCCTCTCAAAGCGTTCCCGTTCTTCCGCAGTTTCGTGGGCGGCCCCGCCGGTCAAGCCCTCAGCACCGGAATCGGCGACCTCTACTGACAGCCGTGCGAACATGGTAAAATAAGTCCAGAAAACTCACGAGGAGAGTAGAATGGCAATAACCAATCTCGAAGAACGTGTACAGGCGCTCGAAGCAGAGGTCGCACTCCTAAAACGAGACCGTGTACCTGAAACGGAGCTACCGTGGTGGAAACAGGTATGGGGAACATTTAAAGACGACGAAGACTACACAGAGGCAATGCGCCTGGGACGCGCCTACCGTGAATCCCTACGACCAGAGATTAATGAGGAAGCCTGATTCAAATGGTAATCCTTGACACCGACCACCTGAGTATTGTGGATCAGGATACACAGGAAGGCTTTAACCTCGGCAGGCGATTGGCTGCATTACCCCCTGCTAAAATTGGCTCATTGACGAATAGTGGGGTCGAGATATCGCGTTGGTTCAGCCTGCACTTTGCAGAGCCGACCAACTTGCCAGATTATCCCCGTCGGTAGCAATACCAGAGGGGAATCTGCTCAACATGGTAACCCCACTATTTGTC
>JBBRLP010000153.1:0-11824 GCA_038231295.1 Chthonomonadales bacterium
GGACACTTGGGAAGTGCCTGTTTCGATCTCAAAACCGTTCTTGGACAGGCCAATATCGCTTTATATGTACGGACGACAGCCCGTAACACCGGGAAATCCTCGTTGGAGGCAATAAACGGCGGTTGACAAGCCAAAATCAGTTGCTCAGACCCCGGATTCAGGCCGAAATCTGGGCTTTTCCAGGCTATTAGCCCAACAGAATGCAGTTTACTGCGACCTTTCCGAATCACAGATTCCCTCGCGGCAGAAATTAATGCCGAAGTGTCTCTCAGAAGATGGGAGGCTGCAACAGAGACTGCGGATTGCAGGCACTCTAGTTTCGACGACAGAACTGTTCGAGGGCGGCAGGAAGAGTTGACATGAGGGCAGCGCTCAGAACGGGTTTGGAAAGATAGCCACTGATCCCGATATCTTTCAGTTCGTTCTCCACGCTCTCTTTGTCGTGACCGGTCAGCAGAATAATACATACCGAGTAGGTGGCAAGTATCTGTCTCGATGCTTCCAGCCCATCCATCTCAGGCATGAAGAGATCCATCAGAACGATATCCGGTCGCTCTTTCAGGACGATAGCAACTGCCTGCGGCCCATTTGTCGCCTGACCGACCACTTGCAGACCGGCACGTTCCAGTGTGCGCCGGAACTGCATCTGCGCCATTCCCTCGTCTTCACAGATCACAACCCGCTTGCCTTTCAAAGGAGTCTCCTGACCAGCAGACGAGAGGGAAGGAGAATCAATAACATCGGACATTGTGTGACACCCCTCCTGCATTTTCATACCGGCAAATCAGAAATAGGTTGTTGAGATGCGTTCCATCGAACATGCGTTTATCTCCCGCGTCCGCTCGCTCTTGCAGGCAGTGAAATACGATGAATATTATTGTGCCATCATGGTCAGCCAATTGTCCCGCAACCTGGAGCCTGCGGGACGAATGAGGTCATAGCCTCAAAGTACCCAGGATTCGTCGCGTCAGTGTCTGGTTTCGGAGGCAGAGGAGGCAGGACGATCTGCCGGGATGTCGCCTTCCCCAAGTTTGCGTTTGAAAAGCTCCAGAACCATGCCATAGCAGATATGGGCGGCGGCAGGGTCGTAGCGCGGGCCTTCATCGCGGAGGAAGGCATGCGCCGCATTGAACTCATGCCACTGGAAATTCGTTCCGGCATCGCTCAGGGCGTTGTAGATCAGGGCGCGGCCTTCGCGGGGAACGTGCGGGTCCTGCCGTCCCCACACCATCAGCAGTTCGCCCTGTATCTCCCCGATGCGGTCAAGGCTGTCGTCGTGCATCCCCTGCCCCAGACTGCGCTTGTGGATGTCCGTCGCATAGAAGCAGGCCGTCGCCGCCACTTTGGGATTCATCGCGGCCCGGAACGCCAAATGCCCCCCGATGCAGATGCCTATCACGCCCAATTTTCCGGTGCAGCGTGGGGCTCGGCGCAATGCCTCCAGAGCGGCGCGGGCGTCGCTATCGTAGCTCGCCACTGGCCTGGCGATTTTGTGTGCATTGCCGCACTCCGCCCCGGCCGTGTCATAGGCCAACACGGTTCCCGGCGGTTCGAGGTCGTGGTAAATCTCCGGGACAGCGACGAGAAAGCCGTGACTCGCCAGTAGCGCCGCCGTGCGTCGAATCGGCCCGGTGACCTGAAAAATCTCGGAGTAGAGGAGCAGACCGGGGTAGCGCCCTGCCGCCACCGGCGAGAAGAGATGCGTCCGCATCGGCCCGGTCGGAGTCTCGATCTCTACAAATTCGTTGTCGCGGATAATCATCGCCGTCTCCCCTGGATTACATGCAGGTACGTCTGCTCTATGTTGTTCGCGAATCCCTGTCGGGATTCCTGTTCCGGCGACATGGGAGCAGCGCATTGGGAATGCGGTAGGGCCACCGGGCAGCAACGGGGAGCAGGCAGGCGGGGATTCAGAGGGGCGTACCGTTCACCTTCGTCCAGGGTGTAAACGCGCCGATGCCGTGACTTTTGACTTTGCGTTTCCAGAGGAGGATGCCGATAGAGTTGCCTCAGCGTTTGCGCCCCAGTCCAAACTGATCGCCCGCGACGAGGGGTTTACCATCCGCAAAATCCACTTCCACAAGTTTCTCGCTCTGGACAGGTTTGCCCGCTTCGTCTGCCAGGGCGGTGACTATGCGGCGGCTTCGGGTCTCAATGACTTCACCTGTCGAAGGATAGGCATACCGACCGTTCAGGCTGAAGGTGATCCATCCAGGCTGGTCGCGCAGGGGAATCGAAGCGCTCTGGGTGGGAGGCTGGTGGGTAAGGTCGAAGATGTGGATGCGATTGTTGAAACCGTCGCTGAGCCAGAGTTCTTTCTCGTCCGGTGTCAGGCCGATGCCGTGGCTGGGGCAGCCATGCCGTTTGACGGGGCCGTTCGCATAGCCCGTCACATCTACCGGATAGAGAACTTTGCCGGTTCGCAGATCGCCGACTTCAAAGCCAAGCCGTTCGTTGACATTGACATAACAGAGGCTCTGCCTGCCGTTGACGGTAAAGGGGCGGATGACATTGCTGAACGGCCCGACCGTTCTCACAACGGTCTGTGTGTGAGTGTCCACGACAGAGAGCAGAGGAGATTTCAGGCCCGCCAGATAAGCGAACTTGCCGTCCAGGCCACAGACGGTGTTATGGGAGCCAGAGTTCGTCTGGATGGTCTCAATCAGGTTCCCGGTGGCCGCATCCACGACGTGCCACGAGGGGCCTTCCAGCATGGGGAGGTAGAGCGTAGCGCCATCCGGGGTGAGCGAGGGCCGATCACAGCCTCCAGGGTAGCTTTTATCCCAGAGAATTTTCTCCGAGATCAGATCCAGACAGAGGAGTCGGCGTGTCGTGGTCAGATAGAGGCGGCCTGTGCTGGCATTCGCGCAGATGCCTTTCACCGCCTCCGCATCCTGGCCAGGTACGACGGGCAGGGTGGGAATACGCTTGAGAAGTTTATGGCCGTTGTCGCAGTCGTAAACCAGCAGCCCTACCCCACCCCATCCCTGTTCGTTTCGAATGCCGGGAACGCTGACATAGAGCCTGTGCTGGACTTTACCGCCCGCGTTCAAGGAGTGGGGGCAGAGATGAAGGAAGCCAGGCAGGCAAAATAACCAGATAACGAACCATCGCAGACGCATGAGGCTTCCTCCCGGTGCAGGTTCAGGACATCACGGACTTATGCGACGGAGGCGAAGGAGTTTCCTGCCCTGCAAATCACGCGTGGAGCGGGGGAGCGTGCAGAGTATCCTCTTCGATCTGTTCAATCGCGATGGGAATGGTCACCTGAATCCTGGCCCCACCCTCGTCCCCGTTCTCGAACGCTACCGTTGCGCCCAGATCCCAGTGACTCAGGTGCTGCACGAGGTCAAGACCGGTATTCGCGGCTTTCACCGGATCGAAGTCTGCCGCAAAACCCGGCCCGTTATCAGACACCTCCAGAACCGCGCCCCCCTCGACCAGACTGAAACTGATACCGATGATGTCCTTCCCGTACTTGATAGCATTGCTGACAAGTTCATTGACAATCAGGGCGAGGGAAGTTCCCTGCCGTGCGGAGAGCCGGATATCCGCGATGTCGTACTGGATCATACGGTCGGACGTGGTGGCCTTCAGCATCGGGATCAGTTCATTCAGGAGCGCCTGCGCGGAGATATAGTGTGCCTGGCCGTCTCCTTCTTTGGATTCGTGGGTGAGCAGATCATGTACCGCCGCGAGCGAACGCACATGGTGGCCGAGCTGCTGAATGTCTTTTGTGGGGATCGTCGGCGTACCGTCCATCAGGCGCATATCCAGCATAGCGGCCACAATCTGAAGATTGTTTTTCACACGATGATGGGTTTCCGTCATCGAACGTTGCAGACGGGCGTTCAGGGCTTCGATGTGTTCCTGGTGTTTCGCGAGAATCTCTTTCGCCCGCTGGTGCTGCATTACTTCTGCCTGGCGTTCCCGGTTTGCGGACTCGAGGTCTGCCGTTCGTTCCTCAACCCGACATTCGAGGTCTTCATTGAGTTTGCGGACCTGCTCTTCTGCCTGCTGCCGTTTCTGCGCGTTGCGGTAGCCGTCAATGATGCCCGCACAGGTATTGCACAGAGGTTCGAGGGAGACGGCCAGTTCCTCGTCATAAGCGCCAGGGCTGTTCGCCAGACCCAGCACACCCAGCAGATTGCCTTTTTTATAGATCGGAAGCGCCACCAGTGAACTCAGTTGGCTCCCGTGTTCTCGAAAGATTGTCAGTTCTGGATATTCGGAGGGAATGTTCGCGATGAGGGGCTTGCCAGTTGCCTCAATCGTCAGGCAGAGCTGCTTCATATCGGTGGCCTGCAGGAGCGGCGGAACGGGCTTGCTATTCTGATCTTCGGAGGAGGATCGCTGCCCGTTCACTCCAGTCGTGAAGTATTTCAGATAGGGCTGCCCCTTCGCCGTATAGAGAATCTCGCCGAGGAAACTGAATTCGCTCTCCGTCAGCGTGAGAAGCGATTGTACAATATGCTCAAAGGCGTGGGTCGGGTGTCCGTCCGCGATATAGATCATCAGCGCACGGCTGATCGTCTCCAGCATGGCGTTCGAGGAGTCCAGACGCGCTTCTGCCATCTCACGCTGAGCGATCTCCTCGCGCAGTCTGGTGAAGTTACGGGACATCTCCACAAAGGCTGCCACTTTCGCCCGGAGAACGTCCGGCTCATAGGGCTTGAAGAGGTAGTCTACCGCTCCGACGGAGTAACCCTGGAAAACGTGGTTGGCTGTCTTGTTGATCGCGGTGAGGAAAATTATGGGAATGTGCCGGGTCTTTTCTCTGGCCCGCATCAGTGTTGCCGTCTCGAAGCCATCCATTCCGGGCATCTGAACGTCCATAAGAATCACCGCGAAGTCCTGATTCAGGACGCATTTCAGCGCTTCCATGCCCGAGGTCGCCCGGACGAGATTCTGCCCGAGATCCTCCAGAACCGATTCCAGAGCAATCAGGTTTTCCGGGCGATCGTCAACGATCAGAATGTTCACTTTTGGTTCGAGAAGCATACGTGGATTCCTGTCCTAACACTTCCTAACGGTCATCATCAAGAGATTGTTGTTTCTGTTGCCCGACTCCACGCAGTTCGCTGCTTTCCGGCATATCCAGTGCAATCAGCAGCGGCCCAATCTCGGAGAGAGGAAGTATCCAGTCCGCATGAGTGGCTTCGATAGCCGCCTGTGGCATGACGGGACTGACTGCGTTGTCCGGTGACTGAATGATCACCTTTCCGCCTCGTGCCTGAATGTAGGCCGCGCCCTCCGCGCCGTCGCGGCTGGAGCCTGTCATCACGATACAGATGACTCGGTCGGCATAGGCATCCGCCGCCGATTCAAACAGCACATCAATCGCAGGGCGTGCGTGACAGACCGGGGCTTCCGTGGAGAGCGCGAAACTCCCCTTCTCCACCAGCAAGTGATAGTCTGGAGGAGCTAGGTAGATATGCCCCGGTCGAATCGGCTCTTTGTCCTGCGGTTCGCGCACCGCCAGAGGTGTGTGTCGCCGCAGCGTAGCCGACAGGGTCTCTGTGGACAGGACGCCACGATGCTGCACGACCGCAATAGGCGTCCGAAAGCTAGTCGGCAGTGCCGCAAAGAGCGTCTCCATTGCGTCCAGCCCACCCCAGGATGTTCCTATGACGACGATCTCATACTTCAACACAACCCTCACTGTTCAGCGCTCGGCATCTTGACCGAGGAGAGGTGCGGCCTACTTGACCTGAGTCCTGACTTCCTATCTACCTCGCCCCTACAGGCTCTAAAGGACAGGAAGTCCGTTTTAGCGAATACGACGGTATAACTTCGCTCCAGGAACCAACTGCTCATAATCCTTCTCATGCGGCGTAAATTGCATGGTCTCCTTACTGCCGATTCCCAGCACACCAAACATCGTCAGACTATCATAGAACAGGGTATGCACTCGCTTCTGAAGCGGTTTGGTAAAGTAGATCATAACGTTCCTGCATAGAATCAAGTGGAACTCGTTGAAGGAGCCTTCAAGCGCCAGATTGTGCTGGGAAAAGATGATATTGTCTCTCAGCGAGTTTCGGAAGATCGCCTCTCCATGACTGCTGGTATAGTATTTCGACAGCGATCGTTTTCCTCCCGCATGGGTGTAATTCGCCGCACCCTCCTGCATGGTGCTAACCGGAAAGATCCCGCTGTGTGCCTGTTTGAGTACCGCCGTGTTCATATCCGTCGCATAGATACGGCAGCGGTCGTATAGCCCTTCCTCCTCAAGGAGGATCGCCATCGAGTAGACCTCTTCCCCGGTGGAACAGCCCGCGTGCCATATCCGCAGAAAGGGGTAGGTTCCCAATGCTGGAACTACTTTTTCGCGCAGGGTCAGGAAAAAGCTCGGATCGCGGAAGAGCGAGGTGACGTTGATCGAGATGGTCAGCAGGAGACGTTCCATAGCCGCCGTGTCATGCAGCACCTTTTCCTGGAGGCCGGAGATGGTCGCTACTTTCTCCTGACGCATCGCAATGGCAATCCGTCTTTTCAGCGACGCAGGCGCATATTCCCGGAAATCCTGTCCATAGTGGCGATACACGGCTTCTAATAACAGTTCCGTCTCGATATCTTCGATATGGGGAGGTTTCCCCGTCCTGTCCTGCATTCTTACCTCATCGAACTCTTCGCGCACAGTGTCTCCGAATCACGCTCGTTTCGCCCCAAGTGACCGGAGAGAATCGGCGTCCGAGATGAGTGGCGGTCTGATTATAGAGAGGGAACCGAATGCGCTATACAGCAGAGCGGCGCATTCGGGACCTGGAGCCACTTACTGATACAGCCAGACCCTCAGTAGAGAGAGGAGCTGTTCGGTATCTACCGGTTTCGAGATGTAGTCCGAAGCGCCTGCCTCGATGCACGTCTCCCGATCCCCTTTCATCGCCTTCGCCGTCAGAGCAATGATAGGCATCGTTTTGAACTGAGGCAGTTTCCGAATGGAACGCATCGTCTCAAAACCGTCCATTTCGGGCATCATAATGTCCATCAGAATGATATCTATACTGCTTTCGTTCTGCAGCAGTTCGATCGCGTCTTTTCCATTCTCGGTGAAGTGTACCTGCATTTGTCGCTGTTCCAGCAGGCTGGTCAAAGCGAATATGTTGCGGACATCATCATCCACGACCAGCACCTTCTTGTGCGCCAGGACGGGATCTACCAGACGCGCCTGTTCGAGCATTTGTTTCTGCGTTGCTGGCAGGTTCGACTGCACCCGATGCAGGAACAGCGTCGTTTCATCCAGCAGGCGCTCTGGAGAACGAGCATCTTTGACGATGATGGAATCCGCCAGACGACGAAGTTCGGTCTCCTGCTTGCGCGTCAGCGCCTTGCCGGTATAGATCACGATAGGCAGGTCTACCAGTTTCTCTTCCTTACGTATCTTCTCGATAAGCTGGAAGCCCGTCATGTCCGGCAGTCCCAGATCGAGTACCATACAGTCGAAATGCTCCGCCTTGATCGCTTCCAGCGCCTCCGCTCCACTGCTAACCGCGACTGTGATTACGTCACCGTTTCCAATCAGTTCCACGATGCTGTTGCGCTGCACCGCATCGTCCTCTACGAGCAGCAGACGGCGCACCTTCTGATCCAGGAATCCTTTGATGTCCACAAGAGCCTCATCCAGAGCCTCACGGCTGACCGGTTTTTGCAGATGGGCGATGGCTCCTTGCCGCAGACCGCGCATCGGGTCTTCCGTTCCCGAAATGATGTGGACAGGGATATGCCGGGTCGTGGGATCGTGTTTGAGCCGGTCAAGGATGGTCCACCCGTCCACATCGGGCAGCCGAATGTCCAGCGTGATCGCGCTCGGCTGATAGCGGCGCACCAGAGCTGTCCCTGCCTCACCGGAGGTCGCGACGATGCCCTTGAACCCCTTTTCTCGTGCCAGATCGAGGAGTATCTCCGCGAATGTCGGGTCGTCCTCGATAATCAGCAGCGTCTGGTCGCCTTCCTTGAGGCTCTGGCGGTCGTCGCTGATGTCCGCTTCCAGGAGAGAGGCGGGAGGCGCGGAGGAGGATTCCGTCACTGGTTCGCTCTCCATCGGAGGCGCGGGGAGGCGGTAGTTCGTCCCTCCGTCGTCCTCGCCGCCGGGACTGCCCTGTGGCGGCTCTTCGATGCGGGTCCGGTTGGCGCTGGTAGGCACAAAGTTCTGCGGAATGAAGAGGGTGAAGGCGCTGCCTACGCCCGGCGTACTGACGAGGCGTATCTCGCCGCCCAACAGTTTGGCGATCTCTCTGCTGATCGAAAGTCCCAGTCCGGTTCCTCCGTATTTGCGGCTCGTGGTGCCGTCGCCCTGCTGGAAGGCTTCGAAGACCATCTTCTGACGATGGACAGGAATGCCAATACCCGTATCCGAGACAGAGAAGGCGATGACCAGATCGGCGCGGTTCAGGCTCTCCATGTGGCGGCTCCAGCCCCGTGTCACCGGCTCGATGTCCAGAGAGACATTGCCTTGCTCGGTGAATTTGAAGGAGTTGGACAGCAGATTACGAATGATCTGCTGGAGACGCTGCGAATCGGTGTAGACGGAGCGCGGAAGCGTCTCGCCCAGCGTGATCGCGAAGCCGAGTCCCTTGTCCTGAGCGACCTCCCGGAAGTTGCGATCTACGTAGTCCTTCAGTTCAACGAACGGCACTTCGCTGATCTGCGCCTCCATTGTACCGGACTCGATCTTCGCCATGTCGAGGATTTCGTTGATGAGCGCGAGCAGATCGTTGCCCGCCGAATGGATTGTAGAGGCGTACTCGACCTGTTTGACCGACAGGTTACCGCTGCTGTTTTCGGAGAGCAGACGGGAGAGAATGAGCAGACTGTTGAGCGGCGTCCGCAGCTCGTGCGACATATTGGCGAGGAACTCCGACTTGTATTTGGAGGTGATGGAGAGCTGTTCGGCTTTCTCCTCCAGTTCCTGCCGTGCCAGCTCGATCTGTCGGTTCTTGCGCTCGACCTCGCGGTTCTGTTCGGAGAGAAGCTGCGCTTTCTCCTCAAGTTCTTCGTTGGTCTGCTGAAGTTCTTCCTGCTGCTGTTTGAGCAGCTCTTCCGATGCCTGAAGGGACTGCGCCTGCTGTTCCAGCCGCTTGTTGGTATCCTGAAGCTCCTGCTGCTGATTTTGCAGTTCCTGCGTCAGCGACTGCGACTGTTTCAGCAGGTCTTCCGTCTTGATGTTGGCCGCCAGGGTGTTGAGAACGATACCGATACTTTCCGTCAACTGGTCGAGGAAGGTCAGGTGTGTCTCGCTGAAGCGATTGAAGGAGGCGAGTTCGATGACGGCGAGGACATCGCCCTCGAACAGAACGGGCAAGACGGCGATATTGCGCGGCGCGGCTTCGCCGAGACCCGAGGCGATCTTGATGTAGTCGTCAGGTACGTCGGTGAGGAGGATACGCTGCTTCTCCAGAACGCACTGACCAACCAGTCCTTCGCCGGGGTGGAACCGGTTCGCGAGATGTTTGCGCTCCTGATAGCCGTAGCTGGCAAGAAGCCGCAGCAGCGGCTCGCCATTGCCATTCGCCTCGTTGATGTAGAAGACGCCGTGCTGTTCGGAGACGAGCGGGGCGAGTTCCGAGAGGATAAGGCGCGAGACCGTCATCAGATCGCGCTGACCTTGCAGCAGGCGCGTGAAGCGGGCGACGTTGGTTTTCAGCCAGTCCTGCTCCATGTTGATTCGTGTGGTATCGCGCAGGTTGCGGATCATCTCATTGATGTTATCTTTGAGGGAAGCGACTTCTCCGGCTGTCTCGACGGTGATGGAGCGGGAGAGGTCTCCCGTCGTAACCGCTGTGGCAACTTCGGCGATAGCGCGTATCTGTGTGGTGAGTGTGGTTGCCAGACGGTTGACGTTGTCGGTAAGGTCGCGCCACGTTCCTGCGGCTCCCGGCACACTCGCCTGTCCGCCGAGTTTTCCTTCGATGCCGACTTCGCGGGCAACGGAGGTGACCTGATCCGCGAAGGTTGCCAGCGTATCAATCATGGCATTGATAGTGTCTGCCAGTTCCGCGATTTCGCCCTTCGCCTCCAGAACGAGTTTCTGTTTGAGGTTGCCGTTGGCGACGGCGGTCACGACTCGGGCGATACCGCGCACCTGACTGGTGAGGTTTTCCGCCATGGAGTTGACGTTATCGGTGAGGTCTTTCCACGTTCCGGCAACGCCTTTGACATCCGCCTGCCCGCCCAGCTTGCCGTCGGTTCCTACTTCGCGGGCAACGCGGGTAACTTCCGAAGCGAAGGAGTTCAACTGGTCTACCATTGTGTTGATGGTGTTCTTGAGGTCGAGAATTTCGCCCTTGGCATCAACCGTGATTTTCTTGGTAAGGTCGCCGTTGGCGACAGCGGTGGTGACTGCGGCGATGTTTCGCACCTGACCTGTCAGGTTAGAGGCCATCGAGTTAACGTTATCCGTCAGGTCTTTCCACGTTCCGCCGACTCCAGCCACATACGCCTGTCCACCCAGCTTTCCGTCCGTTCCGACCTCTCTCGCCACACGAGTAACTTCCGAGGCAAACCCGTTCAACTGGTCTACCATCGTATTGATTGTGCTTTTCAGTTCGAGGATTTCGCCCCGCGCATCCGCCGTGATCTTCTTCGAGAGGTCGCCGTTAGCTACAGCAGTCGTGACCGCAGCGATGTTTCGCACCTGGTTGGTCAGGTTGTTGCCCATCAGGTTCACGTTGTCGGTGAGGTCTTTCCAGGTTCCGGAGACGCCCCGCACGACCGCCTGCCCGCCCAGCTTTCCGTCCGTTCCAACCTCTCTCGCCACACGAGTAACTTCCGAGGCAAACCCGTTCAACTGGTCTACCATTGTGTTGATGGTGTCTTTGAGTTCGAGGATTTCGCCTTTGGCGTCTGCCGTGATCTTCTTGGAGAGATCGCCATTTGCAACAGCCGTCGTAACCGCAGCGATGTTTCGCACCTGACCTGTCAGGTTAGAGGCCATCGAGTTAACGTTATCCGTCAGGTCTTTCCACGTTCCCGAAACATCCTTGACATCGGCTTGTCCACCGAGCTTCCCGTCGGTTCCTACTTCACGGGCAACGCGGGTAACTTCCGAAGCGAAGGAGTTTAGCTGGTCAACCATGGTATTGATGGTGTTCTTGAGGTCGAGGATTTCGCCCTTCGCATCGGCGGTAATCTTCTTCGACAGGTCTCCGTTTGCAACCGCTGTGGTGACGTCTGCGATGTTTCGCACCTGACCGGTAAGGTTGCTTGCCATGAAGTTGACGTTATCGGTGAGGTCTTTCCACGTTCCTGAGACACCCTTGACATCCGCCTGACCACCGAGCTTGCCGTCGGTTCCTACTTCTCTCGCGACACGGGTCACTTCCGAGGCGAATGCGCCGAGCTGGTTGACCATCGTGTTGACCGTCTTCGCCGTCAGCATAAACTCGCCGGTGAGCTGCCGGCCTTCGATGTCCAGCGCCATCGTCTGAGAGAGGTCTCCATTGGCAACTGCACCGATGACTCGCGCTACTTCAGTGGTCGGCTGGACAAGGTCAACGATAAGCGTGTTGACCGAATCGATGCAGCCTCGCCAGGAGCCGCCAGCATTGCCGAGGGAGGCTCGCTGAGTTGTTTTGCCTTCCTTCCCGACGATCCTTCCGATACGTCCGAGTTCGGCGCAAAGCCTCTCGTTTAATTCAATCACGTCGTTCAGGCCATCCGCGATTTTGCCTGCGATGCCTGTATGATCTAAGTAGAAGGCCTTAGTTCGTTCGTAGAAAGGCGTGGAGGGTTTTCACGCCATGTACCGTGTCCAATTTGATGAGACAGCACGCCAGGAATTGAACCGGCGCACACACCTGCCCGAAACCGCGCCCAACACCCGCGA